>JBMDXR010000008.1:0-51393 GCA_048594925.1 Gaiellaceae bacterium
CCGGCGGGGGCGGGTTGCCCCCCCCTGGGGGGGGCGCGGGGGGCGGGCCCCCGGGGGGGGGGGGGGGGGGGCCCCCCCCCGGGGGGCCAGCCCACTCCCGACGGACGGAGCGACGCCGAGCCGATGGCACCAGGGCCCAATCGACGCGTACCGCGAAACCCGAGGCGACCTGGGAGCTCGTGCTCAAGTGCAACCCGGTCGAGAGGCTGAAGCAGGAGCGCTCGCCGCTCGGCTTCCGTGACGATCTGCCCGCCCTCATCGCGGCGGGCTACGAGAGCGTCCCGGAGGAGGACATGGTGCGCCTCCAGTGGTGGGGTCTGTACAGAGGAGTCGCCTCGCAGGTGACGATCCTGTTGGGACACGACGTCGAGAGCCTCGATCTGACGTGCCTCGCCGGAGCTCCGGGGACGCCGTCTTCATGGGGCTCGGCTCGCTCGCCGCGTTGGCCGAGGGTCTCATCGCTCACGGGAAGCCGCCCTCGACGCCGGCCGCCGTCGTCGCCCACGGGACGCTTCCGGTTTAACGCACGGTGATCGCGCCGCTCGCGGACCTCGCGAGCTGCGCTGCGGGCATGCAAGCGCCGGCTCTCGTCGTGATCGGCGACGTCGTCGCGCTCGCCGCTAGGCTCGCGGCCGATGAGCCACTCGGCATCGCAGCGGCCTGACAACAAGCGCGTCGCCTGCCTGCCCGGGGACTGCATCGGGCCGGAGGTGATGGCGGTCGCTCAGCGTGTCCTCGGCGAGCTCACTCCCGACCTCGAGCTCGAGGACCTCGTCTTCGGCGCCGCCGCGATCCGCGCGAGCGGCGACCCCCTCCCCGAGGAGACCCTCGCCTCGTGCCGGTCCGCGGCCGCAGTGCTGAAAGCGCCGATCGGCGACCCCGAGTTCGACGCCGCCGACGTCCGGCCGGAGCAAGGGATGCTTCGCCTGCGCGCGGAGCTCGACGTCTACACGAATCTGCGTCCGGCTCAGCAGGGCGTCGTCGACGCTCTGATCGTGCGCGAGCTGGTCGGCGGCCTCTACTTCGGCGCGCGCGGTGTCCGAGACGACGGCACCGTCTTCGACACGTGCGAGTACCACCCCAGCCAGGTCGAGCGCATCGCGCGCCGCGCGTTCGCGCTCGCCCGTTCACGCCGCAAGAAGCTCACGTCCGTCGACAAGGCCAACGTGCTCGAGACCTCGCGACTCTGGCGTCGTGTCGTCCACGAGGTCGCGACTGACTTCCCGGACGTCGCCGTCGAGGACATGCTCGTCGACAACGCCGCGATGCAGCTCGCGAGCGTTCCCGAGCGGTTCGACGTCGTCGTCACCGAGAACATGTTTGGGGACATCTTGTCCGACCTCGCCGCCGCGATGACCGGGGGTCTCGGCCTCGCTCCCTCGGCGAGCCTCGGCGACGGCGGCCCGGGCATCTTCGAGCCCGTGCACGGCTCAGCTCCGGACATCGCCGGGCGCGGAATCGCGAACCCGGCCGGGATGCTGCGGTCGACGGCGCTGATGCTCGAGCACGGATTCGGTCGCAGCGCCGAAGCACGTGCCCTGGAAGGCGCGGTCGTGTCGGCCATGGAGAACGCGCCGACTCCCGACCTCGGCGGCCGCGCGTCGACTACCGAGTACGCAGACTCGGTCGTGTCGGCGCTCGCCGCCTAGTCCGGCTACTGCCGATCGAAGGCAGCAGCCGACTGCTGCGCCGACCCGAGCGCGACGGCGCGGTTCACGGCGTTCAGCACCGCGCGGAGCGACGCGGTGACGATCGACGAGTGGATGCCGACGCCCCAGACGACGCCACCGTCGACGTCCGCTTCCACGTACGCGGCAGCCGTCGCGTCCTCGCCGCGACTCATCGCGTGCTCGTGGTAGTCGAGAACGTGCACGTCCACGCCTAGCCCGCCCCGAAGCGCGCTCACGAGCGCATCGATCGGACCGTTCCCCTCGCCTTCGAGGATCCGCTCCTCACCGTCGACGAGAACGTTTGCGGCGATCCGGTCGGCGCCACCCTCGCTCGAGTGGGAGTGACCGCCGAGCTCGTAGGGCGCGACGTGGTCGAGGTAGTGCTCGCGGAACCTGTCCATCAGCTCGGCGGCAGTCAGCTCGCCGCCGCGGGCGTCGGTGATCGCCTGCACCTTCTGCGCGAAGTCGACCTGCAGTCCGCGAGGCAGCTCGAGGTGGTGCTCCACCTCCATGAGGTACGCGACGCCACCCTTCCCCGACTGGGAGTTGACCCGGATGATCGCCTCGTAGTCGCGCCCGACGTCCTTCGGGTCGATCGGCAGGTACGGGACGTCCCAGAGCTCGGAGCCCGACCGCTCCTGGGAGTACATCCCCTTCTTGATCGCGTCCTGGTGGGAGCCGGAGAAGGCCGTGTACACGAGCTCGCCCACGTACGGATGACGCGGGTGGACCGGGATCTCGTTGCACTCCTCGACGACGCCCCGCGCCTCGTCGATGCGAGAGAGGTCGAGCCGTGGATCGACGCCTTGCGTCAGCAGGTTCAGCGCGATCGTGATCAGGTCGACGTTGCCCGTTCGCTCGCCGTTGCCGAAGAGGGTGCCCTCGACGCGTTCGGCGCCGGCCATCAGGCCCAGCTCGGCCGTCGCCACCGCGGTGCCGCGGTCGTTGTGCGGGTGCACCGAGAGGATCACGGAGTTCCGCTTCGAGAAGTGTCGCCCGAACCATTCGATCCGATCGGCGTAGACGTTCGGCGGGAACTGCTCGACGGTCGTCGGCAGGTTGACGATCATCTTGTCGTCAGGTGTGGGCGCCCACTCCTCCGCGACCGCCTCGCAGATCTCGAGCGCGTAGTCGAGCTCGGTGTGATGGAAGCTCTCGGGCGAGTACTCGAACACGATCTCGCCGTCGACCCGTGCAGCGAGCTCCTTGCACAACCGCGCCCCGCGGACGGCGAGCTCGGTGATTCCGGCGCGGTCGAGCCGGAAGACGACGCGGCGCTGGGTGACGGAGGTCGAGTTGTACAGATGCACGATCGCGCGTCTCGCGCCGCCGATCGCCTCGTACGTGCGCTCGATCAGCTCCGGGCGCGCCTGCGTCAGGACCGCGATCGTCGTTCCCTCGGGGATCAGCTCCTCCTCGATGAGCAAGCGGACGAAGTCGAAGTCCGTCTTCGACGCCGACGGGAAGCCGACCTCGATCTCCGGGATGCCGAGCGCGAGCAGCAGGTCGAAGAACCGGCGCTTGCGTGCCGCGTCCATCGGATTGACGAGCGCCTGGTTTCCGTCACGGAGGTCGGTCGAGCACCAGATCGGCGCGCGCTCGAGGACGCGGTCGGGCCAGGCCCGGTCGGGGAGATCGACGGTTGCGTACGGTCGGTACTTCCAGTGCGGCATGGTCATCGTGGGCTCCTTCGGGTCGTCTGCAGACGCACCGCGGGTGCGGGTAGGGACGTGTATGTCGACGAGCCGCTTCCCCTAGCGGGGAAGGAGGAGCAAGCCGGCGCGAAGCAGCGAGCTGGTGCGAGGAGCCGTGTTCGGCGCGCCGGTCACGACCTCACCATAACCGACCTGGTGTTGACGCAGTGCGAGTGCGTGCCTAGCCTGTGCGTCTCATGACGCGCGGCGCGGCATTCGGTTTGGTCGTCATCTTTGCCGCGCGCATCCCTGCGCGCTAGTCGGCGTTCCGTCCACCCGCCTCCGCCGGCTAGCCCACCTGACGAGGCGGGACTCCTCCGACCACGGATGCGATGCACTCGACCCTCGAGCCCAGCCAGCCCTTCACGGTCTGCTACCCCGGGCGCGACGGCGCCCACAGCGCTGCTGCCTGCGACCGGCTGTTCCCGGAGCATCCGGATCTCGTTCCACTGCCGAGCTTCGGTGCGGTCGCAGAGGCTGTCGCAGAAGGGCGGATCGCCTTCGGCGTCCTCCCGATCGAGAGCTCGCTGGCGGGACCGGTAGCCGAGACGCATGATCTCCTCTACGACTCGCCGCTGGCGATCACGGCGGAGACCGTCCTGCCGATCCGCCATTGCCTCGTCGGCCCCGAGCAGATCCCGCTCGAGGGGATACGCATCGTCCATTCGCACCCGGTCGCCCTCGACCAGTGCCGTCAGCTCCTCACGAGGATGCCGTGGGCGACGGCCATCGCCGCGGCCACGACCGCCGACGCCGCGGCTCAAGTCGCCGAGCACGGCGATCCGACCGAGGTCGCAATTGCGAGCGAGCGTGCTGCCGCGCTCTATGACCTGGTCGTGATCGCACCCGATGTGGGCGACCACCCCGAGGCCTATACGCGGTTCGTCGCCATAGCGACCCACATGCGGCTGGACGCCGACGGCGCGCGCTGGCGAACGGCGTTCTCGTTCGTCACCGACCACCAGCCCGGAGCGCTCCACCGCGCCATCGAGCCCTTCGCCCGTCACGACATCGACCTGCTGCAGCTCGTCTCGCGTCCGATCCCACAGTCGCCGTGGCGGTATCGCTTCGACGCCGTGCTCGACGGGCACCCTCTCGATGCAATCGTGAGCGAGACTCTCGGGGAGGTCCGCCAGAGGACGAGGCGCCTCCGCGTCTTCGGCTCCTACCCCGCGGACGGACGATGAGCGAATCGCAGCCGCACGCCCCCATCCGCCGGCTCCGTGACGAGATCTCGGATCTCGATCGCGCGATCCTCGACGCGGTCAACGCCCGCCTCGACCTCGTGGCGCAGCTGAAGCAGTACAAGGAGGCGCACGGTCTTCCCTTCGTCGATCCGGATCGGGAGCGCCAGCTTCTCGACGAGCTCATCGCGGCGAACCGCGGACCGCTGTCCGAGGAGGGACTGCGCGAGCTCTTCTGCGAGCTCCTCGATCTGATGAAGCGGGAGGTCTCGCGCGACGGCGGGCCCGGCGGCTAGGTAGCTCACAGGGCGGTCGTCTCGACCCGAGAGGCCGAGCGTGCCTCGAACGACGCGATGTCGTCCTCGTGCTGAAGCGTGCGCGCGATCGCGTCGAGACCGTTCAACAGGCAGTGGCGGACGAACGGCTCCATCTCGAAGCCGATCGACTCACCGGAGGAGTCCGCGATGGTCTCGGCCTCCAGATCGACGGTCAGCTCGAACCCCGAGGTCGCCGACTGCATGAGCGCCTTCACGTTGGCCGGGGGAAGCTTCACGGGCACGAGCCCGATCTGGACGGCATTCGAGAAGAAGATGTCCCCGAACGATGGCGCCACGACGACCTCGAAGCCGTAGTCCTGCAGCGCCCAGGCGGCGTGCTCGCGCGAGGAGCCGCACCCGAAGTTCGGCCCGGTCAGCAGGATCCTCGCGCCGTCGCAGCCGGGTCGGTTGAGCTCGAAGTCCGGATCCTGGCGCCAGTCGTAGAAGAGGAACTCGCCGTAGCCGGTGCGCTCGATCCGCTTGAGGAACTGCTTGGGGATGATCTGGTCGGTGTCGACGTCCGGCCGGTCGAGCACGGCCGCCCGCGCGGTGACGGAACGGAAGGCCTTCACGCCGCGACCCCCTCCCACTCGCGCACGTCGACGAAGTGCCCCGTGATCGCCGCCGCGGCGGCCATGGCGGGGCTCACGAGGTGAGTCCGGCCTCCGCGCCCCTGCCGGCCTTCGAAGTTGCGATTCGAGGTCGACGCGCAGCGCTCTCCCGGCGCGAGCACGTCCGGGTTCATCCCGAGGCACATCGAGCAACCGGCTCGACGCCACTCGAAGCCGGCGTTCTCGAAGATGCGGTCGAGACCCTCCTCCTCGGCCTGGCGCTTCACGGTCGCGGAGCCCGGGACGACCATCGCGCGCACCCCAGGATCGACCTTCTTCCCCGCCACGACAGAGGCGGCGGCGCGGAGATCCTCGATCCGCGCGTTCGTGCACGAGCCGATGAACACGCGATCGAGCCGGATGTCCTGCACGGCCGTGCCGGGAGTGAGATCCATGTAGGCCAGCGCGCGCGCCATCGCCGCCCGCTCGTCGGCGTCGTCCACCTCCGACGGGTCGGGAACGACTCCGCCGACCGGAGCGACCATGCCCGGGTTCGTCCCCCACGTGACCTGCGGCTCCAACTCGGTCACGTCGATCTCGACCTCGTGGTCGAACGGCGCGTCGTGGTCCGTCCGTAGCTCGCGCCAGCGGTCGAGAGCCTGCTCCCAAGCTGCGCCTGTCGGCGCGCCCGGTCGGCCCTCCAGGTAGGCGAACGTCGTGTCGTCGGGCGCGATCATCCCGGCACGAGCACCCGCCTCGATGGACATGTTGCAGATCGTCAGGCGTCCCTCCATGGAGAGGCCCTGCATCAGCTCGCCGGCGTACTCGACGACGTGGCCGGCGCCGCCGCCGACCCCGATCCGGCCGATGGTGCCGAGGATGACGTCCTTCGGGGTCACGCCGAAGGGAAGCTCGCCGCGATACAGGATCCGCATCGCCTTGGGCTTCAGCCTCGGTAGGCACTGCGTGGCCAGGACGTGCTCGACCTCCGTCGTGCCGATGCCGAAGGCGAGCGCCCCGAACGCGCCGTGCGTGGACGTGTGGCTGTCGCCGCAGACGACTGTCATCCCCGGCTGGGTGAGCCCGAGCTCGGGACCGATCACGTGCACGATGCCCTCGCGGCCGCTTCCGGTCCCGTACACAGGGACGCCGAACTCGGCGCAGTTCGCGCGCAGCGCGTCGAGCTGCGCGCGCGCGAGCGGATCCCTCACCGGCCCGGGCTCGGTCGGGACGTTGTGATCCATCGTGGCAAGCGACAGATCGGGGCGACGCACGCGTCGACCGGCGAACCTGAGGCCCTCGAACGCCTGAGCCGAGGTCACTTCGTGGATGAGGTGGAGGTCGATGTACAGCAGCGCGGGCTCACCGGCGGCCTCGTGCACGACGTGGGCCTCCCAGATCCGGTCGAAGAGCGTCTTCGGCATGGCCGCCAAAGGTACCCGCTTGCCTCCGTCGGTCGTGTCCGCTAATGTGCCGCCCTTCTCGCCGCCAAGGAGGGCGGTGGGGGAAGGCACCGATGCCTCAGGGTAGTCGCCCTGGGGCTTTTTTGTTGGTCCGGAAGGAGGTCGAGGTGGAGACGCGAGGCCGGCGGCGATGATCAAGGTCGAGGCAGTCGTGATCCGCGAGCGCGTCGAGACCGTCATCGACGCCGTGGAGGACCAGACCGGACACGTCGGCGTGACGGTCGTCGAGGCGATCGGACACGGGCGACAACGTGGGATCACCCACGAGTACCGCGGGCGGATCTTCGAGTCGCGGTTCCTGCCGAAGGCGTTCCTCACGTTCGTCGTGAGCGACGAGCTGGCCGACGGCGTGGTCGCCGCAATCGTGGACGCAGCCCGCAGCGGGAACGAGTCCGGGGACGGAATCGTCTGGACGAGCCCCGTGCAGGACGTCACGCACAACCGAACCGGAAAGACCCTCGAGGAGGTGGAGATCGGATGACGACCAAGGATCTGGCGATCGCGACGAGCACCGTGTGGGTGGTCGTCGCGGCGATTCTCGTGATGTTCATGCAGGCGGGGTTCGCGTTTCTCGAGGCCGGGTTGACGCGCATGAAGAACGTCGGTCACATCGCCGCGAAGAACGTCCTGATCTTCGCTCTCGCCTCGCTCGTCTACTTCGTGGTCGGGTTCGGGATCGCGTTCGGCGACGGCGGCAACGGCTTCGTCGGCGGCTCCGGCTTCTTGCCGTCCATCGACGAGCTCCTGACGGTCGGCGAGGCGCCCTTCTCGTGGTTCGGCGCGATTCCGGCGGCGGCGGGCTACCTGTTCGAGGTCGTCTTCTGTGCCGTCTCGCTCGCGATCGTCTGGGGCGCGATGGCCGAGCGCACCAAGCTCTGGGTCTACTTCGCGTTCGGAGCCGTGTTCACGCTCCTCTACTCCCTCGTCTCGCACTGGATCTGGAGCCCCGACGGCTGGCTCTTCTCGAAGGGCATGCAGGACTTCGCCGGCTCGACGGTCGTCCATTACCAGGGAGCGCTCGCGGGCCTGGCGGGCGCGCTCCTGCTCGGACCGCGGATCGGCAAGTTCGTGGACGGAAAGCCGAACGCGATTCCCGGACACAACATGGCGTTCACCACTCTCGGCGTCATCATCCTCTGGTTCGGCTGGTTCGGCTTCAACCCCGGCTCGACGCTCAGCGTCGACTTCGGAGGTGTCGGGTTCTTTGCATACGTCGCGCTGAACACCAACCTCGCGGCCGCAGCCGGCGTCCTCGGCGCCGTGTTCACGTCCTGGGTCGTGATCCGGAAGCCCGATCTGTCGATGATGCTGAACGGCGCGGTCGCCGCCCTCGTGGCGATCACCGCGGCCTGCGCGTTCGTCGCCCCGTGGGCAGCCATCGTGATCGGCCTCGTCGCGGGCGCAATCGTCGTGCTTGGCGTGCTCGCCGTCGAGCGCGCGCGCATCGACGACCCGATCGGCGCCATCGCGGCACACGGCATGGCGGGCGTCTGGGGAACGCTCTCGCTCGGCTTCCTGGCGCTTCCGTCGCAGGCCGAGAGCCTGGCGACCGGGACTGCGGGGTTGTTCTACGGCGGCGGCTTCCACCAGCTCGGCGTGCAGGTGCTCG
The DNA here is from genome assembly GCA_048594925.1 of Gaiellaceae bacterium. Taxonomy (GTDB): domain Bacteria; phylum Actinomycetota; class Thermoleophilia; order Gaiellales; family Gaiellaceae; genus GMQP-bins7. Next base: position 8,489 of record JBMDXR010000008.1, read on the forward strand.
GGCTGCTCGCCGTCGGGGCCTTCACGTTCAGCGCCTCTTTCGCCGTGCTCTGGGTGATGAAGGTGACGTTCGGCATTCGCTCCGACACGGAAGCCGAGACTGCCGGGCTCGACGTCTCCGAGCACGGGATGTGGGGCTATCCCGAGTTCTACATCCCCGTCCCCGGCGGCTACGGAACCGAGTCGCACGGCCACCTCGGCGTCACGCACGTCCCACGATCCGCGACGGCCGCAGCCGCTGTCGTCGCGGCGCCCGAGCCCTCCTGACCGGGCCGCCGTAGCGCAGCCGGGGACCCGATCGCGGGTCTCCGGCCGCACTACTCTGCGATCAGCGCAGGAAGTTCTCGGCCATCGTTGGGCCGGACGGCGTCAACACCGACTCCGGGTGGAACTGAACTCCTTCGATGCGGTGAGTGCGGTGTCTGACACCCATCACCTCCCCGTCGGACGTACGAGCGGTCACGATCAGCTCCTCCGGCACCTCGACCGCCGCAAGCGAGTGGTAGCGACCGGCCTCGATCTCCGCCGACAGCCCTTCGTACACGCCCGCGCCGTCGAGAGTCACCCGGCTTGCCTTGCCGTGCAGGAGGTCGTGCGCCTGGCCGACCTGGCCGCCGAACGCCTCGACGATCGCCTGGTGCCCGAGACAGACCCCGAACGTCGGCACGGTCGGACCGAGGGCTCGGATGACTTCGACAGAGATGCCCGCATCCTCGGGCCTGCCGGGCCCCGGGGAGATGACGAGCCGCTCGGGCCGAAGCGCTTCGGCCTCGTCGACCGTGATGGCGTCGTTTCGGAAGACGTGGACCTCGGCACCGAGCTCCTCGAAGAGATGGACGAGGTTCCAGGTGAACGAGTCGTAGTTGTCGATCAGCAATAGCTTCACGCGTACTCGGCCTCCGCGAGCTCGATCGCGGCCTCGAGCGCCGCCAGCTTGGCGAGGCACTCGCGATGCTCGGCTTCCGGCTCCGAGTCCGCCACGATCCCCGCCCCGGCTTGCAGGCGAGCGACTCCGTCGGCGACGACGATCGTGCGCAGAGCGATGCAGGTGTCCATCGTCCCGCCGGGAAGCACGTAGCCCACCGCCCCCGCATACGGGCCCCTGCGGTAGCTCTCGAGCTCGGAGATGATCTGCATGGCGCGCACCTTGGGTGCTCCGGTGACCGTACCGGCGGGGAAGCAGGCGCGTAGCACGTCGAAGGGAGTTACGCCGGCGCGGAGCTCCCCCACGACCTCGGAGACGAGGTGAGACACATGCGAGAAACGCTCGATGTCCATCATGCGCAGGACCTCGACGGTGCCGGCACGGCACACGCGAGACAGGTCGTTCCGACCGAGGTCGACGAGCATCACGTGCTCCGCACGGTCCTTCTCGGACGAGAGCAAACGCTCCGCGTCACCGTCGCCGGGTGTGGTCGTCCCGGCGATCGGGCAGATACTCGCTCTGCCGTTCTCGCAGGCGACGAGCCGCTCGGGCGAGGAGCCCACGAGTGCGAGATCGTCGAGCTCGAGCAGGAAGAGGTACGGCGAAGGGTTGACGCGACGCAGTGACCGATACAGCGCGAGCGGCGTCGCCGAGGTGGGCCGCTCGGCTCGCTGCGAGGGAACGATCTGGTACGCATCGCCGGCACGGATGTGCTCCTGGCAGATCCGGACCATCTCCTCGTAGCGCTCTCGCGCCGGAAAGCGGCGCAGCGGTCCGCTTTCACCCATTCCCCCGGCGATCTCGAGGAGCGGCTCCGCGAGCGTGCGGGCGACGCGGTCCCGATCCCCCACGAGCACCTCGGCGACTCCCGCGCCGTGGTCGAAGCGCACGAGGGTCTCGACGACGACGAAGCGGCTCTCGGGAAACCCCGGCCCATCCGACGGCATCGGCACCGTCGGCTCGAGGGTGGCTGCGTACTCGTAGGAGACGTAGCCGACGACGGGGATGTCGAGCCGCTCGGCCTCCTCCAGCCCGACGAGCCGGGCGCCCCGACCGACGAACGAGTTCCGACCGAGCCGGCCGCGCTCGACCGACTCGAGCAGGAAGCTCCCGCGGCCCTCGCCGCGCAGACGTAGATAGGCCCCGAGCGGAGTGAGGAGATCGGCCGGGATGGCTGCAGTCGGCGTCATCGACAACGAAAAAGGCCTCTGACGAGGCCTCGGGCGAAACGGGCTGTCTCCAAGTGCGTCAGCACACGCTCCCGCCTCGCATCGGCACGCACCACCAGGCGACGGTCGGGTGGCTCACGGTGGGAGCGTACCGCCGTTTCAAACGGAGACGCAAGCGCGGGGCGGCACTAGTCTTGCCTGAATGAGCCTTCACCTCGTCACCGCAGGCGAGTCCCACGGCCCGGCGCTCGTGGCGATCGTCTCGGGGCTTCCAGCCGGGCTCCGACTCGAGCGCGAGAGGATCGACGACGACCTCCGCCGCCGACGGGCGGGCTACGGCCGGAGCCCGCGCCAAGCGCTGGAGCACGACGAGGTCGAGGTCCTTGCCGGCCTCCGCCACGGGCTGACGCTCGGCTCGCCGGTTGCGCTCGTGATCCGCAACCGAGACCACAAGAACTGGGCCGCCGCAATGAGCCCGTGGCCGGTCACGGAAGGGCCGAGTGGAAAGGGCACGAACCCGGTCACACTCCCCCGCCCCGGCCACGCCGACCTGGCAGGGGCTCTGAAGTTCGGCCACGAGGACGTCCGCAACACGCTCGAACGCGCGAGCGCCCGCCAAACCGCGGTCCACGTCGCTGCTGGATCGGTCGCGAAGGCGCTCCTCGCCGCGATCGGAATTGCGGTGTCGGGACACGTGCTCGAGATCGGCGGCGAGACGGACGAGGAGGGCTGGCGAGGAGCGACCGACGCAGCGCGCGCCGATCGCGACACGTTGGGCGGAATCGTCGAGGTCGTCGCCACCGGAGTCCCTCCGGGTCTCGGCTCGTACGCCGACAAGCCCGATCGGCTCGACGCTCGGCTCGCGGCCGCGCTCATGGGGATCCAGGCAGTCAAGGGCGTCGAGATCGGAGACGGCTTTGCCCTGGCTCGGGCACGTGGATCCGGGGCTCACGACGAAATCGAGCCGGGCCGCCGTCGGGGAACCAATCGCGCGGGTGGGCTCGAGGGCGGGGTGACCAACGGCGAGCCCGTCGTCGCTCGCGCGGCGATGAAGCCGCTGCCGACGCTCATGCGGCCGCTGCGCTCGGTCGATCTGGCCAGCGGCGAGCCGGGAGAAGCGCTCGTCGAGAGAAGCGACGTGCAGGCGGTGGAGGCACTCGCGGTCGTCGCCGAGACCGCGGTCGCGTGGGAGCTCGCGCGTGCGGCCCGCGAGAAGTTCGGCGGCGACGCGCTCGAGGACTTCGTCACCGCCCACTCCGCATATCTCGGCCGGATCGAATGGCGCACGCCCTAGGCCGCCATCTCGTCCTCGTCGGCTTCATGGGGGCGGGGAAGACGACGATCGGCCAAGAGGTCGCCCGCCGGCTCGATCGTCCGTTCATCGACGTCGATCGCGACATCGAGCAGGCCCACGCCCCGATCGTGGACCTCTTCGCCGAGCGCGGAGAGGCTGCGTTTCGCGAGCTGGAGGCGGACTTCGTGACGGATGCATGCAGCCGCCGAGTGCCGAGCGTCGTCGCGGTCGGAGGCGGCGCGGTCGAGACGCCCGGCCTGCTGGAGAGGCAGGACGGGCTCGTCGTCCTCGTCGAGGTGGACATCGACACGGCGTGGGAGCGAGCGAGTGGTTCGGGACGTCCGCTCGCGCAGAACGAAAGTGACTTCAGGCTCCTCTACGAGCGGCGCCGTCCCCTCTACGAAGAGGTCGCCGACGCGCGTGCCCATGACGCAGACGACGTCTTGCTCGCGGCCGCCGGTATCCGGTTCGCGCCGCGTGAGCACGTCCAGGGCGACGCCGTGGTCGCCGACGAGCGAGTCGCGGAGCTGCACGAGATCCACGCGACGCACCTCGTGCTCCCCGGCGAGGCGGCGAAGACCGCCACCGAGGCAGACCGGCTGTGGCGTTCCCTTCGGCTCGAGCGCAGCTCCACGCTCGTCGCGGTCGGAGGAGGCTCGACGACCGACCTTGCCGGGTTCGTCGCGGCGACCTACATGCGCGGCATTGCGTGGATCCCGGTGCCCTCGACGCTCGTCGGCATGGTCGATGCCGCGATCGGCGGGAAGACCGGGATCGACCTCCCCGAGGCGAAGAACGCGGTCGGCACGTTCCACTGGCCCGTCGAGACCGTCCTGGACACGTCTCTCCTGGGCACCCTTCCAGGGGAGGAGTGGACGAACGGGAGGGCCGAGGTGGTCAAGACGGGCCTTCTCGCCGGTCGGCCGCTCTGGGAGCTCGAGCAGGAGGCGATGATCCGCCGCTGCGCCTCCTACAAGGCAGCCGTCTGCCTACGGGATCCGCTCGATCGCGGGGCACGGGCGCAGCTCAACCTCGGCCACACGTTCGCACACGCCCTCGAGGCAGCGTCGCAGTACGAACTCGCGCACGGGAGGGCGGTGGCGCTCGGCCTGACCGCAGCTCTCCGGCTCTCGGGTCTTCGGGACGAGGTGCGAGTGGTCGAGGAGGTCTTGCGACCGGAGCCGGTGCGCGTCGACCGCGACGCGGCGTGGGCGGCTCTCCGGAGGGACAAGAAGAGCGAGCACGGCATGCCCAGGCTCGTCCTGCTCGACGCGCCGGGTCGGCCGCGCTGGGGAGTCGAGGTCGAAGCCGGCGAGATCCGACGCGCACTCGACGCGCTCATTCTCTGAGCTGCCATCCGGCGCACCACGCCGGGAAGGGCGGATGTGCTTCAGTGGCGCGATGAGCGCGCGCTACGTGCACGGCTACGCGACCGAGGAGCAGGAACGCCTGTTCGCGCAGGCCGAGCACTGGCGGGACGACGTCATTCTCGACGGGACGATGCTCCCGCCTGGGACGCGCCTGCTCGAGGTCGGCTGCGGCGTAGGAGCCGTGCTGGGAATCCTCGGTCAGTCGTTTCCGGGAATCGAGCTGACCGGGGTCGACCTCGAAGAGCGCCAGGTGGAGGTCGCGCGCGCTCACCTCGCACATCTCGGCCTGCGGGCTGAGCTTCGCCGGGCGGACGCCCGCGCACTGCCCTACGACGACGCCTCGTTCGACCACGTCTGGATGATGTGGTTTCTCGAGCACGTCGACGATCCGCTCGCCGCGTTGCGTGAGGCCCGGCGAGTGCTCGCCCCGGGCGGCAACCTGACGGCAATCGAAGTGGACTACAACTCGGTCTGGGCGTCTCCGACGAGCGACGCGCTCGAGGCGGTGTTCGCCGCGGTTGTCCGCACGATGGATGCGAGCGGCCGAAGCGACACCGGCGCCGGTCTCGGGACCTGGTTCGTCGAAGCAGGCTTCGAGTCGGTGGATCCCGGCGAGCGTCGACTCTGCTTTTCGGGAGATGACCTCGCCCGGCAGATTCCCTACGTTGCCGCCGTGGTCGAGAGCACGCTGTCCACGCCTCTCGAGCGCCCGGATGCCTCGGCGACGAAGCTCGAGTCCGGGCTGGCCGATCTGCGTGCCCTTGCGGGCACGGAAGGGGCGTCGCTCGGATGGACGCTCTACAAGGCGGAGGCCGTCCGCTGACCCGATCAGCCGGCGGCGGCGGGCAGCTCCCAGACGGACACGTGCTTGGTGCTTTCGCTCGTGAACGGCTCGCGTGTCCAGTCACTCCAGCGCTCGCGTAGCGTCATTCCGGCCAACCGCGCCATGAGGTCGAGCTCGGACGGCCAGACATAGCGGAAGGGCAGCGAGAAGACCTCGACCTCGCCGCCGGAGAGCCAGTAGTGATGCGAGACGAGGCCCTGACGGGCGACGTCGTACTCGTCGAACCCGAGGTGCGTCGGGCTCACGTCGAAGGGCTGAAACCTCTCGCCCGGCGGGAGCGTCCGCAGCCCCGGTACGAGAACCTCGATCACGAAGCAGCCGCCAGGCTCCAGATGCCGGGAGGCGTTGCGAAAACACTCGAGCTGCTCGTCCTGCGTCGTCAGGTTCACGATCGTGTTCGCGACGAGGTACACGACCGAGAACGTGCCGTCGACCGTCGTCGTGGCGAAGTCGCCGATCGTTATGCCGATCTCCTCGGCGCCGGGCTTCGCCCGGAGCCGAGCGAGCATCGCGTCGGACAGGTCGATCCCGTGCACACGAACGCCGCGCCGCGCCAGCGGCAGCGCGATCCGGCCCGTGCCGACGCCGAATTCGAGCGCAGCTCCACCGCGACCTACGTGCTCCAGGAAGTCGACGATGGGGTCGACGACGCGAGGGTCGGCCTGGTCGGCGTACCTCTCGTCGAACCGTGCGGCCACCTGCTCGCCGAAGTGGTCTTCGGGCATCGGCGCACTGTGCCAGAGCCTCGCTCGGCTCGGACGTCAGCTCTCGATACCTGCTTCGGCGAGCGGGCTCCTGCCCCACGCGAACCGCGTCCCGTACCACTCCTTCATCGGCGCGAGCGTGGTGCCGAACCGGGACGAATGCACGATCCAGTCGTTCCCTACGTAGATGCCCATGTGGCCGACCTCGGCCGGCGTCGATCGAGTACCGCGGTCGCCGAAGAAGACGACGTCCCCGGGCTGCAGCTCGGCTCGCGCGAGGCGCGCGGACCCGGCGACCTCGCCGCTCATCGCGTAGCTCGTTCGCCCGCGAAGCACCTTCGCGAGAGCGGGGGCGCCCGAGTACGGCTCGAGCTTGTACACCCGCCACACGAAGCCCGAGCAGTCGAAGCCGCCGGGGAGCACCTTCCCGCCGAGCTTCTGTTGGTGCTCCGACGTACCGGCCCAGACGTAAGGCGACCCGACGAAGCGAAGCGCGCGTGCGAGGACGGCTCGCCGCCAGTCACTGAGGTACGGGATCGCGAACGTGGCGGCCGTCTCGCGTGCGGTCTCCAGCTCGTCCGGAGTCAGCGCGATCACACGTGCGATCGAGTAGGCGGCCTCTGCGCGGGTCGCAGGCTGTGAGAGCTGAAGCTCGAGCGTCTCGCTCGCCCGCTCGTGGTTGATCCGCAAGCCGAGCATCCGAGCGACGGTCTCGGTGCCGAGCCACGGTCGTGGACCGAGCCCCGCGTTGAGCGCGGCAAGGCGGATCTGCATCGCAGCCGAGCGGAGACCGACGAGGGACACGAGTCGGGCGTCGAGCTCCCGAATCGTCACGGGCCGATAGGGGTCGACGACCTTCATCTCGGCTCCGAAGCTCGCGAGGACGGTCGCGAGCTCCGTCTCGGCGAGCTGGTCATCCGGCCTGAACGCCTCGACGGAGGGAGACATGAGCCCGGCGGCGACCACCGCGGCGATCTCGGCCGAGGCGAAGGGAGGGCTCGACCTGGGCGCGCCCGACGCGGCGCCCGCAGCCAAGAGGGCGGTCGCGACGAGCGAGAGGAACAGGCGGCGGACCACGGATCAGGTATCGGCCCGTCGACCCCGGGCCCAAAGCTCTCGTGGTTGTGAATTCCGTGAGCTGCGCCGACCGCGCGGAACTAGAGTGACTCGCGTGCGGTACCTGGCCCTCGTCCTCACCGCTGCGCTCCTCGGATCCATCCTGTCCGCTTGCGGCGCGGGTTCGGACGAAGCGACGGTTGCGACGGCGACGGCCGAAGCCGCGGAGTCGTCCGCTGCGGGACGGCAGCCCGCGCCCGCAATCGAGGGAGTGTCCCTGGACGGAGACGCCATCTCGTTGAGCGACTTCCGCGGGCGACCGGTGCTGATCAACGTGTGGTCCTCATGGTGAAGCACGTGTCAGAGCGAGGCGGTCGCCTACGCCGAGTTCGTGGAAGACCACCCCGAGCTCGCGTACCTCGGCCTGGACGTCGCCGACACACTCGACGAGGGCAGGGGGTTCATCGAGCGCTACGGATGGTCGTGGCCCTCGATCCAGGATCCGGAGCGGAGGCGCGCGCGCCGGCTCGGCGCCGACTACCAGCCGCACTTCATCCTCGTAGACGCGAAGGGACGCATCGTGGCCACGTGGGAAGGCCGCGGTAACGAGGCCGTGTGGGAAGCCATGCGCGAGAAGCTTCCCTGACTGCCGCGCTAGGCTCCGCAGCGATGAGTACGACCGCCGCGAGCCGCTACCCGGGGACGCTGCCCGCGACGTGGCTCGCCGAGCGCCTGGCCGTCGATCCGGCACGCATTGACGCCATGAGGCGCGCGGGTGAGTTCATCGCCGTCCGCGAGCCCGGCTCGACCGAATGGCGCTACCCGGCGTGGCAGTTCGACGGAGGCGCTCCCCGACCGGGCGTCGCACGACTCGTCGCGACAGCCCGCGCGCAGGGGCTCGACGACGCGAAGCTCTACGAGCTGCTGACCGCTCCGCTCGGCCTGAGGGAAGGCGGAAAGCGGCTGCTCGACCTGCTCGTCGAAGGCCGCGAGGACGAGGTCGTCGCAGCCATCCGAGCAGCGCGCTAGGACGAGAGCACCTCGGCGGCGCGCACGACCGAGACGTCGCCGCTCACTGTTTTCACGTAGAGCGGGACGACCGTGCTGTCGCCCTCAGCGGCGGGCTCCTGGTCCTCGACGCCCAGCTCCGAGCCGAGATGGCCGGAGACCGATGCAGCATCGATCCAGACCCGGGTGCCAGGCGCGATACCGATGCGCACGTCGCCCGAGACCGTCTGGACGCGGACGTCGCCGCCCTGCACCGACTTCACGTCGACGTCACCCGACGTCGTCGACAGGCCGAGCTCGCCGTTGACGGCAGCGATGGTGACGTCGCCCGATACCGAGCGCGCCGTGAGCGAAGCGTCCAGGCGCTGCACTTCGAGATCTCCGGACACGGTGGTCAACGACGCGTTCGAGGCGATAGCCCCCACGGAGATGTCGCCGCTCGCAGTCTTCACCTGAAGCTCGCCACGAGTCGGGCCCAGCCGGACATCGCCTGACGCCGTCCGCGCCGAGACCTCGCCCAGCTCACCGTCGACGCGAAGATCGGTCGATCCGCCGCCGAGGTCGAGGTCCGTTCCGGGCGGACAGGTGATCCTGCATTCGAAGTCACCGCCCCACGTGATCTGGACCGGGCCCCAGCGGAACTTGTCCTTCTGTTCGATGCGAACGACGTGACGCCCCTGTCGCTCGTGCATGGTCACCTCGATCTCGTCGGCCGCGTCCCGGCCCCGACGGCCGAGCGAAACGACCTCGACGGTCGTTCGCGGCTGGTCGGCCGTCGTGACCACGACGCGTCCACTCGGGAGCTTGATCTGGAGGGATACGCTCCCGGGAGTTTCGAAGATGTGCATCGGGCTCGCCTAGTTCTTGTCGCGAGTCCGAGGCCGGCGCACGCGCGTGGCTGACGTGCGACCCTGCTGGGTGCGCACGCGATCGCCTGCGCTGACGAGCATTGCGTAGTCGAATGGGAGATTGCTCAGAAGCATCGTCCTCTCCTTTCAGCCCTGGACGTAACCCTGCATCCGGTTGCGGTGCCTTCTGGACCGGCGCTGCTCGAGCGAGCGCGCGATCATGCGCACGAGCCACGCGTTGGTCGAGACGCCTTCGCGGGCAGCTGCAGCCTCGACGGCGGCCTTCAGTGACTCGGGAAGGCGAAGCGAGATGCGACCCGAGAACTCCTCGCCGACGCCAACCTGGTCGGCGTCCGATGGCTCGTCGCTGACGACGACGAGCTCCGGATCGCGGCCGGCGAGCCTGACCTCGACTCGACCCGACTCGAGCTGGCCGCCGATCTCGAGGGCCGCCTCGCCGAGAAGGTCGAGCAGGTGGAGGTGGAGCGTCGCCTGAAGCGCGTCGGCCATGCGGCGTGCGGCGTCGGCCGTGGCCTCGTCGCCGAGCGCGGCTGCGGAGACGAGGTCCTGCTGCATGGCCTGGACGTGGCTGTCGAGCTGCATAGTGACATCATACTGACATCACAAATACTGTCTGTCAAGCGCAAGATGGCGTCACCGCGCCCGCGCAGTGACAGCCAAGGACGGAAAGCGTTGCTACGAAAGGACTGCGGCCCCGATGAGGGCCGTGCCGGAGGGGCTAGTCGCCCCAGTCGAAGTCGCGAGGGCGTCCCGTCCAGAGCGCCTCGTCGAGCGCGGCGCCTTCGACGCTCTCGACGGTGTCCTCGCCCGGCCACGGAAGCCGTGAGGAGCTGAGCTCCGAGGCAGGCTCGCCGTCAAGCGTCTCTTCGATCCGCGCTTGCTCCTCGCTCTTGAAGAGCGGGTGGTTCTCGAGCAGATCGCCGTCGAGGTACCGGTCGATCGGCATCTCGGAGTCCAGGTCGGCGTTCCGGCTCTTCAGCTCGAGGTGCTCCCGGATCGCCCGCGCGAAGCCGGACTCGGTGTCGACGGGAAAGAGGTCGTTCTGATCCATGCGTGCCCCTGAAGCGCCGGAGTCTACCGGATCACCTTGCGCTCCTCCGAGACGCCCCTCGAGGACATCGTGTGCGAGGATGTGCCGGTGCCGCTCGCAGTGCTCACGCTCGCCCTCTACCTCATGCGGCGTCTCCGGCCGACCACGCTCGCCCTCGTCGCGTACGAGACGTGGCGGCGGCTCCCACCCGAGCACCGTCAGCAGCTCATAGCGGCCGCACGAAGAAACGGCCCGCGAGTCGCGTCGTCTCTCCTTCGGCGCGGCCGGCCACGCTGACGCTAGCCCAGCCCTAAGGCCTCGCGAACGATTCGGTCCTGCTCGTAGTGGTGGAGCGTCGGGTAGCCCTCGCTCGTGCTCGCGCGCCAGGGACGCCCCACGTACTGCACGCGGGTGGCGTTCGGCGCCGCCTGTGCGCCGGCTTCCTCGAGGCGATGCCTGATCGACCGCCACGCGCCCATGTTCTGCGGCTCCTCCTGCGCCCAGACGATCTCGCGGACCTTCGGGTACCCGGCGATGAGCCCTGAAACGAGCTCGAGCGGGAAGGGGTAGAGCTGCTCGATGCGGGCGACGGCGACCGTGTTCGCGTCGACCCTGCCCTCGTGGCCGACGATGTCGTAGTACACCTTCCCGCTGCAGAGGACGAGCCGCTGCACGTCCTCGTGCCCGGCGTCGGGGTCGTCGAGCACCGGCTGGAACGAGTGCAGCGCCAGGTCCTCGATGGTGGAGGTCGCCTCGCGCAGACGAAGGAGCCCCTTCGGGGTCATGACGACGAGGGGCCGCGCCGTCGCATCCAGCGCCTGCCGCCTCAGCAGGTGGAAGAGCTGGGCTGCGGTCGTGCAGTTGACGACGCGAATGTTGTCCTGGGCCGCGAGCTGCAGGAAGCGCTCGAGGCGCGCGCTCGAGTGCTCGGGGCCGTTGCCCTCGTAGCCGTGCGGGAGGAGGAGGGCCAGCCGGGAGGTTTGCCCCCACTTCGATCGCCCGGAGACGATGAACTGGTCGACGACGATCTGAGCTCCGTTGACGAAGTCCCCGAACTGCGCCTCCCAAAGCACGAGTGCGTCGGGCGCTGCGATCGAGTAGCCATGCTCGAACCCCAGCGCTGCGTACTCGGAGAGCGGCGAGTTGTAGATCTCGAACGACGCGGCGGCGCCCGAAAGGTTCTGCAGCGGCATGAACGTCTCGCCGGTATGCGGATCGTGGAGGACCGCGTGGCGATGTGAGAATGTTCCCCGCTCGGTGTCCTGGCCGGAGAGCCGGATCGGGATCCCGTCCTCGAGCAGCGTCGCGAACGCCAGCGCCTCCGCGTGACCCCAGTCGATTCCACCCTGCCGGAGGCTCTCGCGCCTGCGCTCGAGCTGACGCGCGAGCTTCGGGTTCACCTGGAACCCGTCCGACACCTCGAGCAACTGGTTGCCGAGCTGCAGGAGCCTGTCGGGCGGCACGGCGGTCACTACGGCCGCGCCTGTGTCCGTCTCCGTGCGCGGCTCCGCGGGAGGTACGTGCGGCGAGGCGAGGCTCGTCCGCAGATCGTCGTGGGCGGTTCGGAGCTCCTCGAGCGTTGTCTCGAACATCCGCTCCGCCTCGTCCGGCCCGACCACGCCCTCTGCGACGAGGCGTTGCGCGTAGGACTCGCGCACGGGCATCTGACTCTCGATCCGCTCAGCCTGGAGCGGCTGCGTATAGGCCGCCTCGTCCTGCTCGTTGTGCCCGAGGCGACGGTACCCGACCAGATCGACGACAACGTCGTGTCCGAACTCCTCCCGGTACGCGAGGGCCAGACGAATCGCCGCGATCGCCGCTTCCGGATCGTCTGCGTTGACGTGGATGATCGGCACGTCGAACCCTTTGGCGAGGTCGCTCGAGTAGCGCGTCGACCTGCCCTCGGCAGGGTCGGTCGTGAAACCGACCTGATTGTTCGCGATGAGATGGAGCGTGCCACCGGTCGAGTAGCCGTCCAGGCTGTGGAGGTTGAACGTCTCGGCGACGACGCCCTGCCCGGCGAACGACGCGTCGCCGTGGATCAAGACAGGCAGCGCAACCGTCGGATCGTGCGTGCCGGCTCCCGACGAGCGGTCCGTCTGCTCCGCACGCGCGAGCCCTTCGACGACGGGATCGACCGCTTCGAGGTGGCTCGGGTTCGAGGCGACCGTGACCTGGATCTCGCCGGCCGACGTGACGCGCGACTCCGAGGCGGAGAGGTGGTACTTGACGTCGCCGGTGCCGCCTTCGGGATCGGCGACGAGCGCGTCGATGGAGCGCTCGCCCTCGAACTCGCGGAGGATCGACGCGTACGAGCGGCCCACGACGTGAGCCAGGACGTTGAGACGTCCCCGGTGGGCGATGCCGATCAGCACCTCGTGAGCACCGTCACGCGCCGCGAGCTCCACGGCCTCGTCGAGCATCGGCACGAGAACGTCCAGTCCCTCGATGGAGAACTGCTTCTGTCCGATGAAGGCGCGCCGCAGGTACGTCTCGAAGGCCGCCGCGCGGGCGAGGCGGTTCAGGAGCTCACGCCGTTCCTCGACCTGGAGCTCGGTTCTGAATCGGCTCGTCTCGATGGCCTGTCGCAGCCACAGGCGCTCGGCGTGGTCGGAGATGTGCTCGATCTCGTACGCGATCGTGCCGGTGTAGACCTCCTTCAGGTGAGGAAGCGCCTCGAGCAGCGTCTCGCCGGGAACGGAGAGTCTGAGCACCTTCGCCGGGATGCGCGCCTGCAGCTCGGGCGTCAGCGGAGGCTGGAGCCGAGTCTCGTCGAGCGCGGGATCGCCCATCGGCTCCGAGCCGAGCGGATCGAGTCGTGCGTTCAGGTGCCCGTGCGTGCGATAGGCCTTCACCAGCGACATCGCCGCCGCGACCCCCGCCACCAGCTCGGCGTCGGAGGCTGAAGGCGCGGGCATCGGCGCGACCGCTTCGGGACGGGCGACAGCGGCCGGCGGCGCGACCGGCGTGGACGCAGGGGAGGGCTGCCCGTCACCCGCGACCAGCGTTGCGCCGTTCCCGTCCCTCGGGGCTACACGCCCGACCAGGCGCTCGAGGCCGGGGAGGGCGGAGAGCAGTGCCTCGTCGCCTCGCTCGAACAGCTCTCGCCACGCAGGATCGACGGCCTCCGGGTTCTCGAGGTACTGCTCCAGGAGCTGACCTACGTATCCGGCGTTGAGGCCAGACTGCAGCGAGGTCATCTCGGCGTTCCCGCGGCCGTCAGTACAGACCGCTGTCCGTCAGGACGGCGACGATCATGCCGAGGACGAAGGCGACCGCGCCGACTGCGACGGCGACCGCGGCGAGAGTTCGATGGGCCTGCGTCATCCGCGTCACCACGAGCGCGACGACGATCGCGGCTGTCGCGAGCAGCCCGGGGTTTCGTGCGACCGCGATTCCCGAGAGCGCGAAGGAGAACGCACAGAGGAATCCTGCGACGCGATCGCCGCGACCATGCGCCGAGACCGCGCTCATGCGGCCCGTGCTCTCGCGTGCGGACGAGGCGACAGAGGACTCGGGAATGGCCCGCGTGGACGGGTCTGACGACGCCGCTTCCAGTCGTTCCAGCCGCACGGGACGAGTGGTGCGGCCACCCCTGCTTCGTCACCACCGGTCGCAGCATCCGGTTCGGCGCGAACCGCCCACCAGACGACCACGGCGAGATACACCATCGGGATCTTGAGGATGACGAGCATGAAGACGGCTTCCCAGACGGAGACGCTCATCGCGGGTCAGTCTAACCCCAGCCGCCGCCGCCCAGCCCGCCGGTTGCTAACACGAGCCTCACAAAGCAGCCGCTAGGGTGCCCGAAGCCTCGAACTGCTTCCTGCCCCCGCCACCTCCTGGGAGTGCTTGTGAGACGCACCGTCCGCCTCGTCATCGTTCTGTCCGTCTTCGCCGGTCTCGCCGCCCCGGCCGGGCTCGCTGCGGAGCGCATGTGGGTCGGGTTCCACGACGACCCGAGCTTTCGCTGGGTGAGCGACAGAAAGGCGCGCGTCCAAGGCGCGGCGTCGGAGAACGCGACGATCATCCGTCTTCTCGTGCAGTGGAATCTCGTGGCGCGAACTCGCCCGAGCAGCGCTGCCGATCCGTTCGACCCCGCCTACGAGTTCAGCGACATCGACGAGGCGGTGCTGGCGGCGCAGGAGAACGACCAGGAGGTGCTCATCACGATCTCCGGTACTCCGCGGTGGGCGAACGGCGGCAAGAACCCGAACGTCATGCCCACTCGGATCGCCGACTTCACGAGCTTCTCACGCGCGATCGCATCGCGCTACTCGGGCCGCTTCACGGGTTACCCATTCGTGCGCTTCTGGTCAGTCTGGAACGAGCCGAACCTCCAGCAGTTCCTCAGCCCGCAGTTCAACTCTCGCGGGCGTTCGGTCGCGCCGGCCAACTACGCAAAGCTCGCGGCTGCCGCCTACACAGGGATCAAGGCGGGGAATCCTCGGGCCAAGGTCGCCATCGGAGAGACCTCTCCGCGCGGCAGCGACAAGGCGACGGGCCTGCGCCCGATCCATTCCCCGGGCAAGTTCGCGGAGCTCGTCTCCAAGGCCAATCCGCGGCTGAAGTTCGATGCCTGGTCACACCACCCCTACCCTTTCAATCCGAACTCGCCTCCGTCTCAGATCGTCAGGTGGCCGAACGTCTCGCTTGCGTCCTTGCCCAGGCTGAATGCGAGCCTGAAGACCTGGTTCAAGCGCAAGTCGGTTCCCATCTGGGTCACCGAGTACGGGCATCAGACGCGTCCCGAGGACCCGCTGGGCGTCCCCTACTCCAGGCAGGCGGCCTACATCCAACAGGCGATCTCGATCGCGGCACGCCATCCCTTCGTCGACATGTTCATCTGGTTCGTGTACCAGGATGACCAGGGACAGCCGTGGGAATCGGGCCTCTTCACCCAGAGCGGCAACGCGAAGGGCACGTCGCCCGCGCGTTTCTCAGCGAGCGCACGCCCGATGGACGCGCGTAACGGGCTGGCTGTCGTGCCGCGAGGCACCCTCACGCCTCTGCTGAACGTCCACACACGCCGTTACTGCGTCACGAACCCCACCGGCAGCTCGATCGGGATGACATGGCGCGTCTTCCGGGCGAACCGGCTGATCAGGGTCGGGCAGCAGACTGCGCCTCTGCGGAGCGACTGCTCGATTGCCGCGCGGGTCGCCGTCCCCGGCGGCGTCGCGAGGGGGGTTGCGTACACGGTGAGCTTCGCGCTGAACGACCGCAGCGGCGTCGCGCTGAACCGCCGCATCACGCTGCGGGCGAACTAGCCCCTCGGGCGTCCCAAACGAGGACCTGCATCCCCTCCCACCACTGGGGGCCGCCTCGGCTCGTGCCCTCGATCGTCAGGACGCTTCGCGCAAGGGGCTGTGCCTCGAGGTAGTCGTCCATCGCACGCGCGACGTGGTCCCAGTCGGTGTCGTCCACGATCATGAGCCCTCCGGGGACCAGCAGCGGTTCGGCGATCCGGAGACCCTCGACCTGCGCGTCGTAGGAATGTGCGGCGTCGTAGTACCAGACGCCCACATCGATGTCACCGAGCGCACCTGCGGGCACGAGCTCGAAGGCGTCCCCGACGACGATTCTCGGCACCGTCAGTCCGTGGCGCGCAAGGTTCGCCTCGACCTTGTCCCGTGACCCATCGCGGAACGTGAAGCGGTCGATCCCGACGAAGTCCTTGCTCTCGTTGCCGAGCATCGCCGCAATGAGGCTCGCGCCGTGGAAGACGCCGACCTCGACGTAGGACTCACCCGGATCGAGACACGTAGCCGCGAGATTCAGCAGCGCGAGGTTGTTTTCGCGCGCGAGGTTCTCCACGTTGTCGACGATCGGTGCGAAGCGCCGGTCGACCGGGTGCTCCGAGTGCGGGAAGTCTTCGAAGAGCCGCGGGAGCTCTTCGAGGAACCGACTGCAATTCACTTCGTCAGAGGTGACTCGTCACGCCGGCGAGGCTCGGTTCCTCCGACGGGGGCTCGAACCACGAGTACGCGTACCGTGGATCGTCGAGGTCGCGCGCGAAGGTGGAGAGCTTGAGCGGCTTGAACGTGTCGCACATGACCGCGAGCTCGGTCGTCTCCGCGACGCCGAGCGACTTCTCGGCGAGCCCTGGTTGCGGGCCGTGCGGAAGCCCGGACGGATGGAGGGTGATCGAGCCGACCGAGATCCCCTTCCGCGAGCCGAAGTTGCCCGAGACGTAATAGATCATCTCCTCCGACTGCAGATTCGAGTGGTGGTACGGGATCGGGACCGCCTCGGGATCGAAGTCGAGCTTACGGGGACAGAAGGAGCAGATGACGAAGTTCTGTCCCTGGAACGTCTGGTGCGACGGCGGCGGCTGGTGGATGCGGCCCGTGATCGGCTCGAAGTCGTGGATCGAGAACGTCCACGGATAGAGGAAGCCGTCCCAGCCGACCACGTCGAACGGGTGGTAGTCGAGGATGTACTCCTGATAGCCGCCGCGAACGCGCACCTTCACGAGGAACTCCCCTCGCTCGCGCCGTGTATGGAGGTCGGTGGGCGGATGGATGTCGCGGTGGTAGTACGGAGCGCCCTCGAGGATCTGCCCGTATTGGTTCCGATAGCGACGCGGGATCTCGACGAGCCCGGGCGTCTCGAAAACGAGGTACCGCTGCGGCCCCGCCGGCATGAAGCGGTAGGTCGTGCCACGCGGGATGACGATGTAGTCGCCGTCCTTGTAGGCCACGTCACCGAAGATCGTCTCGAGGGTGCCACTTCCCTCGTGCACGAACACGACCTCGTCGCCCTCGCCGTTGCGGAAGAAGTAGTCCATCGAGGCCCCGGGGCGACAGAGCGAGATCTCGACGTCGGAATTCCACATGAGCGTACGGCGGCCCGAGATCTCGTCGCCAACGGGCGGGACGTCGTACGTGTTCTGGAGACGATGTGCATGCGTCTCGGGTATCCACTCCTCACGCTCGATGGGCCTGAATGCACCCAGCTCCTTCACGCGGCAGGGCGACTCGAGGTGGTAGAGGATCGACTCGTTCCCGGTGAAGCCCTCGAGCCCCATGACCTCCTCGGTCAGGAGCCGACCGTTCTCGCGGAAGACGATGTGGCGCTTGCGCGGGAGCTCCCCGCGACGCTGGTAGAAGGGCATGGCCGTCCCTTTCGCTTCGGTGTCACAGAGGTTCTAGCACCGTGCGCTCGAGCGGCCGTGGGGGCGGCGAGCAGGTCCGCCGCCCCACGGGGGTCGGAGCTACGCGCCCGGTGCGTTCGGGTCCGTCTGCCAGAAGCCGAACTTGTTCCCTTCGGTGTCCTTGCAGGCCGCGAACCAGCCCATGCCGGGCACCGGCAGCGCGTCGTCGGCCTCGCCTCCGAGCTCCTTCACCCGCGCTGTCGCGGCGTTGATGTCGTCGACGTCGAAGTACGTCCGAGGGCCGCGATCCTCGGCTGGGAAGATCGCCGCGCCCGACTGCTCCGTGATCTGCGTCATGTGGTACTCCTGCGGGCCCTCCAAGGCCTGCCACTGCCAGCCGAACAGCGAGCTCCAGAAGTCCTTTGCGCGAGCGGTGTCGCCCGCGGGAATCTCGAAGTGAACCATCTGACCTGCCATGGGCCTCCTCTCGGTCGTCGGCGCAGCCCACCGCCGCGCCGTTGCCATTCGGTAGGACGACGAACGTCTGACGAAGGAATCGACAGCCGCCGAGGGATGGAGCCAGCCGGGCTCGAACCGGCGACCTTCGCGCTGCCAGCGCGACGCTCTCCCAACTGAGCTATGGCCCCGCGGGGACCATCAGTCTAGCGTCGGCCGGTCGCTACCCTGATTCGATGCATCGCCGGCCCAGAGAGCGCCGCCGCGGACTTCGAAGCCTGCCGAAACGGATCGCGCGTTTCGTCAGGACGCTGTTCGGGGGCCGCTCGTCGGGCGCAGGCTGGGACGAGGCAGAGGGAGGCGTTGGAGTCCGCGAGCCGCGGAGGCCGCTGACGCCGAGCCTGACCGGAGCGGCCGCGCTCGACCTCCCGGAGGACGACTCCCGCTAGACGGCTGCGAGCTCGACCGACGGCACGTCGCTCCACAACTCCTCGAGCCGGTAGAAGCCGCGCGTCTCCGGCGTGAAGAGGTGGAGCACGACGTCGAGGTAGTCCGCGACGATCCAGGTCGCCTCGTTCGCCCCCGCCGAGGAGCGCGGGAGCAGGCCGTGCTCCTTCTTGAGTACTCCTGAGACCTCGTCGTAGATCGCCTTCGTCTGCCGGGCATTGCGGCCGGAGGCGATTACGAAGAAGTCGGTGAAGTCGCAGACGCCGCGCATGTCGAGGATCGTGACGTCGGTCGCCAGCTTCTCCTGGCAGAGAGCGGCTGTTCGGCGTGCTTGCTCGAGTGGTGTCAGGTCGGTCTCTCTCGCATCCTGGTCGACGTCCCCAGTCTACTCGGGCGTCGCGTAGAGGCCCAGGCGCGCGATCGCCCGAGCCACCTGGGGTGGCACGAGGCCGTCGATGGCCTGCCCACGCGCGACGCGCGCCCGGATCTGGGAGGACGAGATCGGAACGGGATCCATCTCGAACTCGAGCACCCGACCGCGTGCCGCAAGCCTTTCTTGGATTGCGAGGACGTCGTCTCGCGAGGTCCCGGGGCGCATTGCCACCCCGAGCCGCACCAGCTCGAGGACGCGCTCGGGCGATTTCCAACTCCGGAATCCCGCGAACTCGTCCGCACCCAGGATGAACACGGCGTCGTTCGGTCGGCGCTCCTCCAACATGTCGACGGTGCGTGCATGCCGATCGAGCTCCACGACGGCCCGCGGGAGGTCTTCGAAAGCGAGCAGCGTCAGCTCGAGCCTCGTGCTGGCCGGAGTGCGTGTGTGCTTGTGACCCGGTTCGGCGACCACGAGTACGAGCAGCCCGTCGAGACCGAGCTCTCGCAACGCGGCGCGCGCGAGTGCGACGTGGCCGTTGTGAGGTGGGTCGAAGATCCCGCCGAGAATCCCGGTCACTGCCATTCGAGCTCCTCCTCGCCCACCTCGACGAGCACCCCGCGCTTGACGCCGATCCGGCGCAGCGCCTCCTCGAGCTCGTCGCCGGAGGGCGGGGTGCCGACGACGCGGTAGCCACGGTCCGTGCGCAAGATGCGGAAGCGCGGCCCTCGTTGCGAGCGCGGCGTGTACTCGAGGAACTCAGGAAGCGCGTCGCCGGTCTCGATCTCGGAGCTCTCGGCCGGGCACAGCTCGAACAGCGCCTGTTTCAGCTCGGCGATGCCGGCGCCTGTCGCGCACGACGTCGCCACCACTCGCACCACGCGCTCGTCGTGCGAGTCGAAGTCGGGAACGTGGTCGAGCAGGTCGATCTTGTTGAGCACGACGATCTGCGGCCGCCGATCGAGACCCGCTCCATACGCAGCCAGCTCGCGGTCGATCGTCCGGAACCTGGTCTCGAGGTCGGGCTCGGATGCGTCGACAACGTGGACGAGAAGGCGTGCGCGCTCGAGATGCGCGAGAAACTGGTGGCCCAGCCCCGCACCCTCCGCTGCACCCTCGATCAGGCCGGGCACGTCCGCGATGGTCAGCTGGCGGGAGTCCGGGCCGTCGACGACCCCGAGCACGGGCTCGAGCGTCGTGAACGGGTAGTCCGCGACCTTCGGCTTCGCATTCGAGATCCGGCGGAGGAGCGACGACTTGCCCGCATTGGGAAGCCCGGCGAGCGCCGCGTCGACGACGAGCTTCAGCTGGAGCCGAAGCTCTGCCTCCTCCCCGGGAAGCCCGGTCTCGGCGAAGCGGGGCGTTTGCCGGGTCGGCGTGGCGAAGCGCGCGTTCCCACGTCCACCCTGGCCTCCGCGTGCGGCCACGAAGCGACGACCGGGAGACTTGAGGTCGGCCACGAGCCGCCCCTCGGCGTCGAAGAGCTGGGTGCCGACGGGCACCGCGAGCTCGACCGCGTCGCCGTCCGCGCCGTGCTTCTTGCTGCCGCGGCCGTTCCCACCGCGTCCGGCTGTCACGTGCTTGACCCGTCTGAAGGAGGACAGGTCCCGCAAGCTCGGGTCAACGACCACGACGACGTCTCCCCCACGGCCTCCGTCACCCCCGTCGGGACCGCCCTTCGGAACGTACTTCTCCCGACGGAAGCTCAGACCGCCGTCGCCGCCACTACCCGCCTCGACGTGAATGTGCGCGCGGTCGTGGAACATGGCTCGCGGCCGAGCCGAGCGCGCGCTATCGACTACTCCGCGGGAGCAGCGACCGAGATGTAGCGCGCGTCGCCGGACCGGCGGAACTCGACCGTGCCTTCGCGGAGAGCGAAGATGGTGTCATCGCGCCCGCGACCCGCTCCCGGGCCGGGGCGGAACTTCGTCCCGCGCTGGCGCACGATGATCATCCCGGTCTTGACCTGCTGGCCGGCGAAGATCTTCACGCCGAGCCGCTTCGCCTCCGAGTCGCGCCCGTTGCGCGAGGAACCGAGTCCTTTCTTGTGTGCCACTAGGAGTCACCTCCCTGCTGCGCGAGCGCGGACTCGAGCGCGGCGATCGCGCCCTTGCGCTTTGCGTTCTCCTGCTCGTACACGAGGGCGGCCCGGAGTGCGGACGCGTCCCATCCGCCGGCTACAGCCTTGATGTCGGCAATGGTCATGTCCGCGTAGCCGGCGGGGAGGTCGCCAGCAGCCATCGCGGCGGTTGGCTCTGTCTTCGCGGCCTTCTCCGCTCTCTCGGCCTTCGGCTTCGCACCGGCACGTGCGGCCTTGGCTCCGCCGATGGTCTCGATCTCGATCTGAGTCAGCGACGCGCGGAAGCCGGTGTGGCGCCGGTAGCCGGTTCGCTTCTTGTACTTGCCGATCCGGATCTTCGGGCCTTTTGCGTCACCGAGGACCTTCGCTTTCACGACGCCGGCTCCGGGCTCCAGCTGAGGTGTGCCGTCACCTCCGACCAGGAGCACGGTGGGCGCAAAGGTCGCGCCCTCGCGCTGTGCGAGCCGATCGACGAGCAGCCGCTCCCCTTCGCGGACGCGATACTGCTTCCCGGCAACCTTGATGATCGCGTAGGTCATGAGTCTCTGAGGTCAGCGCGAGCGTTGGCCCGCGAAAGCCGGTGCATGATAGCGGCTACTCGCTACGAACGCCGTGCGGCGTCGAAGTCCTCGATCCACTCCGACATCGGCACGTAGTCCGGGGCGTCGGCACGGTCCTCGTCCTCTTGGACGGCCGCGGGCTCGAGATCTCCGTTGGTCGCCACCGGCTTGCGCCGCTTCTTCCCGCCCCGGGATCCGCGGCGCGCGCGCTTGCGCTTCGGCTGGCCCTCCGTCGCAGGTTCACCAGGTTGCTCGTCGGGAGGCGCAGCGTCGGGTTCCGACGCATCCGGGGCGACCGCTGCCTCGGCAGGAGCGGTCGCCAGATCGGGAGGAGGCACGTGAATCCTCGGCACCGAGCGGCCATCGCCCTCGGATGCAGGTTGCGGCTGCTCGCCCTCGGCGCTCGGCTGCGCCGAGGTGGGCTTCTTGCGGCCGCGACCACCACGTGTCCCCCTGCGGGTCCGCTTCTTCTTGGGCTGACCGTCCGCAGCTGTCTCCGCCGGCGAGGGCGTCTCGGGCTCCGCCTCGGCCACCGCCTCGTCGACGGCAGCTGCCTCCTCCTCGGGCGGCGTCGGTACGGCCGCGCGATCCTTCTTTCCCCGGGACGCCCGGGTCGGCTTCTCCGCCTCCGCCTCGAAGGTGATTGGCGCCGCGACGGTCGCCGAGTCGTCGGCGAGCGTCGCATACGCGATGCCGTCGAGTACCCGCCCGATACTCGCCTTCACCTTCTTGCCGACGAGCTTGGACGCCCCTGCGACGACCACCTCGTAGTCGCCGTCGAGCTTGCCGACGCCGGCAGTCGGGTCGTGCAGACCGACCTCGACGAGCTTCAGCTCGATCGTCCCGCCTTCCTCCAAGGGGGCCTCCGGACGCATCGTGTCGAGCTTTCCTTGCCCCACCACCGCGAAGTGGTCGAGGTGGACGTGCCCGTTCGCGTCGGCTGGTACGAGGAAGAACCGCCTTCGCGCGACAGCCTCCAGCGCCTCGAGCCGCGCGCCTCCGGGCCCGGCGAGAAGCGCGAGCACCCGCGGGTGGACCTCGACCCGGAAAGCCTGGACGCGCGAGCCCTTGGCGATCGATCGCAGCTTGCGCTCGATCTCGAGCGCAAGCGTGCCGTCCGAGACGACGACGCCGTCGCCCGCGCAGACGGGGCAGCGGTTCGTGAGGATCTCGCGCGGGCCATCGGTCACGTTCTGTCGGGTCATCTCCACGAGTCCGAGCGGCGAGATCTCGACGACGTACGTCTTCGTCCGGTCTCGCTCGAGCTCGGTCCGCAGCGCCTCCTCGACCGTCTCACGGTTCTTCGGGTTCGCCATGTCGATGAAGTCGATGACGATGATCCCGCCGATATCGCGGAGCCGGAGCTGGCGGACGACCTCCTTGACCGCCTCGAGGTTGTTCTTGACGATCGTGTCCTCGAGCCGGCCCTGGGCGCTCTTGCCGCGCGAGCCGACGAAGCGGCCCGTGTTGACGTCGATGACGGTGAACGCCTCCGCGTAGTCGAAGACGAGGTAGCCGCCGGAAGGCAGATCCACTCGCCGGTCGAGCGTCGAGCGGATCTCGGCGTCGACGCCGTACGCCTCGAAGAGCGGCTCCTTGTCGCGGAAGCGATGCACGCGCTCGACCATGTGCGGAGAGGTCTTCTTCAGGTAACTGACGATCCGTCGGTGCGTGCGGTCGTCGTCGATCTGGGCGCCGACGAAGTCACCCGCGAAGAGGTCGCGCACGATCCGGAGCGGGAGCTCCGCCTCTTCGTAGACGAGCGCGGGAGCTGATGCGTCCTTCGTCTTCGTCTGGATCGTCCTCCAGAGGCGCTGCAGGAAGACGAGATCGCGCTCGATGTCCTCTGCTGACGCGCCTTCGGCGGCGGTCCGGACGATGATCCCTCCGCCCTTGGGATCGAGGTTCTTCACGATCTCCTTGAGACGCGTCCGCTCGGTGTCGTCGAGGCGGCGGGAGACGCCGGACCCTTCGCCGTTCGGGACGTAGACGAGGAATCGGCCCGGAAGCGAGAGCTCGGTCGTCAGGCGGGCGCCTTTCGACTTCATCGGATCCTTGACCGCCTGGACCATGACCGTCTGCCCGCGCTTGATCAGATCCTGAATCTTTCGCGCCCCCTTGCGGCCCTCGAGCTCGGGACCGACGATCTCGTCGACGTAGAGGAACCCGTTCTTCTCGAGGCCGATCTCGACGAACGCGGCCTCCATCCCGGGGAGGACGTTGTCGACGACTCCGAGGTAGATGTTTCCGGCGATCGAGCGGCGCTCCGGACGCTCCAGGTAGACCTCGGCAACCCGGTCGTCCTCGAGGATCGCGACGCGCTGCTCGCCGACGTCGACCGAGATGACGAGTTCGCGCTTCGCGGCGGGGAGGGGCGCGCGCTTCGTCGGCGTTCGCCGTCGCCCACCGCCTCGAGGCGGCCTGCGTTCGGGCCTGCCGCCCTCGGCTTTGCTCGGCCGTTTTGCCGTGGTGGCGGGCGGAGCGGCCTCCTCGGCCTCGTCCTTCCCGTCAGAGGAAGCAGCCGTGGCCGGCTTCTTCCTCCCTCTGCCGCCCCGGCTTCCGCGGCGGCGCCTCTTCTTCGAGCCGGCCGGCGTTTCCTCCGCCGGCGGCTGCGTTACCTGTATCTCAGGCGGTTCTACCGCCTCCGGGGCGGCCAGCTCCTGTGCCGCCTGCTCTTCGCGCTTCTTGCCAAAGCGAAACCAGCGTCGTGCCAAAGTTGAATTCTCCTCGTGTGGTCGCGCGCGGGTCCCGGCGAGCCATCGGCTCGACCGGCCTCGCGCTGCGTGGGTTCAAGACAGTGGTCGACATGACCTGACGACAGGCTACCAGCCGGGCTCGTGCCTACCGGCTCGCCGGCGCCTCATGCGGCCGCCGGACGCAGGCGAGCGCGACGGGCCCGAACGGCGCGGAGGCGCTGAGACAGACGCGCCCAGGCCCACGGCTCGAGCTCCGCATATCGAGTCTCCGACTGGCCGCGGGTGGACTCGAGGTACTCGAACCACGCGTCGGCTTCTTCGAGCTGCAACAGCTCCTCCGCCAGCTCCGTGTTCGGCATCGTCCCTCCCATGCGCTCTTTCGGGGCGCATCCTAGGTCCGGGTCCGGACGGAGCTGGGCGCCTGACGAGAATCCACTCGCGTGGATCCCGGTCGCGTTCGGTCGTCAACTTCGGCTCAAGGCCTCTACTAGGTCGAGACTCGCGATTCGACGGCCTGGAACGCCTTCGCGAGGGCCCAGGAACCGGCCGCGGCCACGGCGGCGTTGACGACCGGCCTGGGCAGGAACGCGCTCGCCGTGCGTGCGGCGCTCCTCAGTCCGAACCCGGCGGCGACCGCTACCGCCGCCGCACCGGCGAGGGCACGTCGCTCGTCGGCGATCGCGTGCCCGGACGACACGGCACGGAGGCGAGAGACCATGCGCACCTGCTCGAGCGTGAGCAGCGGTCGCGTCGCGCCGATGCGCGCTCCCACGAGACCGATGAGCGCCGAGCGGACGACGGCTTGCCTGACCACATCAGCGCGGGCGGCCTCCGCGATAGCGGGTACGTTCGCCGCGAGCAGGGTCGAACCCTCGGTTGCCTCGACGATGCGAGCTGCGATCTCGCCGACAGGGAAGCCCTCGCCCGCGCGGCACTCGACGACGAACGGCGACAGCACGAAGGGTCTGGTCCAGTCCGGCTGGGGCCAGAGCTCGACGATCACGACCTCGACGCCACGTGCCTCCGCCTCATGCACGAGCTCCTCGTCCTCCGAGCTCGGATCGCCCGCGACGACGTGGACGAGCACAGCCGCGTACCGCGAAGGAGGGTCAGAGCCGAAGACGACCGCTCCGGCTTCGGCGCCGGCACCGAGCTCCTTTGCCAGCTGCTCGGCGAGGACCCCGGTCACGACGATCGGCCCCGTAACCGAGGGAGCGATCTCCTCACGTAGGGCGAAGCCGAGGCTGCGTGCCTCGCTCACGAGCGCGCGGGCCTCCGCCCGCCTCACGACCTGCCTCGTCCGAGATCGCCGCGCGCATGGATGCTCTGGAGGACGCCGATGAGGACGAGATTCGCCACCATCGACGAGCCCCCGACGGTCACGAAGGGAAGCGGGATTCCCGTCACGGGCGCGACGCCCATCGTCATTCCGACGTTCACGAACACCTGGAAGAGGAATGCGACCACGAGCCCACCGGCGACGACGACCCCGTACAGATCGCTCGCGCCCGTTATGACACGAAGACCGCGCCAGACGACGAGGAGGTAGAGGAGGAGCAGGATCGCGCAGCCGACGAACCCGCGCTGCTCGGCAAGCGACGCGAACGCGAAGTCGGTCGCATGCTCGGGGAGGTAGTCGAGCCGCGTCTGACTCGCCTCGACGACACCGCGGCCGGTCAGCCCGCCGGAGCCGACCGCGGTGATCGACTGGCTGAGGTTGTACGTGATGCCGCTCGGGTCCGCGTCGGGGTCGAGTGTCAGTCGTGCGGCCTGGTACGGCTTGAGGACCTGGATGCCCGCGGCCGGCAGGAGCCAGAGCACGGCAGCGATGGCGACCACGCCGGCGCACAGCAGGACGAGGAGCTGCCGCCACCGGACCCCGACGAAGAACAGGATGGCGAACAGCGCGGCGGCGTAGACGAGCGCGGTTCCGAGATCGGGCTGGAGGAATACGAGCAAGATCGGCACAGAGCCGAGTCCGAGGACCGTGAAGATCGTCTTCCAGCGTGTCCTGGGGCCGACGCGGCCGACGACGAACCCGCCGATCGCGAGCACGAACAGGACCTTCCCGAGCTCCGACGGCTGGAACTGGATAACGCCGAGATCGAGCCACCGCTTCGAGCCGCGGACGGTCTCGGCGGCGAGGAAGACGACGATCATCAGGCCGAGCGCCGTTCCGTAGACGACCTTCCAGTACCGGCGCCAGAGGTCGATGGGGACGATCGTGGCCACGACGAGCCCGACGCCGCCGATAGCGGCTGCGAATCCCTGGCGGACGACGAAGTAGTCCTCGTCACCGGGGACGTCGAACCGCGTGATTCCGGAGACGACCCAGACGCCGTACCCGACGAGGCCTGCGGCGGCTGCGAGGAGGATCCAGTCGAGGCTGCGCAAGAACGAGAGCACGGCCGGCTCCGTGCGGCCGGAGGACGAGCGGAACGGCGCGCGGCCGGTTACTTCGATCATCAGTCCGTATCCGCCACGATCGCTTCCGGAGCCTCGACGCCGAAGAACCGCTCGAAGACCTTCAGGGCGGCGGGCGCGGCCGCGCTCGAGCCGTGGCCGCCGTTCTCGATGAGCGCACACACGACGAGCCGAGCCGAGTCGGACGGTCCCCAGCCGCACCACCACGACTGGTCCTCGAGGTGATCTGCCGGATACCCGGGAAGCGGTACGACCTTCTCCGCCGTTCCCGTCTTGCCGGAGATCGGCACCGAGTAGTTCCCGAACACCCCCGACGACGTGCCGCTCGCCGAGTGGGTCGCAGCAAACAGCCCGTCCCGGACCGCCGCGAGCGCTTCCGGGTCGACACCGGCCGACCGTGGCGGGTTCGGCGCGAACCTGCGCAGGACGACGCGCGGATATCCCTTCCCACCGGACTGGTCGACGTCCGAGACGAGGTACGGCGTGACGATCTTACCGCCGTTCGCGAGCATCGCGTAGAACGTCGCCATCTGCAGCGGCGTCACTTGCAGGTCCTTCTGGCCGATCGAGAGCTGGATCGAGTCTCCGGGGTTCCAGGCGCGATCCCAGTCGCTCTCGAACGTCTTCTTGCGCCATTCGGGCGTCGGCACGAGGCCGTCCGCCTCGCCGACGATGTCCAGACCGGTCGGCGCACCGAACCCGAACCGGCGAGCCCACTGCTGCATTCGCACCCGGCTCTCCGAGCCGCCCTCGTAGAAGCGGTTCCCGATCTCGTAGAAGTACGTGTCGCAGGACTCCGCGAGCGCTTCGGGGAGCGTCATCGGGCGGTTGACGAACGGGTTCCAGTTGCGGAACACCTGCTCGTCGAGGCCATACGTCGCGGACGGAGTGCACTGGATCGAGTCGTACGCGGAGAACACGTGCTCCTGCATTCCCGCGAGGGCCGTGACCGGCTTCCAGGTGGAGCCGGGTGGATAGAGCCCCGACGTCGCTCTGTTGAAGAGAGGATTGCCCGTATCGGAGTAGAGGACGGAGAGCTTCTTCGGATCCGTCTTGCCGACGAAGACGGACGGCTTGAAGGTCGGCGCCGACGCCATTGCGAGGACAGCTCCGTCACGCGGGTCCAGCGCGACGATGGCACCGCCGTTCGCAGCCCAGTGATCGTTCTCCCTCGCGAGGTCGATTCCGTACTGCAGCGCCTGCTCGGCGGCCCGCTGGAGCCGCATGTCCAGCGTCAGCCGAAGCGCATACCCAGGCCTCGACTCCTGGCGTAATGCGATCTCGGACTGCTGCCTGCCGAGCGAGTCGACCCGGATCTGTGCCAGACCGGGCTGGCCGCGCAGATACGAGTCGTAGGCCGCTTCGATTCCGGCCTTCCCGACTCGATCGCCCGAGCGATAGCCGCGCCGCCGGAGCTGCTTGAGCTCCTCCGGCGAGATCTCGCCCGTGTACCCGAGGATCTGCGCCGCGAGCGAGGCGTAGGGATACTCGCGGAGGTAGACCTGGACGATCTCGACTCCGGGGAACTCGGACTGGTGTTCGTAGAGGTAGTCGACCTGCTCCTCGCCCACCGCCGTCTTCACGACGATCGGCGTGAGCGGATCGAAACGGTGCTCGTCGACCTCCCGGGCGAGCGAGCGCGGCGAGACGTCGAGGACGTTCGCCAGGCGCCGCACGAGGTCGTACCGACCCTCCTCGGGCATGTTCCCGACCCAGAGCTCGACCGCGGTGCCGGCGACGTTCGAGACCACCACGCGGCCGCGCCGATCGAGGATCGGCCCACGGGGCGCCTCGACACGAATCAGACGGAGCTGGTTCGACTGCGCCGCGTTGAGGTACTCGTCACCCGAGAGCACCTGGAGCGACCAGAGGCGGAAGAACAGGACGACGAACGTCGCCAGGGCGACCGCTCCGAGGATCGCTATACGGAGAGCGAGCTGCGGTGTGAGGCGGTGAGGCTCGACCACCCGCGGGTCGGGCGGCAGGAACCGGCCCGACGGCGCGCGGGGTTCCTGGTACGGACCCGGCGTCACGCGAGGACCTCGACCTCGGGCAAGGGCTCGACCCGCAGCTCCTCACCGACGGCCGAGCGCACGAGCCGATGTACCGGGAGCGCGAGCAGAAGATTGAGCACGAATGCAGGTGCGAGCGCGGTCAGGAGAGCGTGCTGCGCGACGACTTCCTCGTCGAGCAGGTAGTGCAGCACGTAGCCGAACGCGCCGGCGAGAAGGGTGATCGCGCCGACTGCGATGATCGGCCCGAAGCGTTTGCTGCGGCCGGACGTCTCCCCGTAGCGGCCGGCCCAGAACCCGGCGAGCGTGAGGACGAGGGAACTCACGCCGAGCGTTCCCAGCGTCACCACGTCCACGACGACGCCGCCGACGAAGCCGAGCACCGCACCGGGAATCGAGCCGCGCAGAAGCCCGAGCGCGACGACGACCACCAGGAGAAGATCAGGCGTCCCGCCGGATACGAGGATGGATGAGACGATCACCACCTGCAGGAGCGCGGCAACGAAGACGACGGCAAGCCCGCGCAGCCAGACCGAGCTCACGACGGCCGGTCCTTCGGAACGAGGACGATGACGGCGTCGAGCGATCCGAAGTCGACGTACGGGTCGATGAGGATCTGCTGGAAGAGGTCGGTATCGGTCAGGCCGACGCTCGTTACGCGGCCGATCTGAATCCCCTTCGGGTACACCGACGTGAGCTCGCCCGAGCGCCAGCCCGAGGTCACGATCTCGTCACCGCGCCGGACGACGTCCCGCTTGCGGACCCGGTCGAGGACGAGCGTCTCGCGGGTTCCACGAGCGTGGCGCACGATTCCCTCCGCACCGGTGCGAATGTCGACAGCGGACGCGGCCGCTTCCTCGTCGGTGAGGAGCTGGACCCGGGCCGTGTCCGAGGTGACGCGCGTCACGAGCCCCACGAGGCCGTCCGCATTCACGACGGGGTCGAGCACGCGCACCCCGTCCTCTGAGCCCGCGGCCACGACGATGGCCTGCGCGAAGGCAACCCCGGGGCGGCCGATGACCTCGGTGACGATCGGGTCGAAGTCGGTGGGAAAGCGCGGGCCGTCGATGTAGCGGAGCTGGCGCCGCAGGTACTCGTTCTCCTGGAGCGCGAACTCGCTCTGGAAGGCACGCTGTCGCAGCTCACGCACGTCGGCACGGAGCTCCTCGGCCTCCGAGCGAGCGGTGAGGAGGCTGTCGGCCCAGCCGTAGGCGTCGCGGAACGGCTGCGCGACCCGCTCGAGTCCGACGGCGAACGGCCTGAGCGCGCTCGCCCCGGCCGAATGGACGCCACCGAGTGGGCCGGTCTCGTCCGAGCGGAACGAGAGCGAGATGAGGACGAGCGAGGCGAGGACGAGGACGCCCACGACGAGCCGACGACGAACCGGGCCCGCACCGCGTGAGGGAATGGTCGTCGGGATGCGCCGGACGGTCAGGCCCAGCGCCGCCGATCGCGCGCTGCGCTGCCGGGACATGGCGAGCAATGGTAGCCGGGCGCAAGACCGGATTCCGCCAGCGCGGAACTCCGGTCGCGCAAAAACCCCTGAAGCCGTCCGCTTCGCGGCCGGGTGTGGTCTACGAGTCGGCCGACTCGCTACGCGCGCAGCAGCCCGTTGCGCCGGGCGGCGCGGCTCCGGCTCGTGCGGTGAATGACCTCGAACTCCTCGAGGCTCCGACCCGACCCGACCGCGACGCACGTGAGCGGGCTGTCCGCAAGGTGCACCGGGATCTGCGTCTCGTGGCGCACTCGCTCGTCGAGCCCCTGCAGGAGCGCTCCTCCACCGGCAAGCACGATCCCGCGATCCATGATGTCCGCGGCGAGCTCCGGCGGCGTCTTGTCGAGCGTCGACTTCATCGCGTCGATGATCAGGGTCACGGGCTCGTCGAGCGCGCGGCGCACCTCCTCCGATGAGATGATCACCGTCTTCGGAAGGCCGGTCATCATGTCGCGGCCACGCACCTCGGCCTGCAGCTCCTCCCTCAACCGGTGGGCCGACCCGATCTCGAGCTTGATCTCCTCGGCCGTCTGCTGGCCGACGAGCAGCTTGTACTCCTTCTTGATGTGGTTCACGATCGCCTCGTCCATCTCGTCACCGCCCACGCGCATGCTCTGCGAGACGACGATGCCTCCGAGCGAGATGACCGCGACCTCGCTCGTCCCGCCGCCGATGTCGACGATCATGTTCCCGGTCGGCTCGGCGACCGGGAGCCCCGCGCCGATCGCCGCGGCCATCGGCTCCTCGATGAGGTACGCCTGCCGAGCCCCCGCCGACAGCGTCGCCTCCTCGACTGCGCGCTTCTCGACACCGGTGACGCCGGACGGCACGCACACGACGACGCGCGGGTGCGCGAAGCGGTGCTGGTGCACCTTCTGGATGAAGTGGCGAAGCATCTGCTCCGTCACGTCGAAGTCGGCGATGACGCCGTCCTTGAGCGGCCGGATCGCCGAGATCGTGCCGGGCGTGCGCCCGAGCATGCGCTTCGCCTCCACCCCGACCGCATGCACCTCGCCCGTACGCTGGTCGATCGCGACGACCGATGGCTCGGACAGAACGATGCCGCGCCCGCGGACGTAGACGAGCGTGTTCGCGGTCCCGAGATCGACGGCCATGTCGCGACCGCCGAACCCGGTCATTGACTTGAACCAGCTCATGAGGAACGGGGAGTCTACCTGCGGGTTTGCAGGAGATTCGGCGCGCGCTCCTCGAGGATCGACACGAGCAGCGCGCCGGGGAGGCCCACGACGTTGAGATAGTCGCCGTCGATCCGCTCGACGAGCCGGCCGCCGAGACCCTGGATCGCGTACGCTCCTGCCCGACCCTCCCACTCCGCGCTGTCGAGGTAGGCGTCGAGGACGTCGTGCGACAGGAGTCGGAAGGTGACATCGGTCAGCTCGTGAGCGACGACGTCCTCGCCGGCGCCGAGCAGGCAGATGCCCGAGACGACCGTGTGCGTCCGTCCGGACAGCTCGTTGAGCATGTGTGTCGCCTCGTCGCGATCCGACGCCTTGCCATACACGCGATCGTCGAGCACGACCGTCGTGTCGACGCCGAGCGTGACGTGACCCTCGGCATGGACTGAGCGCGCCTTGCCCTCGGCATGGCGACGGACGAGCTCAGCCGGGTCTGCATCCGGTGGATCGTCCTCGACGTAGTTGGGCGCGACCGCCTCGAACGGGATGCGCAGCTGCTCGAGGATCGCGCGTCGCTGCGGCGACGTCGAGGCCAGAGTCAGCCTGGCTTGCGAGCCACCCATAGATCCTCTGCGGGCCACTTCCGGGCCCACTCCGGCGTGGCAGTGTCGTAGAACTCGTGCATCCTCGCGTTCTCGGGCGCGTAGAGCTCGACGAGGCGTTCGAGCTCGAGTCCTGCCTCGCGGAGGAGGTCGATCAGTTCGCCGTGACCGGTATGAAACTCGACGCTGTCCTCGAAGGGCCAGCTCAGCCGGTACATGCCTTTCTGCGGGCGCTGTAACTGCTCGGTCGCAGGTCCCGGCTCGTCCGGCACGCAGAGCATCGCGAGCGGACTGTTCCTCAGGAAGATCAGTCGCCCATCGGGTCGAAGCAGCCGTGATGCCTCGGGCAGCCACCGCGCAGGGTCGCACCAGATGCTCGCGCCGTACTCCGAGATGACCAGGTCGAAGGACGCGTCCGGGAGCGGAACCTCCTCCGCGCTCGCCTCGACCAATGGGAACTCGATCCCGGTCTGTGCCATGACGCGCCGCGCCGTGTCGAGCTGCGCCGGCGTCACGTCGACGCCAACGGGCCGTGCACCGCGTCCTGCGAGCCAGGCGGAGAAGTACGCCGTTCCGCAGCCGAGCTCGACGACGTCGAGCCCGTCGACGGCACCGAGCACTCCGATGTCGTCCTCGCGTACACCGAAGACGCCCCATGTGATTTCCTCGGCAGTCCACGCCGCGTACGCCTTCGCGTCGGTGTACTCGGCGTTCGTCTTCGTCCACAGCTCGCGGTTGCGAGCGACGTAGTCCCGCTCAGACAAGGCCGTCTGGGAAGAAGAGCGCCAGCTCGCGCCGCGCGCTCGCCTTCGAGTCCGAGCCGTGGACGATGTTCTCGGACAGCTCGAGCGCGAAGTCCCCGCGAATCGTTCCCGGCGCGGAGTCGAGCGGATCGGTCGCGCCCATCATCGTGCGCACGACCGAGATCGCCGACTCGCCGCTCACGGCGAGTGCGAGCACGGGACCCGACGTGATGAACTCGACGAGTGAGCCGAAGAACGGCTTGCCCTTGTGCTCGGCATAGTGCTCGTGCGCCGTCGCCTTCGGGATCTTCAGGAGGCGCGCACCCCGTAGCTCCAGCCCGCGGCGCTCGAGCCTGGCGATGATCTCTCCCGCCAGACGGCGCTCCATACCGTCCGGCTTGACGAGCACGAGTGTGGTCTCGCGGGCCATGCGGCCGCGCAGTCTAGTCGGTCGCTGCTCTGCGTCTCCGCCTTGGCGGGCCGGTCAGATCGTCGAGCGCAGGGAGCCCGGGAGGGATCTCCGTCGCGCAGTACGGGCACACCTGCCAGAGCGACTCGAGCGGCTGCCCGCAGGAGGGACAGGCGGATCTCAGCCGGGTCGTGCACACGGGACAGACGAGATACGACGCCTCGACCTTCGCCCGGCAGACCGGACACCGCTGGTCGAGCTGTGCGAGTCGCTCTTCCATCGCCTTGATCTCGAGCTCGCGCTCCCGGGCGTCCTGGATGTACTCGGGAGGGCGGAAGAACATGTAGATGATCGGACCGAGAAACGGCGGGAAGAGACCGACGAGCGTCGCGAGGCCGACGAGCCAGGGGTCCTCGATGCGGCGCCGCGCGTCCTTGAACGTCCAGTACGCGGTCGCGAGCCAGAGGACGACGACGAAGCCGATGGCGAGGTTCCGGATCAGCGTCCAGTTCGGATCGTCGAACGAGATCGCGAGCGGCGGCACGGCGATCGTCATAGCAGAAGCTTGCCGATCCCGTATCCGATGGCGAACGCCAGCCCGATGATCGCGGCGACGAGCAGAGCTGCGAATGCGAGCACCGCCAGACGTTCGGTCACGCGCGCCATGCCGCACGCTGCTCCTCCTGGGCGAGATCGCCGAGCAGGTAGAGCGAGCCGGTCACGAGCACCGGTTCCCCGAGCTCGTGTGCACGAGCTGTCGCCTCGGCGGGGTCGTCGACGACGTCCACATGGTCGAAGTAGCTGCGTGCGCGCTCGGCGAGGTCGTTCGCCGATAGCGCTCGGGTCGAGGACGACGTCGTCGCGACGAAGCGAGGCCCGGCGCGTCGGAGCTCGAGAAGCATCGCGTCCACGTCCTTGTCCGCCAGGATCGAGGCGACGATCGTGTAGTCGTCCCGGTCGAGCTGCTCCACGAGGTGGCGCGCACCATCGGGATTGTGCGCACCGTCCCGGATCTCGCCGTCCCGCCGCTCGAAGCGGCCGGGGAGAGCGATGTGTGGCTCGAAGGGGATCGAGTGTCCGACGAAAGCCTCGGCCGCCTCTCGTGCACTGCCGATCCGGATGTCCCGGCCCGCCACGAGGTACGCGAATGTGCGGTCGGGAAGGATCACGATCGAGTCGGGCGGCGCGACTGCGAGCTTCTCCGCTGCGATCGCTTCGAGTGTCTCGCCGAGGACGTACGTGTGCTCGAGGCCGACGTTCGTCAGCAGGACGACACGCGTGCGCAGGACATTCGTGGCGTCGAAGCGACCGCCCAGGCCGGCTTCGACGACTGCGACGTCGACCTCGGCGTGCGCGAAGGCCATGAGTGCTGCGGCGGTCACGACCTCGAACTGCGTCGACCCGAGTTGCTCGGCGGCCGGCCGCACGCGCGCGACCGCCTCCTCGAAGTCGGCCTCCGCGCCGTTTAGTCGGATTCGCTCGGTCCAGCTTGCGACGTGCGGTGAGATCGTCGCGCCCACGGAGAGGCCCTCGGAGAGCAGGAGCTGCTCGATGGTGACGGCGGCCGTCGACTTGCCGTTCGTGCCGACGACGTGGATCGCCGGGTAGGCGTCCTGTGGGTTGCGGAGCTCGGCGAGGAGCGCGCGCATCCGGTCGAGCCCGAAGCCGCCGCGGGGCCACGGGCTCATCGCATCGAGCCACTCCGAGTGCGTCGTCATCGTGATCCGAGCCTAGCCAGCGACGCGCGAAGCGACCTAGCCGACGCGAGCCGGGCTTGCGACGAAGCGTGTGAGGAGGCAGCAATCACCTGTCACCGCATCGACGAGCACGACGACATCGACTGACTCTGCATCCGACCAGCTCCCGAAGCGTTGGAGCTCGCTGCCGCGGATTCCGCTCCACACGACGAGCCACATCGGTGCGTTCTCGACTTCTGGGATGGTGACCTCTCCGGAAGGCGCGACCGGGATCGGACCACGGGCGATGCGTCCGCTGACGAACAGGGGCGCCGTCAACGGCTCGCGCTGCGGCCCCTTGCCGACGAAGAGCGCGAGCCGGGCGGCGCCGACCGCGAAGTCGCGGGTGACCGGGAACTCGTCGGGGACGGCCGTGCGGACGGTGAGCGCGCTCAGCGCAAGGGTGGCCGACGGCGGCAGTGCAGACTGCTCGTCTCGATCGACGGCTGCAAGAGCTGCTGCGGCCAGCAGAAGAAGCGCTGCGAGGGCGGCGAGCACCGGCTTCACGCGCTCAGCTAGCGCTCTAAGGCGGCGAGCTCGTTGCGGTAGCGCTCGAGCTTCTCGCGCTCCGCGTCAACCACCTCCGCGGGTGCGTTCGCGACGAAGCGCTCGTTCGCGAGCATGCCCTCGGCGCGCGCAACCTCCTTGCGGAGACGTTCGATCTCTCCCTTTGTTCGGATCTCGACGTTGATCTGCATCGAAACTGAGCCAGTGACTGTCCGGTTCGGCTTGACGACGTTCTCGAAGATCCTGCGCTCGTCGTCCGATCCGAGCTCGACCTGCACCCCGCTGCGACGGAAGATCTGCGCCGCCTCCTGCACGCGGTCGAGCGCACTTTGATCGCCGTGATAACTCGGGTCCGCCTCCGGCCACGGTGACACGATGAGCCGTGCTTTGCGCCCGGGAAGCTGCGACCAGATCTCCTCGGTCACGTGCGGCACCACCGGATGAAGGAGTGCGAGGAGCCGCTCGAGCGCGGCCAGCGCCGTCGCGATCGCATTCCTGTCGCCGTCGTACAGGCGCGGCTTGATCGCCTCGGCGTACCAGTCGCAGAAGTCGTCGAAGGTGAGGTGATACAGGGCTTCGGTCGACGGTGCGAACTCGAACCTGCTCCATGAGTCCTCGATCTCGACGCGCGTCGCGTCGATACGAGCGAGGATCCAGCGCTCCTCGAGGTCGCGCGGCTCGGGCGCAGGCGTCACGCCGTCGGCCTTCTGCAGGATCAGGCGCGACACGTTCCAGAGCTTGTTCGCGAGCTTTCGGCCCTCCTGGATGGTCCCGTACGAGAAGCGGACGTCCTGCGTCGAGGAGTTCTTGAGCAGGCCGTACCGCGTCGCGTCGGCACCGTACTCGTCGACGGCGTCGAGCGGGTCGATGCCGGTACCGAGGCTCTTCGACATCCGCCTACCGTCGGGCGCGTTGATCGTCGAGTGGATGTTGACGGTGTGGAACGGGATCTTGCCCATCAGCTCGAGCCCGGCCATGATCATCCGCGCCTCCCAGAGGAAGATGATCCCGCGATCGGTCGAGCTCACGTCGTTCGGGTACCAGGCCCGCAGCTCGGGCGTCTCATCCGGCCAGCCGAGCGTTGCGAACGGCCAGAGCTGCGCGGAGAACCACGTGTCGAGGACGTCCTCGTCCTGGCGCAGCTCCTTCGCTCCGCACTCGGCGCACGCCTCCGGCTCGGACTCGACCACCGTGACGTGGCCGTCGGGGCAGTACCAGACCGGAATGCGGTGGCCCCACCAGAGCTGCCGCGACACGCACCAAGGCCGAATGGACTCCATCCACCGGAGATAGACGTCTGTGTACCGCCCCGGCCGGAAGCGGACGCGCCCGTCGCGGACCACCTCGATCGCCGGCGCAGCCAGCTCCGTCATGTCGCACCACCACTGGAGCGTGATGAGCGGCTCGATGCGTGTGCCACACCGGTCGCAGTGTCCGACCGTGTGCCGGTACGGCTCATCCGACTCGAGGAGGTCGCGTTCGCGCAGGAGTGCGACCATGCGCTTCTCGGCCTCGGCCTGGGTCAGGCCGGCGAACTCGCCGGCCTCCTCGCTCATCAGCCCATCGAGCCCGATGACGGTCAGCTCGGGTAGCCCGTGCGTCCGGCCGATCTCGAAGTCCATCGGATCGTGTCCGGGCGTGATCTTCACGGCGCCCGTTCCGAACTCGGGGTCGACGCGATCGTCGGCGATGATCGGGACGCGGCGCTCCGCGACCGGCACGATCGCCTCCTTGCCCACGAGGTGGCGGTAGCGCTCGTCGTCCGGATGCACCGCGACCGCGACGTCCGCGAGCATCGTCGGCGGCCGGACGGTGGCGATCGTGAGGTGGCCCGACCCGTCGGTGAGCGGGTACCGGATCGCGAAGAGTCGATCGTCCACCTCGGGGTGGTTCACCTCGAGATCCGAGATGGCGCTCGCGCAGCGGGGGCACCAGTTGACTATCCGGTTGTCGCGGTACAGGAGGCCGCGGTCGTAGAGATGGACGAAGTACTTGAGGACCGCCTGGACGTACGCGTCGTCCATGGTGAAGCGCTCACGGCGGTAGTCGAGCGAGGCCCCAAGCCTCCGGAACTGCGCGTAGATCACGCCGCCGTAGTGCTCGAGCCAACGCCACGTACGCTCGACGAATGCCTCACGTCCCAGGTCGTGGCGCGTCAGCCCTTCCTTCGCGAGCTCGCGCTCGACGACGTTCTGCGTCGCGATTCCCGCGTGGTCGTAGCCCGGCTGCCAGAGCGTCGAGAAGCCGCGCATGCGATGCCAGCGGATGAGGAGATCCTGGATCGACGCGTTCAGCGCGTGGCCCATGTGCAGCTCCCCCGTCACGTTCGGCGGTGGGATTGCGATCACGAACGTGGGCCTGTCGTCTCCCGGCTCGGCCGCGTAGAGACCCTCGGCCTCCCACGTCTCCTGCCAGCGCGGCTCGACGTCGGCCGGTGAGTAGAGCGGCTGCATCGCGCCGGAGTCTAGAAAGGCGTGGTCCCGGCGCTCGTCGGCTAGGCGCTGCGGGGCCGCCCGGGTACCGGGGACAGCGAGGTGCCTCGTTCGCCGCGACGCATGACTCTGAGAGTACCGCTATCTAGCCGTCGAGGACGAGGATCGTGCTCGTCCCGTGCGCGCACAGGCGTCCCCGCGCGTCCTCGATCCGTGCCTCCGTGGTCGCGACCCTACGTCCCGCGTGGATCACCGACCCGATACAGCGAACGACGCCGGACTCGACGGTCAACGCTCGCGTGAAGCTCGACTTCACCTCCAGCGTCGTCCAGCCTCGCGGCTCGTCGAGCGTCGTCACGAACGCGAGCCCCATCGCCGAGTCCATCAGCGTCATCGCGAGACCGGCGTGGACGACCCCGATCGGGTTGTAGTGGTATTCCGCGGGCTCGCACTCGAACACCGCACGTCCGGGCGCTGCCTCGACGAGGCGGAAGCCGAGCGTCTTTGCGATCGGCGGCGGAGGAAGCTCGCCGGCGGCCATCAGCTGCATGAGCTCGAGCCCGGATCTGCTCGCCAGCTCGTCGCGCAACGCGAACGGGTCCTCCCACGAGTACGTGCGTGTGCGCTCGGCCATCAGCGCCCCACGGCGTAGCCCTGCATGCCACGCGGGTTCGCCGCCGCCCGGAGGAGCCCGTCCGGCTCGCGCGCGACCGCGGTCACGCGGCCGGCAGACCACGGCGGCCACAGGGAGACATCGTGGCCGCGCCGTTGGAGATCGCTGATCGTCCGCGCGCCGAACCGCGACTCGAGCGCGAGCGACCGGGGAACAAACCCTCTCGGAAAGAACGACGAGATGAGGTGGTCGGAGTGGAACTCCGGTGCGTCGATCGCTTCCTGGAGGTTCCTGCCGAGATCGACGTGGCGGATGAACGCGTGCAAGGCCCACTGCTCCTGCTGGTCCCCGCCGGGCGTTCCCCACGCGATGTACGGCTCGCCGTGGCGGACCGCGAGGCCGGGGCACAGCGTCGTTCGCGGCCGCGTTCCCGGGCGAAGCGACGAAGCCAAGCCCTCCTCGAGCCAGAACATCTGCGCCCGCGTCCCCAGCGGCCAGCCGAGCGTAGGGATCACCGGGGAGCTCTGCAGCCAGCCGCCGCTCGGCGTCGCCGAGATCATGTTCCCGAAGCGGTCCGCGACGTCGAGGTGCACCGTCCCGCGACCCGGCTCACCCGATCCGATCGTCGCCTCCGGCGCGTGCAGGCTGGGGAGCCGGCCGATTCCCGGGCGGTACTCCGCGGACGCCTCTTCGGTGACGAGCGCTCTCCGCTCGTCGTTGTACTCGGCCGACAGCAGGGTCTCGAGCGGCACCCCCTCCGAGTCGCCGTAGAGCGCGTCGCGGTCGGCGAACGCGAGCTTGCCGCACTCCACGACGACGTGGACGAACTCGGCCGTCGAGAGCTCCGCGAGCTCGTAGCCCGCGAGGAGCGCCAGCTGCTGGAGACCGACCGCACCGGCAGCCCACGGCCGCGTCTTGCAGACCGTGAGTCCGCGGTAGTCGAGCGTGACGACGGGCTCGATCGTCGCCCGCCAGGCAGCCATGTCCTCCCCGGTCAAGAGGCCGCCCTCGGCGGCGGAGAAGCGGTCGATCTCCTCCGCGACGAAGCCTTCGTAGTACGCGGCCCGGGCCCTCTCGATCTCGTCCTCGCGCGAGCCTCCGCTGCTCCCGTCGACGATGCGCCGGTACGTCTCGGCGAGCGCCGGATTGCGGAAGAGTGCGCCCGCCTCCGGAGGCGGCAGGTAGAGGTCACGCGAGCCGGGCCACGTCGCCAGCAGCTCCGAATTGAACTCGATAACCGCGCGGATGCGTTCGTGGAGCGGGTACCCGCGCTCGGCGTAGCCGATCGCGAGCTCGAGGACGTCGGCGAGCCGCCACGTCCCGAAGTCGCGGAGGAGCAGGAGCCAGCCGCCGAACGACCCAGGGACGCACGCCGCCAGCACGCCGGTCCCGGGAATCAGCTCGTGGCCGAGCTCGTGGAAGCGCTCGATCGTCGCCGCAGCGGGTGCGACGCCCTGGCCGCAGAGCGCGAGCGGTTCGCCGCGCTCAGCGGGCCAGAAGACCGCGGGCACTTCCCCGCCCGGCCCGTTCAGGTGCGGCTCGACGACCTGGAGCACGAAGCCGGTCGCGACGGCGGCGTCGAACGCATTGCCGCCTCGTTCGAGCACGGACATCCCCGCCTGCGAGGCGAGCCAGTGCGTCGAGGCGACCATCCCGAAGGTGCCGCGCAGCTCTGGACGCGTGGTGAACGTCACGCGTGCGGACTCTAGATGGGTGACCGGTGATGCCCGCGCCGGCGAGGAATTGCCGGTCACCCATCTACTCTTCCGGGTCGTGCTCACCTGCGCGCGCTGCGGCCACGAGAACCCCGACTCGGCGAAGTTCTGCAACGCATGCGGCACCCCGCTCGCCCCACCGGGACGGTCGGGTGAGGAGCGGCGCATCGTCTCCGTCCTGTTCGTCGATCTCGTCGGTTTCACCGGTCGCGCGGAGAAGCTCGATCCGGAGGACGTCCGCGCGATCCTCACGCCGTACTACGAGCGCGTCCGCGAGGAGCTGCAGCGCCACGGCGGCACCGTGGAGAAGTTCATCGGCGACGCCGTGATGGGCGTGTTCGGCGCACCGACGGCGTACGGTGACGACTCCGAGCGTGCGGTGCGGGCCTCGTTCGCCGTACGGGACTGGGCCGAGCAAGACGGTCTCGAAGTGCGAATCGCCGTCAACACCGGTGAGGCCATCGTCGAGCTGGAGGCGCGGCCGGGGCACGGCGAGGCCATGGTCGCGGGGGACGTCGTGAACACGGCCGCACGACTCCAGGCCGCTGCGCCGGTGGGAGCCGTCCTCGTGGGCGAGGAGACCTACGCCGCGACGCGCAACGCAATCGAGTACCGTCCTGCACAGCCGGTGCTGGCGAAGGGGAAGAGCGCGCCGGTCCGCGCCTGGCTAGCACTTCGCCCGACCTCGGCCGTCGGCGAACGCCCCATCGCCCCGGTCCCGATGATCGGGCGCGACGGGGAGCTCGAGACGCTCTCGGACATCTGGGATCGCGTATCGAGCGACACGCGCGCGCACTTCGTCACGGTCTTCGGTCCCGCCGGGATCGGCAAGTCCCGCCTCGGCCTGGAGCTGGCGCAAATCGTGGCCGACCAGGGCGGACGCGTGATTCGAGGGCGCTCGACGCCCTACGGCCAGAGCCCGCCGTATAGCGCGTTCGGTCAGCAGGTGAAGCAGGTCGCCGGCATCTTCGACAACGACGACCCCGCCGAGGCTCGCGCCAAGCTCGTCTCCGGCATCGCGCAGGTGACCGGGCCGGCGGCGGCGGAGGAACACGCGCCACACCTCGCGATACTCCTCGGTCTCGGCCGAGAGGGCGAGGTCGCCGACCGCGAGACGCTCTTCTTCTCGGCCCGCGTCTTCGTCGAGTCGCTCGCGCTGGACGGGCCGACGATGCTGCTGTACGAGGACATCCACTGGGCGGACGCCAGCCTCCTCGACCTCCTCCACGCGCTCGCTGCGCGCGTACGCGACGTTCCCCTCCTCCTCGTTGCTCTCGCCCGTCCGGAACTCCTCGGAGAGCGTCCCGGCTGGGGTGGCGGACTCCCCGCCTACACGGCGCTCCAGCTCGAGCCGCTCACCGGCGCATCGGGCCGCGACCTGGCGGCAGCGCTGCTTGCCGAGTCCGGTCTCCCGGAGGATCAGGCAGCGCTCATCACTGAGACGGCCGAGGGCAACCCACTCTTCATCGAGGAGCTCTCGGCCGCGATCGCCGAGAAGTCGACCGCGGATGTCCTGCCAACGAGCATCCGCGAGATCATCGCGGCCAGGCTCGACTCGCTCCCGTCCGAGGAGCGTGGCGTACTCGTCGACGCCTCGGTCGTGGGCAGAGTCTTCTGGCGCGGCGCGCTGCTCGAGATCGCCCCTCGTGACGACCTCGTGGCCCTCCTTGGCTCACTCGAGGCCCGCGATCTCATCCGGCGTGAGGCGGTCTCACGCCTCCGCGGCGACCAGCAGTTCGCGTTCAAGCACGGCCTGATCCACGAGGTCGCATACCAAAGGCTGCCCCGAGCCGCACGACGCGAACGGCACGCGGCCGTCGCCGGGTACCTCGAGGACACGACAGGTGACGTCGGCCAGACGAACGAGGCGCTCGCCCACCACTGGCGGGAGGCCGGGCAGCCGGAACGTGCCGTCGACTGTCTGCTCGTCGCCGCCGACCAGGCCGCTCGTGGCTGGGCGAAGGGCCACGCCGTGACGCTCTACTCGACGGCCATCAAGCTCATGGCCGAGGACGACCCCCGCCGGCGCGAGGTCCGGCTCCGCCAGGCCGTCACGGCCCAGGCGCTAATGCACCTGGCTCAGGACGACGTCGAGCGGCCTGGCGTCGGCAGCTAGGCCGGGTCGGCGATCAGCGGGAAGTCGTTCGGCGTCACGTCGCCCGCGATCTCCCAAACCGTCTCGACGTAGTGGTCGCCGAGCGCCGCCGCGTGCTGTCGAATGATCTCCTCGCTCGGCGCGTCGTAGATGCAGAACGACTTCGGCGTCCCGTCCGCACCCACGACCACGTGGCTGTGCTCCCAGACGATCTCCGGAAAACGGTGGTGGCCGATCGCTTTCGACCGGGTCGCGACCTCGGGCAACTCGTCGACCTCGACGCTGTACGTGCGCTCGATCAGATACCTGGGCACGGCGGGATCTTACGCTGATTCTTCGGCGAGCTCGTCGAGATCCTCGTCGAGGACGCCTTCGGCGCTCGTGACGAGCGTCGGCTTCTGACCGCGGGAGATCGTCTCCTTCGTGAGGACGCATTTCGTCACGTCGGTACGCGAGGGGAGCTCGAACATCACGTCGAGGAGCGCGGACTCGATGATGGAGCGGAGGCCGCGGGCGCCCGTTTCGCGTGCGAGCGCGTGATCGGCGATCTCCCAGAGCGCGTCCTCGGTGAAGACGAGCTCGATCGAGTCGTATCCGAAGAAGCGCTGGTACTGCCGGACGAGCGCGTTCTTGGGCTCGGTGAGGATCTCCACGAGATCGTCACGGGTGAGCTGGTGCACCGCCGACACGACCGGGAGCCGGCCCACGAACTCGGGGATGAGCCCGAACGTGATCAGGTCCTCGGGCATGACCTGGCTCAGTAGCTCAGCGCTCTCGCTGGCGTTCCGCGAGCGGACCTCGGCCGAGAAGCCGACCGTGTTCTTCCCGATCCGGCGCTCGATGATCTTGTCGAGGCCGGCGAACGCGCCACCGCAGATGAAGAGGATGTTCGTCGTGTCGATCGAGAGGAACTCCTGGTGCGGGTGCTTGCGCCCGCCCTGCGGCGGAACCGAGGCGACCGTACCCTCGAGGATCTTCAGGAGCGCCTGCTGCACGCCCTCGCCGGAGAC
>JBMDXR010000080.1:0-170956 GCA_048594925.1 Gaiellaceae bacterium
CACGGCCCACCTCGGGTTTCGCGTATCGTGCGCTTGGAGCGTGGCGTTCGTCTGACGGCACGCTCGTCGCACCGTCAGAGGAGCGGACGATGCCCGGAGTCCTGCCTCTGCGGCCTCTCACGGCGATCCCTCCGCTCCCCCGGAAGATGGCCCGGGACGGGCACGCTCGTCGCGCGGCCTCTCGCTCGAAGGGTTGCCGCGCGGGCTCCCGCGATGTTGGCGTGCGCGCTTCAACCCGAGGGCGAGACCGACGACCTCTTTCTCATCTCTGCCGTTCACCCTGGCGAAGGGTGACGGCAACGATGCGCGCGACGTTCACAACGCCTGGGCGGCCTGGATGAGCACGAAGGACCCCGCCGATGACTGCTCGTGCCGTCCGAGGACCTCCCGGCTTACGTGAGGCGTCAAGACGATCCCTCTCTGAATGCCGTACGCGAGATCGCGCGCCACGGATCGAGGAGCGCGAACTCGCCGCCCGTAGCTGAACCAGCCCGAAGGCGACTCAGAAGCGGAGACGCAGCCTACGATCGCCCGGTGACTCGGAGATCCACTCTCCAACAGGAGAGGGCCTCCCCGCGCTGCAAGTGTCGATCGCGTCTTGCCAGGCTCGGTCGTACGCAACACGCGGCAGTCGATTCCAACTGAATTCGACATTGCCGACGGCCACGAGGCCGGGACTGCGGTGTTCGAGCTTGTGGACGCGCCGGATGCGATCGATGCGGTCACCGTCGCACTCAGCGACGTAGACATGCGGGCCGTCCGCCTTCACCCAGG
This sequence comes from Gaiellaceae bacterium, assembly GCA_048594925.1. Taxonomy (GTDB): domain Bacteria; phylum Actinomycetota; class Thermoleophilia; order Gaiellales; family Gaiellaceae; genus GMQP-bins7. The sequence goes on from JBMDXR010000080.1 coordinate 775, forward strand.
CCCACCATCCCTCCGCCCGTGCCTCCCAGGCCTCTTCGTCGGCCTGGATCGGAAACTCGGCGCTGAAGGGGCGGAGCAATATGCGGTCCGCGTGATCGTGCCAGGGAAATGCGAGCAGTACCTCACCGTCCGTGCTGACGAGGTGCGCCTGCCAGTTCGTCTCGCTCAAGAGCTCGAACGCGACGACGACATCCTCGTGCGGTCGCGCCCAGGCAAGCGGGAGGTCGATGTGCCGTGTCCCGATTGCGCGGGACAAGTCGAGCACCCGAAGCGATTGTCCGAGGTGCCGATCGGTTTTCTGGACGATCTGGATGGCTCCCCCTTCGATCGCAGAGCCGATAAGGCTGACGGTAGGCGCGTCGGAACGCGCGGCACAGCCTCGAAAGGGTGACCGAGCCGAAGACCGCCTCGAGTGCGTGCGGGAAGACGACCCAGGACCTCTCCGATCGCCTCATCCGATCGAGCCACGTGCCGCCCGCTTCGACTCGCTTGGGGCCTTTGTCCGCAGCCAGCCCACGCGCCCCCAATCGAGGCCGATTAGCGCGGGAGCGAAGGCAGCACCTGCGGCTCGAGTTGCCTTCGCTCCCAGGACGCGGAGTGGGGACGAGCTCCAAGACTCATGATCGGTAGGCCTCCCATAGGGCCCGATCACTCAGTTGGTGCGCTTACTCGGCAGAGCCGACTCGCTCGCGAGGCGGGTGCAACTCCCGCCCCGCGAGCCGGAAGGGTGGTCTACGGCAAGTCGCCCTGGCGGTTGCTGCAGAGCGAGCTGTTGTTGAGCCCGGTCTGGTAGCCGTTGGCCCCGCCCGCAAGGTTGTGATCCTTGCCGAAGTAGGCAAAGGCACCGCTTCCAGCACAGGCGGTGTATCCAGCGCGACGCCGAACCCGGCTGAGTGCCGTACTCGCTCCCGTCGCCCGAGTTTCCTGCGAGCCCGATACAGGCAGCGAGAGAGCGCGAATGCAAGCGATGGTGATTAGCGGCCTCTTCACGATCGCTCCGTTCGATCGTCGGTACGCGTGAGGCCATCGGTTGCGCTTCGTCAGGGGGAAAACCTCAAACGGGCGACAAAGCACAGCCGTTGCAGTCGGGTGAGCCAGCGACTTAGACGTGACGCGTAGGGCGCGACGCTGGACGAATTGGCCGACACGGGGGAACCCGGGGGACAACTTCGTCTTCGACGCGACGGGTCAAGTCTGAGGCTGTCGCGTCCGACCCCTCAAGAGGACGGCCAACCACAGCGATCGAAGGGCCTGGCGAGCGCGTGCCAAAGCTCGTGGGGAACGATGGCCAGAAGCTGGTGGAGTTGACGCGATTCAGCTCGCACCGAAGAGATTTGGTAGTGAACTTACGCGGGTGCGCGGCAGCGTGGAGTCGCGTGGACGGTCCCCGTGCGAGCACGAGGTCGGCAGCGATACGGCGCGCGTCAGCGATCGATGTATTCGTGCCCCGGCACCTCGTAGACCTCGAACGAGACGACGTCGAGATCGGCCATTGCCATCAGTTGGTCGCGCATCGCGCCTCGCGGCTCCCTGGCGGCGCGCTCGTCCGCTGCGGTCTCCCAGAGCGTGATCACACGGGACGTCTGGTTCTTCTCGTCGACGAACACGAAGACGCCGCGATAGCCGTCGTACTGACGAAGCCAGCCGCCGACATCGGCGGACAGCTCCGTTAACGCAGCGAGGTTTGCCGCGGGGCCCGATACGGTCGCCATCGCCGCAACCATCGGTCCAAGCTAGCTGGTGTAAGCGATCGCCGTTGCCGTCGAGCCCCCAACGAAGAGGCGCCAAAGAACACCGAGGGAAGGAACCCCTCGCATGCGTGGATGAGCGGGAATCGTCGAGTGCCGCAGAAGAGGAGGATGTTAGGAATCAGGTCGTGGTCGAAGCTTGAATGCGCCTTGCTCCCAAGGGTAGAGCGGTGTCTCTGCGACTACCGCATCGAGGGTCAGCGGCCATAGAGATGAGGGAAGTCATAGGGGGCGTTCGCGGACTCAGGGAACTCGTACCGAATCTCGGCACGCACACGAGCTGGGTCGACCCAGAAAGTGCACGATGAGCTCGCTCACGAACGAGACCGTACTGAAGCAGCGCCCAGGCATCTCCGGGGTGGATCAGGTCAACGACTGTCGTCGAACTGCGGACGGGCTCACGGACACGGGGCGGTGAAGGGCCCCAGGCCGCGCGTCGCGGTGGTGAAGCTGCAGCCGTAGAAGGGGTCGGCAACCACTGCCGGATCAAGCACGTCGTCACCGGCCGGACGGGTGCCATCCTCGACCCAATTCACGAGGTCGGCGAAGCCGGTGGTGAGCTCTGCGGCGGTGAAATCGCAATGGCCGACGCCGCGAATGGCACGCTGAACCAGCAAGCCCGACCCGCCGTTGTCGGCCACCCGTCGTGCGTAGACCTGCTCCATCAGGAATGGCACGAACAGGTCGCCCAGATCGTGCAGGGTCAGCACCGGCACGGTGGTCCTCCCATTGACCACCGGGACGTTGTTCATTCCTCGCACGACCCGCCCTTGCGGGTCCTGCGCAATCCGAGGGATGCTGTCGTTGAACTCCTGCTCCTCCGGACTCAGGGCAGGGTCGGTATCGAACTGGTAGACGGCGTCCGTGTTGTCGACCACGATTCCCGGCGAGTTCGGCACGGTACCGTCGCCCACGGAGGGCGACCCGAGGAGGAATGTGGCCCACGCTGCCCATGCCGCGTCGAAGAGCGGTCGCTCTCCTCCCGAACGTAGCTCGGTGAGCGCCTTGAGGTGCTCGCCGTCGACTGTCAGGCCAAACGGCCAGGCGGCTGCCAGAGTCGACGTGATCTGAGGAACGGTCACGCTCGACCACTCCGCAGGGGCCGGGAACTGCGCGTCCAGGCCCGCCAGCGTCTGAGCAGACAGCATGTAGTCGAGGAAGAAGTCGAACAGCTCGTAGTCGCCTACCACACCGCAGATCGGCATTGCTCCGTCGTAGGCCTGGGGATACTGCTCGATCGCCGCCGCCGTGACGTGGCCGCCCATCGAGGCGCCGGTGATGTACGTGAACTCGGGCCGACCGACCAACCCGTTGAAAAACGTGGTCAGGTCGTGCGTGTCCTGCACCCCGGACGTGACGTCGTAGCCGTTGCGCGAGTAGCTCGACGCCGCCCACGCGTAGCCGTTGGCGATCAACCACGCACGCAGTGGGTGATTGTCGACGGTGAGCTCGAGGCCGCTACCCCGGAAGCCGTGGGCCCACAGCACGAGCCGCCGGTTCCAGTCGGCAGGCACCTCGACCCGGTAGCCGGCGGCGCCGTGCACACCCCATAAGCGCGTCGTGGTAGCGCCGGGCAATGCGCCGAACGGCAACTTCGTCTCGTCGACGAACCAGCCCGGTGGCCGATCAGCCGAAGCCGTCGCTGACAGGGCGAGGCCGGCGAGAAGCGCGAGCAGAACTACGACGTGGAGCAGTCGACGCATCGGTCGTCCTCCGGTCGACCGTTGCAGCCTAACAGCGGGACCGTCTTGGGGACAACGTTGCCCGCGATGAAGAGCGCGGCGTGCCCCGTGGGCACGTCGACGTCTTGGTCCCAAGGTCGAAGGTCGAATCCTTCACTTCAACGCCGAGCTCGGCCCGGGTGCCTGGGCACCGAACGACATCGCGACCTCGGTCCCACCCTCGTGCGGTGTCGTGATCGTGTAGGCATCGGTGAGAGTTCGGATGATCTTCCATCCGAACCCGCCCTCGTCGCCTGGTCGGGACACGAAATGTGTCCCGCTTCCCAACCCGAAGTCGCGGACGACGACGAGGACGCCGTCGCCGACGGCCTCGAGCGTGACCAGCACGTCGCCTACCCCGTCCGAATATGCATGGCGGACGACGTTCGTGACGGCCTCGGAGACGCAAAGACGGAGGTCGTCGACGACGCTCTCGGAGAGGCCCACCTCGAGCGCTGCCTCGGCCAGTGCCTCGCGGGCCGTGCGAACGCTCGACGGCTCGGCCCTGAGTGAGAGCTCCAGCCGCGAGGCTCGGGTCATGCACCTTTCTACCCCGCCATACCGATTTTGGAAACGTTGAGAGGGTGCGGCTTTGCCCGTTCAGTTGTCCAGATGCGGCCTAATCAACTCGTCGATCTGACGCCCTGTCGCCCGCCCCTCCAACCGGTCGACGACATTCCCTTCCTCGAGGACCAGCAGAGACGGCACACGGCGAACCGCGAGCCGGTCGACGAGCTCGGGAGCGCGATCCGCGTCGAGGTCGACGACGCGGAGGCGTCTTTTCTGCGTGACCTTCACCCATGCAACGAGGCTCTCCATTCGCCTCGATGCGCCGCAGTGCCTTCGGCTCACGAAGACGAGCGTGGGAAGGTTCCGTCGCACGGTCGACGTCGGTGCTGCCGGGTGCCTCTTGTACATGTCTTCGGAGTGCCCACGACCGTGTATCTCGAAACTGTCGGAGGGTGAAGGCGTTTGCTCGGCGGGCCAGTCGGAAGTCACCGTCCACCACCAAGGAGGTCGAAATGTCGGCTACCACGGTCAAGGACGTCACGGCATCCGGACCTACGTCCATCGCGAGCGACGCTCGGTCGTCGAAGCCGCTCGTCGCATGCTGTCGGAAGAGGTCGGGTCCCTGCCGGTCGTGAAGGACGACGAGCTCGTCGGGATGATCACCGACCGCGACGTCGTGTTGCAGGTCGTCGCGAAGGATCTCGATCCGCACAAGGTCCCGATTTCCGACGTGTGCTCCGAGAAGCCGGTGACGGCGCAACCCGACGAACCGCTCGCCGAAGCGCTTCAGCGGATGGCCAGGGAGCAGGTGCGCCGGCTGCCCGTCGTGGCCGACGGCCGCCTCGTCGGCATCCTCGCCCAGGCGGACATCGCCCGGACCGCGCATGCCGAATCCCCGGACGACTCGTCGAAGAGATCTCGGAGAGGTGACAGCCTTGGCGGCTCTAGCTTCCGCTTCGCTCCGCTCCCGAAAGCCGCAGGGTCAGCCATTCGTCGTCCTGGCGGCGCTCCTGGTGGACCTCGTCCACCAGGCGTGAGAGCACGCGTATCAGCGCCCGGTCCTCGGCACTCCCGGCGCGGACAGGGCCGAGCGCGAGACGAACACCGTCCTCGCCGGCGTCGATCTCGAGCGTGACGTCGGCTCCGTCCGTCGCCTCGAGCGCGCTCAACACCGCGAGCTGTAGGTCGTCGGTCCGTTCGAACGGGAAGTCGAGCCGGCTGCCGATACCGCCGAGCACCAGCGTCGCGACGCTCCGCAGTCGCGGATCGCTGGGCATCGTCAGGACGATTCGGTCCGTCACGCCGACCGCCGCCGACTGCGCGACAGCCATGACCTACACTCGGCGACGTTGAGCACGCCGTCCGAGTTTGACGTAACGGTCGAGACGACGCCGTCGGGCGTGCTCGTTCTGCGCGTCGTCGGAGAGCTCGACATGGCAGCCTCTCCGCGCGTCGAGAACGCGCTGTCGGATGCGCCGCCGGCGTCGCGAGTGATCGTCGATCTGACAGAGTGCAGGTTCCTCGACTCGTCGGGTCTGCGCTTCCTTCTCACGACCCAACGCGAAGTCACCGCCGACGGGGGCCGGTTCGAGCTCGTCGCTGTGGAACCGAGCGTCCTGCGCGTGCTCGAGCTCACGAACGTGGACACGATGATGACCGTCCACCAGAGCCTCGAGGCAGCGCTCTAGCCCTCGAGGCTGTCCTTGCCGTTCGCGGCAGAAGGCTCGACGGCCAGCTCGCGGCTCGGATGGATGACGAGGACTCGATCGAGCATCGTGATCTCGAAGACCCGACGAATGTCCGGCGTTGCGACGATCAGCTCCACCTGACCGCCGGCTGCTCGTAGACGCTTCGCATTCCCGAGAATCACCCCGAGGGCCATCGAGTCGATGAAGGTGGTCTCGGACAGGTCGACGAGGACACGCTTCGCACCATCGTCGATGATCGTGCCCAGCCTGTCCCGGAACTCGGGAGCCGAGTGCAGATCCGCGTCCCCCCGCACGGAGACCACGAACGATCCGTCCGAGAGCCGCTCGGACGCGACAAAGAAATCGCCTCCTAGCGCTGGCGTGAAGGCGCGTTCGCCCATCGGTGATCCGAACGTACCCCGGACGCGAGTGCCTGAAACACGGTCTCACGAGCCCTTCGCCGCATCCGCAAGAGCATGAAGGCCCCACCGCTCGGCAAGTCTGTCGAAGTCGCGCCTGAAGAGGATCTCGACGACCTCTCCCGTGCTGTCGCGGACCCTCCTCACCTTGCGCCGCTTGCGGCTCGTCAGACGCTGGCGCATCACGGTGCACTCCACGTAGACGCCGAGCTCCGGCAGAAAGAAGTCGGGTGTGCATGCCTCCTGAACGTTTCCCTCGGCGTCACGCTCGAGAACGAACGTGCGCGGCTCGTACTCCCAGGCCACGCCGTGGGCATCGAAGAGGCGCGCAAGCTCTCGTTCGACCGGATGTGCGAACGGGACGTCCATGCCCCGCTGTTGCCCGTTCGGGCGCCTCGGCAAACGGCTCGACGTCCATGAAATATCCTGGGCTCGGTGGCGTCTTACGAGCTGGAGTACCTCCCGCCCACCGAGGAGGGTGACGTCGAGTACATCGGGTTGAGCGGCGAGCTCGACCTCATGAACGCGAGTGAGCTCGTCGAGCGCCTCAGCGAGCTGGCGCAGGGCGATTCGCCACTCGTCATCGATCTGACCCGAGTCGTCTTCATCGACAGCGCCGCGATCCACGGGCTCTTCCAGATCGCTCGGGAGCGTGGGCCCCACTCGCTGGCGTTCGTCGTCGAGCCGGCCGCGCCGGTCGCCGCGACACTCGGGATCGTCGAACTTCACAAAGCCGCAACCGTCGTCGCATCGCTTGCAGATGCGAAGGCGGTGCTGAGCGGATCGCCTCAGCCTGGCTGACGGAGGTTTCCGCTCGGAGGCGATCGGGTACCAGCGTCGCTGCCGGCGTCAGGCCGGCAACGTGAAAGGAGCGACAATGGGTATCAGCCTGAGCATTCTCCTGATTGCGATCGGTGCGATTCTCGCGTGGGCGGTCACCGCCGAGGTATCGGGAATCGACGTCCAGGTCGCCGGTGTGATTCTCGTGATCGTCGGCGCGATCGGCTTCATCGCCTCGCTGATCTTCTGGTCGAGCTGGGGCGGGTTCGGTAACCGTGAGGGCACATCAGCAGGGGGTGGCCAGAACACGACAGTCGTCGAAGGCGACTGACCTATGGGAATCATCGGCTGGATCGTCCTCGGCCTTCTCGCCGGCCTGATCGCGAAAGCGATCATGCCGGGCGGCGAGGGGGTCGGCGTCATCCTGACGACGCTCCTCGGGATCGGTGGCGCGCTGCTCGGTGGATTCCTCGCCACCGCCCTCGGGATGGGTGATCCGATCGATGAGTTCTTCGACCTCAGCACCTGGGTCGCTGCGGTCGTCGGCGCGCTGATCATCCTCTTCATCTGGAACGCGATTCGCGAGAGGCGAACCGCCTGAGCACCTCCAGCGGAGCCGGAGCGCCCCGCCTCTGGCTCCGTTGGGGGTGAGAGTCCCCGTGTCTGTGCATCGCATCGGAGTCGAGCGACAGCCGCCGGTGGCAATCGTGCGCGCTGCGGGTGAGCTCGACGCGTTCGCAGCGCCCGACCTCTCTTCCGCGTTCGACGAAGTGCGCGGAGAGACGCGAGTGCTCGCCGACCTCCGTAAGGTGTCGTTCATGGACTCGACCGCGCTCGGGCTCATCGTGCGTGCAGCGCGCGAGTTCGCGGCCTCCGGGGCGGAGCTGCGCATCGTGCTTCCAGGCGGATCAGCACGCCGTATCTTCGAGATAACCGCCCTCGACCGCGTGCTGCCGGTGGCGGAAACCCGGGTCGCAGCGCTGGCGGAACTCGCGAGCTGACCCGGTCAGACCTCTGTCGGCGAGAGCCTCTTGCTCATACGCACGACGGTTCCGCGATCGTCGGATCCTGTGCGAATGTCGAGATCGTCGACGACCGTCCTGATGATCGCGATACCCATTCCGCTTTCCACGGGAACCGTGATCGAGTCGCCCGAGGCGGCTGCCTCCGGGTCCTCGATGCCCGTGCCCTGATCCTCGACGATGATCTCGAGGGCGCCCTCTGTGACGACGTACGAGACCGAGACGTCGCCGGCATCGTCCCGATACGCGTGCCGGACGGCGTTGCCGCACGCCTCCGTGACGGCGAGCTTCAAATCGGCGAGGACCTCGTCGCGCATGCGCACGTCACGGGCGATGCCCGCGAGCGCGAGCCGCGCCAGCAGCAGATAGTCCGGCTTGGCGGGAAATGAGAGCCGTACCACTCCCTCACTCATCGCCCGCAGCCTCCTCGATTCGACCGCGCATCCTCGCAAGGGCGCGACGCAGTAGACGCGAGACGTGCATCTGGGAGATGCCGATCTCGGACGCGATCTGCGACTGCGTCATCTCGTGGAAGAAGCGCAGCTCGATGATCTGACGCTCGCGCTCGTCGAGCGCGTCGAGACCTGCGGCGATCAATGACCCGTCCTCGACCTCGACGTAGCCCGGCTCGTCCGCGCCGATCTTCTCCACGAGGCTGTCCTCCGATCCCTCGTCGAAGGGCGCTTGCAGCGAACGCGTCGCGTACGCGTTCATCGAGTCGAGCGCATCGATCGCATCCTCTTCGTCGACACCCGCTGCCTCGGCAAGCTCGGTCATCGTCGGGGAGCGCCCGAGCTCGGTGGTCAGCTGGTCGAGAACTCGGGACAGGCGCAGGCTGAGTTCCTTGAGACGACGCGGAACGTGCATGGCCCACGCCTTGTCCCTGAAGTGGCGACGGATCTCCCCGACGATCGTCGGAACGGCATAGCTCGCGAAGTCGACCCCACGGTCGACGTCGAACCGGTCGACCGCCTTGATGAGGCCGATCGAGCCCACCTGCACCAGATCTTCGAGTGGCTCGCCGCGACCCGCATAACGCGTTGCGAGGGCACGGACGAGCGGCATAAGCTCGACGAGCGCACGCTCGCGAGCTTGCTCGTCGCCGTCCCGGTGGAAGGCGACGAGAAGGGCGTCGACGTCGGTGTCCATCACGAGGCTCATCGTCGTCCTGGGCTACACGGTCTGACAGTACGCCGCGACCGGGTCGAACGACCCTCGCGCGCGTCTGTTCGCCGTGCGCTTGAGGTCACCGACGACCGCCGAGCGCGCGAAGGAGCTCGGCCTTCGTCATCCTCGAGCGACCGCGGATGTTGCGGTCCTTCGCCACCTCGTACAGCTGGTCGCGCGTGCGTCCACGAGGCCGATTCGTTCGGCTGCGAAGCCCACCTCGACGTCCTGATGAGATGTCCTCGCGCGACAGCCTCGACGATTCCGTCGCCTCGCCGCTTCGCGCGCGCTGCTTGTTGACGGTACGGGCGGCGATCTCCTCCGCCTCGTCCTCCGAGCCCCCGCGCTCCCGCACGGACTCCTTCACGTGCTCGTACTGACGGGCTCGCTTCGTACCCTTCTTCACTCCTCGTGGTGGCATGTCCATCTCCTTCGTCGTTGACACCACACGTACCCCGGGCGCACAGGGCGGCAAACGCGCGAGGAGGTTTCGACGGCTCCGGCGAGTGGAATATCCGGAAGGGTTGAACTCGGAAAGGAGACGGGATGTACATCGGTGGTGGAGTACTCGCCCTCATCATCATCGTCCTGCTGCTCATCTGGCTGCTCTAGCCGTCTTCGGTGGGCTCGGCGATCACCTTCTCGACGGTGATGCGCGTGCCGGCCTCGCCCTCGGTGATGACCACCGAGGACGAAAGCGATTCCATCAGGCGTAGACCGAGCCCACGATCCTCTCGAACCGAAGGGGACCCCCAGGTCCCCGTGTCTTCGACCACGACGCGGACGAGCGAATCCTCGACTTCGGCGTGCACAGTGAAGTGGTCGGACATCGGATCGACGGCGTGCTCGATCGCGTTCGCGCATGCCTCCCACGTCGCGAGCACGACGTCTTCGGCGTGGCCGCGACCGAGGGAGACGCCCCCCAGCCACGACCGCATCGCGTCGCGGACGAGGTCCATCGAGTCGACGTTCGACGGCACGCGCAACTTGAGGACTCGTGGGGCCACCGGGAGGACGCGCGCGGCGAGGAGCGCGATGTCGTCGGTTCGGTCGCCTGTGCCCACGACGTGCTCGAGGATATGCTCGAGGAGCTGGTCGGGGTTCTTCGGCGCGTTTGCAACCGCGGCTCGCAGGTCGGCGAGCCCCTCGTCGATCGACTCGCCGCGACGCTCGACCAGTCCGTCCGTGTACAGGACGAGCACTGTGCCGACAGGCAGCTCGACGGTCTCCTGCCGATATCTGGCGCGGATACCTGTCCCAAGCGGGAGGCCCTTCGCTTCCTCGAGGAACTCGACCCGGCCGTCGGGGTAAGCGACGATCGGGGGCGGATGCCCGGCACAGGAGAGCCGGCAGACGCTCGCCTGCGGGTCGAGCACCATGTAGGCGAGGGTCGCGAAGGAGGTGTCGAGCGCATCCTCGGCCAGCCGGTTGAGCCGGGAGAGAACCGAGGACGGCTTCAGGGGCTCGACCGAGAACGCGCGGATGGCATTTCGAAGCTGCGCCATGCTGGCCGCCGCCTGCACGCCCTTCCCCACGACGTCGCCGACCACGAGGCCGAGCCGGCCGTTGGGAAGCTGAAGCGCGTCGAACCAGTCGCCCCCGACATCCAGCTGGGCGCTCCCGGGCAGGTACCGTGCGGCAAGCTCCACACCCTCGACTCGCGGCAGCGAGACGGGCAGGACACTTCGCTGGAGGGTTTCCGCAATGGCCTGCTCCGACTCGAAGTGACTCGCACGGTCGAGCGCCTGTGCAGCCTGACCGGCCAGCGCCTCCACGAGTGCGCGCTCGTCCGGCGCGAGTCGCCGCTCCTGCTCCCACGCAATGACGAGCACGGCGTTCGTGCGGCGGGCGGCGACCAGGGGCACGTAGAGGAGTGCCTGCAGTCCAAGCTCCGACATTCGTTCCCTCATACGTGTGAAGTCGTGCACGTTCCTCTCGCCTGAGTGGATCAGGATCGATCTGCGCGACCGAATGGCCAGGGTGCTCGGTGTGTCGCCGTCGAGAACCTTCTCGAGCAGCGCGGAGAGATCGGCCTCCTCCGCCTTGCGTTCGGCCAACAAGGTCCCGGTGATCTCACCGTCTTCCACCGTTGCGAGCACAACGCTCGTCGCTTCGACCGCGTCGCTCACCTCGTCCACGACCACCCTGGCGACGTCAGCGGGGGTGAGCGCGTTCGACAGCAGCGCCGTCATTCCCTGCAGGCGCTCGGCTCGCATGCGTGTGCGCTGCTCCTCGGCGAAGCTTCCACTTCGCTCGAGGGCCTGCCCGCACTGGGAGACCATGGTCTGGAGCCACTCGCGCTCGGCCTCGCTCATGACCCGCGGATTGCGAAGCGAGACATGGAGAGCGCCGCGCGCTCCCGACCGAGTCATCAGCGGCAACGTGATCCAGCCGGCGGAGCGGGCCTCCGAGAGGGCTGTGAAGGCCGACATCTCCTCCCGCGAAAGCGCCCAGATCGGCTCCCCATTGCCCAAGGCACGCGCGAACGGCACGTCGTCGTCCATCGTGCTCGCGCGCCAGGCCTCGAGCTCGGCGTCGTCGTAGCCCGTTGCGGTGACGACCTCCATCGTCGTGTCGTCCGGACCACGCAGCATCACGAACCCGGCCTCGGCGCCGATCGAGGCAAGGGCGTGCTCGAGGCACGTGTTGCTCACGTCGAGCGGCGTGGTCGCAAGAGACAAGGCGGCAGTGACCTCCTGCAGTCGTCTCGTCGCGTCCGCCTGCCTCGCCACCTCCGCCTCTGCGCGGCGGCGCTCGAGCTGCTCGAGAGCGAGGCCGGCCTGATCCGCGAAGCGGCGCACCACGGCGACGGTGGCCGGATCCGGCTCGGACACGATGACCTTCCACGAGATCGCCAGGACGAGCTCGCTCGCGCCGGAGATGACGACCGGAGTCCGCAGGGACGAACGGATTCCGAGCTCCCGAACGAAGTCGAGCCCTTCGCCGGTCGTCGTCTGCAAGACGTCCTGTACGAACGAGGTGCTCAGGCCGCGAATGGCCTCCGTGAGCCGCGGGAAGTCGCCGAGCGGGAGCCGCCTGCCCTTCGTCAGCTCCGCCCGCGCCGGATCGATTGCGAGGAGCTCGAGCTGGTCCGGACGGATCCGCCAGAGCACGCCGTAGTCCGCGCCGAAGGTCACCCGAGCCTCTCTGCAGATCGCGTTCATCACTTTGTCGGCGTCGTCCGCGAGGAAGCGCGGTGCAACGCGCAGGATCCGTTCGAGAGCACGCCTCGACTCGAGCTCGCGCTCGTACAGCCGCGCACGCTCGAGCGCCTGTCCGACGAGGTCCGCGACGATGCCGGCGATCACTCGCGTCTCGTCGGTGACGGCGCCGCTCTGGTCGAAGAGGAAGCCGATCGACCCGATCACCTTGCCTTCGGCTCGAAGCGGTATCGCCAGCGCGCCCTGTACGTTGTGCCGCAGCAGGCGAGCTCCGTCGCCGTAGCTCGCCTCGAGCGTTGCGCGGTCCAGCGCGACGGCAACCGTCTGTTCGCGCGCTGCATGGGTGAGGAGCGTTGCGTCGCTCAGGGGGAGACGGTCGACGGTCGCGCGACTGTGCGCCGCGAGCCCGGCCGGATCGACGATCCACAGGTCCTCGCCCTCGATGAGCCCGAGAGCCGAGCCCTGTGCGGAGACGATTCCGGGCGCGTGCGCGGTTACGACCTGGGCGACGTCCGACGACGACACGGCACCCGACAGGGCGATCGACATCTGCTGAAGAGATTCGATCTCGCGCGCCGCCGTTCGTGCCGAGACGGCAACGACAGCGGTCTGCTCACCCCGGGCGCGAAAGAAGCACCCGACGGCCCCGAGTATGACCGCGACGGCGAGATTGATCCACCACCTGGTCACGTCCTCGGCGTCGCCGGACATCGCGGAGCCGTCGACGAGCAACGCGAGCGAGAGGCCCCAGCCGAGGGCGATGGCGAGCGCTGTCGGCCCGATGCCTCCGTACCACGCGGTCAATACCACCGCTCCGATCAGGGGCGCGTAGATGGGCTGATCGCTCACGTCCGATTCGAACAGGACGAGCGTGATGACGAAACCCAGGAAGGTTGACGCCAGTGCGAAGAGGTAGCGGGCGAGAGCGGATTTGTGCGCCGGTGGGCGCAGCTCGCGGCGCTCGCTGGGCTCGTGGTCCGAAGTCACGCGCTGTCGTCGCTCGTCTCAGACCCAGTGTCGCACGCGAGCGACCAAAAGCGTTGCAACCGCGATCGCCACCATGCCGCCGATCGCGACCCAGAAGTAGGACGCCTCCTCGAAGAGGCCGACTTTGAAGTTCATGCCCAAGATCCCAGCCACCAGAGCGCCGGGGAGGAGCAGAACCGACGCGAGCGTGAGGACCTTCATGATCTCGTTCGTGCGCTGTCCGGTGCTCGCGATGAGAACATCGAACGAGGCGACGACCGAGTCTCGGCCGTCCCGCGCCGCCTGCACCGCCTGCTCGAGACGCTCGCGTAACTCTCCGAACCGGTCCGCGGCGGCCGAGCTCGTGATCGCGTCGAGCTCGGGCCGAGCCAGGGCGAGGATGAGCTCCCTGTGCGAGGTGAGAGCGCGGCGGAGCCGTCCGATCTCTCGACGCATCTCGACGAGCTCGAAGAGGGCGTCGTCCCTCCGCTCGATCTCGCCTCGCATGGCCGTCGAGTCGATGTCCTCGAGCGCGACCTCGATCCTCTCGAACGCGTCGAAGTAGCTGGCCAGCACCCACTCGAGGATGTCGGCGAGGAGCTCCGGGCCGTCGAGTCGACCCGTCTCGCCGGATCCACAAGCCCGTTCACGAAACCTCTCCAGCACCTCGAGTGGCCGGTCGTGGATCGTGACCACCCACCTCTCCGAGACGAGGCAGGTCACGCCGGACACGTCCTCGGATCCTGCGTCAGCGGGCGCATAGGCCGCCACTTCGAGGTAGGTCTCGTGGTCCCGGAGGTGCGGGCTCCCAGGTTCTGTCAAGGAATCGGCCGTCGACCCGGCCAGCTCGAGAAGCTCGACGACTCGTTCGAGCTCGCCCCTGTCCGGGTGCTCGAGATCGATCCAGAGGGCGGACGTGCGTCCGAGCCGAGGGATGCGCTGCTGCCAGTCCTCGAGCTCGTCGACTGTGTCGCGTTCGAAGAGGAGTGCCGTGGCCACCGCTGCCTCGACTACGCGTGCGGTCGACGTCTCGCCCTACGCGAGCACATAGGCGAGCACAGCGAGCGCGAGCGCGACGAGAACGAGAGCTGCCACGACGCCGATGACGGAAGTGAGGACTGTGACAGGTGTCGTCTCGCTCTGCCCGGCGGCGACCTCTTGCTCGAGGGTGCGGGTGTCGTCGTCCGTTCGCATGGTCCGGGGATACCCATTCCGGCGTGTGAGCTAACCGCCGTGAGCTGACCGCTCGACGTTTGGCCCTGTGATCGGAGGGTACGTCGCAGGAAAGGAAATCGGAGTAAAGGAGGCAAGGACATGCCGCACATCACCGAGACGGACGTCTGGACGTTTCGCGACCAGCAGGATCTGGGGTCGAACGTGATGGAGACGCACGCTGACCTGACGGGCTTCAGCGTCGAGGCCGTGGACGGCTCGATCGGCAAGGTCGACGAGGCCACCTACGAGCTCGGCCGAAGCTACCTCGTCGTCGACACCGGACCGTGGATCTTCGGCCGGAAGGTCATGATCCCGGCGGGCGTCGTGCGAGGCATCGACGAGACGGAGGAGCTCGTGTTCGTGAACCGTACGAAGGAGCAGATCAAGAACGCTCCGGAGTACGACGAGTCGCTCGCGAACGACGACGCGTATCGCAGCAGCCTCGGCACGTACTACGGCCCTGGTGGCGCCGGCCACCGGGACTGGGCCGACTCGTTCTGACCTCGTAGCAAGATTCCGGAGGCCGGGCTCCTCGCCACCGCAACCCGGCCTCCGGATGATCTCAGCCCGCCGGGCCGGTCGCCGCCGAGGCGTATTCGACGATTCCGAGGCCTTCGGCCATGGTGAAGAAGGCACGGGCGAACGGCGACGAGCTCGTTCGATCCCGGACGTCCGCCCAGTCGACCTGCTCGCGCAGCGCACGTGCAACCTCCAGGATCGGGCGGTAGTCGGGTTCCTGCTCGGTGATCGCGAGGAGCTTCGTCACCAGCACGTCGTCGATCGAGGCAATGCGAACGGTCTGAGCGCTGACCTCCGCATCGGTCGCGCGGGCGAAGTGCGCGTCGTCGATCTCGCCTCCCGCCGGACGGAAGATGACGTCGACGAGGCTGCCGTCGTCGTCCCAGGCCTTGTACAGCCAGTCCTCAGGCGGCCGTTCTCCTCGGAAGCCGGCGGCGATGAGCGCGTCGAGCGCACGGTCCGCATCCTCGGGGCGAACGTAGAGGTCGACGTCGTGATCCGTCGGAGGCCCACCACGCGCCCAGACAGCGAGACCTCCGCCGAGCATGAACTCGATCCCGGCGTCCCGTAGCACGGCGGACGCGCGCTTCATCGAGGCCAGCAGACCGTGAAAATTCTCTGGGGGCGAAGACGGCATGGCGACTGGGAATTACCCGCATTTGCCGTTCGCAGAACGCCGTCTGCGGGTACCACGTCTTCGTGACTGCAGCGTTGCGAGTTGCCGCAGCAGGCGATGTGCATGCAGGCGAGCCCCTCCGCGACCGCCTCGCGCGTGTCTTCGCCGACGTTGCCGCCAAGAGCGACCTCGTCCTGCTCGCCGGCGACCTGACGACGCACGGCCTCCCCGAGCAGGCCGCCGTGCTCGCGGACGCATGCGCTCCCCTCGAGGTCCCGGTCATCGCAGTGCTCGGCAACCACGACCACCACTCCGGGCAGCCCGAGGAGGTCAAGGCCTCGCTCGAGCAGGGGGGAGTGATCGTCCTCGATCGGGATCACACGATTCTCGAGATCGGCGATCTCGACATCGGCGTCGTCGGAACGAAGGGATTCGTGGGCGGCTTCCCCGGAGCCGAGATACCCGATTTCGGCGAGCCCGCGCTACGACAGATCTACCAGGAGACGTCAGAGGAGGTCGACGCGCTCGAGCGGGGCCTCGAGGCGATCGCCGGCTGCCACAAGCGGATCGTGCTGCTCCACTACGCCCCGATCGTCGACACCGTCGTCGGCGAGCCCGAGGCGATCTGGGCTTTCCTGGGATCCGGACGGTTGGCCGGCCCGATCGGAATGCACCGCCCGGAACTCGTCGTGCACGGCCATGCGCACCACGGCGCGAGGAAGGGCTCGATCGGAACCGTGCCCGTCTACAACGTCGCGGTGCACGCGACCGGTCAGGACTTCGTCGTCTTCGGCGTCTGACCGACCTTTGTGCCCAGCAGCTCGGCCGCGAGCACGAGGTCCGAGAGAAGCTCGGCCCTGCGGACGTCCCGCCCCTCACCTGCTCGCAGGACGGCGGAGGGGTGGATGGTGACGAGAACACGTTGACCCTCCGGGCCCTCCTGGAGCTCGCCGCGTAGGGCCAGCACGCGCGCAGTGCGTCCGAGCAGCGCCTGGGCGGCGGTCGCACCCAGACAGACCACGAGCTCCGGCTCGAGCGTCGCGAGCTCGAGCGCGAGCCAGTGACCGCAGGCCTTGACCTCCGACCAGTTGGGCTTGTCGTGAATCCGCCGCTTTCCGACAGGACGCCACTTGAAGTGCTTGACGGCGTTCGTCACGTATGCGGCTCGCTGGTCTATCCCTGCCTCGGCGAGCAGCTCTCGCAGAAGCCTGCCCGCCGGACCGACGAACGGCCGGCCGGCGCGGTCCTCGACGTCGCCGGGCTGCTCGCCGACCAGCACGAGTCGACCCGAAGATCCTTCGCCGAACACGGTCTGGGTCGCCCGCTCGTACAGCGGACACCGCGTGCAGCCTGCAGCTTCCCGGCGCAGCGACTCGATCGTCGTCATCGCCGCTGGAACTTCGGGGGAAGCGCGCGCTCGACGTCTTCCGGGTCGATTCCCTGCTGCTCCAGGAGGATGTTGAGCTTCGCCTCCATGCGCTCGGCGCCGTCGCTCGACTCGCTCGAGCCCTTGTAGACGAGGTAGGCGCACGCAATCGTGAACGCGGAGAGCTGGAGAAACTCGGACTGCCAGTTCTCGAGCGTCGACTGCCAGAAGACGACCCAGAACTCCGCAGACCAGAACACAGCGTCCTGGCCGTGGTCAGCCGCTTCGTGTGCGTATTCGAGCCACTCGAAGACGAGCTGCCCGATCCACGAGGCGATGAAGACGGAGACGAAGAAGACGCCGAGCCCGCGGTCTCGCAGCCACTCGCGCATGTCTGCCCTCCTTTCCATCTTCCCCTCGAGAGGACGGAGGTCGGTGCCTCCGTCCTCTCGGGGGTCGGCGCTGCTAGCGCGAGCGCGCGCTCGTCGTCGCGCGACGCGAGCTCCGCGCGGGCGAACCGTTCGATGCGTTCTTGATGAGCCGCTTCGAGATGGTCTCCACCTTCTTCAGAGCGTCCTTCTCCTGCCGGAGGTTCTCCTGCAAGAGATTGACTGCCTCACGCTGCTTCAACGCACGAGCTTGACTCACCAGGCCCGTGTAGGCGGCGATCTCGTAATGCTCGGCACGCGACGCCGCGCCCGTCAGGAAAGCATCGAGCATTTTCGAGCTCGGCCCACTCTCCTGGACGAAGTCATCGTGCTCCTTCTTGATCCCGTCGATCCCGGGACACGGGTGTGCCTGCGGCTGCTTGCCGATCTCACGGAAGACCTGCTCGAGGTTCGTCACGTGCTTCTCCGTCTCTTTCAGGTGAGACGTGAAGGCACGGGAGAGCTCGCGGTCGGTCGCCTCGTCGGCGAGCTTGGGTAGCACCTTGGTCAGGGCCTTCTCCGCGTAGTACATGTCCTGAAGCTCGTGCTCGAAGAGCTCTTTGGGGGATGTCACAGGCGGCATGTCTCCTCCTTGCGTGTCGGTCTTGCTTGATCTTGAGTCGCGGACGGAACTACCCGCTGGCGGAAACTCGAAACGCCGCGGACGCACGTGGCTCGCCGTTCGCGCAATACTCCGACTCATCTCCGATCCGACGGCAGTCCCCGAGGTCGCGACCAGCGAGAGGCTTGCACGCCAGTGGTTTGCCCTCGTGCAGAAAGGCGCGTTCGACCAGCTTGCCGGGCTCGTCCACGACGACATCCGTCTCGTGTCCAAGGTGAGAGCGGGGGATGTCATCGAGGGCAAGGCGGCCGTGACGGAGTTCATCACCGAGACGGTCGCAGGCAGCCTCTACGAGGCGATCCCCGACGTGTACACGCCGCTCGACGAGAATCGCGTGATCGTCGAGGGCCGGATGCGGTGGATCGACGACGAGCGGGTCATCCGCGACGATCCCGTCGTCTGGGCGATGGAATTTCGCGACGGGCTCCTCGTCACGTTCATCCCCGCACGTACGCTGATCGAGGCCGAGACGACCCTGCTCACCTCGCCCCACTGAGCGGTCAGGCGGTCCCCCGGAAACCGACGATTCCAAGCGGGGAACGCCCTCCCCGGAACCGACGATTCAACGCCCTCCCCGGAACCGACGATTCGCGGACGACCTCGTCCGACAGGTGGAGAAGGTACCCGGGGGTGCGTGACGTCGAGTCCGCACTAGCGTGGGCGCGCCCGACACGTAGCGGAACGAGCCAACGAGAAAGAAGAGGCCGCGCGTGGGCGGCCTCTTTCGGTTCGCCATCGATTCGAGGCTAGCGCGCCCGATCGTCCTCGACGACCTCGCCCGACCGGATCTCGCCCCGCCAGGCGCCGGTCGGCACCTCCCGGCTCTCGACGAGCTCCTTGAATCGCTCGAGGTCGTCCTCGACCTGCCCCTCGTCGAGGCCCAGCGCCGCTCCGGCGGTCTCCTTGATCCCCTCGGGCTGATACTCCATCTCGACGGTCACGCGCGTCCCGTCGTCGATCGGTGTGAACTCGACCCTGCCGCTGTTCATCAGGCCGTCCATCGAGCGCCAGGCGATCACCCGATCGGGTTCCTGCTCGACGATCTCGGCCTCCCATGCGTGCCGCGTCCCACCGACCTCGGCGACCCAGCGCACATGGCTGTCGTCGATTTGGTCGACGGCGACGATGCCTTCCATGAACTGCGGGAATTCCTCGAACTGCGTCCACTGATCGTACGCAGTCGAGACCGGCACCTGCACGTCGATCGACTTCTCGACCGTAGCCATCTCGAACCTCCATGGTTGTTGACGTCCACTCGTTAACCGGGTGAGCCGTCCCGACACCTCGAACGAGGCTATGACGTCGTCGGAGGAGGCAAACGACGCATCCTCAGGATGCCGCCCACGATCGACACGGAGCCGCGCGACGCCAACGCCCGGTCACGCGCGATGCGCGGGAACTCGGCAAGCCGCAGCAGTGCCGACGCACGGTCTGGCTCCGGCGGCTCAGGCTCGGGCCGCGGATCCGGAAGCGGCGGGACCGGCTCACTGGGATCCGGCGGGTCGGGAGGAATCGGCACCGGAGGACCGGGCTCGATGCCAACCCGGATCTTGCTCGCGGTCTTCATACCAATCCCTTGCCCGGCCCGGGAGCATCCAAAACCACGCGTTCAGCGCGGTGCCGTGATCTCGCCGACCGGCCGACAGTTGACCACGGAGCCAATGGTCGCGCCGCCTCTCCGTGCCGTACCGACCGCGAGATCGAGATTCTCGAGACCTCGCTCCGAGTGTGCGTCGGAGTTCAGAACGAGCTCGACGCCGGCCGCGAGCGCTTCGCGGACGTGGGTCGCCGAGAGGTCGAGACGGTCCGGAAGCCCGTTCACCTCGAGCGCGACGCGGACCTCCTTCGCGACCGCGAAGACCTCGTCCAGATCGAGTGCGTTCTCTGGTCGGTGATTGAGGATCCGGCCCTTCGGATGGCTGAGCGCGCGTACAGCCGGGTTCCGCATCGCCTCCGTCACCATGCGCGTAAGCTCGGACGCCTTGCGGCGCTGGCCCGCGTGCAGGCTCAGCTGAACCCAGTCGAGCTGCCGGAGGAGACTGTCCTCCACATCCAGGGAGCCGTCTGCGCGGATGTCGCATTCGACGCCGCGGAGCACCCGGAACGGAGCCATAAGCTCGTTCACGGCAGCGATCTCCTCGGCCTGGCGAAGGAGGTCGTCCGAGCTCAGCCCCGGAACGACGCGCACGTTCGGCGTGTGATCGCAGATCGCGAGGTACTCGTGTCCCCTCGCACGCGCGGCGAGCGCCATCTCGTGGACGCTCGCCCTGCCGTCGGACCAGGTCGTATGGCAGTGAAGGTCGCCTCTGACGTCCTCGCGACTGACGAGATCGCGCGGCGCAACCGCGAAGGCCTTCTCGCGGAGCTCCGGAGGGCAGTACTCGATCGACAGCCGCTCGAACAGCGACGGCTCGTCGGGCGCATCGGGCAGCGGCTCGAGGGCCTCGACGAACGCCGCCGATCCGGTTGCCCGGAGGAGTTGGGTCCCGAACGCCGAAGGCCTCGCGACGACGAGCGTCACGGGAACGCCCTCGATCGTCAGGGCAAGAGCCCGTCGCTCCCCCCGCTCGAGCACGGCAACGACCGACGGCAGCGACTCGAACCGGGCGATCACGTCGTCCGGATCGTCGGATGCGCACACGACGGCCAGTTCGTGGGCAAGCTCGCAGAAGCGTCGTGGCGGGCCGGCGACCTCGCCGCCTAGAGACGACGTGATGGCGTTCGACAAGGACAGCGCGCGGTTGAGCGTCAAGCCGCGTTGCGACCGCGGCTCGCGATCCATAGCCGCTCGGATCTTCGCCTCCATGACTGGCCCGACGCCCCGCACGTCTCGCAGGCGCCCGCGCACCACTGCGTCCTTGAACTCCGCAGACGTCCGGACCTCGAGCTCTCGCGCGATTCCGACCATACGTTTTGCGGAGAGCCCGAGCATCCGCCCGTAGCCGACGAGCTCGGGCATGGTCTCCGCCTCCAGTGCCCTGAGCTCGGCGATCTCGCCTGTTCGGACCAGCTCCTCGAGCTTGCTCCCGATGCCTGCGCCGATTCCGCGGAGCTCGCGTGCGCGCCCAGTGCGGACCAGCTCGGCGACGGAACCGGGCATCGAGCGCACCAGATCCGCAGCACGCGCGTACGCGCGCACGGCGAAGGGGTTCGTGTCGGAGAGCTCGAGCAGGGCGGCGAACAGCGAGAGCCGATCGGCGATCTCCGGGTTCGAGAGCTCCCTAGCCGTCATTGTTCAGATCCATGAGCGAGCTTCCGTCCGAGGCCAAGCCGCTCCTTGCCGCGACGCCGGAGGACTTCGTCGCCGAGCGCGACCGGGCCGCTCGCGAGCTGCGCCAGGCGGGTCGGTCGGAGGACGCACTGGCCGTGTCCCGGCTTCGCAAGCCGTCGGCCGTGGTCCTCGCCGTCAATCGCGCGGCCCGCGACCGGCCGCAGGCAGCGAAGGACGCAGTGCGCGCAGCGGAGCACCTCGCGAAGACCCAGCTCTCCGGCGATGCCGGCCAGTACCGGAAGTCGCTCGACGAGCTCGAGCGCGCGCTCGCGCTCCTCGCAGAGGTCGCCGTCGCCCAGCTCTCCCGTGGAAAGCCGGCGAGCGAGACCATGCGTCGCCGTGTCGCCGATCTGCTCCGGGCCTCCGCCGCGGACAGCGATGCGCGCGCTGCCCTCGAACAAGGCGTGCTCCAGGAGGAAGGCGAGGCAGCGGGCTTCTCGGCCTTCGCGGGGATGGCCCCTCGAGAGAGGCGACGCCGCCCCTCCTCCGGCACCGCGGCGAAGGAGGCCGCGAGGAAGGAGAGGGCCCAACGCGAGCGGGAGCAGCGGCTGGAGGAGGACCTCGCCCGGGCGGAAGAGTCCCTCGAGGAGGCGGAACGAGCCCTCGAGGCAGCCCAACGCGAGCGCGACAAGGCAGCCCGCGCCGTGGCCTCGATCGCGGAGCGGCTCGATCGTCTGAAGTCGAAGTAACCGTTTGGCGTCCGCCTCGTCCTGGGTAACCCAGGATCATGCCGCGAGCGATCTGGTCCGGCAGCATCGCCTTTGGGCTCGTCAACGCGCCCGTGAAGATGTACAGCGCGATCGACGAGCACGACCTCGAGCTCCATCTCGTCCATGAGAAGGACGGGTCTCGGATCGGCTACGAGAAGGTCTGCAAGAAGGAAGGGAAGAAGGTTCCCGCCGACGAGATCGTCAAGGCGTACGAGGTGAGGGAGGGCGAACTCGTCTACCTGACCGACGAGGATTTCCGGGCGGCCGAGGAGGAGGGGTACCGGACGATCGAGGTCCTCGACTTCGTGCGGCACGAGGAGATCGATCCCATCGTGTTCCAGCGGAGCTACTACCTCGGTCCTGCAGACGGGGCGGAGAAGGTCTACGCCCTCCTCGTCAAGGCGATGGAGTCGTCCGGGCTCTCGGCCGTCGCGCGGTACGTCTTCCACGACAAGCATCAGCTCGGCACGCTCCGCATCCGCGACGGCGTCATCACCCTCGAGAACATGTATTTCGCGGACGAGATCCGGCCGATTGAGGACATCGCCCCCTCGAAGCGCACCCGCGTCGACAAGCGCGAGCTCGAGATGGCAGAAGCGCTCATCGAGCGCTTCACGTCGTCGTTCGACCACACACGCTACGAGGACGAATACCGCGCGCGGCTCCTCGCGGTCGTCAAGCAGAAGCAGAAAGGTGAAGAGGTCCATGCGCCGCCAGCCGCGGAGCCCCAGACGCCGCCTGACCTCCTCGAAGCCCTCCGCGCGAGCGTCGAGGCCGCAAAGGGCTCGTCGGCACGCAACGGGCGACGATCGTCGAACGGTCGTCGCAAGGGATCGCGGAAGCGGCGAACCGCAGCGAGCAAGCGCTGAGACGCCGCCCCGAGCGGGCGGGGGCGGGTCAGCGATACAGGGCATCGACCACGCTCGCCCGAGCGATGCGCGGGACGACACGATGGCCTCCGCGAAATCGTCGGTAGACGACCGCATAGCCGTCTCCCTCCAGTCTGCGGGCGATCTCGTCACCGCCGCGCGCGATCGGAATCACGTGATCCCCGGCGCCGTGTGCGAGCAGGATCCGGGGCATTCCCACGCGCTCGCTAGGCAGCGCGCCTCCCCCCGAGAGCGCGACGACCGATTCGAAGAGGTCGCCGTTCGTCAGCCCGAGCCACAACGCGAACCCGGCACCGGCCGAGAATCCGCCGACGGCGACGCGGTCGGCGTCGACACGGCAGCGCGCGAAGGCTGCGCGTAGTGCACGATCGACGAAGCCAAGGTCTCGCTCGCCCGTCGTCCACGTCGTTCCGGCAGCCGCCGGCGCGACGACGACGAGCCCCGGCAGGTTCCAGGCTCCCCTGAAGGTCCAAAGTCCCCCCGGTGCCCCTCCGCTCCCTGCGCCATGCAGCGCCAGAAGCAGTGCGCGGGCGTGTGAGCGGCCTTCCCGGGTGACCCGCATGAGTGCTCGACGACCGGACGCGACCCGGAGCTCGTACTGGCCGGGCGAGCACGGCTTCGCAGAGGGCACCGGTCGGGCTGTGAGCCTCGTGGGCGACTCGACTCCGAGCACGGCTCGCGTCCCGTCTCCGCCGCAGCCGGCCAGCGCCGCGCCCGCCGCCAGACAGGCACACGCGACCCTCACGCGCAGAACTATGCCGGGCGGACTTCGCCGGCCACGGAGTCGAACACGGTTCTCAGATCCTCGATCGCCAGTTCGACCTCCGTGCGCGATGCTTCGCCTAGCTCAGCCCGTTCGGCGGTCTCGCGAGCGGAGAGGTAGGTCACCACGACCTCCGGCTCGTCTCCCTGACGTACCACGGGATCGGCGATCGCGTACCCGGTTGCGGCGAGCATGCGCTCGACGAGCTCGGCGTACATGCTCAGCGCAGCGTCCGGATCACCCTCCGCGTCCTGGTCGATCGACGCCCATGCGCTCTCCCAGCCGTGCAGGTCGAATCCGGGCTGCGGCGCTTCCCCACGGTCTCGTGCCTCGAAGGCGATGCGCTCCCGCGTGTCCTCGTCCGGAACACGAGTCGACGGTACTGCCGACCAGCTGGCATCGACGGCGGTGTCGTCCTCCACTCCGAGTTCTCGCCGGACGCGGGGAGCATCGCCGTCTCCGGCGTCCTCTCCGCCTTCGAGAACACGCTCACGCGTGTCCGCCTCGTCCTCGACGTCCGGCGCGTCGAAGGGGTCGTGTCTAGGGACGCGCTCCACTGCTCGACCGTACCCGTAACAGCCCGAGTCAAACGCGCACGTTGAGTTTCGACCTCTCCGGCAGCGGGCACCAGGATCCCGTGAGCCGGCTGAGAGAGGGAGGACGGATGGCGCGATTCATCGCAATCGGCCTAGCGGCAGTCCTGCTCGGAGTAGGCGGAGTCGCGTGCGGCGGCGACGACGAGGAGGCGGGCACGACCGAGACGACCACCGAGGAGACGACCGGTGAGACGACGGCTGCCGGGCGCGAGGTCTTCGTCGCGAACTGCGGGTCGTGTCACACGCTCTCCGACGCCGGCACGTCCGGCGCGATCGGGCCGAACCTCGACGACATCGGCCTCGAGGCCGCCGCAGTCGAAGACCAGGTTCGAAACGGCGGAGGCGGCATGCCTGCGTTCGAGGGTCAGCTGAGCGAGGAAGAGATCACCGAGGTCGCGGCGTACGTGGCCGCCAACGACGGAAGCTGACGGCACCGCTCGTGCATCGGTGGAGCTTCGAGCGCCAGCGCTTCGCTGGGCGGAAGAAGGACTCCTAGGTCGTTCGCACCGTCGACGTCCTGGCGATGACGGCCGGGGCCCTGGTCTCGCGGCGCTGCGTAGCAAGGAAGACTCGCGAGAGCGTCGTCCTCGGGCTCCGCAACGCATCCTCATCGGCCTCGCAGACGCCCGCGCGGCCCACTCACCGAATCGAAGATGATCCATCTGGCGACACGATCGTGCAGCTCGCGTTCTCCCCCGCGTGGCTCCGGCCGGCCTTGGCGATGACGACTCGGGGGAGTGCGCTCGTGACAGTCCTGCGCCGACGAAGCGGTCTCGTCGGCGGGCGGACCAGCGCGGAGCGCGCGGGATCGAGGCGATGCCGTTGCCGGAGCCGATCGAAGGGCTCAGGCCGCGGTGCGCGAGCCCTGCACGACGTCCTCCAGGACCGCGCGGAAGTCCAGCATGGCCTTGCGCAGGTTCTCTGTGCTCTCGGCGCCGTCGACGTTCTCGAGCATCGCGTGACCGTGTCGATAGCGATCGGCGACATCGGGATGCTCGACCGAGACGAGTGCGACGAGGCGTTCCGCATCGTCCGCATCGTCCGCGCTCGGATAGCCGCGTTCCTCGAGGGCGCGCTCCACGATCCGCTCGGCCGCGCGCACGGCGTCGCGTGGATCGCTGACGAAGCGCGCCTCCACGTGGCGCCACTCCTCGAGGTAGCGATCTCTGCTGACGCTCGTGAGCGAGCGGATCTCGAGGTCCTCGTGCTCACGCTCGACCGAAGCGAGCCGTCGCTCCGCCGCGCCGGTTCCGGTGTCGGAAACCGCCCGCGTGTACTCCGGCCCGAATCGGCTCTTGAGGTGCGAACGACGCCTGCGGATACGCAGCCAGGCTGCCGCGAGCAGCAACGCCAGTCCGATCGCGACTCCGATCACGATCCATTCCCAAGTCTCCATATGTCCTCCTTGGTCAGTCAGTGCATTCCCGCGTCGCTGACCGCGGAAACACCTCGTGCGTGGAGATGTGTGCTGGCCGTAAGTCTTCGGTAAGGAGGTCCGATTCCGGTCTTCGAGCGGCTCCTACCCGGGTATCCGGCGCGTGAAGGAAACAAGGGGAGGAGTTCGATCATGACCAACAGGGAAGCACGGCTGTACCGCGCCTATCTCGCCATCATCGGCTCTGCCGCAGCCCTCGCGCTCGCCGGTGGTTTCTTCGCCACATGGGCCGCGGAGGCGTCGACGGCAGCGCCGTCGGTCGTTCCGACAAACACCGCGAGGCCCCAGATCACGGGCACCGCGCGGGTCGGCCAAGTGCTGAGAACGACTCGAGGGACGTGGACCGGCACCGAGCCGATCACGTATGCGTTCCGCTGGTTTCGATGTGACGGCGCTGGGGCACCGGACGCGTCCGACTGTCGACGGATCACCAACGCACCGGACGCCACCTATGTCCTGCGTGAAGCCGACGCGGGCTCCAGGATCAGGTCGCAGGTCGTCGCCAGGAACGTCGACGGCTCCGCACGGGCGACGTCGGACCCGACGGACATCGTGGTCTCCGCGCGTCCGACGAACACGAAGGAACCGTCGATCTCGGGCACGGCGGCAGTCGGCAGCCGCCTGGTGGCCAACCGCGGCGAGTGGGCGGGGGAACAGCCCATCACCTATTCGTTCCTGTGGCTGCGCTGCAGCGCACAAGGCGACAACTGCACCGAGATCCAGGGAGCCAACGACACGGAGTACGAGGTTCGCGATGTCGACACCGGACGCACCATCCGCGTCCGCGTGACCGCGCGGAACGACCGCGGCTCGACGTCGGCGATCTCGAACCCGACCGCAGTCGTCGGAAGCGGCAACCAGGGCGGTGCCTCGATCCAGGTCGGCTCGCTGCAAGCGGCCGGCGACCGTCTCGTCGTCGCGCAGGTCCGCTTCTCACCCAACCCGGTGACGAGCCGGACCGAGCCGATCATCGTGCGTGTCCAGGTGACCGCAAGAGGCGGGCGTGCAGTGAGCGGCGCACGCGTCTTCATGCGCGCGACTCCGCGGGTCGTTCAGGGCCAGATACAGGAGACGGGTGCCGACGGGTGGACGACGCTCACGCTCGTTCCGAACCGCCTGTTCCCGCAACCTCGGAACGGGTTCAACGTGCAGTTCTTCGTGAAGGCGTTCCGCAGCGGCGATCCGCCGCTCGGCGGCATCGCCGGTTATCGCCTCGTGCAGGTCCGGCTGGCGAGCGGCGTCTAGGACAACGCGTCTGGACGGCGACATGGGGCGGCCCTGGCCGCCCCCACTCCTCTTGTGACAGCACCCCAGGGTTTGCGACCACCGGTGCTCGGGAAACGTCCTGCGACGGAATCGAAGACCGAAAGGAGTCACGGTGGATCGCGATCGTGTCGAAGGGAAGTCGAAGGAGCTGGAGGGTGAAGGCCAGCAGAAGTGGGGTGAAGCGAAGGACAAGGCGCGAGACGTGTGGGAGGACGTGAAGGACAAAGCCGAGGACGTCGGAGACAAGGCCGAGGACCGCTTGGACGAACGTGGCGAGCGAGACGAGGAAGTCGCCGAGCAGTCCTCTTCGCGCTAGCGGATCCTCATACGACGAGAGGCCGTCCACCGGGCGGCCTCTCGTCGTAGTCCGGTCGATCAGAAGGCGCTCACGCGGTGCGCCCGAACGCGCCGAACAGCGCCAGCACGAGCGCCACGACGAGTAGCAGGAAGAGAAACTTCGACACCGCAACACCGCCACCGATCGCGAGCAGCAGAAGAAGCAGTACGAGCAGCCAGATCATTCGTTCACCTCCTTGTTCGCCCTCTCTCCGTACCCGTCGGAGGTGGGCGCGAATCCTCGCCCTGTCTCACGTCGCCGGTGCCGCGAGGAGGACGACGAGAGCCTCCTCCGCGGCGCTCAGATGCCTCCGACCCGAGCCGTTCGCCGATCGGTAGTGCGCAAGCGTCCGGCCTGCGAGGTAGTGCTGTACGACGACGGGGCTGACGTATGACGCGCGCGCGACCGCCGCCGTGTTCCCGAGCTCGTCGCCGACCCGGCGCATGACGGCCGCGAGCGTCCGCTTCGCCTCGGCCTCCGAATCCGGGGGCCCGTGTCCCTCGAGCTCCGACGCAGCGAGCAGCGTCCCGCCCCAGGTTCGGAAGTCCTTGGCCGTGTAGCCCTCGCCGAGGCTCTCGGCGAGGTACTCGTTGAGGATTGGCGACGTCAGGTTGACGAGCTCCCCGTCACGCTCGAAGCGGAAGAGCCGCGACCCGTTCGGCAGGTCGAGCAGCTGCTCGACGCACTCGGCGAGCGTGGCGTTCGCGATCGTCCGACGAACGAGCCTGCGGTTCTTCGCGCGGAAGCAGAACGCGATCTCGTCGTTCGAGACCGAGACGTGCCGCTTTCCAAGCGTCGTAACGCCGTACGTGCGTGAGCTGCGCGCGTGTCGCTCCGTGCCCACGCGAAACCAGGCCTTGTTGATGAGGCCGACGGCGACGGCGCAGGTCCAGTCGCGCCCGAACGGATCCAGCCGGAGGTGGCGGCTCGTGCGGGAGCGCAGGCGAGGAAGCTTCTTCGCGAAGTCCAGGAGCCGCTCGAACTTCTCGCGCTCCTGGGCCGCGCGAAAGCTCGCGTGGTAGAGGTACTGCTTGCGGCCGGCCGCGTCGAACCCGGTTGCCTGGAGTCGAGCACGCGGGTTCGGCGAGATCCACACCGCTCTCCAGGCCGGCGGAATCGCAAGTCCGCGAATCCGCTCGAGGTGCTCCTCGTCCTCTATCTCGGCGCGGTGTGAGTCCACGTACCGGAACCGCTTCCGACCGAGCCGTCGCCACCCACCCCGCGCCATGCGCGAAGGTTCCCCACACCGGCGACCGGTGAAACGGCGCTTACCGGCGGGCGATTCCGGGTAATTCGTTGATATGGGCAGTGTCGTTGTCGTGGCGAGCACCGAGATCGATCCCGAGCTCCTCGCCGAGCACGTCCACCCGGGCGACGAACTGCACGTCGTCGTTCCGGCCGTGGAGCAGTCGCGACTGCAGTGGCTCGCGAACGACGAGGATCGTGCGAGACAGCGAGCCGAGGAGATCGGCCAAACCATCGAGGCGAGCGCGCCGGCGAGCGGCTCGAGTGTCGAGGTGAAGCCGGAAATCCCGAGCCAAGCCGTCCTCGACGCAATCGCAGAGCACGATCCCGATCGGATCCTGGTTGTATTGCGGGAGAACGAGGACGCGAGCTGGCTCGAGGAGGGCGAGCTCGACCGACTTCCTGCGAACCTCGCCGGCATTCCGGTCACCCGCATCACCGTCTAGCGATCAAGGGAGCACGCAAGCTGGCCCATCGAAGCGGGCCAGTAGTCTTGCTCGCCCGTGAAGATCTTCTCCGTCGTCGGGAACCGCCCGCAGTTCATCAAGGCGGCGCCGCTCTCGGCCGCGCTGCGCGAGGCGGGCGTCGACGAGGTCGTGCTCCACACCGGCCAGCACTGGTTCCACACGCTCTCGCAGGTCTTCTTCGACCAGCTCGGACTCGCCGAGCCGCGCTACAGGCTGGAGCTCCATACGTCGGATCCCGAGGTCATGCAGCCCGCGATCGCAGAGCGAATCGCTGCGGAGTCTCCCGACCTCGTCCTCGTCTACGGCGACACCAACTCGACCGTTGCGGGCGCGCGCGCTGCCGCCGACGCCTCGATTCCGCTGGCACATGTCGAGGCGGGCCTGCGGAGCGGTGACCTCGCGATGCCGGAGGAGCACAACCGGATCGAGACGGATCGCCTCTCCTGGCTCCTCTTCTGTCCCGACGACCGGTCACGCCGGAATCTCGAGCAGGAAGGGGTCCTCGGTCGCATCTACGTTGTTGGGGACGTGATGGCAGACGCCAGTCGCCTGTTCGGCCCCATAGCCCGGGCCGCCTTCCCGGTTCCGCACGAGCCGCGGACATACGTCGTAGCCACGATCCACCGCCAGGCGAACGTGGAGCAGCCGCGGCTCGGCCGCATCGTGGACGGGCTGAACCGGCTCGACGAGCGCGTCTTCTTCCCCGTGCACCCACGTACCCGCTCGAGCATCGAGGAAGAGCGACTGGTGCTGGGCGATCACATCCGGCTCATCGAGCCGCTCAGCTACCTCGAGCTCGCAGCGCTCGCCTCGCAGGCACGGGTGATCGTGACCGACTCCGGCGGACTTCAGAAGGAGGCGTACTGGTACGGAGTGCCTTGCGTGACGGTCCGACCGTCGACCGAGTGGGTGGACACGGTCGTCCTCGGCGCGAACACCCTCGTGGACGACGACCCGACCGCCCTCGCCGAGGCGGTGGCCACCGCGGCGATGCCGAACGGCCGCCCTGTCCTCTACGGGGACGGCCACGCGTCGGAGCGGATCGCGCAGGTGCTCGTCGCTACGATCCCGAGCCGATGACGCACGACGTCGCCATCGTGGGTGCCGGCTACGTCGGCCTCCCTCTCGCGCGCACGTTCGCCGACGCGGGCAAGAACGTGGTCCTGGTCGACGTCGATCCGGCGCGGGTGGCACGGCTCAACAACGGCGAGAGCTACATCGAGGACGTCCCGTCGGACGTGCTGAAGCCTCTCGTCGATGCGGGGCTCGTCTCGGCGACGACGGACTACGACGCGCTTCGCGACGCCGCGGCGATCCTCCTCGCCCTCCCGACGCCGCTCTCGAGACAGCGGGAGCCCGACCTCCGGATCCTGGTGACGGCCGCCGAGCAGATCGCCACGCGCCTTCGGCCTGGCCACCTCGTCGTCCTCGAGTCGACGACCTATCCGGGGACGACCCGGGAGCAGGTGCAGCCGGTCCTCGAGGCAGGGAGCGGCCTCAAGGCGGGCACAGACTTCCATCTCGCGTTCTCTCCCGAGCGCGTCGATCCCGGCAGGGACGACTGGACGACGAAAAACGTGACGAAGGTGGTCGGCGGTGTCGACGAGACGTCGACCGCGGCAGCGGCGGCGCTCTACGGATCGGCGATCGACGATGTGCACCCCGTCTCGTCACCTGAGGCGGCAGAGCTCACGAAGCTCCTGGAGAACATCTTCCGCTCCGTCAACATCGCGCTCGTCAACGAGCTCGCACAGCTCTGCGAGCGAATGGACATCGACGTGTGGGAAGTGGTCGACGCAGCAGCGACCAAGCCGTTCGGCTTCATGTCGTTCAAGCCCGGACCAGGGCTCGGCGGCCACTGCATCCCGATCGACCCCTTCTACCTCACCTGGAAAGCGCGGGAATTCGGCTTCTACACGGAGTTCATCGAGCTCGCGGGCAAGGTCAACGAGTCGATGCCGTACCACTGCCGCTCGCTCGTGTCGCAGGCACTGAACCATGCGCGGCAGCGGTCGCTGAAGGGCTCCAGGATCCTCGTGCTCGGCGTTGCCTACAAGCCCGACATCGCCGACACGCGCGAGTCGCCCGCGATCAAGCTCATCGGCCTCCTGCAGAAGGCCGGCGCGGACGTCGCCTACCACGACCCTCACGTTCCTTCCTTCTCGGAGAACGGGGTCTCGATGGCCTCGTCGCCGCTCGAGCCAGGCGGGTACGACTGCGTGGTCGTCGTGACCAACCACTCGGCGATCGACTACGACCGCCTCGTGGACGACGCCCTCCTCGTCGTCGACCTGCGCAACGCGACAGGCGCGAACGGGAAGCATTCCGACAAGGTCTGGAAGCTTTGACCGTCCGGGTCGGTGTCGCCGGCCTCGGCCACTGGGGCCCGAATCTCGCGCGCAACTTCGCCGAGCTCGCCGAGCTCACCTGGCTGTGCGACTCGGACCCGGAGCGCGCCGCCGTCGCGTCGCGCTACCCGCAGGCGCGCTTCACCGCCGACTTCGACGAGATGCTCGCCGATCCGGCACTCGACGCCGTCGTCGTCGCGACGCCGGTGCCCACGCACTTCGAGCTCGCCGGGCGAACGCTCGATGCGGGGAAGCACGTCCTCGTCGAGAAGCCGCCCGCGATGACGGGGCGTGAGATGGACGAGCTCGTCGCCCTTGCGAGCGAGAGGGGCCGCGTCCTCATGCCCGGGCACCTGCTTCTCTACCACCCTGGGGTCCAGAAGCTGAGGGAGATGATCTCGGCGGGCGAGCTCGGCGACGTGCTCTGCGTCTACGGCAATCGTCAGAACCTCGGGATCATCCGCTCCAACGAGAACGCCCTCTGGTCGCTCGGAGTGCACGACCTCTCGGTGATCCTCTACCTCCTGGACGAGGAGCCTGCCGACGCGAGCGCCTTCGGCCGCGACTTCCTCACGTCGGGTGTCGAGGACGTGGTCTTCTGCTACCTGCGCTTCCCGTCGGGGAAGATCGCCCACATGCACCTCTCGTGGCTCGACCCGCACAAGATGCGGAAGATCACCGTCGTCGGCACGGAGAAGATGGTCGTGTTCGACGACATGGAGCTCGAGCGTAAGGTCACGATCTACGAGAAGGCGCCGTGGCGGCCCTCCGACCGGTACGGCGAGTGGCAGACGCGAACGGGCGATATCTACAGTCCCAGGATCCCGCCGGACGAGCCCCTGAAGCTCGAATGCCAGGAGTTCATCAGCCTCGTGTCGGGGGAGGGCGATCGCCGGAAGGTGGCCGAGGACGGCGCTCGCGTCGTGCGAGCACTCGACATGCTCACGAAGTCGCTCAATGGCGCTGGGTGACGCGGCATTGCTGTCGTTCCTGGGGCGCCGCCGGCAAAGGAGGCTAGCGCGAGGCGCGCAGGACAGTGCTTCGACGCACGGACAAGCGCCGAGCGCGACCCATCCAGCTGCCAGCGGCGTCAGCCTCGGGAGGAGCCGGCTCTGCCGGGCGTGAGCCGGAGGTGTCCAGGGACGTGAGCGCTGAGGTCCACCCGAGCGCGACCGTCTACCCGGGGACGGTCCTGGGCGAGGGCGTGAAGGTGCTCGAGAACGCGGTCGTCGGAAAGCAGCCTACGCTGTCGCCGCGCTCGACCACGAATCGCGATCCGTTGCCGCCCACCGAGATCCGAGACGGGACGATTGTCTCGACCGGTGCCGTCGTGTTCGCGGGATCGCGCATCGGCGCGCGCGTGATCCTCGGCGACCAGTCGTGCGTGCGCGAGCGCGTGGTGATCGGGGACGACGTCGTCCTGGGACGCGGCTCGCACGTCGAGAACGACACGACGATCGGGGCCATGACAAGGATCCAGGCGGAGGCGTACATCACGGCGTACTCCACGCTCGAGGAGCACGTGTTCATCGCTCCGTGCGTCGTGACGACGAACGACAACTTCATGGGGCGCACCGAAAGGCGACACGAGCTGATGAAGGGGCCGACGATCCGGCGTGGCGCAAGAGTCGGCGGCGGCGCCGTGCTCTGCCCAGGGATCGAGATCGGCGAAGAGGCGTTCGTAGGCGCGGGCGCCGTCGTGACGAAGGATGTCGCGCCGCGCGTGATCGTCGTCGGGAACCCTGCACGCGTCCTCCGCGACGTGCCCGACGACGAGCTCCTCGACTAGAAGGTTGATGCCACGAGCTCGCCGACTCCGGGGCGTGAGCTGGCCGCTCCGGAGCATGAGATCGTGACATCGACCGTCTAACCCTTCACGATCGCGAGCCGGTAGTGCGTGAGCCCCGGGCTCGACATGCGCACCTGGACGTAGTACGTCCCCGTGAGCTCCGGTCGGAACGAGAGGTACTGCCGCGACCCGGGACGCGCGGACGTCCGTACCCGAAACTTGAAGTCGGCGACATGCTCGATCGAGCGGGCCTGCGGAAGCCAGAACGCAAGGCTCAGATCCACCTCGGGATCCGCACCCGTGAGGCCGGCGTAGACGGGCTGGTTCCGCTCGAGCCGGATCGCGTAGACGTCGTCCTGGTCGTCCCAGAAGTCGACGGATGCGTACACGCGACGGTTCGAGCCGAAGACCTCGTATGACCGCGTCGGCCCCAGGTCGTCGTTCGTCTCATAGTAGTCGCGGGCGGGCAACCGCCTCGCCAGCGCGCCGATCGCCTCCGCAACGTCGAGCCTCCCCCACCCCGAGTACGCGTCGCGGCCCTCTGCGCAGGCAGCGCATCCGGTCTCGGCGTACAGATCGATCGCTGTCGTCTGCAAGATCCTCGTGACCTGCTCGGGGCGCAGTGTCGGTCGGAGGCTCAGGAGGACCGCCGCAGCGGCGGTCACCTGCGGCGCTGCGAACGACGTGCCCTGTGCCTCCCTGTACTCGTCGGGGCCACAGCTCGAGTACCCCTGCTCGGAGCAGCTCGGGTATCGAGCCGTCAGCGGGCGAGGGAGGATGGAGAGAATCTGCAAGCCCGGCGCCGCGAGGTCGTTGTAGATGGAATCGCGGTTCGAGAACGGCGGAATGCCACCCGTATCGGTCATGGCGCTCACACCGAGCACGTGCGGCAGCGCTGCGGGGTAGCTCGCGTACTTCCACGGGCGCGTCGGCGCCTGGTCGGAGTTGCCGACGGCCGCGATGACGACGACCCCGCTCGAGATCGCGTAGGCGATGGCGTCCGCCTCGAGCCGCGAATACGTGTCGCGGTCGGGATCGAGCGGGTCGCGAACGCCGCCGAGGCTCATGTTGATCACGCGCGCCCCGTTGTCCACGGCCCAGCGGATCGCCTTCGCCTCGGCCTCGACCGGGATGGCACGAGACTTCGTCACGACCTTGGCGACGAGCAGCTTGGCCGACGGAGCGAGGCCCGCGATCCCGATGCCGTTGTCGAGTCCTGCGCCGATCAGCCCTGCGACGAACGTTCCGTGGCCCAGGGTGTCGACCCTGGCGCTACCTCCGACGAAGCTCTGCGCGTCGAGGATCTTTCCCACGAGATCCGGATGGGCGCCGTCGACACCCGAGTCGATCACCGCGACGGGTATCGACTCGAAGGCCGGCAGCGTGACCCACGGCGCGTAGAAACCGCTGTATGGCAGGTACCACTGCTTCGACACGAGCGGATCGGTGGGCGTGAACGCGAGGTGGCGTGTGACGAGCGTCTCGACGTAGCGCACCCCCCGGATCCCGCGAATCGACACGCCTGCGGGCACGTCTGCAACGAGCGCCGGGATCGGCTCGAGGCTCTCCGGACGCGCGCCCGTGCGCCGTTCGATCGCGAGTGCCACCCGCTCTACGTCTGCGCCCGGCTCCAGCCCGACCGCGACACGTGCGGCGTCGGCAGCCGTGGGCAGGACGAGCCAGCCCGAGAAGACGAGGGCGAGGAGCGCGACCCGTCTCATCCGACCACCTGGACAATGGCGGAGGTGCCGGCGGCGAACGCGCCGGTTGCCGACATGCGCGCCCGGTAGCTCCCTGCGGGTACGAGCGAGTCGAGCTCGAGCCGGAACGAGCCCGCTGCATCGACGGTGGCCTCGCCCACCGTGACCCAGACCGACCCCTTCTTGCGCTCGATCGCGACGACGGTCCCGGGGAGACGCGGCCTTACGTTTCCCGCGAGCGCGAAAGGCTCCGCCTGGCTCGGCTTCGCGAGCGTCAGCCGGGGAGAGACCTGCACGAGGAGAGCCGGCGACACGCCGCCCTCCGCCTCCAAGCGGTAGCGCGTTGTCCGCACGGGCTTGACGTCGAATGCCACCTCGCCCGCGGCGTCAGGGGCGATCGTTACGACCGGAGACCAGGAGGAGCCGTCTGCAGAGGCGCTGAGAGTCGGCACGCCGAGACCCCGGCCGATCCCGCTCAGACGGGCGCTCGACCCGAAGACCACCGGTCCGCCCATCGGACGATCGAGCCTCAGCACGCCGATCGAGATCCAGGTCGAGCTGAGATCGAGCGAGGTCCGGGCAAGCGTGGCCGGGATCTGCTCCGCGCCGGCTGCGGTCTCGAGCACGAGGGTCCGGAGCCGACCGGACGGCGTCGCGGCTCCCTTGGCGTCGACGACGCGAGCCGTGACCCCGAGCTTCGACTGCACCGTCCGCGCCCCGAGAAGCACGGGGCCCCAGCGATGGTACGGAGAAGCCTTGTCCCACGGGTCGGGGCGCGAGACGAGGTAGGGCGTGCTGAAGCCGAAGACATCCGCCGCACTCGCGGTCTTGCCTCCCGACGTCGAGAAGTAGTAGGTCGTCGCCACCTTCCCCTCGAAGAGAACGACCTCGCCGGCGGTTCCGGTCACGGCTGCGGTCGTCGACGCCTTCTCACCAGC
This sequence comes from Gaiellaceae bacterium, assembly GCA_048594925.1. Lineage (GTDB taxonomy): Bacteria > Actinomycetota > Thermoleophilia > Gaiellales > Gaiellaceae > GMQP-bins7. The sequence continues at coordinate 36,478 of JBMDXR010000080.1, forward strand.
CGCACCCAGGTACACCTGGCTGCGAACGTCCGAGTACAGGTCGAACGGCTTTCCCTTCACGAGGCCTGCCAGCGCGTAGGAACGTGCCGCGACCGCCTGCGCCTTGAGCGCCTCCGCCGGCCACCCGAACGGCACCTCGCCGGCGACGACCCCTTGCAGGTAGCTCTCGAGCGCAACGATGTTCACGACGCGCAGGAACTCTCCCTGCCGAACGAGCTCCAGCTTGCCGCGATACGCACGGCCGTCGAGCGCCAGCAGCGCCCTCTTCGCGGGCCGGAACACGAGCGGTTGAGCGGGTGCCGCCGGGCCGGACTCCGTGGGCAGCTCGAACCCCGCCCGAAGCGTGAGTGCACCCTTGGGAAGCTTGAACGTCGCACCGCTCGCATCCGTACCGACGAACGGAGCACTCGAAGAGATCGTCACGGCACGCCGGCCCTCGGCGAGGAGCACCCGTACTTCCTTTCTCCCCGCCCGTCCGATCGTCGTGCCGGAGTAGTAGTGGGCCAGGATCTGCTCGTAGCTGCGCCCGGCCACAGCCTGCCCGTAGGCGCCGTACTGGCTCATGCCCACGCCGTGTCCCCAGCCGCGGCCGGAGACGACGAAGACCGCCTCGCCGTACGTGGGTGGAGGCGGCTGCTGACCCGGCGCCGGCGCGACGAGAATCACGGGAATGAGGGCAGTGGCGGCCAGAAATGCGCGCACGAAGGACTCCAGGCTAGCTCCGCGAGGTTAACGCCTTGTTCTTCGGCCGATTGTGCCCTGGAATTGAGCTATTTCCAGGCTGTCTCTTCGACTGGAGCGCGCGCCTTGAGCGGTTCCCACCAGTCGCGGTTCGCCTCGTACCAGGCGACGGTCTCGGCGAGGCCGTCCGCGAAGGCATGCGACGGCGCCCATCCCAGCTCGTCGGCGATCTTCGTCGCGTCGAGCAGGTAGCGGCGGTCGTGCCCCGGGCGGTCGGGGACGACGGTCTTCAGCGACGAGGGCTTACCGGTCAGCTCGAGTACACGATCCGCGATCTCCTCGATCGTGGCCTCGACGCCGGATCCGACGTTGTAGGTCTCTCCCGCGCGGCCGCTCCGAAGCACGAGGTCGATCGCCTCGCAGTGGTCGAGGACGTGCAGCCACTCCCGCTTGTTCAGAGTCGAGGCGTACATGGGCAGCGGCTCGTCGTCGAGCGCATTGGTCGTGAAGAGCGGGATCACCTTCTCGGGGAACTGGAACGGGCCGTAGTTGTTCGAGCAGTTCGTGATCGTCACGGGGAGCCGGAACGTCTCGAAGTAAGCGCGAACGGCGTGGTCGGCGCCGGCCTTCGACGCGTTGTAGGGAGTCCGCGGACGGTACGGGGACTCTTCGGTGAACACCTCGTCGGTATCGAGCGCGAGGTCGCCGTACACCTCACAGGTCGACACGTGGTGGAAACGTTCGACCCCGGCCGCCCGCGAGGCGTCGAGGAGCGTCTGTGTCCCGAGGACGTTGGTCCGGAAGAACCGAGTCGGATCGACGACCGCCAGCGAGTTGTGCGACTCCGCGGCGAAGTTGACGACGACGTCTCTTCGGTGCTCGCGGAGGGTCGTCTCTGCGAGCTCACGGTCGCAGATGTCGCCCTGTACGAACGTGATCCGATCCTCGACGGCGGCGAGGCTCTCGCGATTGCCGGCGTACGTGAGGAGGTCGTATACGACGACGTGATCGTCGGGATGACGCTCGAGCCAGTAGTGGACGAAGTTGCTGCCGATGAAACCGGCGCCGCCGGTGACGAGAAGGCGCATCCGCGGAAGGTTAGATGCCCATCCCCGCAAGGCAGGCGCGAAGCCCGTCGTGCCAGTGGGGGAGGCGTGGAGCTCCGGGACGCTCGCTACGGAGCACCGAGTAGGCCGGCCTGAGAGCCGGCCGCTCGAGCGCGGCCGTGCCGATCCGCCGCACCCGGCACTCCATTCCCGCCTCCTCGAAGATCGCCTCGGCGAAGTCCGCCCACGTGCAGTCGCCCTGGGCGGCCACGTGCCAGAGGCCGTACGGGAGCTCGTCGTCGACGAGCCCGTGCACGGCCGCCGCCAGATGACCAACGAAGGTCGGACAGCCACGTTGGTCGTCGACGACCGCGACCTCGTCCCGCTCGGCTCCGAGACGGAGCATTGTCCGGAGGAAGTTGTGCCCCGTCGAGCCGAAGAGCCAGGACGTTCGGATGACCCACGCCTCGCGCCCTGCTGCCGCCTCGCCGTGGAGCTTCGTTCGCCCGTACGCCGACGTTGGGTTCGGGCGGTCCGACTCGACGTACGGCGTGTGCTTCCGCCCGTCGAAGACGTAGTCGGTCGAGAAGGTCACGAGCGGCACACGTAACGCGGCAGCGTGCGCCGTCCCGGCGACGTTCACGGCAGCCGCGCCCTGCGGGTCGGTCTCTGCGCCGTCGACGTCCGTCCACGCGGCAGTGTGGAGCACGAGCTCGAAGGTGCCTGGTGGCACCGTGTCACTTGGGGGTTGGGTGACATCCCAGTCCGCACGCGTCAGCGCGACGACCTCGTCGCCGGCGAAGGCCTGCTGCAGCGCGCGGCCGAGCTGGCCGCCCGCGCCCGTGATCAGGACCCGGCGGCGGCGTCCCGCGCGGACAGGGTCGGTGTGCTCGAGCTCCATAGGTGCGCGACGCGCGGATCGTTCCAGGGAAGCGTGCGCTCGTCAGGATCGTCCGGGTCGTACTCGACGGTCACGTGGTAGCAGAAGAGAACGTCCGTCAAGGCCTCGAAGCCGTGGGCGTTGTGCCCGGGGATGTAGAGGGCGACGGGATTGTCCTCGCCGATGTCCTCCGTGAACGTCTCCTCCGACTCGCGATCGAGCACGACGACACGAGCCGTCCCGCGCAGGCAAGCGAACAGGTCGTCCTGGCCGCGTTCGTGGTAGTGCAAGCCGCGGATGACACCCGCACGCGAGAACGAGAGATTCGTCTGCCTCATCGGCCTGGGGAGCGCGCTGTCGCGACGGAGCTCGCAGAACCAGCCGCGCTCGTCCTCGAAACGACGGAGCGGGACTCGTACCAGGCCTGCGATCACCCGCCGTCTCGCTTGTTGGCGCCCGTCTCCTCGATGCGACGCCCGATCTCGGCGAGGTGCTGCCAGTGCTTCCCCGCGTCCTCCCACCAGCCGCTCACCTCGGTGGCGTCGAGCCGCCCGGCGAGCGCGTAGTGGCGATTCACGTCTGTGATCTCGAGCTCCCCCCGTGTCGAGGGGTGGAGCGTCGCGATGACGTCGAAGACGTCGGGTGGGTAGCAGTAGAGGCCCACGACGGCGTGCGACGTAGGCGGCGCGTCGAACCTCGTGTCGACCAGGCCCGCCTTCTCGACGATGTCGGTGACCGTCCCGTTGTCGCCGTATACGACCACGCCGAAGTTCTCCGGATCGGCGACCTCCTTCACGAAGATCCGGGCGCGGGACGAGCTCTCCGACCAGTCGCGCAGGCTCGCCGACTGGGCGTACTCGAAGATGTTGTCGCCGAGCACGACGACGAGCGGCGCGCTTCCCGCGAAGTCCCGAGCCATGCCGACGACCTGGGCGATGCCGCCGGGCTCGGTCTGGACCTTGTACGTGAGATCCAGCTCGAGGATCGGGTCGCCGCCGCCGCGCGGGGCAAGCCGCCCGTCGCCGAGGAGGTCGATCATCTGGCCCGCGTGCCCCTTGCCCGTGACGAGGAGCACCTCCGTGATGCCTGCGAGCTGCAGGAGCTGGAGCGGGTAGTAGATCATCGGCCAGCTCCCCACGGGCAGAAGGTGCTTGTTCGCGACGCGCGTCAACTCACCGAGACGGGTCGCCTCGCCTCCGGCACAGATGAGGCCTTTCGGCTGCACGCGGGGATGCTAAACGCGACCGACGATCAGGGCCGCTTGCGCTCGCGGGCGCGCCACGCCTGACGAGCCGCGGTTTTGCGCTCGCGTACGCCGGGTACCGCACGAACGGCTGCGATCCAAACGTAGAGAAGGAACCCGAGCACGCCTGCGATCAGTGCCAGAAGTCGCTTCGGGTTGAGGGCGAGGGACAGCACTGCCCGCACGCGGGCGATCGTAGCCGACATACTTCGGAGCCGAGTCGAGGAAAGGTGGTGTCAGGCATGGCGAAGACCAAGACGAGCCCGGCCCTGTCGGCGGAGACGCTGAAGCCGTACGTCCAGCGCGCGATGACCGACCCGGAGCTCCGTGAGGATCTCCTCGCCGCCTTCGTCGCCGCGCGCAGCATCTACAGCCAGATGGCGAAGGGCCGCGGCATCAAGGGCAAGGCAGAGAAGGTCTCGGACAAGGATTTCCAGAAGCAGCTCCAGGGTCTCGTCGACGACCTGTCGGAGGCCTCCGACAAGCTCAAGGGCGCTCCCAAGAAGAAGGGGCACAAGACGCGCAACCGGATCATCCTGCTCACGGGAGTGACGATCGGCGTCCTGTACAACCCGTGGACCGGGCAGGCGACGCGCGACTGGATCATGGCGCAGATGTCCGGCAGCGACGGCGAAGGGCTCGAGGAGCTCGAGGCGGAGCTCGCCGCCGAGGCCGAGGCCTCCGCCGGGAACGGCGCCGAGCCGTAGTTTCTCGCGCAAGACCGGAGATCCGCCAGCGCGGGGTCTCCGGTCGCGCCGAGATCCCTCAAGGCGGCTGCTTCGCAGCCACCTCGCCCGCTCCGCCTCGACGTCTCAGTTGCTCAGCACCTTCTCCAGGGCGCCGGGAACGAGACCACTCGTCGAGGCGATGTCGTCCGCGTGGAGCAGCACCGCGCCGGGCGGCGGCAACGTCGTGCTGCCCGGCCCGGTGGGAACGTACACGCGTCCGGCCGAGAACGAGATGTCGTCCGCTCTCCGCCAGGCGAGAAGGATCGCGTAGGGCGCGACGACGCCGTCGTAGCCGAGGCCCGCCATGGCCGCTGGGTGGATCTCGAAGTGGAGGTGCGGAGAGCCACCCTCGGCGTCACCCGTGTCGCCGACGAAGCCGATGACGTCTCCCGCCTGCACGCTCCGGCCTTCCACGGCCAGGGGCGAGTAGGCCGAGAGGTGCGCGTAGTAGAACTCGTTGCCGGAGGTGTCCCGCAGCCACAGCCGGTAGCCACCGAGCCTGTTGAAGCCGATCGTATGGAGTGTCCCGTCGGCGACCGCGAGGAGCGGTGTGTCGGCGGCCGCGAAGATGTCCTCGCCGTGGTGCCAGCCGCCTGGCACGTTGGGTCGCGGGGCTCCGAAGCTGTCGCCGAACGAGGCCGTCCCGTAAATGGGGAAGACGTAGCCGCCCGACGAGAGTTGGGCCGAAACCTCGGGAGCCACGCGTACGGGCCCGCCCGGCACGTCGCCGCCGATGTCCGGCTCAGGCGCAGGGGGAAGCCGCCGTTCGGTCGGCCGGTCCTCCGATCGCGGGGCCCGGCTTTGCCCAGGCTCCGGAGGCGCCGACGCCGCCGAGAGCTTTGCCACGGATGTCGCCTGCGCGTTCCCGATCACGATGTCGCTTCCCGCCGGCAAGCCGCCGTGCGCAGCTGTGAGGCGGACCCGCAGCGCGGTCACGGAGGCCTGCGCTGAGGGCGGCCCGGACTTGCGCGTTCCGCTGTCTCCTGAGAGGACCGTCAACGTCCCCCAGTCCGCAAGCGTGACGCCCGCAGCGGGCGAGCTCGGGACGTCCTGACCGAGCGCGCGAAGGCCCTGGACGGCGGAGGCCGACGAGTTGGCGCCCACGGACCGTGCGCTGGCGCCGGCGGAGACGGATGCGGTCACCTTCCCCGCCACGATCTCACCGTTGAAAAGCGAGACGACGATCGCTTCGGAGAGCGCTTGCGTGGCGGCAGCCGATCCGGGCGACACGAAGAGGGAACCGCGCGAGCGCCCGATGCTGACCACTGAGCCGTCTGCGGGGTACCGAAAGGACTGGACGTCCACGGTCGTCGACGTCGGCCAGGAGAGGTCGCCCAGCGAGACGGTGTCCTGACCTGGAACGGTGATTCGGACGAGGTACGCACTCGCTCCGGTCGTCGCGTCTCTCGGGGGTGGCGCTGCAGCCGCCAGTGCCGCCGATGCGGCGAGCGCGGTGACGACCGCGGCTGCGAGGCGGATCACGGCGACTCAGGGTAGCGCGGTCTCTGGCGGCGCGCCCTCCACGCGAGCTGGGCCGCAACGACGAAGAGGAGAACTGCGAAGAGCCTGCGAAGCGTCCCCTCGGGAAGCTCGGTTGCGAGCCTGGCTCCCACCTCGACTCCTGCGATCGATGCGAGGCCGACAACGACAGCCGTCCGCGGCCGAAGGTTTCCGTAACGCCGCTGGCTCCACGTTCCCGCGAGAACGGTGGGAAGGATCGCGAGCAGCGACGTTCCCTGCGCCTCGAGCTGGCCGAGCCCGAGCGCGACGAGCGTCGGAACGAAGAGGATGCCGCCACCGACTCCGAACATCCCGGCGAGAACACCGGCCGTCGCACCGAGCACGATCGCGAGGAGGATCGTCGTGGCGCTCACGACGATGCGAACAGCCAAACCCCGACGACGACGAGGAGGGCGGCGAATGCGTAGCTCAACGTGCTCGTCCGGATGCGCTGCTGCCACATGGTCCCGGCCAGTGCGCCGACTGCGGCGGGTAGTCCGACGAGCGCTGCGTAGCCGACTTCGACCTCTCCCCGCAGCGCAAAGACGACGACGCCTGCGCTCGCGGTGATCGCGATCGCGAGTAGCGAGGTTGCCGTCGCCGCCCGCTCCGGCAGGCCGACGACGAGGATGAGGAGCGGCACTGCCACGATCCCGCCGCCGACGCCGAAGAACGCGGAGAAGACCCCCGCCGCGAGTCCGATGGCGACGAGGCGCACAGCCGTATCCTACGAAGGTGATCAGTCGAGTCTGGCTCGCGCTGATCGTCATGGTCGTCGCCGTGACCGTCGCCGCACCTGGATCGAGCCAGCCGCAGGTCCGCAGCGGCGTGTATACGGTGCAACCCGATCCTCGACTCTGCCCTTCGCCGCTCTGCGGTGGCTACTGGGCCGCACTCGCGAACGAGGCTCGGACTACGTGTGAGGGCGGAACGCGGCGTCCACGCTGCTACGTCGCGAACGCGGTCGACGGGTACCGGCACCCGCTCGAGCTCTCGATTCCTGCCGGCGCCCTCGTGCGCGCGGACCTCGAGCCGTGGGACTTCGAGGGTCTCGGTCAGCTCGGGGTCCTCGTCGTTGCGGCCGTCTTCGCTCCGGCAGGAACGGCAGCTGTGTCCGGCGGCTACTACCGCGTGATCGACACGGGCATCCGCTGCATTCGCGCGCCCTGTTTCTCGTATCGCGCGACGCAGGTCAACGGGAGTACGCGCACGGCGATGTCCGGCGTGGACCTCGAGGCGTCCGGCGCCACGCCCGCCGAGGTCGCGCGCGGCCAAACGGCTCTCCACACGAAGAAGGGGCTGCTCGCCCGAGGCCGGTTCTCGCGAGCCGCGAACGGAGGGATCGTCTTCCGAGCGTCGCGGCTGTTCCTCACAGCGCCGCGGCCTCGCGCTTGAGCACGTCCCAGGCGAACCGGAGGTCGTCCTCGGTCGTCCGGAAGTTGCCGATGGCGAGACGCAGTACGTAGCGGTCCGCGAGGCGGGTATGCGAGAGAAAGACCTCCCCTGAGTCGTTGACGCGTTCGAGAAGCTGCTCGTTGAGATCGTCCGAGCCGTCGCGCCTGAAACACACGAGCGAGAAGTGGCGCGGTGCGCTGAGCTCCCATCCGGGCTCGGCTCGCACCCACCTCTCGAAGAGCTCCGCCAGCCGCACGTGCTCGCGGATCCGCTCCTGCAGTCCGGAACGTCCGTAGCAGCGGAGCACGGCCCAGAGCTTGAGCGCGCGAAAGCGCCGGCCGAGCACCTGCGTGTACTCGCTCGTACTCACGACGTCCTCGCCGACGCGCAGGTACTCCGGCACGAGGCTGAACGTGTCACGGAACACCTCGGGCTTGCGCGTCCAGAGCGTCGAGCAGTCGATGTTGACGCCGAGCCACTTGTGCGGGTTGACCACGATGGAGTCGGCCCGGTCCCAGCCTGCGAAGTGGTGCCGCAGCTCCGGACAGATCGCGGCCGAGCCGGCGTACGCAGCGTCGACGTGCAGCCAAACGCCGGCGTTCGCACAAGCTTCTGCGATCGCGGAGACCGGGTCGACCGAAGCGAAGCCCGTCGTTCCGATCGTGGCGACGACGGCGCACGCAGTATCCAGCTCGAGGAGATCCGGGCGAAGACGAAGCTCGGCGTCCACGGGGACTGTCTGCAGCTCGAGCTCGAGAAGCCTTGCGGCCTTGTGTACCGACGAGTGCGCCTGCTCCGAGCAGACGACGACACGTCTGCCGGGAACCGTCGAACGTGCGGCCGCCAACGCGACGAGCGTACTCGTCGAGGCCGTGTCCTCGATGTGGCCGTGAAGGCCCGCCGGAAGGCCGAGGAGCTCGGCAAGCCACGCGAGGGTCACCTCCTCGAGCTCCTGGAGCGCCGGCGACGTACGCCACAGGATGCCGAGCTGGTTCAGGCCCGCAATGAGGATCTCGGCGAGGATCGACGGCTCCGAGCCGGTGATCGCGAAGTAGCTGAACCAGCGCGGGTGCTGGGAGTGCGTGAGTCCGGGCATGAGGACCGTGTCCAGATCGGCGAGCACGGCGGAGAAGGGTTCGGGCTCGTCAGGCGGCGATGCAGGGAGTGCGGCACGAATCTCGCCCGGCTCTACCTGCGAGAGAACGGGCAGCTCGCGCACTCGCTCGAGATACGAGGCAACCCAGTCGAGCGCGAGCGCCCCGTCCTCGCGGAACGTCGTCACTTGCGCATCTTCGCGATCTCACGCCAGGACCGCGTGTTCAGGATCTGCTCCTTCGTGAGCCACGCGCGGCGGGCCTGCGCGACGCCGAGCTCCGCGTAGTCGAGCGCCCCCACCGAGTGGGCGTCGGTCGTGATCGGAATCCGGACACCTGCCTCACCGGCGAGGCGGGCATGCGTGTCGCGCATGTCGAGACGATCGGGCTGGGAGTTGATCTCGAGCGCGGTACCCGTCTCGACGGCGTGCTCCACGACGCGTTCGACGTCGACGAGGGCACCCTCGCGTTTCAGCAGGCGGCGCCCTGTCAGATGCCCGATGCAGTCGACGTGCGGATTGTCCATCGCGCCGAGGATTCGCTCGGTCGGGCTCCGCTCGAACGAGGTGTGGAGCGAGGCGATCACCCAATCGAGCTCCGCGAGCACCTCGTCCGCGACGTCGAGCGAGCCGTCCGCGCGAATGTTGACCTCGATGCCGCGGAGAATCTCGAACGACTTCACTCGCCGATTGACCTCTGCGATCTCCACCCGCTGCGCCTCGAGCCGGCCGTTCCGGAGGTAGTGCGAATGGTCTGTGATGCACAGGAACCGATAGCCGCGACTCTTCGCACGACGCGCCATCTCCTCGAGCGATCCCCTCGCGTCCGTCGACCACGTCGAGTGGCAGTGCATCTCGCCCTGGAGGTCGTCGAGCTCGACCAGCGTCGGGAGCCTGCCGTCCTTCCGCGCGGCCGCGATCTCGTGAGTCCCCTCCCGCAGCTCGGGCGGGATCTGCTTGTAGCCGAGGTACGTGTACAGCTCGTCCTCGCTCGCGTGCGTGCTGACCTCACCCGTCTCGACATCGGTCACGCCGTACTCCGAGATCGAGAGCCCGCGCTTCTGCGCGTCCTCCCGCAGGACGATGTTGTGGTCCTTGGACCCGGTGAAGTGCTGGAGCACGTTGCCGTAGCACTCGTGCGGCACGACGCGGAGATCGAAGCGCAGGCCGTCGTGACCCACGACGGTCGCCTTCGTGTCGCCACGGGCGGCGACCTCCGACACCCAGTCGCCCTCGCAGAAGGCAGCGATGAGAGCCGCCGGATCGGTCGAGGTCGCGATCAGGTCGAGATCGTGCACCGTCTCGCGACGACGGCGAACGCTTCCCGCTTCCGACACCGCCATTGCCGCGGGATGTGCCTCCAGAGCGGCGACCGCGCGGCGTACGGCAGGCAGCGCTACGGCCAGGAGCCGCCGGTCCTCCGGCTCGCCGCCGACGCCGGCCTCGAGCGCTCGCAAGATCTTCTCCTCGCTCCGCGCGCCCATTCCCGAGAGATCGCGCAAGCGCCCCTCCTCGGCCGCCGACTTCAACCCGTCGAGCGACGTGATGCCGAGCTGCGTCCAGATCCGCGCCGCCGTCTTCGGCCCAACGCCGGGTAGACGCAGGAAGTCGACGACGCCTGCGGGCACCTGTCCGCGGCGCTTCGTGAGCGCGTGCATCTCCCCGTCCTCGACGACCTCGACGACCTTGTTCTCAATCGTCTTGCCGATGCCGGGAAGCTCCTTCGCCTTCCCGTCGAGCGCGAGCTCGGCGATCGGAAGCGGCGACTCCCTGATGCGGCCGGCGGCGCGACGGTAGGCGATCACCTTGAACGACTCCTCCTCGAGGATCTCGGAAAGATCCGCCAGGAGGTCGAGCTGATCCGCGAGCTCGCCGTTCCGAGGCAGTTTCCTGGCCATGGCGCGATGATACGGCGATGGAAACGCGGGGGAACCCATGGTTCCCCCGCGAACCCCTCCTTACGTATGGCGCACGAAAGTCACGGCAAGCAGGCAAATCCTCGCGCCGTCCTGTGCCTGCCGACGTACAACGAACGCGAGAACCTCGAGCCCATGATTCGCGCGCTCGCGAACGTGCTCGACACGACGGCCGACCGGGTGCTCGTCATCGATGACGGCTCGCCCGACGGTACCGGCGAGATCGCCGATGCGCTCGCCGCGGAGCTGCCGTGGGTCGCCGTGCTCCATCGCAGGGCGAAGGAAGGGATCGGCCCCGCCTACGTCGCGGGCTTCAGGCACGCGCTGGCGGACGGCGCCGAGCTCGTGATCGAGATGGACTGCGACTTCTCGCACGATCCGAACGACGTTCCGCGACTGATCGCCGCGGCCGAGGAGGCCGACCTCGTACTCGGGTCGCGGTACACAGCCGGCGGGGGTACGGCCAACTGGGGTTTCGTGCGCAGGTTCGTGTCGCGCGGGGGCTGCCTGTATGCGCAGATCCTTCTCGGCATGCGCGTGCGCGACCTCACCGGCGGCTTCAAGTGCTTCCGGCGCGCCGCAGTCGAGGCGATCGACCTGGACGCGCTGTCGGCGCACGGCTACGCATTCCAGATCGAGGCCACCTATCGGGTGCACCGCGCGGGGCTCCATATCCGGGAGGTCCCGATCACGTTCGTCGAGCGGCGCGCCGGCGCATCGAAGATGACCGGCTCGATCGTCGCCGAGGCGGCGTGGAAGGTTCCGCTCCTTCGGCTGCGTGCCCTCACGGGCAAGCTGTAGTCGTGCACCAGATTGGAGCCGCGGAGTTCGAAAGCGAGGTCCTCGCGTCCCCGATCCCCGTGATCGTCGACTTCTGGGCACCGCGGTGCAAGCCGTGCGACGCGATCGAGCCACACCTGCGCGCTCTCGCCGACGAGTGGGGAGAGCAGGTGCGTCTCGTGCGCGTGAACGTGGACGAAGAGGTCGGCCTGGCAGGACGCTACGGTGTCCTCTCCCTGCCGACGGTGATCGTCTTCGCCGGCGGCGAGCCGCAGGCAACGGTCTACGGGGCGCAACCCCGATCTCGCTACGAGCAGATGCTGGCGCGGGTGCTCTAGCGTGCCGACCCAACGAGAGGCTCGAGGAACCTGAGCTCTGGCTGACGTGGGAGGAAGCGCAGGGGTTCGCGCAACGGCGTGGACTTCCGCTCGAAGACGTCTGACGGCTGGACGACTGCGACACTGGGCTCGTGGCAACCGAGCTCGCTGCGGGCTGGGCTGACCTCCTCCAGGGCGAGGAGATCGCGTACAAAGGAGTCGAGCCCGCGCGCGAGGCCAGGGTAGAGCCGCTCCCCGACGACCTCGACCCTCGCGTCGTCTCGGCACTCGTCGCGAACGGAGTCACGTCCTTGTACCGACACCAGGTTCAGACCTGGGAGGCTGCGCGCCGAGGCGACAACGTCGTCGTCACGACCGGCACCGCGTCCGGGAAGTCCCTCGCGTTCAACCTCCCGGTCCTCGACGCGATCGCTCGCGAGCCGAGGACGCGCGCGCTCTACCTCTACCCGACGAAGGCGCTGTCACAGGACCAGGCGCGGTCGCTTGTCGAGCTTCGGCTGAAGGGACTCCGCCCGGCCATCTACGACGGCGATACGCCGGGCGAACGCCGCTGGCAGATCCGGAAGTGGTCGAACCTCGTGCTCACCAACCCGGACATGCTCCACGTGGGCGTCCTCCCCCACCACGACCGCTGGGGGGACCTGCTCGCGAATCTCCGCTACGTCGTCGTCGACGAGGCCCACGTCTACCGGGGCGTCTTCGGCTCGCACGTAGCGAACGTCCTCAGGCGGCTTCGTCGGATCGCACGGGTGTACGACGCCGAGCCGCGGTTCCTCCTCGCGACGGCGACGATCGCGAACGCGGGCGAGCTCGCGCTCTTGCTGACGGGCGAGCCCGCGACGCTCGTCGATCGCGACAGCTCCGCTCGAGCGAAGCGCGAGGTCGTCATCTGGAATCCCCCTCTCCTCGACGCCGAGCTCGGGCTCAGGGCGAGCGCCCTGGGAGACGCGGCACGACTTCTCGCCGAGCTCACGTCTCGTGGTCTGCGGACGATCTGCTTCGCGAAGAGCCGCAGGGCGGCGGAGCTCATTCACCGGTTCGCATCGGAACGAGTCGACACCGCGACCGCGCGCCGGCTCGCGCCGTACCGCGCCGGCTACACACCCGAGCAGCGCCGCGAGATCGAGCGGCGTCTCGTCGAGGGCGAGCTCCTCGGTGTGACGGCGACGGACGCGCTCGAGCTGGGGATCGACATCGGCCTTCTCGACTGCGCGATCTCCGTCGGCTTCCCGGGAACGGTCGCATCCCTCCGACAGCAGTGGGGACGGGCGGGTCGCCGCGGGCGTGGGCTCGCGGTCCTCGTCGCCTCGGACGACGCGCTCGACCAGTTCTTCGCGCGGGAGCCCGAAGCGCTGCTCTCCCGACATGTGGAGGCAGCGATTCTCGACCACACGAACCCGCGTATCCTCGACCCGCACGTGCTCTCGGCTGCGTTCGAGGCGCCGCTCGATAAGGGAGACGCCGAGACGCTGGGCACCGAGGCACTGCGGCGAGCTGCCGAGCTCCCCGAGCTCGAGGAGACACGGGCCGGATACGTGTGGAAGGGCCGCGACTACCCGGCTGCGCGCGTTTCGCTCCGCTCCGGCGACGCTGAGACTTTCACCGTGGTCGACGGGGAGACCGGAGCGCTGCTCGGCCTCGTCGAGCGCGATCGCGCCTACTCGACGGTGCACGAGGGCGCCGTCTACCTCCACCTCGGCGATCAGTACCTGGTCGAGTCGCTCTCGCTCGAGGATCGCGTCGCCCTCGTCACTCCGGCGCGGGTCGAGTGGTACACGCAGCCGAAGAAGGAGTCGGAGACGACCATCGAGGCGTCCGACCGATCCGCGCGGCGCCTCGGTCTCGAGCTCCACTTCGGGCGGGTCTCCGTTACCGAGCAGGTCGTCGCCTACGCGCGCAAGGCCGTTCGCGACGGCTCGACCATCGACGTCGTGCCCATGCTGATGCCGGAGACGACGTTCGAGACGGAGGCGATCTGGTTCTGCCCGGAACCCGCCCACCTCGGGGGTCTCGAGCAGATGCCGAAGCTCCTCGGGACGCTCCATGCCGCCGAGCACAGCCTGATCGCGCTCCTTCCGTTATGGGCGATGTGCGATCGCTGGGACATCGGAGGGCTCTCGACCAACGTCCACTACCAGACCGGGCGACCGACGATCTTCGTCTACGACGGACACGCTGGCGGCGTCGGAATCACCGAGCGTGGCTTCGACCGCTTCGAGGACTGGGTGCAGGACACGACGCGGCTGCTGCAGCGCTGCCCGTGCGCCGCCGGCTGCCCCTCATGCGTGCAGAGCCCGAAGTGCGGAAACCTCAACGAGCCGCTCGACAAGGCCGGCGCGCGACTGCTGCTCGAGCGCATGCTGTCGAATTCGTGACCGTTCGTTCGTCGTTGCGACAACCGACGAGAAGGAGGCGACGTGCAGTACATGGCGTTGATCTACGCGGACGAGGAGCCCTGGGAGGGGTTCTCGGACGAGGAGCGTGAGGGCTGGTACGAGCGCTATCGCGCCCTTTCACGCGAGGCCGAGGAGGCCGGCGTGCTGGTTGGAGGCAATGAGCTGGCGTCGACACGCGACGCCACGACGGTGCGCGTCCGCAACGACGAGACGCTCGTCACCGACGGCCCGTACGCGGAGGTGAAGGAAGCCCTCGGAGGGTTCTACGTCTTCGAGTGCGGTTCGATGGACGAGGCGCTCGACTGGGCGGCTCGTATCCCTGCAGCCCAGCACGGCGCTGTCGAGGTGCGGCCCGTCTACTTCGACCCGGAAGAGGTGCAGCTGTGAATTACGCGATGCTGATCTACGCGGACGACTCCTCCTGGGTCGATCTTTCGGACGAGGAAAAGGCGAGGCTCCGCGCCGAGGAGATGCCGGGGTGGAGTTCCCTCTTCGGCGAGCTGGGCAAGGCGGACCCGAACGTGAAGGGCAAGGAGCTCGACGGGCGCCAAACGGCGAAGGTCGTCCGCGTGCGCGACGGAGAGCGGATCGTCACCGACGGGCCGTTCGCGGAAACGAAGGAGATCGTTGGCGGAGTGTTCCTCACGGACCTGCCCGACCTCGACGAGGCGATCCGGCTGGCGGCGCTCATCCCGTCCGCGCAGCACGGCTCGATCGAGATCCGTCCCGTGCTGCAATAGCGCCGGTCATGCAACAGGAGATCGAGCGTGTCTTCCGCGCGGAGTGGAGCCATGCCGTGGCGATCCTCACGCGCGTCCTCGGCGACCTCGAGCTCGCCGAGGACGCGGTGCAGGACGCGTTCACGACCGCTCTCGAGCGCTGGCCTCGTGAGGGCGTGCCGCGCACACCGGGAGCCTGGGTCGTCACGACGGCGCGCAACAGGGCGATCGACCGCATCCGGCGCGACAAGGTCTTCCAGCGAAAGATCGAGCTCATCGGGCGCCTGCAGCGACTTCCGGTAGAGGACGAAGACGTGAGCGCGATCCCCGACGAGCGACTCGCGCTCGTCTTCACGTGCTGTCACCCGGCGCTCGCCGCCGAGAGCAGGGTCGCTCTCACTCTCCGCGAGGTCGGCGGCCTCACGACGGGCGAGATCGCCCGGGCGTTCCTCGTTGCCGAGCCGGCCATGGCCCAACGGCTCGTACGGGCGAAGCGGAAGATCCGCAGCGCCGGGATTCCCTTCCGGGTTCCGCCCGATCACCTTATTCCCGAACGCCTCCGATCGGTGCTCGCAGTGCTGTACCTCGTCTTCAACGAGGGCTATGCGGCAACCGCGGGATCCGACCACGTACGCGGCGAGCTGTGCGAAGAGGCGATTCGCCTCGGCAAGCTCCTCGCGGTCCTGCTGCCGGACGAGGCGGAGGTGCTCGGGCTGCTGGGTCTCATGCTCCTCCAGGACTCGCGGCGAGCTGCGCGCGTCGGCCCACACGGCGACATCGTCCTGCTCGAGGATCAGGACCGCTCGCTCTGGAATCGCGCGCGGATCGACGAAGGTCTCCGCGTCCTCGAGCGCGCAGCTTCGCAGCGTCGTCCGGGGCCGTATCAGGCGCAGGCCGCGATCGCCGCGGCACACGCCGAAGGTCGCTCGCCGGACGAGATCGTCGAGCTCTACGACACGCTTGCTGCACTCGACTCCTCCCCCGTCGTGCGCCTCAATCGCGCAGTCGCGGTCGCACTGGCGGGCCACGTGGACGAAGGGCTGGCCATGCTCGACGCGATCGAAGGGCTCGACGGCTACCACCTTCTCCACGTCGCGCGCGCCGATCTCTACCGCCGACTCGACCGGCGCGACGAAGCCGCCGTCTCCTACCGCCGCGCGCTCGAGCTGACGACGAGCGAGTCCGAGAGCCGCTTCCTCGAGCGTCGCCTAGCCGAGGTGTCGTAACGCGAGCCCGACTGCCTCCGCGGGAGTCGAGGCGCGGAGGGCTCCCTCGATCTCGGGCGCACCCTCGAGCGCGACGACCGTCCTGCGGAGCCGCAGAGCCAGCGCGATCTCGGCGATCGTCCCGTAGCTCCCGCCGACCGCGATGACTGCGTCCCCGGACGCGGCGACTGCCAGGTTGCGCGCGTGGCCGATCCCCGTCACGACGACGTGGTCCGCCCACGGGTTCGCCGCATTGCGATCCTCGCCGGGAAGGATGGCGACCGTCGTCCCCCCAGCCGATTTTGCTCCGCGATGCGCTGCGGCCATGACCTCGTCGAGCCCACCCGTGACGACCGTACAGCCGCGCTCCGCGAGCAGTCGTCCAACCTCCTCCGCGGCGACCTCCCACTCCGCGCCGCTCCCGATCACCGCCACCTGCTTCGCCATCGTGGTAAGCATGACCCGTGGAACGGCACGAGGCACGCGGTGGAACGCTCGTCCTGGGAGGTGGCTTCGCCGGAAGCTACGTTGGCCGGCTCCTGAAGCGCCGCGGCGCGACGATCGTCTCGCTCGAGAACTCGATGCTGTACACCCCGCTGCTTCCGGAGGCCGCGTCAGGGACGATCGAGCCTCGCCACGTCGTGGTGCCGATCCGGGAGATGTGTCCGCACGCGGAGCTCGTGCTCGGCCGCGTGACGGAGCGCGATCGAGACCGAAAGACGGTAGTCGTCGAGTCTCTCGCGGGAACGCTCGAGATCGGCTACGAGCGACTGGTGGTGGCGCTCGGCGCGACCACGCGCGTCCTCCCGGTACCGGGGCTCGCGGAGTACGGGATGGGCTTCAAGGACCTCGCCGATGCGATCGCGCTTCGCAACCACGTCCTGCTCCAGCTGGAGCGGGCGTCGATCCATCCGGACGACCCCGCGGAGCTCGGCTTCGTCTTCGTCGGCGCGGGCTATGCCGGGGTCGAGGCTCTGGCCGAGTTGCACGACATGGCCCACGCAGCGTTGCGCTCGTACCCAGCGCTGCGTGGCACTCCGCAGCGCTGGGTGCTCGCCGACGCAGCGCCGAAGATCCTTCCGGAGATCCCACGCGGGCTCGGCAAGTACGCGGCCCGCCGTCTCGAGCGTCGCGGCATCGAGATCCACGTCAGCACCACGCTCGAGTCCTACGACGGCAGCGAGGCGGTCCTCGCGGACGGCACGAGAGTCCCGGCGCGAACGCTCGTCTGGACGGCCGGCGTTCGCCCGAGCCCGCTCCTCCCGGACCTCGGCCTCCCGCTCGACGCCCGCGGCCGGGTGGACGTGGGTCCAACCCTGCAGGTCGTGGGTACCGACGACGTCTGGGCGCTCGGCGACTGCGCCGCCGTCCCGAACAGCAAGACCCCGGGGATCGTCGATCCGCCCACCTGTCAGCACGCGCTGCGTCAGGCGCGGCGGCTCGCCAAGAACCTGGCCGGCGATCCGAAGCCGTACGGCTACCGCATGCTCGGCCAGGTCGCGACGCTCGGCCGCTTCAAGGGAATCGCCGAGATTCCCGGGCTCCACCTGTGGGGCTTTCCCGGCTGGTTCGTCGCCAGGACGTACCACCTGTACCAGCTCCCGCTGCTCAGCCGGAAGCTGCGCGTGGTCGTCGACTGGACCGTCGCCCTCTTCTTCCGCCGCGACATCGTCGAGCTGTCGATGCTCGGACATCCAAAACCATTGGGCGCAGGACCGGAATCCGCTCACGCAGATTCCGGTCGCGCCGAAGACCCCTGAAGGCGCGCTTCGCGTCGGTATCAGTGCGTCGACTCGACGCTGGTGGCTAGCGCAGAGATCTGAGCGCCGACTTCAGCGACTGCTTGCCGCCCAGCACGCCCTCGTAGAGATCGCCGTCCCGGGCGACGCGATCGAGGACGGCCTCCATGGTGAACGCCGTCGGGTCCAGACCCAGTACGACTTCCTGCCAGCGCAACGGCGTCGAGACCGGCGCTCCGGCACGGGGGCGCACGGAGTACACGCTCGCGTTCGTCGCCCCTTGCCGGTTCTGATTCGCGTCCACGAGGACGCCGCGGCGCTTCTGCTTCGCCCACTCCGTCGTGACAAGCCCCGAGTGCGCACGGGCAAGCGCTCCGGCCACGATCGACGCGAACTCTCTGACCTCTTCGTACGAGTGCCTGCGCGCGATCGGGACGAGGACGTGGATCCCGCGCGAGCCGGAGGTCTTCGGGTAGCTCTCGAGCTCGAGCAGGTCGAGCATCTGCTTGACGAGCTGCGCGACCTCGATGACCTCTTCGAAGCCGGCGCCCTCGGACGGGTCGAGGTCGAACATGACCCAGTCGGGGCGGTCGGGCCGTTCGGTGCGTGACGCCCAGGTGTGGAGGTCGATGCAGCCCATGTTCGCCATCCACAGCAGCGCGAGCTCGTCGTTCACCACCGCGTACTCGATGATCTTCTTCTCGCCTTCGCGCGTCGATGCCGGGAAGGGCGCGCGCTCGATCCACTCGGGCATGTGCGACGGTGCGTTCTTCTGGAAGAAGCTCTTGCCCTGCCAGCCGTCGGGATACCGTTTCATCGTGAAGGGCCGCCCGCGCAGGTGCGGGACGAGCACCTCGGCGACGTCGCGGTAGTACGCGATGAGGCCGCCTTTCGTGACGCCCTCGTCGGGCCAGAAGGGCTTGTCGAGGTTCGAGAGGCGAAGCTCACGACGCCCTCGCTTCACCGTCGTGGGCACGGGCTCGCGCTCGCGCCTCACGTCGGGAGCCGGCATGTCCTCACGCAGGCGGAGGTACGACGGCGCTCGCAGGCGTCCCTCGTGCGTCCACTCGGCGAACTCGACCTCCGCGACGAGAACCGGTTCCACCCACGTGACGTCCGACTTCCTGACCCGAGGCATCTTCGGTGTCTCGGCGAAGGGCGAGTCGAGTCGCTCGAGCGGTGCGAGCAGACGCCGCAGCTTCTCGATCTCGTCGTCCGAGAAGCCGGTACCGACGTTTCCGGCCCAGCGCAGCTCACCTGCGTCGTGTAGCCCGACGACGAGCGCGCCGAACGCCGCGCGACGTCCCTGGCCGCGGGTGTAGCCGGCGATCACGACCTCCTGGGTCTGGCGGAGCTTCAGCTTGTGCCACTCGGTCGAACGACGGCCCGGCCGGTACTGGGAATCGGCCCGCTTGGCAACAACCCCCTCGAGCTCCTGCTCGCGAGCGGCGGCGAGAAGCGCAGGCCCGTCGTCGAACTGCGGCGACACGAGCACGCCACCGCTCCGACCGACGACGCCCTCGAGACGCTTCCTTCGCTCGCTCAGCGGCTCGTCGATGAGCTTCTCGGACTCGAGCTCGAGGACGTCGAAGAGCACGAGCACAGGCGTGCCGCCACTCTCTTGCAGCAGCGAGAACCGGGAGCGTCCCTGCGCGTCGAGTGCGCAGATCTCGCCATCGAGGACGGCGTCGGAGGACTTGATCGCGAGCGCCGCGGCCCGTGCGACGTCTCGGAAGCGCTCGGTCAGGTCGTTGCCGTTTCGACTCGTCAGCGTGACCTCGCTGCCCGACACGGTCACGATCGCGCGGAAGCCGTCCCACTTCGGCTCGTAGAGCCAGCCCTCCCCGGCCGGGAGCGTGTCGGATGCGGTCGCGAGCATCGGCTGGTACCGCGCTCCGCCTGCGCCACCGTCCGCGTCTTTCCGAAGCAGCAGCCAGTTCTTCGGATCGCTGTCGAGATGGGCGGGAATGAGCGTCCAGACGCCGTCGAGACGCTCGCCCCTGAGGCGAACGGTGAGCCCGCCGTTCCGCTTCTCCTCGAGGAGCTCGTACGTGCCCCTGTCCCAGATTTCGACGGTGCCGGCTCCGTACTCGCCAGCCGGGATCACACCCTCGAAATCGGCGTATTCGAGCGGGTGGTCCTCGACGTGCACGGCGAGATGCCGTTCCCCCCTGCGGAGCGGGATGCCCTTGGGGACGGCCCAGCTCGCGAGCGCCCCGTTGCGCTCGAGTCGAAAGTCGTAGTGCAGCCGCCTCGCGTCATGCCGCTGGATGACGAATCGGGGCCGTTCGGCCGTCTCGTCGGAACCTCCGAACGGTTCCGGGGTCTTGCCCGGACGGCGCTTACGACGGTACTGGTCGAGAGTCACCTGTGGATTGTCGCCCGAAGCGCAACGCTTTCTTTACCAAGAAGCTGCAAGAGGCACTTTCCCCCTGCTCAGGGGGCATTCGGGGGCCGGGGATAAGCCTGTGGAAGATGGGGAAAACCCCCCAAAAGGCTAGGTGGAGGCAAGAACGCCCATGACGCGGTACTTGGCGCGCCGCTGCCGGCGGCGCTCGTCCGGGTCGAGGGCCTCGATCTCCTCGAGTGCGGCAAGAATGCCCTGCTCGAGCAGCTGCGCAGCGGCGTCAGGATCCGTGTGGGCGCCACCTTCCGGCTCCGCGACGATCCCGTCGGCCACTCCGAGCTCGAGGCAGTGGGCCGCATCCGGCTTGAACGCCGCGGCCGCCTTCCGGGCCTCGCCCGCGTCGCGCCAGAGGATCGCGGCGCATCCCTCCGGCGAGATCACGGAGTAGATCGCGTTCTCCTGCATGAGGACCCGATCGGCGACTGCGATCGCGACCGCACCACCTGACCCTCCCTCGCCGATGATGCACGTGACGATCGGCACGTTGAGGCGCACCATCGCCGCCTGGGAGCGCGCGATGGCGCCTCCCTGGCCATGCTGCTCCGCAGCCACTCCTGGATAGGCGCCTGGTGTGTCGACCATCGTGAGCAATGGGAATCCATGGCGATCCGCGATCGCCATCGCCCGCATGGCTTTCCGGTACCCCTCGGGATACGCCATCCCGAAGTTGCGCTTGGTGCGCTCCTTGAGGTCGCGCCCCTTCTGGTGTCCGACGAGGACGACCGTTTCGCCAGCGAGCTTGCCGATGCCGGTAATCAACGCATGGTCGTCGGCGCGGCCGCGGTCCCCGTGGAGCTCGAAGAAGTCGTCGAAGATCCGCTCCACGTAGTCGAGGGTGTACGGACGGTCGGGGTGCCGCGCCAGCTCGACCGCCTCCCAGATCTCCTCTGCGCTCGGATCGGCGCGAATCTGGTCGAGCTGCTCCTGTAGACGGGCGAGCTCGCCGCTGAGCTTCGTACCGCGCAGGAGCTTCATGCCGCCGAGCTTACTGAGCCGCTCGCGCAGCCGCATCTCCGCTTCGTACGGCATCAGGTGTGCCATGCGCAAGCTCGGTATCCGCGAGCGCGGCCCCCGAGCGCGCCAAGGACTCCTACAGGCGTCCGTTTCGCGGCCGCTGAGTTGCTGTTGCTAATTGCCGTCTCCTGCGAAGAGCCTGAGGAGCCGACCGAGCGTCGGGCGCAGCTCCGAGCGCGGCACGATTCCGTCGAGGTGCCCGAAGCGGTAGTTCGACTCCGCCAAGCCGAAATCGTCGGGAAGCTTCTCGCGAGTCGTCTGCGCGACGACGCGCGGGCCTGCGAAGGACATCAGCGCCCCGGGCTCGGCGAGCACGACGTCACCGAGGCTCGCGAAGCTGGCGAGGACACCACCGGTCGTGGGGTGCGTAAGAACGGAGAGCATCGCGCCTCGCGACTCGTGCAGCTCGTCGATCGCGCAGATCGTCTTCGGAAGCTGCATGAGGGCGAGAATGCCCTCTTGCATGCGCGCGCCGCCCGATGCCGAGATCGACACGAGTGGAACGCCCGCCGCCGTTGCTCGCTCGCACGCGCGGACGAACTTCTCCCCGACGACGCTCCCCATCGAGCCGCCCATGACGGCGAAGTCCATGATCGCGAGCTGGCATTCCTCGTTCTCGATCGCCGCAGAGCCACACACCATGGCGTCGCCGAGACCGGTCTCGACTTCCGCCTCCGCGAGTCGCTCCGTGTACGGACGCAGGTCGAAGAAACCAAGAGGATCCGCGGAGCGCAGGCCCGCGTCCTCCTCCACGAACGATCCGGGATCCGCGAGTTGCTCGATCCGTTCTCGGGCACGGACCCGGAAGTGATGGCCGCATTGCGGGCAGACGCGGAGCGTCTGCGCAAGCTCGTCGTCTCGGTAGTGGGAGCCGCAGGACGGGCACGTGTTGGGGTGCGCGTCCCCCCTCGCGGGCTCGTCCGGGCGCTTGCTCTCGACCTCGACGTCGACGCGACCCTGCCCGGAAGACATGGCTGGATACTAGTGGCGCTCTAGAAGCCTGCCGCGGCGAGCATCCGCACCGCGAGCGCGGCGTTCCGCTCGGTCGGAAGCAGCCCCGTCACTCCGATCCCGGCGATCCTCGTCCGTCCGGCGACGTCGTTCAGCAGCGCTCCGAGCTCATCGGCAGACAGCCCGTCCGGCTCGGGAAGCAGCACGTCGACCTCACTCGGATCGAGCACGTCCAGGTCCAGGGCGACGTACGTCGCGTCGACATCGCCGAGGGCCCGCTCGAGCGAGTCGTCGAGGCCGACGGCTTTCACGAACTCGGCCTCGGGCGGATCGAGATTGCGCGCACCGACCAGCGCCGCGTCCTCGGCGGCGACGATGCCGTCGTCGAGAAGCATCCTGAACGGCATCCCCCAGAGGTTTCCCGACGGCGACGTCTCCGGCGTGTTGAGGTCCCCGTGAGCATCGATCCAGACGACCGCGAGCCGGTCGGCTCTGCGGGCAACCCCTTGCGCCGCGCCAACGTGCGCGCAGCAGCAGCCTCCGAGCACGATCGGACGTGCTCCGAGCGCGTCGGCTATGGCTTCGTTCTGCTCCACGAGGGTGTTGCGTTCGACCACTGCGACCTCGGGATACGGCAACGAGATACGCGCGCCTTCGGCCATCCCCTCGCCGCCAACCCCCCAGGCACGCGGGACTCGCACGACCCCGGCCGAGAAAGTGCTTCCGCAGCTGTGACACTCGTACCCGTCGCCGACAGCCACGGCCGTGAACGTCCGGCAGTTCGGGCAGCGAGCGCGCAGCGACGACATCAGTCGGAAGGAACGAGCTCGTCGAGCGTGCTCGCGAGCCTGGTCGTGCTCAGGAGCGTGCGCGAGGGCCGCGGGTCGTCCGGCTCTTCGAGCCGGTTGATCCAGATCGACGGAATGCCGAGCTCGCAGGCGGGCCCGATGTCGTGATAGAGGCTCTGTGCGACGTGGACGTGTCGGACGGAATCGGCACCCCCGACGCGCTCCCTGAAGACCTCCCAGTGTCGATGCGCGGGCTTGTAGGAGCCGATCTCGCCAGCAACGATCGAGAGGTCGAAGTGGACGCCGATCGCGTCCATCGACGTGTCGAGCAGGTCTCGATCGGTGTTGGACAGGATCGCAAGGCGCCAGCCACGCTCTCGTGCATGGGTCAGGCCGTCGTGCACGTCCTCGAACACGGGCCATCCGGGAAGGGAGCGAGCGAGCGCGCTCGTTTCGCCCTCGGGAAGCGTCAAGCCCGTTTCTGACGCAAGCCGCTCGAGGGCAATCGTGAGCACCTCCCGATACGAGATGCCGGGCGTCGACGTCTGGATCTCGGGCTCGATCTCGTGGTACCTGACCAGCAGCTCGTCAGCGCGCTCGACGCCGAAGAGCTTCTCGAGCTCGGCCCGAATCCCGCCGTTCCAGTCGACCAGCGTCCCGTAGCAGTCGAAGGTCGCCCACCGTTCCACGGCCCAAGCCTAATCTGCGGGATGGTGGTCGAGATCCGCGCCATGACACCTGACGACTGGCCGCACGTCGAGTCGATCTACGCCGAGGGGATCGCGACCGGGAACGCGACCTTCGAGACCGCGCCACCGAACTTCGAGGAGTTCGACGCGGGACGACACCGCGAGCATCGCCTCGTCGCGGTCGACGGCGACCGTGTCCTCGGCTGGGCGGCCCTTTCGCCGACCTCACGGCGCGCGTGCTATGCCGGTGTCGCCGAGCACTCCGTCTACGTGACGGAAGCCGCGCGCGGCCGCGGGATCGCTCGGGCACTGATGGATGCACTTCTCGCGAGCGCCGACGCAGGCGGCATCTGGACGATCCAGACGAACATCTTCCCCGAGAACGAGGCCAGCCTCGCTCTCCACGAGCGCCTCGGATTTCGCGTCGTCGGGCGACGCGAGCGCATCGCTCAGCTCGACGGTGTCTGGCGGGACACGATCCTGCTCGAGCGGCGCGTCTGAGCTACGCGCCCTCGTCCCAGCGGCGGAACACGACGCATGCGTTGTGCCCGCCGAAGCCGAACGAGTTCGAGACACCGATCTCCGTGTCCTGGCGCCGTGCCTCGTTCGGGATGTAGTCGAGGTCACACTCGGGGTCCGGCACCTCGTAGTTGATCGTCGGAGGCAGCACGCCTCTCTTCAGCGCGAAGATCGTGAAGATCGCCTCGACGGCGCCAGCCGCACCGAGGCAGTGTCCCGTCGCCCCCTTCGTCGACGAGACGGGCGTACGGTGCGCGTGCTCCTCGCCTAGCGCCAGTTTCAGCACGCGCGTCTCGGCCGAGTCACCCGACGGAGTGGAGGTGCCGTGTGCGTTGACGTATCCCACGTCCTCGGGATTGATGCCGGCGTCCGCGAACGCCATTCGCATCGCCCGCGCGGGGTTCGCCCCGCTCGGATCCGGATCGGAGACGTGGCTCGCATCGGACGAGACGCCGTAGCCGAGGACCTCCGCGTAGATCTTGGCGCCGCGCGCCCGAGCATGATCGAGCTCTTCGAGCACGAGCATCGCCCCCGCCTCTCCCATCACGAACCCATCACGTTCCGCGTCGAAAGGCCTCGACGCGGCCTTCGGATCGTCGTTTCGTCGCGACAGCGCACGCATCGCGGTGAAGCCCGCGATGCCGACCCTTGTTATCGGCGCCTCGGTGCCTCCGCAGAACATGACGTCTGCTCGCCCGAGACGAATCGCGTCGAGACCATCGCCGATCGCCATGTTCGATGCCGCACAGGCGGTGCACTCGGCCGCGAGTGGTCCCTGAGCTCCGAGCTCCATCGAGACCCAGGCCGCAGCCATGTTCGGGATGATCTGGACGATCGCGAACGGGCTCGTCCGGTCCGGCCCGCGCTCGAGCAGGTTCTGGAAGCAGTCCTCGAACGCGTACAGCCCGCCGATTCCGGTGGCCACGGCCGCCCCGACCCGGTCCGGCGCGGCTGCTATCGAGAGCCTGCTGTCCGCCTCCGCCATACGCGCCGCCGAGAGAGCCAACTGCGAGAACTTGTCCATCCGCCTCGCCTGCTTGCGCTCGATCCAGACCGTCGGGTCGAAGTCCTTCAGCTCGCACGCGAAGTGCACGTCGTAGTCCGTCGAGTCGAAGTGCGTGATCGGGCCTGCCCCGGACTCGCCGGCGACGAGGCTCTCCCAGGTCGACTCTGGATCGTTGCCGAGCGGGCTCACCATCCCGACACCGGTGATGACGACGCGACGGCGACCGTTCTGAGCTACGTCGGCCATCGCTACATCCCGAGGCCGCCGTCGACGAGCAGCACCGCGCCCGTGATGAACGAGGCCTCCTCCGAGCACAGGAACCGTACCGCTCCCGCGACGTCCTCCGGGTCGCCGAGCCGCCCGAGCGGCGTGTTCTGCAGCATTGCCGCTTTCGCATCCTCGGGAAGGACGTCCGTCAGCTGCGTCCTCACGTAACCCGGAACGACGACGTTCGCGCGGACGTTCCGGCTGCCGAGCTCACGAGCCAGCGACTTCGTGAACCCGATGATGCCCGCCTTCGATGCAGCGTAGTTCGTCTGGCCCCAGTTGCCGTGGATTCCGACAATCGAGGAGATGTTCACGACCGTCCCGGCGCGCTTCTTCATCATCCCGCGCGCCGCAGCCCGGCACGTGTAGAAGCACGACGCGAGATTGGTGTCGATGACCGTGTTCCAGTCGTCGTCCGACATGCGTACGAGCAACCCGTCCCGTGTCACGCCGGCGTTGTTCACGAGGATGTCGAGGTCGCCGGCCTCCTCGACGAGCGCGCTGGCGGATGCCGGATCGGACACGTCGGCCTCTACGGCGCGCGCCCCGATCTCCGCTGCGAGCCCCTCGGCCTCCTCGCCGCCGGTTCTGTAGGAGAGGACGACCGAGGCCCCGCCAGCAGCGAGCTCGCTGGCGATCGAGCGCCCGATGCCGCGCGATGCCCCGGTGACGAGTGCCGTGCGTCCCTCGAGCGAGCAGAACGTCGACGTCAACGGGCGAGTGCTTCCTGCGCGCGCTCCAGACTCTCGAGCGAGTTCACCGACATCGTCTTGACTCCCCGGTCGATGCGCTTCACGAGGCCGGAGAGCACGTTGCCCGGGCCGACCTCGACGAAGGTCGTTGCGCCGCTGCGCATGAGCTCCGTGGCTGCCTGCGTGAACCGCACGGGACCGGTCAGCTGGTCGACGAGGAGCGAGGCGATCTTCTGCGCCGGCTCGATCTTCGCAGTGACGGTCGACATGAACGGCGCGAGGGGCTCGGCGAACTTGACGCGGTCGAGTGCGGGTCGCAGCCGATCCGCCGCCTTGGCGACGAGCGGACTGTGGAAGGCACCCGACACCTTCAGCATCACGGCTCGTCGAGCGCCGAGGCTCGCGGCCTCGGCGCAGCACTCCTCGACCGCTTCGTGCTCGCCCGAGACCACGATCTGGCCCGGGCAATTGTAGTTCGCCGGCCACACGCCGACGATCCTGCGGCACAGCTTCTCGACTTCCTCGTCCGCGAGCCCGAGGATCGCCGCCATCGCACCCGGCCGTTGCCGTGCGGCCTCGGCCATCGCGAGTCCCCGCTCCCGAACGAGGCCGATCGCCTCGCCCGTCTCGAGAGAGCCCGCAGCGACAAGCGCCGCGAACTCACCGACGGAGTGGCCGACGACGACGTCCGCCTCGAGCCCCTGCTCCCGCATCGCCGCGAGGATCGCGAGGCTGGTTGCGACGAGCGCCGGCTGCTGCACCTCGGTGTCCACCAGTCGGTCGAGCGGTGTGGAGAAGCACAGCTCCTCCAGATCGAGACCGGTCGCTTCCGACCCGATCCTGTACACATCACGGGCGGCCGGGAAGGCCTCCGCAATCTCGCGACCCATGCCTTCCTCGAGCGATCCCTGGCCGGGGAAGCAGAACGCGACCTTGCTCATCTCGCCCTCCCGTTCGTCCACTCGATGAGAGCCGAGCCCCAAGTGAGACCGGCGCCCATTCCAGTCAGCAACACCAGCTTCCCGTCCTGCAGCCGTCCGTCCGCGCGCGCATCGGCGAGCGCGAGCGGGATGGAGCAGGAGGACGTGTTTCCAAAGCGATCGACGTTCACGATGATCTTCTCCTCGGGGATCCCGAGCTTAGCCGCCGCGTAGTCGATGATCCGCTTGTTCGCCTGGTGCGGCACGTACACGTCGACGTCGTCGACGGTCTTGCCGCACTCTGCGAGCACCTCGTTCGCCGACGACACCATGACTCTCGTCGCGAACTTGAACACCTCGCGACCGTTCATCTTCACGAAGGAGTCGGGATCATCGAAGTGACGCGAGCCGGAGCCCGGATACCACAGGTACTCGCCGCCGCCGCCGTCCGCTCCGAGCTCGAACCCGATGAAACCCCCTCGCTCGACCGGCTCCATGACCACGGCACCTGCGCCGTCCCCGAACAGAACGAGCGTCGAGCGGTCCTCCCAGTCGAGGATCTTCGAGAGCACGTCCCCGCCGACGACGAGAGCGCGCCGCGCAAGCCCCGAGGCGAGCATCCCGTACGCCTGCGCGATCGCGTAGACGAATCCCGTGCATCCCGCGAGCAGGTCGTACGCCGCGGCGCGTGGCATTCCCAGCTCGTTCGCCAGCAGGGCCGACGAGGTCGGGAACATCATGTCGGGGGTCACCGTCGCACACACGAGCAGGTCGATGTCCTCCGCGTCGGCACCTGCATCCGCGAGCGCAGCCCGGGCCGCGGGCAGGGCGATGTCCGTGAGTGCCTCGTGATCGGCCGCGATCCGTCGCTCGCGGATACCCGTTCGCTCGCGGATCCACTCGTCCGAGGTCTCGACGATCTCGGCCAGCTCGGCATTCGTCATGACCTTTTCGGGGACGTGGACCCCGAGCCCCGTTATCCCGATGCGAACTCCCTGTGCGGCGCCGATCATCGCTCTACCGCGAAGGTCAACGTCCCGCGGGCGGCCAGCTCGCCACTCACGTGCGCGGTCGCCTTCCCGCGCCCGATCGGGCCGCGAACCCTGTCGATCTCGCATGCGAGCGTGAGGACGTCACCCGGCGCGACGACGCGCTTGAACCGGCAATCGTCGATACCGGCGAAGAACGCGATCTTGCCACGATTCTCCTCTTCGACGAGAAGGGCGATTGCACCCGTCTGAGCCATCGCTTCCACGATCAGCACGCCGGGCATCACGGGACGTGACGGGAAGTGGCCCGGAAACCACCAGTCGTCTCCGTTGACGGAGCGACGCGCGACGACCCGGCGCCCTGGCTCGAGCTCGGTGACCTCGTCCACGAGCAGGAAGGGGTCACGATGGGGAAGGATCGACTCGATTACGTCCTTCCCGAAGGGAGCGTCCGGCGGCTGCACGGGGCGAGTCTACTCGCCCGATCCCCAGCCTAATCGCGGCTGAGCACGCGGACGACCGGCCCGCTCGCGTTGCCTGCAGCGTCCCAGGCGACCACACGAACCCTCGCGGCAGGACCCGCCCACGGGATACGCACGATTCCGGCCTTCTTCACCTCGCGCTTCAGCGCCTGGCCGTCGATCACGAACGTGAGCATCGCCGGCTCGCTGACCTCGACTCGTAGACGGTTGCCAGGAAGGATGCGCACGCGCGGAGTCACCGTGTCCGAGACGAACGGCACGCCGAACGAGATCGTCCCCACCCCGCCGGTCGCCTCCACGACGGCGCGGTGCTCGCCGTCTCGCAACCGTCCGGCCGTGCGAACGCCGTCCCAGACGAGGCGCTGTGTCCCCGCCGCGAAGCTGCTCGCAAGCGGGCTCGCAACCCATCGGCCCTCGCGCTCGACCCGGATGCGCACGTCGGCCGGCGCGGCGAGCGAGAACGTCATCGTGATGCGATCCTTGCGCCCGTCCGCGTTGGGCGAGAACACCGCCGGAGTCACCGTGACGAGCCCGAGCGTGCGGTTGACACTCACCGGGATCAACTTCTGAACCGAGACGCCCGCCGTGGTTCGCGCGGTCACGACGACGTTGTAGCGGCCGTCGGCGAGCGCGGCGCCGTCGAGCGTGACCGTGTGCTGTCCCGCACGCGTCCACACGCGGTCGACGAGGGTTGCGACGACCCCTCCGATCTCGTCGGTGACCTCCACGGTCACGTTCGCAGGAGTGGAGATGCGATATGTGAGCGTCGTTGCGTCGGCTTGCCCGTCGCCGTTCGGGCTGATCGCCTCTGGCTCCGCAACCACGCTCTCGATCGCCGGTGGCGCCACACCTCCGCCGGCACGCAGCGTTCCGGAGGCCGACCGTGCCGCTCCCGCGGAGACGGTCCACGTGTAGCTCGCCGGCGGCGCTCCTGCCGAGTCCCACGTCCAGTCGACTGCGGTACCCGTGCCGGTGCCCCCAGCGATCTGGGCTCCACCCGAGCTCGTGATCGCGGCGGCCCAGGTCTCAGCGCGAGAGAGCCTTGCGCGAACGCGAACGGAGGCACCCGCGACCTCGGCCGTGGGCTCGAAGATCTTCAAGCCGCCGAGGCCGAGAGACGTCCCGGCGATGGCCGAGAGCCGCGAGTAGAGCGCATCGCCGGGGCACTCGGTGAAACCGGTGTCGCGGTGACCCGAGACCGCCGAGAGAAGCACAGGGATGCCGCTCGCGTACCGGTTGCTTCCACCCGAGATTAAGGTGAGGAACGACGTCGGGTCGACGTGCTCGAGGTCGAGCCGCCACGAGATGAGGCGCGCAATCGCATCGAGCGCCTCGGCCGACGGCCTGGTGTTCCCGTACGTGCCCAGGAGTGCGATGCCGACCGAGCCGGTATTGAATCCCTGTGCGTGCGCGCCGACAACGTCGCGCTCGACACCCCCGAAACGGCCCTCGTAGATGGTGCCGAAGCGGTCGACGAGAAAGTTGTAGCCGACGTCGTTCCAGCCGTTTCCCTGCACGTGGAAGAGCTGGATCCCCTTCACGATCGCCGCCGCCTCGGCGCGGGTGTAGTCGTTTTGGCCAGCGGTGTGATGGACGATGGCGAACCGCACACCGGACGCGTAACTCGGCGGCCCGCGTCTGATCGACTCGTCGGCTCCCCACGAGAGCCGCGGGACGATCGGAGGGGCAACCGTCGCCGTAGGGACGCGATACGGCACGCGCAGCTCGGGGCTCCACACCAGATGCGCTCGCACGCGAGCGACCTCTCCGATCGCGCGAGCCTGGATGCGGTCGGAGGCGCCGGCCCACCAGGGGTTGCCGAGCCTCCATCTGCTTCGTCGGCGCTCCGCGGACCCCGGGTCGGGACCGTCTTCGTCCTCGGGTGCGCCCGGACGCCACACGCTCCAGCGACCGTTCAGCGAGCGCGTTCGGAACACGACCCTCCCCGGGCCGCGCCACTGCACACCGGCGAGCGTGAAGCGAGGCACGACGGCAGGCGGCCCGGACGGGTGCAGCTCGACTGTGGCGACTCGGCTGTCGCCCGATCCGAGCGCTGGAGGAGCGAGAAGGAGGGCGGCGGCGACGGCGGCGGGGGCTAGGAGGAGCCGATGCACGGGTTACCAGAGTGGCCGCAGAACCGTTCGCGAGCAAGGGCGGCGACACTCCGCAGATAGAATCCTTACACCGGTGCCAGGCCGCACTTTGCGCGGACTTCTTGCCCTCTCGCTCACTCTCGGAGCGCTTGTGGCAGCCCCGGCCGTGCTTGCGCAGGACGACACTCCGCGCGTTCTGGCCGTCCATCTCGACAACGACATCAACCCCGTGACGCAGGAGTATGTCGAGCAGTCGGTCGAGCGTGCCGAGGACGGCGAATTCGCGGCGATGGTCCTCGTCCTCGACACCCCTGGCGGGCTCGCATCCTCGATGCGCGGAATCGTCAAGAGGTTCCTCGCAGCCGACGTGCCGGTCGTCGTCTACGTCGCGCCTCCGGGCTCGAGCGCCGACTCGGCGGGAGCGGTCATCACCATGGCAGCCGACGTCGCTGCCATGTCTCCACAGACCAACATCGGCTCGTCGACACCGATCTCGCTGAGCGGCGAGGACATCTCCGAGGACCTGCGCCGAAAGATCGTCAACGACGCCGCCGCCTACATCGGTGAGCTCGCCCGCGAGCACGACCGAAGCGTCGAGGCCGCGCGCGACATGGTTACCGAAGCGTCGAACTACGGCGCGCGCGAGGCGAAGCGGATCGGCCTCGTCGAGGTCATCGCTCCCACGCTTCCCGTCTTGCTCGAACGGATCGACGGCATGAAGACGGTCCCGAAGGGCTTCGTTCTCGACACCGCCGGCGCGCAGATCGAGGACGTCGAGATGACCTTCTGGCAGCGAGCGCGCGATTTCCTCGTCGACCCCAATCTCATCGCGCTGATGCTGTCGATAGGCCTCATCGGCATCGTCGTCGAGCTCTGGAACCCCGGTCTCGTGTTCCCGGGAACGGTCGGCGCGATCTCGCTGATCCTGGGCCTGTACGGCCTCCAGGTGCTGCCCGTTTCGCTGGCCGGGCTGTTTCTCATGATCCTTGCCGCCGGCTTCTTCGTCGCCGAGTCCTTCGTGCCGTCCCACGGGGCGCTCACCCTCGCCGGTGCGATCATGTTCGTGCTCGGTGCGCTCATGCTGTTCGACCCTGCCGGAGAGGCGTACCAGGTGTCGCTCCCGGTCGCGCTCGCGATCGCCGGGACCATGGTCGTGCTCCTCGGCGTGGCCGTGACCAAGATCGTTCGCATCCGTCGGCAGCCGCCGCTCGTCGGAACGCCGTATCTCGTCGGTGAGGACGGCGTTGTTCGGACGACCGGACTCGTGTTCGTCAACGGCGAGCTCTGGCGTGCCGACTCGGCCGACGGCTCACCGCTCGTTCCGGGCGAGCACATTCGGGTCGAAGAGGTCGGGCCGGACCTGCGGCTCGTCGTAGGATCCCCCTCGTTATCGAGATCGGAGGAGTCGTCGTAATGGACGCAGCCGCAACGGGCCTGCTGGTCGTCGTCATCGTCATCGCGCTGCTGCTCTTGCTCGCGTTCCTCGCGGTCAAGATCGCGCGCGAGTACGAACGGGGGGTCATCTTCCGGCTCGGGCGCCTCCTCCCGACCCCGAAGGGACCCGGAATCTTCCTGATCATCCCCTTCGTCGACCGGATGGTGCGGGTCGACTTGCGGACGGTGACACTGAACGTCCCGCCGCAGGAGGTCATCACGAAGGACAACGTCCCGGTGCGGGTCAACGCGGTCGCGTACTTCCGTATCGTCGAGCCGAACAACGCGATCGTGCAGGTCGAGAACTACATGGTCGCGACATCGCAGATCGCGCAGACGACGCTCCGCTCCGTGCTCGGCCAGCACGTCCTCGACGAGCTGCTCTCGGAGCGCGACAAGATCAATGCGATCCTGCAGAACATCATCGACGAGGCCACCTCCCCCTGGGGCATCAAGGTTTCGGTGGTGGAGGTCAAGGACGTCGAGATCCCCGCGGGAATGCAACGCGCGATGGCCCGACAGGCAGAGGCCGAGCGCGAGCGCCGCGCGAAGGTCATCTCGGCAGAGGGCGAGTTCCAGGCCTCCGAACGCCTGAAGGACGCAGCCGCGATCATGGCGCAACAGCCGATCACAGTGCAGCTGCGTTACCTGCAGACGCTGCTCGAGATCGGGGCGGCGAACAACTCGACGATCGTCTTCCCGATCCCGATCGACCTGCTCACCGCACTGGCGAACGCCGCCGACGCTGAGAGCGGCTGAGTTGTCGGCTCGGGGTTAGTCCGCCTCTCTTTGCGCCGCTTCGACCGTCCGGGCTCCCGAGCCCTCTCGAAACGAGATCGCGAACCCGAGATCTCGCTCAGTCGGGCGAGTCGTCGCCGGGTGGGGCCTCGGCGTCTGTCGAGACCTCAACCCCCAAGTCAGCCTCGCCGTTCGACCCGACGACCGGAGCGAGCGTCGCGACCTGCTCGCCCTCGCGAAGCCGCATGACGATCACGCCCTGCGTCGGGCGACCTGCCCGTCGAATCCCGTCGACGGGGATCCGGATCACGGTCCCGCCGTCGGAGATGAGCATCACCTGGTAGCCGTCGCGGACGATCCGCGCGCCTGCCAGCCGTCCTTTCCCCTCGACCAGCTGCGCGGTCTTGACGCCCATCGTGCCACGACCCTTCACCGGGTAGTCGCCGACACGCGTGCGCTTGCCGTAGCCGTTCTCGGTCACGACGAGAAGGTCCGCGTCGTCGACCGCGATGTCGACTTCGATCACCTCGTCGTCGCCCCGCAGCTTCATGCCGGCGACCCCGGACGTGTCCCGGCCCATGGCACGCACCTGCTTGCCCTGGAAACGAACCGCCTGGCCGAGCCGCGACACCATGAGAACGTCGTCGTTCTCGCCGGCGAGCCTCACGCCCACGAGCTCGTCGTCCTCACGAAGCTTGATCGCGATGATCCCGTCCGCCTTCAGCGGCGTGTTGTAGGACGCGAACTCGGTCTTCTTGACCATGCCCTTCCGCGTCGCGAAGACGAGGTACTTGGCCTCTTCGAAGTTGCGGGTCGCGATGACCGCCTGCACGTCCTCGTCCTGCCGGAACGGGAGAAGGTTGACGATGGCGCGTCCCTTCGACTGACGCGAGCCGAGCGGAAGCTCGTGCACCTTCAGCCGATAGACCTTCCCAACGGTCGTGAAGAAGAGGATGTAGTCGTGCGTGGACGCGACGAAGAGATGCTCGATGTAGTCCTCGTCCTTCAGATCCATGCCCATGACGCCGATGCCACCGCGGCGCTGCTCACGGTAGGACGTGACCGGTAGCCGCTTAATGTAGCCGGACTTTGTGATCGCGATCACCATGTCCTCCTCCGCGATCATGTCCTCGAGCTCGAGGTCGGCCTCGCCCGCGACGATCTCGGTTCGCCGCTCGTCCGACTTCCCGTAGATCTCCTTCAGCTCGAGGATCTCCTCCCGGACGGCTCCGTCCACGAGGGCCGGGTCGCCGAGGAGCGTGCGCAGCTCGGCGATGCGCTCCTGAAGATCGGCATGCTCGTCCTCGATTCGCTTGCGCTCGAGCCCGGTGAGGGCGCGGAGGCGAAGGTCGAGGATGGCCTGAGCCTGGATCTCCGACAAGTGGAACCGCTCGATGAGCGCCGTGCGGGCCGTGTCGGTGTCCTCGGAGCCACGGATGAGCGCGATGACCTCGTCGAGGTTGTCGAGTGCGATGAGGTACCCCTCGAGCACGTGGGCTCGCTCGAGCGCCTTACGGAGCTCGTACTTCGAGCGACGCGTGACGATCTCGCGCTGGTAGTCGAGGTAGTGCCGGACCAGCTCGAGCAGCGAGAGCGTCCGCGGGACGCCGTCGACGAGGGCGACGGCGTTGTAGCCGAACGTCGCCTGGAGCGGCGTGTGCTTGAACAGCTTGTTGAGAACGACTTGCGGGATCGCGTCGCGCTTGAGGTCGATCTGGATGCGCATGCCCGATCGATCCGAATGATCCTTGACGTCCGAGATCTCGGGGAGGATCTTGTCGTTGACGAGGTCGGCGATCTTCCGGATGACACCCGTGTCGCCGCCCTTCTTCACGCCGTAGGGGAGCTCGGTGACGATGATCGCGTTCTTGCCGCCGCGCAGCTCCTCGACGTGGGCCCGGGCACGCATCACGATCCTGCCGCGGCCCGTGCGATAGGCGTCCCGGATGCCCGTGCGGCCGAGGATGATCGCGCCGGTCGGGAAGTCGGGGCCCTTGACGTGCTTCATCAGCTCGTCGGCGTTCGCCTCCGGCTTGTCGATCAGCTGCACGACGGCGTCCACGACCTCTCCCAGGCGGTGCGGCGGCATGTTGGTCGCCATGCCGACCGCAATGCCCGCGGAGCCGTTGACGAGGAGGTTCGGGAAGCGGGACGGAAGCACCGCGGGCTCGCGCCGGGACTCGTCGTAGTTCGGGACGAAATCGACCGTGTCCATGTCGATGTCCCGCAGCATCTCGGTGGCCAGCCGCGTGAGCCGGCACTCCGTGTACCGCATCGCGGCGGCCGGGTAGTCGTCGATGTTCCCGAAGTTCCCCTGGCCGTCGACGAGCGGGTAGCGCAGAGAGAAGGGCTGCGCCATGCGCACGAGCGTGTCGTAGATCGCCTGGTCGCCGTGCGGGTGGTAGTAGCCCATGACGTCTCCGACGACGCGCGCCGACTTCAACCGCGGCCGGTTCGGCTGCAGGCCCGCCTCGTGCATCGCGTAGAGAACACGGCGATGAACCGGTTTGAGACCGTCGCGCACATCCGGAAGAGCTCGCGCGACGATGACGCTCATCGCGTAGTCGAGGAAGCTCGAGCGCATCTCCTGCTCGAGCTCGCGGCCCTCGATGCGGCCGGAGCCGAGCGGCTCTACGACGTCAGACATCCAGGAATCTCACGTCCCGGGCGTTTTGCTCGATGAACGCGCGCCGTGGCTCGACCTGGTCGCCCATCAGCGTCGAGAACATCCGGTCGGCTGCAGCCGCATCCTCGACCTCGACCCTGATGAGCATGCGGTTGGCCGGATTCATCGTGGTGTCCGCCAGCTCCTCGGCATCCATCTCGCCGAGACCCTTGAACCGGCTTATCTGGATCCCGTCCTTGGCGAGGTCGAGTGCGGCCTCGCGAAGTTGCCCGAACGTCTCCGCGTGGCGCGTCTTCTTCCCGAGCGCGATCTCGAACGGCGGGTGACCCGCGATCTCGACGAGCCGGGCGTAGGTCTTTCGCACGTTCGCGTAGATCCCCGACTCGAGGAGCGAGCTCGGGACCACGACGCTCGCCGCCGCGCCGGTCTCCTTTTCGACCACCTTGACCTGAGTGCCCTCGTCGGATGCCTCGATGACGGCCAGCTCGTAGCCGTTGGCGTCTCGCACCTCGAGGGCGCCCTCGATCGTCGAGGCATCGGCCTCCACGAGCCTGTGGTCGACGACGAAGTTCGCAGCGGCCGCTCCGAAGTCCTCGCGGAGCCGCGAGACCCAGCCCTCGAACTCGTTGAGGACGCGCACGAGCCTGGTGTAGCGCGCCTCGGTCAGCTTCTGCGTCTCGCCCTTGCGATCGGTGACGTCCATGTCCTTGATGCGCTCGCGGGCGAGCAGCTCCTCGAAATGGGATTCCTTCTCGATGTAGCGCTGCTGGGAGCCGATCTTCACGCGGTAGAGCGGCGGCACGGCGATGTACACGTAGCCGCCTTCGACGAGCTCCTGCATCTGACGGTAGAGGAACGTGAGGATCAGCGTGCGGATGTGCGCTCCGTCCACGTCAGCGTCCGTCATGACGATGATCCGGTGGTAGCGGAGCTTCTCGACGTCGAACTCCTCGCCGATGCCGGTGCCGATCGCCGTGATGATCGCCTGGATCTCCTCGTTCGAGAGGACCTTGTTGATGCGGTTCTTCTCGGCGTTGATGACCTTGCCGCGCAGCGGCAGGATCGCCTGGTACGTGCGATCCCGCGCGTCGACAGCCGAGCCGCCGGCCGAGTTCCCCTCGACGAGGAAGAGCTCCGCGCTCTCGGGATCCGAGATCTGACAGTCGGCGAGCTTGCCCGGCAATGAGTTGGACTCGAGCGCGCTCTTGCGGCGCGTCAGCTCGCGCGCCTTGCGGGCGGCTTGACGTGCTCTGGACGCCGAGACGGCCTTCGTGATGATCTGCCGGGCTTCGGTGGGATTCTCTTCGAGGAACTGCGCGAGACGCTGGTTGACGGTCGTCTTGACGAGGCCTTCGATCGGCGGGTTGCCGAGTTTCGTCTTCGTCTGACCCTCGAACTGTGGATTCCGCAGCTTCACCGAGATGACCGCGGCCAGGCCCTCGCGGACGTCCTCACCCTCGAGGTTCTCCTCCTTCTCCTTCAGCAGCCCCTTCTCACGCGCGTAGCGGTTCAGCGTGCCGGTCAGCGCGGCTCGGAAGCCCGAGAGGTGCGCACCGCCCTCCGTCGTGTTGATGTTGTTCGCGAACGAGAACACGGACTCGACGTACGAGCTGTTCCACTGCATCGCGACCTCGACCTGGCCGTCCCCCGTCTCCCCGTCGAAGTACACGACGTGCTTGTGAACCGGATCCTTCGACTCGTTCACGTGCGTGACGAAGTCACGGATCCCGCCCTCGTAGTAGAACTGCTCGGTCTTCCCTCCGGCCCGCTCGTCGCGAAGGACGATCCGCAGACCGCGGGTGAGGAAGGCGGTCTCGCGCAGGCGCTGCGACAGCGTCGCGGCGGAGAACTCCGTCTCCTCGAAAACCTCGGGGTCGGGGAGGAACGAGATCGTCGTTCCGGTCTCGCTCTTCTTGGACATGCCAATCGTCTCCATGTCCGACGTCGGCTCCCCGCGAGCGAACTCCTGCCGGTACACCTTTCCGTCACGTCGGACCTCGGCAACGAGCCATTCCGATAGTGCGTTGACCACCGAGACGCCGACCCCGTGGAGGCCACCGGAGACCTT
This sequence comes from Gaiellaceae bacterium, assembly GCA_048594925.1. Classification (GTDB taxonomy): domain Bacteria; phylum Actinomycetota; class Thermoleophilia; order Gaiellales; family Gaiellaceae; genus GMQP-bins7. Next base: position 73,820 of record JBMDXR010000080.1, read on the forward strand.
GTAGCCCTCGCCCCCGAACTTTCCGCCCGCGTGCAGCTTCGTCAGCACCACCGTCAGAGCGGGCATTCCCTGCTCCGGAATCACGTCGACGGGGATGCCCGCGCCGGCGTCGCGCACGGTCACGGAGTTGTCGGGATGGATCGTGACGTCGACGATGTCATTGCGGCCTGCGAGGGCCTCGTCGACGGCGTTGTCGACGACCTCGTAGACGAGGTGATGGAGGCCGCGGGAGCCCGTCGAGCCGATGTACATCCCGGGACGTAGACGTACGGGCTCGAGCCCCTCGAGGACAGTGATGTCTTTTGCTGTATAGGCTGCTTCGGCCATCAAAAAAGCCCTGCAAATTGCCATATTGCGGGGCAGAGCAAGTCTACCAGAAGTGGCGGCCGGACCGGGCCCTCACGAGGCTCGCTCGAGCCGCTCTGGAGACGAGCTCGCGCAGGTCCGGATCGTCGATCGACGCAGCGGCTGCCGCGGCTGCCAGCTCGACCTCTTCCGGGATCTCGAGGGGCCCAGCGCGTGTCTCGATCGGAGCCCCGACGGGCGACGGCGGCTCGGGGATCGGCCCTACCGCGAACCGCAGCTTCCGGGGTGCGTCGTCGCCTAGCCTGGCGGTCAGCCGCGCCAGTATTTCGCTGCCGAGCAGGTCGAGCTCGTGCGCCCAGGTTGCAGACGCGGTGGCGACGTGCAGCGTGCCGTCTCGGGCCATCCGAAGCGGCCACGCGCGTCGTGCGACGGCGTCGCCCACGGCCTCGGGCCAGAGAGCCGTCACCGCAGCCAGAGGCAACGCGTCCCGGCTGCCGCTCCGGGCCAGCTCTCGCGCGATCTCGTCGCCGATCCGCTCCGTCATCGGACCTCCCCCGCAGTCACCGACAGCGACTGGGCGGGCTCTGTCGGCAGTGCCGCCGCGGCCGTGGCGGTCACGATGGTCTGCGCAGGCCGCGAGAGCATGGCGCCGAGCGACCTTCGGCGATCGCCGTCGAGCTCCGAAAGCACGTCGTCGAGGAGGACGAGCGGCGAGGTGCCTACGCGCGCCCGCAGTGCTTCCGCCTCGGCGAGGACCAGCGAGAGGACCGCGATGCGCTGCTCACCCTGTGAGCCGAACGCGCGCAAGTCGCGGTTGTCTGCCTCGACGCGGAGATCGTGCAGATGCGGTCCCGCACCGGTGACGCCGCGCTCCACGTCGAGCTCGAAGCGAGCGTCGAGCTCCTCCAGTGTCGGCGCATCACCCTCGTAGGCGAGACTCGCGGAAGCGAGGCCGAGCTCCTCGGCGATTTCGGCGAACACAGCGGCCAGCACCTCGACCGCTTCGATTCTCGCCTCGACCAGCTCGCCTCCGAGCGACACCGTTCGTGTGGACCACGGCACGAGAGCGTCACGTGTCGATGTGCCGGCCCGCACCCGCCTGAGCCCCGCGTTGCGCTGACCCACCGCGGCCGAGTAGTCGTTCGCCAGCGACGCTCGCGCCGGAAGAAGCCTTCCAACCGTGCGGTCGAGGTACGCACGACGCGTGGCCGGAGCGCCCTTGACCACCGCGAGCCGGTCGGGTGTGAACACGAGAGTCGTCAGTTCGTGACGGAGTCGCTCCGCAGAGCTCAGGCGGTCGCCGTTGAGCTCCACGCGGCGCTGTTCTCGACGCATGAGCACGACGTCGGTCGCGAAAGCAGTCTCGGCGAGCGTCCCCCGAAGTGCCACCCGTCCCGCGTCGGCGTCGAACCGAATCAGCTGGGCGTCGCGGCGAGCGCGTGGGGAGAACCCCTGCGTGCCGACGTGGAGCGCTTCGAGGAGGTTCGTCTTGCCGGCGCCGTTCGGGCCGTGCAGTAGCACCACTCCCGCCTCGAGGGTCAGCTCGAGCGCGGCGTACGAGCGAAAGTCGCGAAGCGTGACCTCGTTGACGATCAGCCCGCGAGCCTGATGGGCATGATGAGGTACCAGAAGCTCTCGTCGGGCGCTGCGATGAGCCCCGGCCGCAGGCGGTTGATGAGCTTGAGCTGCACGGTGTCTGCCGCGACCGCCTCCAGGCCGTCACGCAGAAAGTCGGGATTGAACCCGATCTCGAGCTCTTCGCCCGCATAGTCGATCGGGAGGGACTCGGTCGCCTCCCCGACGTCCTGCGTCTGAGCGGACACCGTCAGCTCTCCCTCTGCGAATCGGAGACGGAGGGGAGCGTTTCGCTGCGCCATCAGTCCGGCGCGTCGCACCACTTCCAGGAGCGCTACCCTCGGCGTGGCGATCTCGATCTCGAAGGACTCCGGCAGGAGCTGCTTGTAGTTCGGAAACTGCCCGTCGATGCGACGGCTCGTGAGCCACACGTCGCCGGCCGAGAAGATGATGTGGTTCTCGTGGACGCCGAGCGCGACGTCTTCTGCAGAACCCGCCAGGCGCGAAAGCTCCTGCAGAGCCCGTGCCGGGATGATCGCGTCGAGTTCGGGGCCGCTCGTCGAGAGCGACGTCTCCTTCACTGCGAGCCGGTACGAGTCCGTCGCGGCCATGACCAGATGGTCACCTTCGAAGCGCACGAGCACCCCCGTGAGGACCGGCCGCGACTCGTCTCGCGAGGCCGCTCGTCCCACCTTCTCGATCGTCTCGAGCAGCGCCGAGGCGTCCACCTTCTGGAGTGGTACGTCGAGCGGGGGAAGTCTCGGAAAGTCTTCAGCGCTGTAGACGTTCAGCCGCGACGAGTGGCTTCCAGACGTCACGGCTACCACGCCCTCGCCATCGTCGTACGCGAGCGTGACGGACTCGTCGGGAAGCAGCCGGACGAGGTCAGTCAGCAGACGACCCGGAACGACGACGCTCGCGTCACCCTCCGTCTCCCCGGTTAGTGATGCGCGAATGGAGATCTCCATGTCAGTCGCGGCCAGGGTCAGCCGATCGCCTTCCGCCTGAAGCAGGATTCCCCCGAGAACCTGTACGGCTCCGCGCGTGGACACTGCACGCGAGACGACTGCGAGCGCGGATGCGAGCTCGGCTTTCGGACAGGTGATCCGAAGAGCCGACCGGGACACGATGTCTGTGTTCATTACTGGAAAGAACGACTCGTAGTAGTCATAGGAGTGTGCGTCATGGGGAGGACGGGCGAATTACGGCTCCGTTGCGGGCAAAACACGTGTGGACGGAGGTGTGGACAGCGGGCATCGTCTCTCACAGGGTTGCACGCCGCCGCACGACGGACCCCCAACATCAGCGGGCCTGCTTGATACGCGCGGTCAGCTCTTGCACAAGGTTGTACACAGACCTGTCCTCGCGAATGAGCTTCGTGATCTTGTCCTTGGCATGGATGACCGTCGTGTGATCGCGGCCACCGAACTCCTTGCCGATCATCGGAAGCGATGCGTCCGTGAGCTCGCGGGACAGGTACATGGCGACCTGCCGCGGATATGCAACGGCTTGGGAGCGCCGCGGGCTGACGAGCTCGTCGAGGGTGACACCGAAGCGGTGCGAGACGGCTTCCTGGATGCGGGCGATCGTCACCTCGGGAGCAGCTTCGCCTTGCGGGTAGACGTCCTTGAGCACGTCCTCGGCGAGCTCCGCGGTGAGCGGACGATCGGTCAGTGACGAGAACGCGACGACTCGTGTGAGCGCACCTTCGAGCTCGCGGATGTTCGCCGAGACACGGCTCGCGATGAACGTGAGCACCTCGGGGTCCTCGATCGCGATTCCCTCGGTCTCGACACGCTTGCGGAGGATCGCGATGCGGGTCTCGAGGTCGGGTGCCTGGATGTCGGTGAGGAGGCCCCACTCGAAGCGGGAGCGCAGCCGTTCCTCGAGCGTCGCGATCTCGCGGGGCGGGCGATCCGAGGAGATGATGATCTGCGCCCCGCCCTCGTACAGCGAGTTGAAGGTGTGGAAGAACTCCTCCTGGATCCGCTCCTTGCCCTCGATGAACTGGATGTCGTCGACGAGGAGCACGTCGTAGTTGCGATAGCGGCGCTTGAAGCCCTCGATGCGAGCGCCACGATCGCGGACGGCGTCGATGAACTCGTTCATGAACGTCTCGCTGGTGACGTAGCGCGTCGTGAGCCGGCGCGAGTGTTGGCGGACGTAGTGGCCGATCGCCTGGAGGAGGTGCGTCTTGCCGAGGCCCGTGCCCCCGTAGATGAACAGCGGGTTGTACGCCTGGGCGGGCGACTCGGCTACTGCCAGAGCGGCTGCGTGAGCGAACCGGTTGGACGAACCGATGACGAACAGGTCGAACGTGTACTTGGGGTTGAGCTCGACCTCCGCGGTCTCTCGAGACGGAGCCTCGCTCGGTGGCTCGGGTGCTGGCGTCTCTGTCAGCGGCGGCGGCACCTGGGCCGCCACCGGACGGGATGCGGGTGGCCTTTCGCCGACTGCGAAGGTGACCACCGCCCGAGCCGTGGCTGTCTCGCCGGCCGCCCGCGCCACGAGGTCGAGGAAGTGCCCTTCGATCCAGTCACGCGTGAAGTCGTTGGGGACTTCGATCACGAGCCGATCGCCGTTGTAGGAGTGCGGCCGCGCCTGCCCGAACCACGTGTCGTACGTCGTCTCGGTGAGGGTGTCCCTCAAGCGCCCGGCTATGGCGTTCCAGAGGTCGTCCGCTCGTGTCTCGCTGGGCTGCTCCACCCGTCCTCGTGTGTCTCGGGGTCGTCGGGAAGCGGCGAGCATACCACCATTCCTGCGTCGGCTCAATGCCCCCCGTGACCGCTCTGTGGATGAAAAACGGGCCTATTTGCAGGATCTTTTCGTCTTCCACACCACTGTCCACAGGTGTGGATGACACCCGGTCTGTTGCTTCTTCTGTCAACGGCTATTTCGCAGGAGCAGCAGTTTCGATCTCCGCCCGCTCGAGGTGAACTGTGGAAAACCTCGAGCGTCGAACCGTCGTCTATACTCGCCACTCCCCGCAGGCCGACCGACGAGACGACGTGAAGCGCACCTATCAACCGAACGTTCGCCGCCGCAAGCGGCGTCATGGGTTCCGAGCGCGGATGGCCTCCCGCGGCGGCCGCGCGATCCTGAAGCGGCGGCGCGCGAGAGGGCGCAAGCGCCTCTCCGCCTGAGACGCCCACCGGTGCAACGCCGCAACCGGCTTTCGCGGTCGAAGGACTTCGACGCGGTCTACCGACGAGGCCGCAGCGCATCGGGCCGGTACGTCGTGCTGCACTGGTTCCCGCGAGAAGGCGACCCTGACGGGGAGCCGCGGCTTGGCCTCGCCGTCCCGCGTTCCGTCGGGTCGGCGGTATCGCGAAACCGCGTGAAGCGCCTTCTCCGCGAGGCGTGGCGTGAGCTGCTCCCGACGGTCCCCGCCGGGCAGGACTACGTGCTGGCCGCGAGGCCGGGGCTCGCCGAGCCACTCGAGGCGCGCGGCCTCGAGTGGCTCGTCACGGAGGTGGCCGAGACGCTTGAGAAGGCGGCTCGTTCGTGAAGTACCTCGGGATCGGGCTCGTGCACGCGTGGAGATGGACCTTCGGGCTCCTCACGCCGGCGGGAACGTGCAAGTACCACCCGACCTGCTCGCAGTACGCGATCGACGCGCTTCGTGAGTTCGGCTTCGTCCGCGGATGCGTGCTGGCCGGCTGGCGTCTGCTGCGGTGCAATCCGTGGAGCCACGGGGGAGTCGACTATGCGTCCGACCAGACCGTGTTCCCGCTCTTCCGCTCGAGGAAGGCGCGCGCGTGATCATCGGCGGGCTCCTCTCACCGCTCGAGAACGTCCTCACGGACGTGCTGACGTGGTTGCACGAATCGGTGGGGCTGACGTGGGCGTGGTCGATCGTGGCGCTGACGGTGATAGTGCGCGTGCTGCTCGTCCCGGTCGCTATCAGGCAGATCCACTCGATGCAGAGCCTGCAGATCCACGCGCCGGAGATGAAGGCGATCCAGCAGCGCTACAAGAGCGACCGCCAGAAGCAGTCGGAAGAGCTCATGAAGTTCTACAAGGAAAACAAGATCAACCCGTACGCCTCGTGTCTTCCGATCGTCTTCCAGATCCCGATCTTCATCGCGCTGTTCTTCGTTCTCCGCGACTTCGAGGACGAGATCTTCCCCAAGTTTCCGGCCTCGTCCCTCGAGTGGATCGGCCTTGTCAACATCACGGAGCCGACGAAAGCCGGCTGGGGCCCCGTGCTGATCGCGGTCTACGTCGCGAGCCAGCTCACGTCCACCTACCTCATGGCGACTGCGATGCAGAGCAAGGCGCAGCGGTACATGATCATGTTCCTCCCGATCGTCTTCCTCCCGTTCATCCTCAACTTTCCGTCGGGCCTCATGATCTACTGGCTGACGACCAACCTCTGGACGACGGGACAGGGCGTCATCACGCGACGGCTGATGCCGAGGCCGGTTCCGCCACCCAAGCGGTCGAGCCGGACTCCACCGAAGGGCGACGAAGAAGCGCCGGAGGACGGCGGATCGGCAGCTCCTGCCGACGGGGCGCCGCCTCGCTCGAGCGGGGGCCGTGCGCCACGGCGGGTCAAGCGCAAGCGCGGCGGCAGAACGCGGCGATGACGAAGCCGGACGTGGTGAGCGTCGAGGCGACTGGCGAGACGGTCGGCGAAGCGAAGTGGGCTGCGCTCCGCGAGCTGGAGCAGCTCGTACCGGGGCTCCAACGCGAGAGCGTGCAGTTCCAGATCGTGTCCGAAGGCGAGCGCGGGTTGCTCGGTGTCGGCTTCACACCCGCACACGTCATCGCAAGTACTGAGGCCCACGTTGCGAAACCGTCCATGGCGTCGGAAGAGAGTGATGCCGTCAAAGAGACCCGGGAGATCGTCGAGCGGATCGCGGCCGGGATCGGAGCGGATGTCGCCGTCTCGGCGAGAGAGCACGAGGGAGGAGTCACGATCAGCTGCTCGGGTGCCGACGTCGCTCTCTTCATCGGCAAGCACGGACAGACGATCGACGCAATCCAGTACCTCGCGAATGCGATCGTCCGCGCCGAAGGCGGCCAGCACGAGGTCATCGTGGACGCCGCGGGGTATCGAGCACGACGAACGTCTGCACTCGAGACACTCGCCCGCCGCACTGCCCAGCGGGCCTCCGCGACAGGAAGGCGCGTCGCGATGGATCCGATGACTCCCGTGGAGCGGAAGATCGTCCACGAGGCGCTAAAGGACGACCCGGAGGTCGAGACGGCGAGCGAGGGCTCCGAGCCCAACCGGTTCGTGGTCGTCTTCCCTCGGCACGTCGCAGGCTGAGATGACGCGCGAGGTCCTCGAGCGCTGGCTCGAGGCCGCGGTGACAACTCCGGGCGCGACCGGGCTCGGCGATGTCAACGATGCCCGCCGCGTACTCCTCGACGACGCGCTGCGTGCGGAAGAGATCATCGGCGGTATCCCCGGCCGCATCGTCGACGTCGGCTCGGGGGGCGGAGCACCCGGAATCCCGCTCGCCGTCGCGTTTCCCGAGCGGCCGTTCGTGCTTCTCGAGGCGGAGCGCCGCAAGTGCGCCTTCCTCGAGCGCTTTGCGGCCGAGCTGCCGAACGTAGAAGTCGTCTGGGGACGCGCCGAGGAACAGCCCGTCGACTCGTTCGGCGTCGCGCTCGCCAAGGCGCTCGCCAAGCCGCCGGTTGCGACCGAGTTGTGCGTTCCGCTCGTCGAGCAGGGCGGCGCCGCGGTGCTGTGGCTGGGCGCGACCGCCGATCTCGATCACGTTGCACGTGTCGCCGAGATCCTCGGCGCAGAGCTCGAGAGCAATAGCGACGGTCTCGTCGTCCTGCGCAAGCTCCACGCCACTCCGGAGGGCTTCCCACGCCGGCCGGGGATGGCGAAGAAGCGCCCGCTCGCCTAGTCGGTCGGCAAAGGTCTGGCGTTGCGGAGGCGAAGGCCGCTGAACTCGAGCGTCGAGGAGGCAACGCGGTTCCACAGCGGCCACAAGTTCGCCACGATGCGGAGCTCGATGCCCGACTCGGCGTGGAGAGCAAGGAGATCGCCGAGTTCGACGACCTCGTGCGGGACGACCGGCTCGCGACTGAGCCAGTAGCCGCCGACGTCGGGGTCCGGCGTGAAGGTCTCCTGCGGGAGGCGGTACGCAACGACGTGAGCTGCGCGAATCCGCTCGAGCCACTCCCCTGCGACGGCGTGCACGCGAGTCGCGCCGCCGAGCAGCTCCGCGTGCTCTGGTGTCGTGCCAGAAGCCGCCCAGAACGTTCCTCGCGGACACTGGCGTGGGAACCAGTAGAGCGGCAGGTGGCGCGTGTCGACCGCCCAGACTCGCGGCTCGCGACTCGCGGCGGTGCCGCTGACGTGGGGCTCGAAGCGATCGATGGAGGCGTTCTCGCTCACGTGCCACAGTGCGTGTGGGCCTTCCCCCACGTATGGCGGCGCCGGGTCTCGCATGCGGGCGATAGTGCCAGCCGCCCCCCTCTCTAGTCTTGCCGCGTGCCGGCCCGGGTGTACGCGATTGCGAACCAGAAGGGCGGCGTCGGCAAGACGACGACCGCGGTCAATCTCTGCGCGTGCCTCGCCGAGGCGGGTGAGCGAGTTCTCTTGGTCGACCTCGATCCGCAGGCGAACGCAACGTCCGGGCTCGGGATGCGTGCGAACGGAGCGTCGACCCACGACCTGCTCGACGGAGTCCCGCTCACGAGTCTCGCGAGGCCCTCCCCGGTGGCCAATCTCGACGTGGTGATGGCCAAGAGCGATCTCGCGGCAGCGGCGGTCGAGCTCTCGCACCGCGACGGTGGCGAGCGATATCTCGCGGATGCGCTCGTGGGCATGCTCGACCCGTACTCGTACGTCCTCCTCGACTGCCCGCCCTCGTTCGGCCCCCTGACCGTCAACGCGCTCGCCGCAGCGACGCGCGCGATCGTCCCGGTGCAGGCGGAGTACTACGCGCTCGAAGGACTGTCGCAGCTTCTGGGCACGATCAATCTCGTAAAGGCGCAGCTGAACCCGCAGCTCGCCGTGGCAGGGATCCTGCTGACGATGGCCGACGCGCGAACGCGCCTGGCCGCGGAGGTCGAGACCGAGCTTCGCAGGCACTTCGGCTCGCTCGTGTTCACGACGACGATTCCCCGCTCGGTCCGCCTCGCCGAGGCTCCGAGCCACGGTGTCCCCGCGATCGCCTACGACCGGCGCTCAGCCGGAGCGGAGGCCTACTGGAAGGTGGCGATGGAGCTTGTCGAGCGTTCCTAAAGAGCGACGCGGTCTCGGGCGCGGTCTCGAGGTCCTGCTAGGTGAAGCAGGCCAGCCCGAGCTCGTGCATCTCCCGGTGGAGACGATTCACCCGAACCCACGCCAGCCGCGCCGGCGCTTCGAGCCCGAGGCGGCTGCCGGTCTCGCCAGCTCCATTCGTCTCCAGGGCGTTCTTCAGCCGATCGTCGTCCGGCGACGTTCGGAGGGCGGGTTCGAGCTCATCGCGGGCGAGCGCCGCTGGCGAGCGGCGCGCTCAGCCGGAGTGGCGACCGTGCCTGCTCTCGTCCGGGACGTCGAGGATCGTGACTCGCTTCTGCTCGGGCTCGTCGAGAACGTCGCGCGCGAGCAGCTCTCGCCCGTGGAGGAGGCCCGCGCGTATGCGTCTCTCGTTGACGAGTTCGAGCTGTCGCTGGGTGACGTGGCGGACAGAGTCGGCCGCTCGAAGCCCGCAGTCTCCAACCGGCTGCGCCTGCTCGAACTGCCTGAGGAAGTCCTGTGGATGCTCGCGCGGGGCGACATGAGCGAAGGTCATGCGCGCGCGGTTCTGTCGCTTCCCGACGACGAGGCTCGGCGCCGTCTTGCTCGGCGGATCGTCAAGGAGGGGCTCACGGTGCGTGCGGCCGAACGCGCGGCTCGCGAAGGAGGGGCACGACGCCGGCCTCGTAGAGCGGCGGCCGTTGATCCCGTCCTGGTGGGCAGGGCGCGCGCTGCCGCCGAAGCGCTCACCGGCATGCGGGCACGTGTCGCTTCAGGAGCGCTCCAGATCAGGTTCGACGACGAAAAGGGACTCGCCGAGCTCGTGGAGGCATTGGAATCGGCTAGCGCCCGACTCGTCGAGGAGCGAGCCGCTTAGAGCCACGGCGGTGCTGCGCTACAGTTTCGGCCCCGGGCGATTAGCTCAGTCGGTTAGAGCGCCGCTCTGATAAGGCGGAGGCCCCTGGTTCGAGTCCAGGATCGCCCACCTTGTCGCAAGAGCAGGATTCGCTGATATGCGAATCCTGCTCTGCCAGGTCAAAGAGACGCTCGCCGTGCAAGTCGTCGTCGAGCAGGCCGGGCCGCGCTCCGTCAGCCCCTGACTAACATGCGATGGTCGAGATGCGGGAGATGAACCTCTACGGCGTGAGCTTCGAGCCGATCGGAAAGCAGCCCATCGTGTTGCTCAAGACGGTGGACGAGGATCGCTTCCTCCCGATCTGGATCGGGCACGCAGAGGCTGCCGCGATCCTCATGAAGCTGCAAGGGGCGAGCCCGCAACGGCCGATGACTCACGACCTGCTCACGGACGTGATCGCGGAGCTCAAGGGCGAGATCGTCAAGGTCACGGTGACGGAGCTTCGCGAGAACACGTACTTCGCGCGCATCACGATCATCCAGGATGGACAAGAGCTCGAGATCGACTCGCGTCCGTCCGACGCAATCGCCATCGCCGTTCGCTGCGATGCTCAGATCTTCGCAGCCGACGACGTCGTCGAGGAATCGGGGATCGAGCTCCAGGGCGGCGACGACGAGCAGGCGAGCCTCATGACCGCCTCGAACCTCGCCGACCTCGACCCGGAGGAGTTTCGCAAGTTCATCGAGACGGTGACGCCGGAGGAGTTCGCGACGAGTCTCGAAGAGGCGTTCGAGATCGACGAGGAGCTCGAGGAAGACGACGAGGACTGAGGTCAGCCCGCACCGCTGACGGAAGCGATCAACGCGATCCCGTTGAACGCCGAATGCAGCGCCATCGGTGGATAGATGCTGTCTGTCCTCGCCCTCAGCCAGCCTACGACGATTCCAAAGATGGACAGGATCGGTAGAGCGACGAGCAAGCCGTGCGCGGCGCCGAAGAGCAGGCCGGTGACAACGATCGCCAGCGCGACACCCCAAGGCTGGAGCAGCGAGATTCCGAGGCCGCGGTAGGTGAGCTCTTCGACCGCCGGCGCCATGAGCGTCACGACGAGGAAGAAGGCGACGAAGGCGCCTGCGCGGCTCGAGTCCCATCCCTCCGGCACGAGACCCTGCTCGTCCGTTGGGCTCCAGTCCCCGAAGAGGGCGAGGACGCGCTCGTAGACGAATGCCGCGAGATAGATCGTGAGCAGCGCGAGGACGGCGAGTCCCAGCGCTCGGGGCCATGACGCCGGTCGTCGGAGCGCGAAGACCTCGCGTCGGGGGAGCCCTCGTGCGATGAGCAGGAGAATTCCGAGCATCAGCCCGTACTGGATGAGTGCGGCCACCGAGGACGAGTAGCGGTAAGCCAGATCGTCGGGGACGTCCTCTCCGCTGACCCGCGCGCCGTATGCGAGGAGACCGAGCGCGAGCACGAAGCCGAACCACGCAACGAGGCGTCCTGGGTGCCGCGTCGCGGGCGAGGAAGAGCGCACGAATCGCCGAAGCTAGCATCTCGCCATGAGCCCGCCTCCACGCAGGCGAACTCCGCTCGACCCCGAGACGCTGCGCCCCCGAGGCCGCCACCAGCGCGCGATTCGCCGCCGGCGCAGGCGCCGAGGGGCAGTCGTGGCGGTGACCGCGATCCTCGCGCTCGCGATCGCGGCTGGCATCGGTGGGACCGCCGGCGTACTCGCATACGGCTCGTCGTGCGACCTCGACTCACTGAGGTCGGTTCGTATCGGTCAGAACACGTTCGTCTACGCCGCCGACGGATCGCTTCTGGGGTCCATTCCGGCCGAGCGGAACCGTCAGCCGGTCAAGGCGGACGGCATGTCGCTCTGGGTTCGCAAGGCGACGATCGCGGTCGAAGACCGCCGCTTCTTCGAGCACGGCGGGGTGGATCTCGAGGGCATTGCTCGTGCTGCCGTCGCCGACATCAAAGCGGGTGCGATCGTCGAGGGGGGCTCGACGATCACACAGCAGCTCGTCCGCAACCTGTACATCTCGCGGGAGCGGACGGTTCAGCGGAAGGTGAAAGAGGCCTGCCTCGCAACGAAGCTCGACGGCGCATGGTCGAAGCAGCGGATCCTGACCACCTACCTGAACCAGGTCTACTACGGGAATCACGCCTACGGCATCGAGGCGGCAGCTCAGACGTACTTCTCGAAGCCGGCGAAGAACCTGACGCTGTCCGAATCGGCGCTCCTCGCGGGGCTCACACAGGCGCCGTCGAACTCCGATCCGTTCACGACACCGGCGCGCGCTCTTGCGCGGCGTGCTCAGGTCCTGCGCGCGATGCTCGACACCGGCGTCGTAACCAAGCGCGTGCACGACCTCGCCTTTGCGACCGACTTGAACCTGAGACGTGGCGGCCTGTACAGCCGGATCCGCGAGCCGTACTTCTTCGGTTATGTCCGCGACAAGTTGATCGAGGTGTACGGAGCCGAGACGGTGCGGTCCGGGGGACTCCAGGTCTACACGACGATCAGACCCCGCTACCAGCGGCTCGCGGAGAAGGCGATCCGCGACACGATGAACCAGCCGGACGATCCGGCGGCGGCTTTGATCTCGATCAGCCCTCGGACGGGCGCCATTCGCGCGATGGCCGCCGTCATCCCGAACCGGCCAAAGAACCAGTTCAATCTCCTATCGCAGGCTCGGCGCCAGACAGGCTCGACGTTCAAGACGTTCGTGCTGACGGCCGCGGTCGAGATGGGGGTCAACCCGGACTCGACCTACTACGTGTCGGCTCCGTTCACCTACAAGGTGCACCCGGCCGGCAACTGCGACGACGGGTCGTGGTGGTGCGTCCACACCTACGCCAACGACTACTACGGGTGGAGCTCGATTCGCAGCGCAACCCTCCGCTCCGACAACGCCGTCTACGCGCAGCTCACGCTCGACGTGACTCCCGAGCGCGTGGCGGAAGTCGCGCGCCGGATGGGCGTGCGGTCGCCGCTCGATGTGAACGGCACCTACGTGCCCGCGATGGGACTCGGATCGATCGCCGTGTCGCCGCTCGACATCGCGTCCGGGTACGCGACGCTGGCGGCGGGCGGCGTGTACGCCGAGCCGATGGCGATCAGGCGAGTGGTGCTCGCCGACGGTGGCGTGGACACGCAGGCCGGGTGGGGAGTGCCGAAGCGCCGTCGCGCGGTGTCCGAAGGTGTCGCTGCTGTCGTGACCCGCATCCTCGAGCAGAACGTCCAGTCGGGCACGGGGACACGCGCCGCATTCGGGCGTCCGGCTGCCGGGAAGACGGGCACGAACGAGGAGCACGCGGATGCCTGGTTCGCCGGGTACACGCCGGAGCTCGCGACGACGGTGTGGATCGGCTACACGGGGGGCGAGATCCCGATGGAGAACGTCCATGGGATCGCTGTGAGCGGCGGAAGCTTCCCGGCGGAGATCTGGCGCCTCTTCATGGAGCCCGCCCTCGAGGGCACTGAGCCGTCCTACTTCCCCGAGCCTGCGGTGTGGCCGACGTGGAAGCCGTTCACCCGAGGCGAGTATGCGCTCAGCTACGACCCGAGCTACACGCCTGAGACGACGGAGACGGAGACGGAGGCAGAGACGGAGACCCACCCGGCGACGCCGCCCCAGCCGCGAACGGGCGGCACCCGCGGGGACGATTAGTGCCTGACCTCCTGACGCTCGAGGCGGCGCTCGAACGCATCCTCGCGCACGCCCGCCCCCTCCCGGTCGAGGTCGCCGCGATCAGCGAGTCGCTCGGCCGGGTGCTGCGACAACCGGCCCGAGCGATCGTGGACCTCCCTCCCTTCCCGAGCTCCGCGATGGACGGATTCGCGGTACGTGCGGCTGACACGCCGGGCGAGCTGCCCCTGGCGTTCCGCGTGGCAGCGGGAGGCGTGCCTCCGAATGCGCTTCCGCCGGGGACATGTGCGGCGATCGCGACGGGTGGCACGGTGCCTGCCGGCGCCGATGCCGTCGTACCCGTGGAGCTCGTCGAGGACCGAGGCGATCGCGTCTCGATCTCAGCGGCAGTCGCTTCCGGCCAGCACGTGAGACCGCGCGGTGGCGACGTCCAGCAAGGCGACGTCGTCGTCGACGCAGGAGCGCGCCTCGGAGCAGCGCGGATCGGCGCGCTCGCAGCTTCAGGTATCGCGGAGGTCACGTGCTCGGTCCGGCCGCAGGTCGCGATTCTCGCGACGGGAAGTGAGCTTCGCGCCGCAGGTGAGACGCTGGCCCCGGGTCAGATCTACGAATCGAACCGGTCGATGATCGCCGCCGCCCTTGCCGGATCAGGAGCGAAGATCGACGTGCTGCCTGTGGTCGAGGACGACGTCGAGGCCCATCGCGCTGCGATTGCCCGCGGGCTCGGGGCTGACGTTCTCGTGACCTCGGGCGGCGTCTCGATGGGCCCGCACGATCTCGTCCGCAGCGTCGCCACAGAGCTCGGCGTAGAGGAGGTCTTCTGGGGTGTTGCGATCAAGCCCGGGAAGCCACTCGCGTTCGGTGTTCGTGGCGAGACGCTCGTCTTCGGCCTGCCCGGAAACCCCGTGTCGTCGCTCGTCGGTGCGCTCGTGTTCGTTCGGCCCGCGCTCCTGGCGAGGCAGGGCTTGACGAACCCCGAGCCGACATATGCTCGGGGCAGGCTCTCGGCAACGCTGCGGCAGAACCCACACCGAGACGAGTTCGTACGGGCACGGCGTTCCGATGCGACGGACCTGCCGACGCTGGAGGCGATCGTCGGCCAGGAGTCGCACATGATCGTGCGGGCGGCAGCGGCGGATGCGCTGATCCACGTCCCACGGGGCGAGGGAGGGATCGCGGAAGGCGAGCTCGTCCGCTACCTCGCGCTCGACTAGCGAACGCGCTGCAGAGCCCGACGCAGCTGCCCGGTAGGAGGAGGCTCGGCTCCACCCGCATACGGGCCGTAGCGTCCGAACGCGAGCGTTCCGACCTGCGCCGCGGCTGCCGCCCAGATGAGGATGAGCAGGGCCGTGCCGAGCGGCACATAGCCGACTGTGACGAGGCCGACGAAATACAGCGCGGCGCCCACGATCGAGACGCCGAGCTCGCCACTCAGCATCACGAGGCCGAGCACGGGACCCGCGAGTCCGAGTGCGAACAGGAGCATGGGGTGCCACGGGCGTCCTTCGAGCGGGAGCCAGAGCCACGCGTAGAGGGACGGGAGAACGAAGACGAGTGCGTACGGCTTCGTGAGGGCGAGCGTGATCGCCACGATTCCGACGGCGCCGAGAGCAACCGCGAGGCCGGCGAGACGCTCCTCCGTGGAGGGTGGCGCCGTCGGCACCAGCCGCCGCCGGCCGACGGTCCACGCTCCGGCGAAGGCGCATACGAGGAGCGCAAGCCCGGCGAGCGGGGGGTCGTCGAGGAGCGGAGCGAACGGCGCGAGCGGTAGCGGCGCCCCCGTCGGGAAGATGCCGCTCAGGGCTCCGAGCCATACGAGGAGACCGCCGACGAGCGTGACGCCGAGTCGTCGCCGAAGCGCCCGGAGTGCGGGCGCGAAGGGAAGGCGACGGCGGCGCGCGCGAACGACGAGGTCGACGAGTCCAAGCGCGAACGGAACGACCGCCAACACGAGGACGAGCCGAACCGTCCAGCCGCTCGCGGCACGGTCGCCGATGAAGAGGCTGTCGGGGGTTCGGAGCACGCCTCCCACGCTGCGGTCCAGGGAGCTGAGAAGCGCCTCGGTAGCGCGCCCGAGCTGGCCGAGCCGCTGGACTCGGACAGCGCGAGCCGGGTCTCCTGCCGGAATCGCCGGGTCGTCCGGCTCCGAGGTCGTCAACGTCACGGCTGCGATCTCCCGCCCCAGGAAGCGTCCCTGCTCTCCGCCGGCGACTGGCATGCCGAGGTCGACGAGCTGTGTCGGTACATTGGGAAGCGAAGGCGACACTCCGGTCTGCTCCTGGATGCGCGCTGCCGCCGTTCGCACGAGCGTTCGCGCGGGCGAGACTGGCTTGTCCCCTGCGATTGCGATACGAGGTCGGCCCCGCCCGCCGAGGCCGTCCAGCACGATCACGGCGATTGCTGCTTCGGCGAGCGCCGAGGTCTGCGCGAAACGCGCCGCCCCTGCACCGCCGTACGAGCCGGCGTCGGTGGATACGAGCACGAGTGTTCGATCCGGCATCGGGTCGGGACCAGCGTCCTGCGGCGCAAAGCCGCGAGCGAGCTCGATGAGTGCGGCTGTTCCTGACGCGTTGTCCCCCAGCGGCTGATCCGTGCCGGCGTTGTCGCGATGGGCAACTACGACGATCGTTTCCTCGGAGCGACCGGGCACGACGGTTACCACGTTCCGGAGCTCGACCGTCCCGAGGTCCGCGAGATCCTCCGCCCACACGTCTTCCTCGGCGGAGAGGCCGAGCGCGGCGACGGTCTCCCGGTACCAGAAGGCCGCGTCACTCGCTCCCTGCGAGCCCGGGACCCGCGACGGATACTGGACCGACAGTGTCCCCGCGATCGCAGCCGCGTTCTCGGCGTCGAAGAGCGGCTCGAGGGGCGACCGCTGTAGCGTGCCGGTTGTCGAGATCGAGAACAGCGAGGCCAGGAGCGCCGGGACGACGACGAGGAATCCGACTCGCACGAGCCGTGCGTTAAGTGGGCGTTCAACAGTGCCGCGACGCAGCCGGCGACCGCGCGTCCGGGGCCGAGCCGCTTCCATCGCGGGGCTATAGTAGGCGCGCCGGCAGCCGCGGGCCTGCGCGAACGCTCCGATGCCCAACTCTTCGACAATTCTCCTCGTCGACGACGAGGAATCGATCCAGACGCTGCTCACGTACCCGCTCGAGCGGGACGGCTATACGGTCGTCCAGGCGCGGGACGGCGAGGAGGCGCTGCGGTTGTTCGGAGAGGATCACGTCGATCTCGTCGTGCTGGATGTGATGCTCCCGCGGCTCGACGGTCTCGAGGTCTGCAAGCGCCTTCGCAGTCAGAGCAACGTTCCCATCATCATGCTGACCGCTCGCGGAGAAGAGCTCGACAAGGTCCTCGGGCTCGAGCTCGGCGCGGACGACTACATCACGAAGCCGTTCTCCATCAGGGAGTTCCGCAGCCGCATCCGTGCTCTGCTGAGGCGAGCGTCCTCGCCGCACCTGGCTGGTGAGCGCGATGAGGTCATCGAGCGTGGCGAGCTGCGGATCGACGTGCCGCGAAGGACGGTGGAGGTTCACGGGAACGCCGTTCAGCTGACGTTCATCGAGTTCGAGATGCTGGTCGTGCTCGCACAGAGCCCGGGCGTCGTGTTCTCGCGCCGCGAGCTCCTCGAGCGGCTGCGGGGCGGCGCGGACTACAGGGAGCCGCGCACGATAGACGTTCATGTCCGCCATCTGCGCGAGAAGATCGAGCGGGACCCGAGCAACCCCGAGCTGATCCTCACGATGCGGGGCGCGGGCTACCGCTTCCGCCCGGAGTAGCCAATGTCCCTTCCGGGCGGAATCCGTGTCCGCATCGTCATCGTCCTCGTGGGGATCGTGGCGGGGGCACTCGGAACGGCATACATGATCGTCGTGCCGTCGCTCGAGCGCCGTCTCGTCGACGCGAGGCTGGATCAGCTCGAGAGCCGAGCAACTCAGTTGACGCGCACCTTCCCGCAGGACACGATCGTGTGGCAGGACCGCGTCGAGGGTTACGCGGTCGCGACCAATTCGCGCGTCGTCGCCTTCACCGTGCTCTCGAGGACTCGGCCGACTCTGTCGGCCGTTGCCGACTCCCGGACGCGGAGCTCGCGAGACATCGCCCGCGACCCGGTCGCTCTTGCCGCTCTCGTCACAGGAAAGCTCGAGCGGGGCCGGGTTTCCCACTCCGAGGGCGACTACGCGAACGTCGCGGTACCGATCGGAACCGAAGCCGTCGTGCTCTTCCAGGCTCCACTCGGCGATTCACTCGCAACCGTGGAGCTCGTACGGGAGCGACTCCTCCTCGCGACTGCATTCGCGCTCGCGCTGGCGCTGATTCTCGGTCTCACCGCAGCAGGCATGCTCTCGCATCGCCTGCTTCGCCTCGAGACGGCAGCCGAGCGGATCGCGGGAGGGGACTTCGGCGCGCCGATCGTCGACCACGGCAACGACGAGATCGGCGAGCTTGCTCGCGCGTTCGACCGCATGCGCGTCCATCTCGCTCAGCTCGACAACGCTCGCAAGGCGTTCGTCGCAAACGCCTCCCACGAGCTCAGAACGCCCCTCTTCTCGATCGGAGGGTTCCTCGAGTTGCTGGCGGACGAGGATCTCGACGAGGAGACGCGCCA
This sequence comes from Gaiellaceae bacterium, assembly GCA_048594925.1. Lineage (GTDB taxonomy): Bacteria > Actinomycetota > Thermoleophilia > Gaiellales > Gaiellaceae > GMQP-bins7. The sequence goes on from JBMDXR010000080.1 coordinate 92,011, forward strand.
CGGGTTCATCGAGACGATGCAAGGCCAGGTCCAACGTCTCGCGAAGCTCTCGACAGACCTTCTCGATCTCTCTCGTGTCGACGCTGGTCAGCTGACCGTCGTGCGGGAGCCTGTGGATCTCGGCGCGGTCGTCCAGATGCTCGCACGTGAACTCGAGCATGTCGCGGCCTCGACCGGGCACGAGCTCCGTGCCGTCGTCGGCGGCGCGGTGTGGTGCTCGGGCGACGACGCGCGGATCCTCCAGATCGGGCGTGCCCTGGCGACCAACGCGCTGACGCACACGCCGCCGGGTACGCGAGTCACGCTCCGTGTGCGACGCCGGAAGGACAGGGCGGAGCTGTCGGTGGAGGACAACGGCCCCGGCATACCCGAGACCCAATGCGAGGCGGTGTTCGGCCGCTTCTACCGGGTCGAAGGCGGCATGGCTTCCGGAAGCGGTCTGGGTCTCGCGATCGCCCGCGAGATTGCCCGAGTGATGGGCGGCGACGTCCTTCTCGACTCCGGCGCACGGCCGACGATCTTCACGCTGGATCTGCCGGGGTCGGCCGCTCCGCACGATGTGCCGACGCCGCCATCGTTTCCACGTGAAAACGGCGTGCGAGAACCCGAGCGCGTCCCGCAGGGCTGATCCGGAACATCCGTCTACGATCTCGGCGTGTCCGAGCAATCGAGCGACCTCAGCCACGTCAGCACTCCATCGGGGGACGTCCACATGGTCGACGTCGGAAGAAAGCCGACCGTCCGCCGTCGGGCCGTCGCTCGGGGGCGTGTGCGCATGGCGCCGGAGACCGCGCGGAGGCTCGCCGATCTCCCGAAAGGCGACGCGCTCGTGACCGCACAGCTCGCGGGAATCATGGCCGCGAAGCGGACCGCCGAGCTCATTCCGCTCTGCCATCCGCTCGCGCTCACATACATCGACGTGCAGCTCGAAGTCGCCGAGAGTAGTGTCGAGATCGAGGCAGCCGCGGAGACGACCGCACAGACCGGTGTCGAGATGGAGGCGTTGGCCGCGGTGAGCGTCGCAGCTCTCACCGTGTACGACATGGCGAAAGCCATCGACAAGGCGATGGTCATCGACGGCGTGTACCTCGCCGAGAAGTCGAAGGAGCCTGCGTGAACGCCGCGGTACTCACCGTATCCGACGGGGTCAGCGCCGGCTTGCGCGAGGATGCGAGCGGCGAGCTTCTCGAGGAACTCCTCCGCGACGAGGGGTTCGACGTGACGCGGCGCGTCGTATCCGACGACGCACAGCTGATCTCCGAGGCGATTCGCGAGCAGGCGGATGCGGGTGCGTTGCTCGTTCTGACAACAGGCGGTACTGGCTTCGCCCCGCGGGACGTGACCCCAGAGGCGACCAGGGCGGTCATCGAGCGGGAGGCGCCCGGGCTCGCGGAGGCCATCCGTGCCCACGCGATCACCCGCACGCCGCATGCGCTTCTCTCCCGCGGTGTGGCCGGCTTGCGCGGTAGGACACTCGTCGTGAACCTGCCCGGCTCGCCCGGCGGGTGCCGCGACGGATTCGGAGTCATCCGTCCGGCCCTACGGCACGGGCTCGAGCTGGCCGCGGGCGACACGGGCACGCCGCACAAACAGACATGAGCGTCGCATCGGTTCCCCTCCCGAGACGCATCGCGTCGCTCGTTCGGATCGAGCACACGGTCTTCGCCCTCCCGTTCGCCTACGTCGGCGCGTTCCTTGCGGTGGACGCGTGGCCCGGGCTCGCCAACATCGTCTGGGTCACGATCGCCATGGTCGGCGCGCGCACCCTGGCCATGGCGCTCAACCGCCTCGTCGATGCCGACCTCGACGCCCGGAACCCTCGAACGGCGATGCGTGAGCTGCCCTCGGGCGCGCTGTCGCGTGCTCAGGTTCTCGGGCTCTGTCTCGTGTCGCTGGCGGTCTTCCTCGTCGCCGTGTTCCAGCTCGATCCAGTCGTCCGCTGGCTCTGGCCGATCCCCGTTGCGATGTTCGTGATCTACCCGTATCTGAAGAGGGTCACGTGGCTGTGCCATCTCTGGCTCGGCGCATGCCTGGGTCTAGCGCCGCTCGGGGCATGGCTCGCGGTTGCGGGGTCGGCACCGTGGGAGGCGTGGGCCCTCGGCGCTGCAGTCCTCCTCTGGGTCGCCGGATTCGACCTCTTCTACTCGCTGTTCGACCTCGAGCACGATCGGGTCGTTGGCCTGCATTCATGGGCCGTGCGTTTCGGGGAGCGGGGAGTGTTCGTCGGTGCGCGTCTGTTCCATGCCGGCACCGTGGCTCTGCTCACGGCAACGGGGATGGGGCTCGAGGTCTCGATCTTCTACTGGCTCGGTATGACAGCGACTGCCGCGCTGCTCGTCTACGAGCACTCGATCGTCCGCCCTGGAGATCTCCGCCGCCTGAACGCCGCTTTCTTCACGCTGAACGGTGTGATCAGCGTGGTTTTCTTCGCCTTCGTCGTGCTGGACGCCGTCGTCGGATGATCCGCGGCGAAGGACTCGAGAAGCGGTACGGACGGAAGCGCGCGCTCGCTCGTGTGGACATCACGGTACCGAGCGGGGGCTTCGCGGTCGTCACCGGTCCGAACGGAAGCGGCAAGACGACCTTGCTCAGGCTTCTCGCCGGGTTGGCCGTGCCGACGCGTGGCACGCTCGCCGTCCATGTCGATCGCTCGGAACTTGGTTATCTCGCCCACGAGCCGCTCGTCTACCGAGAGCTCACCGCAGTGGAGAACCTCGACCTCTTCGGCCGGCTGTACCGAGTCCCTCAGCGACGCGAGCGCATCGGGATGCTTCTCGAGCGCTTCTCCCTGTGGGACGCACGGAACGAGCGAGTGTCGACCTACTCGCGGGGTATGACGCAGCGCCTCGCTCTGTGCCGGACGTTCTTGCACGAGCCGGAGCTTCTCGTCCTCGACGAGCCGTACTCCGCGCTCGACGAGGGCGGCTCGAGGCTGCTCGACCGGGAGCTCGAATCGCTTGCGGGGACGCAGACCCTCGTGGTCGCGACACACGACCCACGACGCCTTGCGCACTTGGCGAGCATGGAACTCGTCCTCCCGTGACGTACCTAGCGGACGTCGCCGCGCTCACCCGGAAGGATCTCCGGGTCGAGCTCCGTGGGCGCGACACGCTGCCCGCGATGCTGCTGTTCGTCCTCTCGACGCTGGTCGTGTTCCACTTCGCGCTTCCGGAGGGCTCGGGCGAGACGGCGGCCTACGGCTTGCTCTGGGTCGCAATCGTCTTCACGGCGCTGCTCGGCCTCGCGCGCGCCTGGGTGCCCGAGCAGGAGCACCACGTTCTCGACGGTCTCGTCCTCAGCCCATGCGATCGAAGCGCGATCTGGCTCGGAAAGACCCTCGCGACGCTCGTGTTCCTCCTCGCCGCACAGGTCGTCGCGCTTCCGGCGTTCGTCCTGTTCTTCGAGCCGCTCGACGCCGCAGCTCTCACCGGGGTCCTCCTCGCGGACCTCGGCATCTGCGCGGTGGGGTCGCTCATGTCGGCGATGGCAGTCGCCGGGCGTGCGCGGGAGGTGCTGCTTCCGCTCCTCGTCCTGCCGCTCACGATCCCGCTGATCGTCGGTGGCGTGGGTGCCGCGGTATCCGCCGAAGCCGAGCGATTCCTCCTGTTCCTCTTGCTGTACGACGGAGTCTTCGCTGTACTCTCGTGGGCGTCCTTCGAGTACGTCGTTACGGAGTAGCCACTGAGCGCAACGTCACTTCGCGGCCTTCCGGGGCTCGCACTGCTCACCGGCGCGCTGTTCGCAGTCGGTATCGCGCTCGCATTCTTCGTCGCTCCGGAGGCGGACGTCGAGGGTGTGCGTCAACGCATCTTCTACATCCACGTCCCGATTGCCCTCACGGCGTACTTCTGTTTCGGGCTCGGAGCGTGGAAAGCGCTGCGCCTGCTCTGGCGGGGCGAAGAGCGTTACGACCTCGAGAGCTACGTCGCGATCCATCAGGGAACGATCTTCGGCGCGCTGACGCTCATCACCGGCTCGCTCTGGGCGAAGACGTCCTGGGGCGTGTGGTGGAGCTGGGACTCGGATCAGCTCGTCCTCTTTCTCGTCCTCTTCCTCTTCTACTGCGCGTACTTCATGCTGCGCTTCTCGCTCGAGGAAGGCCCTCGACGGTCGCGGTCGTCGGCGGTGTACGCACTGTTCGGGGTTGCGCTCATCCCGGTCAGCTTCCTCGCGATCAGGCTGGCGGAGGATCTCGTCCATCCCACCGTCTTCACGCGAGAGGGCCCGCAGATGACCGGCACGATGTTCACGGCATTCTGCGTCATGTGGGCGGCGGTGACGTTGCTGGCGTACGTGCTCTACCGCGTCGAGCTCGCCGGGAAGCGGCTCGACGCTGACCTCCGTGACCTGAGGGAGGCGCTGCAGTGAGCCCGGGGGAGTACGTCGCCGCGGCCTACGCGGTGGTCCTTCTCTTCGTGCTCGTCTACGTCGCGATCATCGCGGCGAAGCTCGCGCGCCTTCAGCGTGAGACCGCGGAGCTGGTGGAGCTCGCGAGAGCGAAAGCGGCGGGTGACGCGTGAACCGCCGGGCCGGCGAATATGCTCCGCGCGTGCTCGCGAGGCCCTTGCCGATCCAGGCTCCGACGGCGTTCGTTCGCATCCGACCTCGCGGCGCGCACCTCTGTGGCGAGGCTCGGCGCAGCTCGGTTCGTCGCTGCGCCGCGCGGTCGTCGATCCGCAAGTAGCCGGGTCCGGCGAAGCGGCGTTACGCTCAGCGCCGTGTTCATCACGTTTCTGAGCGACTTCGGGCTCAAGGACGACTTCGTCGGCACCTGCCACGGAGTGATCAAGCGGATCGCCCCGGACGCTCAGATCATCGACATTACCCACGGCATCCCGCCGACGTCGATCCTGCAGGGCGCGCTGGTACTCGCGAACACGATCGACTTCATGCCGATCGGCGTTCACCTCGCGATCGTGGATCCCGGCGTCGGCGGCCCCCGGCGACCGCTCGCGCTGCGTGACAACGAGGACCGGTTGTACGTCGGGCCCGACAACGGGCTCCTGCTTCCGGCGGCGCACCGTTCGGGCATCGCCGCAGCGCACGAGCTGGCGAACCCGGCGTACGCCCTGGAATCGATCTCGCGCACGTTTCACGGCCGCGATCTCTTCGCCCCGGCTGCTGCGCATCTGGCCACCGGCGTCCCTCTCGTCGAGCTCGGTCCTCCGGTCGATCCGGAGAGTCTCGTACGCCTCGACCTCCCCGAGCCGATCATCGCGGACGGTGCGATCACCGCGACGCTCCTCTACGTCGACAGCTTCGGCAACATCGCGCTCAACCTTCATCGCGACGACGTCCGTGCGCTGGGCATCGTCTCGGGTACGCGGGTAGAGCTCGAGCTCTCCGGCGAGCGGTACTACGCGGTCATGGCGCGGACCTTTGCCGACGCGAGAGCGGGTGACGTGATCCTCTACGAGGACAGCTACAAGAACATGTCGGTCGCCATCTCGCGGGGGAGCGCGGCGCGCATGCTCCACGCCTCTCCGGGCCAGCACATCAAGATCACGCTTGCCGACTAGTCCCTAGGAGAGGGTCGGTCGGCGATGGGCCCAGGGCCTAGCGGCTTCGAGCTCTCCTGCCAGCCTGATCAGCAGCTCGTCGCCCGCCGGCGGCCCGATTGCCTGGACGCCGATCGGCAGGCCGTCCGGCGTCCAGTGGAGCGGAAGGGAGATCGCCGGGAGACCGGTGAGGTTCGCGACAGCCGTGAACGGCGTGAACTCGGTGTTACGCATGAGCTGCGCCACGGGCCCGTCGACGTTCTGCCAGCCGATCGGCACCGGGGGGCAGGCGAGAGTGGGCGTCAGCACGATGTCGACCGACTCCCAGAACGCAACGATGCGCCGTGCAGTCGCTTGCAGCCACGCCACGGCGCGCGCGTAGTCCGCAGCGGAGCTCTCGCGCGCCGTGGCGACGAGGCCGCGGTTCAGCGAAGTCATCAGCGCGTCGTCCACGGGATACAGCGCGGGTCCGACCTGCCAGACGTCGATGAACCTTTCGAAGAAGTCCGCTTCGCGCCACGGCGGAGTGTCTTCACGGACCTCATGCCCGAGCTCGGCGAGCAGCGCTGCCGTCGACCTGAGCGCTACGACGCACGCCGGGTCGACGGGAACGTCGATCGGCGGGCTCGAGGTGGCGGCGATCCGAGCGCGCGGGGGAGGTTCGGTCGCAGTCTCGGCGAAGGGCCGTTCGGGCGGCGGTGCCCACCACGGATCACCCGGCTCGTACCCGGCCAGGATGTCGAGGAGGTGCGCCGCATCCTCGACCGTTCGTGACAACGGGCCTGCGGTCGAGAGTCCCTCGAGCGATCCGAACGGCGCGCTCGACACCCGCCCGCGAGACGGCTTCAGGCCGACGACCCCACAGCAGGAGGCGGGAATGCGGATGGAGCCGCCCCCGTCCGTGCCGTGCGCGATCGGCGTGAACCCCGCCGCGAGCGCCGCAGCTGCACCTCCGCTCGAGCCGCCCGGCGTCAGCTCGCGGTTCCACGGGTTGCGTGTCGCACCGTTCAGGTCCGACTCGGTGAAGGCAACCGTTCCGAACTCGGGCGTATTCGTCTTCCCCAGGATCACGAAGCCGGCCTCGCGGAGCCGCCGTACGACGGCGGTGTCGAAGTCGGGGACGTGGTTGGCGTAAGCGCGTGAGGAATAGGTCGTGCGGATCCCGGCCGTGGCCGCGAGGTCCTTCACTGCGATCGGAACTCCGCGGAACGGCGCGTCGCCTGGAGTGGAGTCGATCGTGGCTGCCACCGTAAGCGCCTCGTCCGCGCACACCGTCACGAACGCGTTCAGCTCGGGATCGAGGCGGCCGATCCGCTCGAGATACAGCTCGACGAGCTCGACCGAGGAGACATTGCCGCTTCGAACGAGTCGCGCCTGCTCGACGGCCGGGAGGAACGCGAGCTCCACTGCAGCGAACCTAGCAGCGCCCCGCTGCAGGGTGGGGCTCGCCTCCGGGCCAGGGGTCGAAGCCGATGCCTCCGGTAGAAGGAGGCCAGGCCCTCGGCCGTCCCGCGAGGGTTCTCCACGTGCAGCAGATGCCTCGCGCCGGCGAGCCGGAAAGCCTCGCCGTTCGGCAGGCGGTTTCGCAGGTGGACGATCCACGCGAGCGGCTGGCGCTCATGGTCGAGTACCGCTGCCGGATCCTCGCCCGGACACGCCCCATCCACGCCGTCATCCGCGGCGCAGCGGACAGGGAGGCGTTCGCCGCGGCACTCCGCAAACGCCTCCTCCACGAGCGGCTGGCGAACCAGACGGAGCGGATCGCCGAGTACCTCGGCGATGCTCTGAACGACGGGCTCGATCTCCGACGCCGGACAGCGTCACTGCGCCCTCGCGGCCCCGAGCTCTACGGGATCCTCACCGTCGAGTTCGGCTGGACGGCCGACCGGCACAGAGCGTGGCTCACGGCGTTGCTGGCGACGGAGTTGCTGAGACCGCAGGCGTCGAGCTAACGCCGAGGAGTGGCGAGGGCCGGAATCGAACCGGCGACACCACGGTTTTCAGCCGTGTGCTCTACCAACTGAGCTACCTCGCCGCGGCGACTCAGTGTAGCCGGGGCTCGGGTTAGGTTCTCGGCGTGAGCACGACGCGGGAGATCGCGGTCATCGGGGCCGCGCTCGACCTCGGCCAGGGGCGCCGCGGCGTGGACATGGGCCCCTCGGCGATCCGGTACGCGGGTCTCGAGGAGCGGCTGGCGAGCCTCGGCTACGCGGTGCGCGACCACGGCAACGTCGAGACCGCGGTCCCGGAGGCGACGGCTGTTCATGACGAACGCGCCCGTTTCCTCCCCGAGATCAAGGCAACGTGCGCTCGGATCGCGGCGAAAGTGGTCGAGGAGTCGGCCGCGGGAGCGATACCGCTCGTACTCGGGGGAGACCACTCGGTGGCGCTCGGCACGGTCGGTGGCCTCGCGTCGGTCCACGGGGCGGGTGGCGTTCTGTGGATCGACGCGCACGCGGACATCAACACACCGGAGACGAGCCCCTCTGGAAACGTGCATGGCATGCCCCTGGCGGCCGCCCTCGGGCTCGCCGGGGATGCGTTCGATAGCGACGCGTGGCTACTACCGGCTCTCGATCCTCGGCGGGTCGTGCTCCTCGGGCTTCGCCAGGCGGACGCCGGCGAGCGGAGGCTGCTGCGCGAAGCGGGCGTGCGTGTGTTCACGATGAGCGAGATCGACCGCATCGGTGTCGAGCGGGCGATGTGGGAGGCGCTCGATCACGTCTCCGGGGCCGCGTTCGTTCACGTCTCCCTCGACATGGACGTCCTCGATCCGGAGGTCGCTCCGGGCGTGGGCACTCCGGTACGAGGCGGATTGACGTACCGCGAGGCGCACCTCGCCCTCGAGCTCGTTGCCGAGTCTGGGGTGGCCGGGTCGATCGAGGTCGTCGAGGTGAACCCGATCCTCGACCGTGAGAACACGACGGCGCTGACCGCCGTGGAGCTGGTGGCGAGCGCCCTCGGCGCCACCATCATCTAACTCGTTGAGTCGTCGCCACGACCCGGTCGCGCAGCGACCGGCTCTAGGGATCTCGCGCGACCGGGATCCTGTGCTAGCGGATCCCGGTCGCTGCGGAAAAGGCAGGAATGATGTCCTTGCCGTAGGCGGTGAGGTCTTCCTCCTGGCCGTGGGTCATGAGGTAGATGTTGAACTGATCGACCCCGATCGCCTCGAGCTCTTTGAGCTTCGCCGTCGCCTGCTCGGCGCTCCCGATGACGCAAAAGCGATCGCAGATCTCGTCGGTGACGAACTCGCCGTGCTTCGCCCCGACGCGGGAGTGCTCGTCGTAGTCGTAGAACTTACGGACGCGCACGTACTCCGTGAGCTCATGTGGAATCTCGGAGTCGTATCCGTAACGCTCGATGAGGTCCATGACGTGGTTGGAGACCATCGCCGGGAACCACCGCACCTGGTCGCGGGCATCGGCGAGGTCGTCCGTGATGTGGCTCGGCGCGCAGACGATGCACTTCAGCTCCGAGGGGTCGCGACCGGCCTCGGAGGCCGCCTCGCGCGCGGTGTCCATGATCCACTTGATGATTACCGGGTCGGCGAGCTGGATGATCACACCGTCCGAGACGCGACCCGCGACCGCAAGCGCCTTGGGGCCGTAGCCGGCGACCCACATCGGGATCTGGGGGAGCTCCGGCCGCACCCACGCGAGCTTCAGCTGCTTGTCGTTCCACTCCACCTCGCGCCCGTTCATGAAGTCCTTGATCATCCGGCAGCGACGTTCGAACTCCGCGACGCGCACGGGCTTCTGGCCGATGTACCTGCGCGCCGAGTCGCCACGCCCGATCCCCATCACCATGCGCCCGTTCGAGATGTCCTGCAGCGTCGCGTAGCCGCTCGCGAGGACGGTCGGCTCACGTGTCCCGGGGTTCGTGACGCAGTGGCCGAACTTCATCGTCGTCGTCGCCTGGACAGCCAGCGTGAGCAACGGGAAAGACTCCTGCCAGAGCACATGGGAGTCGTAGGTCCAGCCGTACTCGAAGCCGTTCGACTCCGCGTGCTGCAGGAGCTCGAGGAAGCGAGTCGACGGTGGGTCGGGGAGGACGGTGACGCCGAAGCTCAGAGCCATCGCGGATTCTCCTTCGTCGGAAAGCGCGATTATCGACGCTAGAGACGGGCGGCGCGTAACGAGACGAGGGCAGCGCCTGCAGCGGCGCCGATTACGGCGAAGGCGAGCCGTCCGTCGCCGGGGAGCTCGAAGGCGAGACCCGCGAGCGGCGTGCCGACGAGGATCGTGAGCACTGCGCACGCGTTGACGAGTGCGATCGCGGATCCAGGCGCGTCCAAACGCAGCCGCTGCGCGGCCGCGAAGATCACCGCGAACGGAAGCCCGGCCGCCAAGCCGAGCACGAACGCCCCGAGGGCGGAGAGGGCGAGTGGGCCGCCGAACGCGAGCAGCAGAGCGCCGATGGAGGTACCGACGAGCGAGAACGCGACGAGGCGCCGAGCGGTGACTCGGCGGGCAAGGAGACCCCCGGTAGGTCGCGTGACGATGCCCACGAACAGGATCAGACCGCCCGCGACACCGGCCTCCGTCGAGCTCGCACCCTGGCGCTCCAGGAGCGGGACCGCCCAGTTGCCGGCGACCACCGCGAGACCGAACGTCGCCGCCTGAAGGGCGCCGATCGGGAGCAGCTCGCGGTCCCGGAGCACCCACTCGCCGGCGTGGCCGATTCGAGGCAGTCCTCGTACCGCGAGGATCGGGAGGGCCGCGAGGATCGCCAGGAACGCGGCACTCCAGTACGCAGCGCGCCAGCTCGTCGCGTCGGTGAGCGCGGGCACGACCATCAGCGCGAGCCCGCCCCCAGCCATGGTCGCTCCGCCGTACACACCCTGAAGCGCGGGGCCGTCTCCGCCGGCGGCCCGGACCAGGTCGAGGCCTGCAACGAAGGCTGCGCCCGACCCGACACCTACGATCGCGCGACCGAGCAACGCAAGCTCGAAGCCGCCGTCTACGAGCAGGAGTGCGTTTCCTGCAGCCGCTGCGGCTATTGCCACGAGGGCGACGCGCCGTGCGCCGAACCGGTCCGCTCCGCGCCCGGCGGGGAGCTGGACGGCGAGATGCGTGACGAACAGGGCTGTCGTGAGGAGCCCGACGGCCGCGAGGGAGACGCCGTAGTGCTCGGCGAGCGGATCGGCGACCGCTCCGACGTTCGAGACGTTCCAGGTCAGGAGGCCACCGACGGCGAGTCCTGCGACGACGCCGCGCGTCGAGGTCGTCAGCGTCCGCCGCCGCCCGCGCTCGATACCCAGCCGATGGTCTTCGACGTCAGCCGGTCGAGCGCGGAGACCGCGAGCTCGAGATGCTCCTCCTTCGTGTCCTCGAGCTTCGTGTGCGAGAGGCCGCGGAGACTCTGAACGAACATCATCACCGTTGGCACGCCCGCGCGAGACACCTCGGCCGCGTCGTGCAGCGGGCCCGACGGAAGGCGGTGTGCCACCGGAGTCACCTCTCGGATCGCCTCCTCGCAGAAGTCGAGGAGCGTGTCGTCGAAGAGGATGGGCTCGATCGACCAGATCTTCTCCCACTCGACCTCGATGGACTCCTCGCCGGCGAAGCGCTCACTCGCTGCCTTCGCTTCGGCGAGCATCGTCGCGAGGCGCTGTGTGTCCAGGTTGCGCTGATCGAGCAGCTGCTCTGCGGTCTCGACCACCGAGGTCACGATCCCGGGCTTGCAGACGACGCCCCCCGAGGTGCACACGGCGCCGGTACCTGCCCGGCCGGCGATGTCGCGGATCTCGAGAGCGAGCTTCGCGGCGCCGGCGAGTGCGTCGCGACGCTTGTCCATCGGCGTCGAGCCCGCGTGCGCAGCCTGCCCGTGCCACGTGACGCGATGCCTCTCGACGCCGAATGTGCCGAGCACGACTCCGAGCGGGAGCCCGAGGGACTCGAGCACGGGACCCTGCTCGATGTGGAGCTCGAGGTAGGCGGCTGCCGAGTCGAGCTCGCTCCGGGCGTCGAGGGCGGAGTCGAGGTGGACAGCGTGCTCGGCGAGCGCATCGGGCAGTGAGACGCCGTCGCGATCGGTGAGCTGACGCAGCTCGTCCTGATCCGACATCGATCCCGCTGCTGCGCTCGAGCCGAAGAGGCTGCGACCGAAGCGTGCCCCCTCCTCGTCGGCCCAGTTGACCAGCCGCACGGTGACCGGCGGAGTTCCGTCGCCCGCGACGCGCCGCAGGACTTCGACGCCTGCTGTCACGTTCAAGCAGCCGTCGAGCCACCCGCCGTTCGGTACCGAGTCGACGTGACCGCCGATGAGCACCGCGCGGTCGGACTCGCCAGCGAGCGTGAACCACTGGTTGCCTGCCGCGTCGATCGACTCGGAGGCGCCGGTCTCGGCCAGCAGGCCCCGGAGCCATCCGCGCGCCTTCTCCCAGGTCTCGGTCCACGCAACCCTCTGCGCCCCGTTCTCGTCGCCGGTGAGCTCGCGCAGCTCCTTCAGCTCGACGACGGTTCGCTTCGGATCGAGCGCCACGAGCCGACTCTAGTGCAGCGTCGAGCGTGGGATGCTCCTCGCGTGCAGTCACGGATCGCCTCGGCCGCGATGCGCGTCGCTGTGCTCGTGCTCGTCCTCCTCGGGCCGTGGGCGCTTCCGAACAGCCGTCCCCTTCGTCTTCTCCGCCTTGAAGATCGCGTCCGTACTCGCCATGATCGGCGCTGTCGTGGGGGACTATTCGTCGTCCTGAAGGAGGGCGGGAAGTAATCAGACGGTGAGCTCCGGGCTTCGACCGCCCGGGAGCCCACTCCAGAGAGAGGTGAGCTGACGTGTCGACACTGATCAAGAGCGGCCGCATCATCACGGCTGCCGACGACTACGTCGGCGACGTCTTCGTCGACGGCGAACGCATCGCGATGATCGGGGAGTCGCTCGACGTCGAGGCCGACCGGGTCATCGACGCCACGGACAGGTACGTGTTCCCAGGGTGCGTCGATCCGCACACGCATCTCGACATGCCGTTCGGCGGGACCGTGACGATCGACGACGTCACGTCGGGGCAGACAGCCGCGGCGTTCGGCGGCACGACCTGCCACGTCGACTTCGTGATCCAGCCCCCGGGTTCGACGTTCGCGAACGCCCTCGACGATTGGCGCGCGAAGGCGGACGGCAAGCAGATCATCGACATGGGCTACCACATGGCCGTCACCGACCTGCGGGAGGGCGGCTCGCTCGAGGAGCTCGCGCGATTGCCCGAGCAGGGGATCACGTCCTACAAGCTGTTCATGGCCTACAAGGGCGCTCTCATGGTCGACGACGAGACGCTTTTCCGCACGATGGAGGTCGCGGCCGACACGGGTGCCCTGGTGATGGTGCACGCCGAGAACGGCGATGCCATCGACGTTCTCGTCAAACAGGCGCTCGCGGCCGGAAACACGGCGCCGCACTTCCATGCCCTTACGAGGCCGCCCGAGCTCGAGGGCGAGGCGACGAACCGCGCGATCCAGCTCGCCCGGATCGCCGGGGCGCCGCTGTACGTCGTTCACGTCTCCTGCAAGGAAGCGGTCGATCCGATCGCTCGTGCCCGTGAGCAGGGCTGGGACGTCTGGGGCGAGACGTGCACGCAGTACTTCTTCGTCGACTACACGTACCTTGAGCGTCCTGACTTCGAGGGCGCGAAGTACGTCTATACGCCCCCGCCGCGCGACCGCGAGAACCAGGAGATCCTCTGGCACGCCGTGCGGTCGGACATCCTGTCTGCGATCTCGACGGACCACTGCGCGTTCCTCTGGGACGGCCAGAAGACGCTCGGGAGGGACGACTTCTCGAAGATGCCGAACGGTGGGCCCGGACTCGAGAACCGGCTGCACATGATCCACGAGTTCGGCGTCCGTGCCGGCCGCATCTCGCTCAATCGCATGGTCGAGCTTCTTTCCACGAACCCGGCGAAGCTCTTCGGCCTCTACCCTCGGAAGGGCACGATCGCGCCGGGCTCGGACGCCGACATCGTCGTATTCGATCCGGAGAAGCGACACCTGATCACGGCCGATGACCAGCACTCGAGGGTGGACTACAACCTCTACGAAGGGACGGAGGTGACGGGCTCCCCCGAGCTCGTGATGCTCCGCGGGAACGTGCTCGTCGAGTCGGGCGAGCTCGTCGCGGAGCCCGGCATTGGCGAATTCGTCGAGCGCGCCGCCTTCGGGCAGGAGCTCCTGCCCACAGCCGCCCGCTGACGATCAGCTGCACGGAGGTGCGCCGGACACCTTCCCCCTTGTCCGGCGCCCTCCGTGCGGAGCCGACTGCGCTCAGAAGCATGTCACCCGCGTGTTCCAGGGATCGAACATGCCGCTCGGGTTCGGCTTCCAGATCCACGCGTGCAAGGTCCACACGTTGACCTCTGGGTTCCCGTAGCGGGCGAGGTTCGTGTCGGCGAAGAGCTGACCGTAGAGCTCGGGCCGCGCACCGCCGGCCACGATGTACTCGACTCCTGTCAGCTTGAGCGTCCCGTCGTTGCGCCTCTCGTACAGCAGCGCTTCCGGATCGGACGGGTCGAGCGTCCCGTCGAGCCGGCCGTTTGGACGGGTATCGACGAGGTGGATTCCCATCGCTCCCTGGTCGCCCTTGGCGATGCAGGTTCCGCCGCCGTACGCGTCGGTCTGTGGGAGCTCGGTGACGTAGCCGGCCGCGCGTGCGACATCGATGTCGTGGTACTTCGCGGTCGCTTCGCGAAGCGAGGCGAGCTCGTCCTGGCCGCCGGCGACCGCGACACCGACCCCGATGGCCGCGACGAGTGCCGGCAGAGCGAAGATGACGATTCGCAGACGCATGTTTCTTCCTCTCCTCTAGGCGTTCGCCGGGACCGGGTCCGGGCGGACGACCACGGTGTCGGCGACCTTGATGATCTCGTCGACGGGCAGGTCGGCGGCGGCGGCATGTGCGCGAATCGCCTCGGGGCTCGCAGCCTGGTAGATGCACACGGTGCCGACCGTTCCGTCCTGCTCGTCGAGGACGTAGCTGCGGATCCACGCGACGTCGTCGGGCACGCGATCGCCCTCGGCGGTGGATCGTTCGGCCGCGGCGGCCAGATCTTCGGCCGTCCGCCAGCCGTTCCGTCGCAGGATGACGTAGGTCTCCATGCTTCTCCTTCCTGTCGAGGACATCGCTTCGAAGGTAGGAGCCGCGACCCCTCGTGGGCATCGGCGGGATTGCCCATGTTGGGCTGCGGCGTTACCGGTCTTGGAGCAGCCCGAGACTTCGTGCCGAGGAGGCGGCCTCGCTGCGCGTTCGAGCGTCCAGCTTCCGCAGGATCGCCGAGACGTGGTGATCGACCGTCCGGCGTGACAGCACCAGGCGGTCGGCAATCTCGGCGCTGCGTAGGCCGTCCGCGACCAACTGGAGCACCTCGACCTCCCGCGCCGTGAGCTGGGCCGGGTTCTCGCGCGTCGACGGCCGCGGTCCCCGAGGCACCGAGGCACCGAGCTCGCGAAGTGAGCGCGCCACCTGTTTTGCGGCGGGCACGGCGCCGAGGCGGAGGAACTCCTCGTACGCCGCCTGCTGGACTGCCTCGTCGCCCTCCGTGAGTGCTCGCGCGGACTCGTCGAGGCAGCCGCGCCCACGCCAGGCATCTGCGGCCTGTCGCCACTCGCCTGCGATCTGCAGTCGGTAGGGCTCGGCGATCCAATCCGGTGACGTGTCGAGCGCACCGCACTTCCACTGCCAGTAGGCGAGCTCACCTGCGAACCAGAGATGTCGCTTCGCGAGGGCGAGGTCGTAGGCCGCAGAAGCCTCTGCGACCGTCCGCTCGCGATCGCCCACGAGCCAGGCCGCCTCAGCCCGTGCAGCGTGAACGTGGCCCAGTCGCTGGAGGTGTCCGCCGGGGAGCGCGAGCTCGAGTGCCTCGTCGAGGACCTCGTCCGCACCCGGGTCACCGCGCCGGGCACGCACGCGCCCGAGCGCGATCAGGGCGGTGATGTGACCAACGACGTTGCTCGTCCCCCGCACCTGCTGGGCGAGAGTCGCCCCCTCATCCCAGCGGCCGGCGTACACATGCATGGCCGCCAGCCAGGCACGCGTGTACGAGGAGTCGATGTCCCGCTCGTCGGCATAGGCGATGTGCTCGCGGAGCCACCGGTCCGAGGCCTCGAGCTCGTACATCTCGCCGAGGCCCGAGCCGAGCATCAGGAGAGCGTGAGCGACGTAGAAGTGCAAATCGTGAGCTCGTGACAGCTCCAGGCTTTGCAGCAGGTACTCGCATCCCCGCTCGATATCCCCGGCCATCAGCTGCGACGTTCCGATCAGATTCAGCGCTTGTGCTCGCGTCTCCACATCGTCGAAGCGTTCCGCGAGCGCAAGGGACTTCTTGCCCCAGGTCACGCCGTCTGCATTGTCACGCGCGAGCATGCGCAGATACGACTGGAACGCGTACGCGACTGCGAGCTCCCGACCCGGCGTCAGCTGCTCGAGCAACTCGATTGCAGCCGCACTCGCCTCCTCGGCCTCGTCGTTTGCACCGATTCTGGTGCTGGGGCCGGCGAGCCGTGAGAGGTTGTCGCCCTCACGGAGCCGGTCGCCGATTGCGTGACTCGCCGCAATCGCCTCTCGGCGCGCGGCGAGCGCCTCGATCAGCTGACCGGTCATGTAGGACTCGTCCGAGTACGAGGCGAGCAGGTCGATATGCGTGTCCGGATCGAGCCGCTCGGCGCACCGCAGGGCTCGTGCATAGTGTGCAGCGGCTTCGCGGTGGGCTCCGAGTCCAGCTGCGCGTTCGGCCGCAGCGGGTGCGTATCTCAGTACGGCCTCGGCGTCGCCAGCTGCGTCGGCATGGTGCGCGAGCGCTGTAAGGTCGGGCTCTCCGGTCGGTGGATCTGCAATCGCCTGGAAGGCCGCGCGGTTGAGGTCGATCCTGCGGTCGGGAGCGAGCGAATCCTCGATCGCGAGTCGTGCGAGCTCGTGGCGGAATGCAACCCCGCCCCGAATGCCGGTGAGCACACCGGAACCGATGCACTCGCCGAGGTGTGACAACTCCTTCGGCGCCAAGCGCTCGAGGAGCCAGATGTCCGTCGAGCCGGGTACGACGGCGACCGCCTCGAGCAGCCGTCGCCCGGCCGGGCTCAGGCGACCCGCGCGAGCGAGAACGGCGTCTCGGACGGTTTCCGGGATCTCGTCTCCGCCCGCAGCGAGCACCTCCGTCACGTAGAACGGGTTCCCACCGGTGGCAGCGTGGAGCCCTCGAGGCGACCGGTCCGCCTCGCATGCGAGCTCGGCGACTGCGCCTTCGGAGAGGGGCTCGAGCGGGACGCGAACCGTCAGCCTGCTCGGGAGCTCGCCGATCACCAGACGGACTGGGTGCTGTGGCCCCAGCTCGTCGTCGCGAAAGGTCGCGACGAAAAGGCACGGCGCGTCGTCGAGCCTGCGGCCGACGTACGCGATCGCATCGAGAGTCGCCTCGTCCGCCCAGTGGACGTCCTCGAGCACGGCGAGCGTCGGAGTCGCGCGAAGCTCCTTGATGAGGGAGGCGAGGATCGTGACGCGGTCGGCTCAATCGGAGAGCGCTTGCTGAAGCGGCCCGGCGACGTCGGCTGCGATGTCGTGAACCGGACCGAGCGGGCGCGGTGTGAAGAGCGCTTCGCAGGCGCCCGACAGGACGCGAACACGATCTCGTGCCTCTGCCTGAAATGCGCGCACGACTGTCGTCTTGCCGAGTCCGGCCTCGCCTGAGACGAGCGCGACCCGACCGCTGCCGGCGATCGCCTCGTCGAGCGCGTGGTGCAGCAACGACAATGCGCTCTCACGCTCCAGGACGAGTCGGGCGACGGTGCTCACGGGTGCACATCGTGCCCCCATGAACGGCACCGCTCAAGCCCGGATACGATCCGGCGGATGGCCGTCGTCGAGACTGACCCGAACCTCGGAGCGCGAATCGTCGAGGACGCGAAGGAGTTCGTCCTCTACTCGTGGTCGACGCAGGACGCCATCAACCCGATTCCGGTCGCGGGGGCAGAGGGCCGTCACTTCTGGGACTACGACGGCAAGCGGTACCTCGACTTCGCGTCACAGCTCGTCAACGTCAACATCGGGCACCAGCACCCGAAGATCATCGCCGCGATCAAGGAGCAGGCCGACCGGCTCTGCACGATCGGGCCGCCGATGGCGTCGGAGTCTCGGTCACGTCTCGGGCGCCTGCTGGAGGAGGTCACGCCCGGCGACCTCTGCATGTCGTTCTTCACGAACTCGGGCGCGGAGGCGAACGAGAACGCGATGAAGCTCGCGCGGCTCTCGACAGGTCGGCACAAGATCGTCGCTCGGTACAGGTCGTACCACGGTGCGACACACGGCTCGATCATCCTCACGGGCGATCCGCGGCGATGGCCCAACGAGCCGGGCATGGGCGGTGTCGTGCGGATGCTCGATCCGTACACGTATCGCTGTCCAGCCGGTCATCCCGACCCATGCCCCGTCTGCACGGGCGCGCCGCATCTGGAGGAGATCCTGGAGTACGAGGGCGCGCATACGGTGGCGGCAGTCATCCTCGAGACGGTCACGGGGACGAACGGGGTCATCCCGCCGCCTCCCGGCTACCTGCAGGCGATCCGCGAGGTATGCGACCGCCACGGGATCCTGCTCATTCTCGACGAGGTGATGGCAGGGTTCGGGCGGACGGGCCGATGGTTCGCTTGCGAGAACTGGGACGTCGTCCCAGACATCATCACCGTCGCGAAGGGCATCAACTCAGGCTACGTACCGCTCGGTGCCATGATCATCCGCGAGCACCTCAAGGAGTGGGTGCGCAGTCGCTTCTTCCCCGGAGGGCTCACGTACGCCGGCCATCCGCTGGCCTGTGCTTCGGCGGTCGCGTCGATCGAGGCGTTCCAGGAGGAAGGCGTCGTCGAGAACGCGTTTGAGGTGGGGTCATATCTCGGTGGAGGGCTGCGCGGGCTCGCATCTCGGCACCCGTCGATAGGCCAAGTCAGGGGATTGGGCTGTTTCTGGGGCGTCGAGCTCGTGAAGAGCCGCGAGACCCGTGAGATGCTCGTCCCCTTCAACGCGACGGGCGACGCGGCCGCACCCGTGGCCCGCCTCGCGAAGGCAGCGCTCGAGCGCGGCCTCTACCTCATGACGCACTGGAACGTGATCATGGTCGTGCCGCCGCTCACGATCACGCGCGAAGAGGTCGACGAGGGCATCGCGATCCTCGACGAGGCTCTCGCGATCGCCGACGAGTACGTCGCCTAGTCCGTGAGCAACGTCGCCGAGCTGGCGGCGAAGCTCGTCGCGATCGAATCGATCAATCCCGAGGTCGTCGCGAGCGGGTCCGGCGAAGCGGCGATGGCGCGCTTCGTCGCCGAGTGGTGCGATCGGGCGGGTCTCGACACGACTCTTTCCGAAGTGGCGCCTGGCCGGCCGAACGTCGTCGCCGTCGCGCGCGGGACCGGAGGCGGCCGCTCCTTGATGCTGAACGCCCACATGGACACGGTCGGAGTCGCGGGAGTGACAGATCCGTTCACGCCGCGACTCGAGGGAGCTCGCCTCTATGGACGCGGCGCGTACGACATGAAGGGAGGTCTCGCGGCATGCATGCTCGCGACGGCCGAAGCCGCTCGACGAGGGCTGCGTGGCGCCGTCGTCCTCACCGCGGTCGTGGACGAGGAGTTCGCGAGCGTGGGAACGGAAGCCGTCGCGGCGACGATGCACGCCGATGCGGCCATCGTAACCGAGCCGACCGAGCTACAGGTCGCCATCGCGCATGGCGGCTTCGTCCACTTCGAGATCGAGACCCACGGTCGCGCGGCGCACGGCTCGCGGCCGCACCTCGGCGTCGACGCGATCGCGAAAATGGGGCGCATCCTCACGGGCGTCGAGGAGCTCGACAGGCGGCTGAGAGCTAGCCCGACGCATCCGCACGTCGGCTCCGGGAGCATCCATGCGTCGCTGATCGAGGGTGGCCAGGAGTACTCGAGCTACCCGGCGAGCTGCGTCGTGCAGGCGGAACGGCGAACGATTCCGGGAGAGAGCGTCGCTCTGGTCGAGGAGGAGCTCGAGGCGATGCGTGTCGCTGCCGCAGACGGGGACCCGGACTTCTCGGCCGAGGTGCGCGTGCTCGCGTCGCGCGAGCCGTTCGAGGTTCTCGAGAGCGACGAGGTCGTCACGACCGTCCGCAGATGCGCTGCAGCGGTTCTCGGCTCCGAGCCCGAGATCGTCGGCGTCCCGTACTGGGCCGACTCGGCCCTTCTCGCGGCAGCCGGTATCCCGACGGTGCTGTTCGGTCCTCGTGGCGAGGGTGCCCACGCAGAGGTCGAGTGGGTGGACGTGGCGTCGCTCGAGCAGTGCGTCGAGATTTACCTCGCGGTCGCGGCCGAGCTCTGCGCCTAGGCGGCGAGGAAGCGCCTGATGGCGTCTGCGGTCTCGGCGAAGGCGTCCCAGAGCACGGAGTGCCCACCCGGCACGACGGTCACCTCGAGGAGGTCGCCGAGCGCGCTTCGGTGCGCGGCGAGGAGATGGTCGTACGGGAGATAGGAGCGCTCGCCGAGCACGAGCAGCGTCGGGACACGAACGTCGTCGAACCGCGGCGGCTGCGAGCACATCTCGCCGTAGGCGGCGACGACGGCGGACTGGCAGTAGCGGTAGCGGATACGACCGGTCTCGTCGACCTCGACGTGCCTGGCGAGGTCCTCGACCACGAGGTCGCGGGGGGCGTCTTGGAGTTGGCTCTCCTCGTAGCGACGCTCGATGAGCTCCCCGAAGGAGACGTACGACTTGTCGATGCGCTCTCTCTCGGCTGCGCCAAGGCCGACGTGCGGCGGGAGCAGGATCGCCGGGTCGAGCAGCACGAGCTTCGGGACGAGCTTGGGAGCACGCGCGGCGAGCTCGAACGCGAGCCGCCCGCCGAACGAGTGGCCGACGAGCATCGCCTCGCGCGGGCCGACCGTCTCGACGATCGCATCGCAGTGCGTGGCGATGTCCCACGGGGGCTCCCACGGCGAGTGTCCGTGGCCGAGAAGGTCGGGTGCGAGCACGTGGTACTCGCCGAGCTCCGCGGCCAGCCCATCGAAGTGACGTCCGTGGTTTCGGACTCCGTGGAGGCAGACGACGCGCGGAGCTTCAGACGGACCGAACTCGTGGAGAGCGAGCTTCACTTGCCGACGGCGAGCACATCGAGCGAGTCGGGCACCATCTCGATCCGCCGCTCGTCGCGTGGACTCACGAGTGACCAGATCACCGTTCCACCGTGGTCGATCAGGAACGTGCCGCGGTGCGGGGCGCCGCTCTCCTCGTTGAAGACCCCGTACGCCTTCGCGGCAGCTCCGTGCGGCCAGAAGTCCGACGCGAACGTGTACTCGGCGCCGAGCTCCTTCTTCCAGGCCTGTCGGGCTGGGGCCGGATCGCACGAGACGAACACGATCTCGGTTCCCGCGTCGCGGAACGACTGCAGGTTCTCCTGCAGGTCGCGCGCCTCGTCCTCGCACACCTGCGTGAAGGCGAAGGGATGGAAGACGAGGAGAACGTTGAAGCGGTCGCGGAAATCGGACAGCTTCACACGCTCGCGCGAGGTGACCTCGAGGTCGAACTCGGGCGCGCTGTCACCTGTCCTCACCGCCATTCGCCTGCTCCTCTCCCGTTCCGGACGGCCGATAGTACCGTCGCCCGCGGAGCTCTTCCGGAAGGTACGAGACGTCGAAGCCGGCGGGGTCGTCGTGCGGATACAGATATCCCTCGCCGTGGCCGCGCGCCTTCGCTGCACCCGTGTGCCCCGTCGACCGGAGCATCGGGGGAGGTCGCATGTTGCCGTGCTCGCGCACGTCGCGTCGCGCTTCCCAGATTGCCACGGCGGACGCGTTCGACTTGGGCGCCCGCGCGAGGTAGATCGCGGCCTGCGAGAGGTTGAGCTGCGCCTCGGGAAGGCCGACGTGCTCCAGCGCCTGTGCTGCCGCGACGGCGACCACCAGCGCGTTCGGATCCGCGTTGCCGACGTCCTCGGACGCGAGGATGACCATCCGGCGCGCGATGAACCGAGGATCCTCGCCGGCCTCGAGCATCGCGGCGAGGTAGTAGACAGACGCGTCGACATCGCCCCCGCGCATCGACTTGATGAAGGCGGAGGCGAAGTCGTAGTGCTGGTCGCCCTTCCGGTCGTACAGCAGGGGGCGCTTCCGTGCGGCGTCGAGCACGTGTTCCTCGGACAACGCGGAGCCCTCCGCCCCGGCCGTCGCGTGGGCGAGCTCGAGGATCTGGAGCGCCGCACGTGCATCTCCTCCTGCGCGCTTCGCCGCGATTACGAGCACCTCGGGTGACGCGTTTGCGCCGAGCGCGGCGGCACCGCGCTCGAGGACAACGACGAGCTCGTCCTCGGAGAGGGCGACGAGCTCGATCACGGTGCAGCGCGAGAGCAGCGCCGAGTTGACCTCGAAGTAGGGGTTCTCGGTCGTCGCGCCGATCAGCGTGACGAGGCCGTCCTCGACCGCGTGCAGGACGGAGTCCTGCTGCGCCTTGTTGAAGCGATGGATCTCGTCGATGAAGAGGATCGTCCGCACGCCGTTTCCGCCCAGGCGGTCGCGGGCTCGAGCGATGACGGCGCGGACGTCGTCGACGCGGGCGGATACCGCGGAGAGCTCTTCGAATGCCGCGCCGGTCCGCTCGGCGACGATTCGCGCGATCGTTGTCTTGCCCGTGCCCGGCGGACCGAAGAGGATCATCGACGGCGGGCGGTCCTCCTCGATCGCGACGCGAAGAGCTGAGCCCTTGCCGAGGACGTGCTGCTGACCGACGAGATCGTCGAGCGTCGACGGACGCAATCGCACGGCGAGCGGGGCATTCTCTGCCTGGCGCGCGCGGGCCGCCTCGCTGAAGAGGTCAGACACGCGCGAAGTATGCTCCGGCCATGTCTGGAGTTGTCTTCGGGACGATGGCACGTTGCGAGGCGGATGACGAGCGGCGCGAGGCAAGGACGCAGGGAGCGTCCATATCGGGCTAGAGATGGACGCGACCGAGGACGCCGCATCGAGCCGGTCAGCGCCGGATCGCAACATGGCTGATCGTTCTGAAGCCAACTCCGTGGCCGACTCCGAAGCCGAGGATTTCTCCCAGCCGATCCTGCCCGGAGGGGCCGGTTCGGACTACGAGCGCTACCTGAACACCGAGGAGCTCCTCGCCCTGCAGAAGTCGCCCGACGAGTGGGTGCACCGCGACGAGCTTCTCTTCCAGGTCACGCACCAGACGTCGGAGCTCTGGCTCAAGCTCGCCTGGAACGACGCCGAGGAGGCGGTCCGGCTGATCGAGGAGGGCGACCTACGGGGCGCCCTTCGTCTTCTCCGGCGCTCGATCCTCTGCATCCGCTTCCTGACGCCGCAGCTGGAGATGCTGGAGCACATGTCGCCGTGGGAGTACCAGGAGATCCGCAAGGTGCTCGGGCACGGGTCGGGCTTCGACTCGCCGGGCTGGAAGGAGCTGCGGCGCGTCTTCCCGCGGCTCGGACAAGCCTTCCACAACGCGCGCCGGGAGGCGGGGCTCTCGCTCACCGAGCTCTACGTCCGGGGACGCGAGCACGAGCACCTCTACCAGCTCGCCGAAGCGCTGATCGAGCTGGACGAGCAGGCGCAGCTCTGGCGCATGCGGCACTACCAGATCGTCGCCCGCGTCATCGGCGACAGCGTCGTCGGGACGCAGGGAACTCCGGTCGAGCTCCTCGGTCGCCTCGTGACGAAGACGTCGTATCCGGAGCTGTGGGACGTTCGCAACGAGCTGACAGCCCTCTCGAAGACGTCGTCGTAGTGACGCTCCGCGAGGAAGCTACGGCGCTCCTGCAGGCGCTGATCCGTGTCGACACCGTCAACCCCCCGGGCAACGAGCTGCGGGCCGCGGAGGTACTTCGGGACTACTTCGCACGGAGCGGAATCGAGCCGGAGTACTACGCGCTCGTCCCCGATCGGCCGAACGTCGTCGCCAGGCTGAGGGGCGGAGACGGGCCGTCGCTCATGTTCCTCTCGCACACGGACACCGTGCTGGCTGACCCCGAGGAGTGGGAGCGAGATCCCTGGTCGGGCGACCTGGTCGACGACGAGGTCTGGGGTCGCGGCGCTCTCGACATGAAGGACCAGGTCGCGGCGTCGGCCGTAGCCTTCGCATCGCTGGTGCGCGAGGGCTTCGCGCCGTCCGGCGAGCTTCTCTTCGCGTCGGTGGCGGACGAGGAGGTCGGAGGGACCGGCACGCACAACGGGTACGGCCTCGGCTGGCTCGTGCGCGCGCATCCCGACGCGGTCCGCTGCGACTACGCGATCAACGAGGGTGGGGGCGATCGGCTCGTCCTCGGCGGGACGCCCGTGTACACGTGCGCGACCGCGGAGAAGATGTCCGCGCCGTTCAAGGTGACGGTTCGGGGACGGGCTGGTCATGCGTCGATGCCGGGGATCGCCGACAACGCGCTCGTGAAGGCCGCCCGCTACGTTGAGGCGCTCGGCAGCTTCGAGCCTCCCCGCGAGCTGATCCCCGAAGCCAAGGGCTTCCTCGAGGCCGTTCTCGGCGAAACGCCTGGGCTCGAGGACGCACTTGCGCGCGCGGGTGAGCTCAATCCGACGCTCCCATCCCTCGTCGAGCCCCTCCTGTCGCTCACGCTGTCGCCGACGATGATCGACGCCTCGCATCAGCGGAACGTGATCCCGGCGCAGTGCGAGATCACGGTGGACTGCAGGCTCCTGCCGGGGCAGACCCCGGCGGATGCGGAGCCGCTCATCCGGGCTGCGCTCGGGAACGGAGCCTACGAGCTCGAGTTCACCGAGGCCGTCGGAGGGACGAGGTCACCAATCGGCACGCCGCTGTGGGATGCGCTCGAGCGGTTCACGGTCGGGATCGAGCCGGGTGCGAAACTTGCACCTTTCGCCTGTCCAGGGTTCACCGACAGTCACTACCTGCGCCAGGCATTCGGCACCACGGCCTACGGGTACTTCCCCATGAGGACAATGGACACGGAGCTCGCGACGAAGCTCGTCCACTCGGCCGACGAGCGTGTGCACGTCGACGACCTCGAGCTCGGCACGAACATGCTCCGCTCGGCCGCGACCGCGCTCCTCGGGCAGTGAGCGACAACGCCGACGCACTCGTCGTCTTCGGTATCACCGGCGATCTCGCACGGCGTAGCACCCTGCCCGCTCTCTACGACCTCACCCAGCAGGGCCTGCTCACGTGCCAGGTCATCGGAGTCGGTCGCAGAACGCTCTCCAACGAGGAGCTCGCTCGCCACGCGACGGAGGCAATCGCTGCCGCCAAGAAGGAGCGCCTCGACGAAACCGTGCTGCAAGCCCTCTTGGCTCGCCTCTCGTACGTGGGCGGCGATGCCGAGGAAGGGTCGTTGTACGACAGGTTGCGAGAGGCGCTCCGCGAGGCGAAGACGCCGCTCTACTACCTGGCGACGCCGCCGTCGATGTTCAGGGAGGTCGCAGAGGAGCTCGCGGCGGAGGGGCTCGTCGGCGAGCGGTCGCGGCTCGTCGTGGAGAAGCCGTTCGGCACCGATCTCGCTGCTGCGCGGGAGCTGAACCAGCGTCTGACCGCGATCTTCCCCGAGGAGCGGCTGTTCCGGATCGACCACTTCCTGGGCAAGGAGCCCGTCCAGGACATCATGTACCTGCGCTTCGCCAATGCCCTCTTCGAGCCGATCTGGAACCGCGAGCACGTCGAGTCCGTCCAGATCACGATGGCCGAGGACTTCGGAGTCGAGGATCGTGGGCCCTTCTACGACCCGGTAGGGGCGCTGCGCGACGTCGTTCAGAACCATCTCCTGCAGGTGCTGGCTCTGGTCGCGATGGAGCCTCCTTCCGGGGACGCGGACGCGATCCCGCGCCGTCGCGTCGACGTGTTTCGAGCGATGCCGGCGGCCGATCCGGCGCTCGCCGTGCGCGGTCAGTACATCGGCTACCGGGAGATCGAGGGAGTACCGCCGGACTCCGACACCGAGACGTTCATCGCTCTCCGTTTCGAGATCGAGAACTGGCGCTGGGCGGGCGTCCCGATCCTCGTTCGAGCGGGGAAGGCGCTTACGAGGACGGCAACGGAAATCGTGGTTCGGCTCCAGCGCGTGCCGCAGCTGCGCTGGGGTGCGCACCTACTCGACTGCCCGGGCAACGACGACATCGTCCTCCGGATCGGGCGCCAGGCGGGGGTATCGATCTTCGTACGGGCGAAGACTCCCGGCAAGCACGTCTCGCAGCCCGTGTCGCTCGATCTCGACTTTGCGGAAGAGCTCGGTGAGCCGCCCGGCCCGTACGAGCGCCTTCTCGCCGACGCTCTTCGCGGAGACAGCACCCTGTTCCCGCGCTGGGAGGTGATCGAAGAGACCTGGAGGATCGTGCAGCCCATCCTCGACGCGCCGGCCCCGATCGTGCCGTACGAGCGTGGATCCTGGGGCCCGGGTTCCGCGAGTGCGATAGCCGAGCCACACGGCGGCTGGCGCGAGCCGCAGCCTCAGCAGTAGCGTGACCGACATGAGTTGGGGCGACTGGGCCGGGACCGTCGAGATCGAGCCGTCGATCTACGCCTCGGACTTCTCGAGGCTCGGGTCCCAGCTCGAGGCGCTGAACGCGGCCGGCGCGAAGGTCTTCCACTTCGACGTGGGAGACGGGCACTTCATCCCGGAGATCACCATCGGCCCGATCGTCCTCGCCTCGATCTCGCCGCTCGTGCGCGGCTGGCGAGCGCGGCTCGACTGTCACCTGATGGTGAGTGAGCCAGAGCGTCACTTCGAGGCCGTCGCCCGCGCAGGCGGCGACAGCGTGACGTTTCACGTGGAGGTCTGCGACGATCCGGCACGCGCCATCGCGCTCGCCCGTTCGCACGCGCTGGGAGCGGGGATCGCGTTCAACCCCGAGACGTCGGTGGAGGACGCGGTCGCGGCGGCAGAGGGTGCGGATCTCGTTCTCTGCATGTCGATCCATCCCGGCTACTCGGGACAGGAGTTCATGCCGGAGGCGCTCGAGCGTATCGCCCGTCTTCGCTCGCTGCTCCCGGCGGAGACGCGCATCCAGGTCGACGGCGGCATCAATCGCGAGACGGCCCGGACGGCTCGGGAGGCGGGCGCCGATCTGCTCGTCGCGGGCAGTGCCGTGTTCTGGGCCGACGACCCGGGTGCCGCGTACGCGGAGCTCGTGGAGACCGTCGCGGGGGCGTCACATGTCTGAAGCCCTGCTGGAGCTGCGGGATCCCCTCGACGCCTTCACGCGTCTCGAGGAGTTGCTCGCCGCGCGTGGGTTCTTCACCGCCGGTTCGGACGGGCTCGTCGCGGACGTCTACCTCGGTTACGGCCTCTCGCAGTCGATCCGCCGGACCCACTCGCCGGGGCTTCCGGAGCCGTGCGCGCCGCTTCCCCTGCTCGCATGTCGCGTGGGTGGCGGTGGGCCGACAGTGAGCTCGTACGAGCGCCCCGCGATCGGCGAGTGGGAGCGGACCTGGACCGAGGCCGAGTATCGGGACGCCGTCGAGGAGGTGCGCAACGCCATCGGGCGTGGCGACGTCTATCAGGTCAACCTCGTTCAGCACCTGCATGCGCCCTTCCGAAGCGACGCGGGTGCGCTGGCCGCACGACTCGCGTCGCTTCGACCTCTCCATCCCCGTCCGTTCGTACCGATGACCGGGTCGTGGTCTCGGCGTCTCCCGAGCTCTTCCTCGCTCGCCGCGGCGATCGGATCTGGACGAAGCCGATCAAGGGAACGCGGCCGAGAGGAGCGGCCGCCGAGCTCCGCAGGTCGCAGAAGGACGCTGCCGAGCACGTGATGATCGTCGACCTCGAGCGGAACGACCTCTCACGCATGTGCGAGCCGGGAAGCGTCGGGTGGCCGGAGCTGATGGCGACGCACGGGCTGGCCGGAGTGGAGCACATGGTCTCGACGGTGGAGGGTCGACTGCGGGAGGGCCTCGGTCTCGCGAGGATCCTCGAGGCCACATTCCCCGGCGGCTCCGTCACGGGTGCACCGAAGATCGCAGCGGTGGATCTCATCGCCGATCTGGAGCCGGTGGGCCGCGGCGCCTCCATGGGTGCGCTCGGGCGGATCTACGGCAACGGCGACTTCGACCTCGCGCTGACGATCCGCACGTTCGCGATCGCCGACGGCGTGATCCATCTCTGGATCGGCGGTGGGATCGTCTGGGACTCCGATGCGATGGAGGAGGTCGAGGAGTCGTGGACGGAGGCGCGCCCCCTGCTCGAGGCGATCGGATCGCGGCTTCCGGAGGCCGCGCTCGCATGAGCGTCCTGGCCCTCGCCGTGACGGGCCGTGGGCTTGTCGACCCGACCGAGCCGGTCATTCGCGCCGACGACGAAGGGCTCCTCCGAGGACGAGCGGCGTTCGAGACCTTGCGTGTCTACTCCGGTCGGCCCTTCGGCCTCGAGGCTCACCTCGACCGGCTGACCGCCTCGGCCGTGAGCATCGGACTTCCCACCGTCGAGCGGCGTCGGCTGCAGGTGCTCGTCGGCCTGGTCTTGCCCAAGGCCGAGGGCGGCGATGCTTCGCTACGTCTCGTGTGGACCGCCGGGCCGGCAGGTGGGATCCCGCTGGCACTGGCGCTCCTCAGCACCATTCCCGACTGGATCGAGCCCGCGCGCGAACGTGGGGCGGCTGCCGTCTCGCTTCTGGGCCTGCGCGCGTCCGCGCCGTGGCTTCTTCCCGGCGTGAAGTCGACGAGCTATGCGGTGAACATGGCCGCCGAGGCCGAGGCGCGCCGACGTGGAGCCGACGAGGCGATCTTCGTCGACGAGCAGGGGATCGTCCTCGAGGGAACGGTGACGAACGTCTGGTGGCGAGTCGGGAAGACGCTGTACACGCCGTCGCTCGACCTCGGAATTCTCGCCGGCGTTACGCGCGCGGCCATCATCGAGCTCGCGCCCACGTGCGGCTACCGCGTGGAGGAGGGTGCGTACGCGCTCACGGACCTGCTGGCAGCCGGCGAGGCGTTCACGTCCTCGTCGGTCCGCGAGATGATGCCGCTCGTGGAGGTGGACGGGCACGAGCTCGGGCGTGGGCCCGCGGCCGATGCGCTGCAGGCGTCGCTCCGGGAGCTCACAGCTAAGGTCTGAGCGTGGACGAACCCGTGCGGCTCGGAGGGATGGCGCTTCAGAACGGCGTACTCGTGCACGGGCCGACGTCGTGGGGGTGCGCGGTGCGTGACGAGGAAGGGCTGCTTCACGTCGCCTCGGGTCGCAAGCCGCATCTCGCGCCTGCCGCGCGGAAGCGGATGCCGGTCCTGCGTGGCCCCCTCGCGATCGCCGAGGCTTTCGTCCTGCTGCCGATGGTGCGTCGCGCGCTTCCACAGGCGCGCTTCCCGTTCGAGCGGCCCAGCGTCGTCGGAGCGATGCTCGGGACCGCTGTTGCCGCACGCGTGCTGCGACGATCGAGGCTTTCGCCGGGCACGAGGGAGCTGGCCGCGGCAGGGGTCGCCTTCCTCCCGGCGGCGCTCGCGCTACGCGGTCCGAATCTCGCCGCGTACCACGGCGCGGAGCACATCTCGATCGGCACATACGAGAACGGAGGCACGCCGGCGCCGAAGGAGCACGCGCGCTGCGGATCGCAACTCATCGCGCCGATGGTCGCGTCCTCGCTCGCTGCGAACGTCGTCGCCTCGAAGGCTCCTGCGGGAACGCGCAGCATCGCCCGCCTGCTGGGGACGGCAGGTGCGATCGGCGGCTCGGTCGAGGTCTTCTCGTGGGTCGCTCGAAACCCGTCGCATCCAGTCGCGCGCGTGCTGGCCCGACCCGGCTTCGAGCTCCAACGCCATCTCTCGACTGCCGAGCCGTCCGCCGGTCAGCTCGAGGTCGCGAATGCGGCGCGAGATGCGTGTCTCGAGCTCGAGCATGGGCGACAGGGCGCGTAGCAGGCTCGATCCCGACATCTTCGAGTTGCCCGTCGAGAAGATCCGGGACGGGTACTACACCGACGCCTACTTCAACCATGCGCGTTCGGCTCTGCTCGCCAGCGGACGGCACACGCGTGTGCTCATGCAGGTCTTTCAGAAGAAGCACGCGGTACTCGGCGGCATGGACGAGGCTCTGGCGATCCTCCGCCTGTGCTCGCACGGCTGGGAGGAGCTCGAGGTTCATGCCCTGTACGACGGCGACGCGATCGAGCCGTGGGAGACCGTGCTCACGATCGACGGCGACTACACGCTGTTCGCACATCTCGAGACCGTGTATCTCGGTGTTCTCGCGCGGCGGACGCTCATCTCGACGAACGTTCGCTGCGTCGTCGAGGCCGCCGCGGGGAAGGAGATCCTTTACTTCCCGGCTCGACACGACCACCACCGGATGCAGACGGGCGACGGGTATGCGGCCCACATCGCCGGCGCGATTGGTGTCTCGACGGATGCGCAGGCTTCGTGGTGGGGAGGCCG
The DNA here is from genome assembly GCA_048594925.1 of Gaiellaceae bacterium. Taxonomy (GTDB): domain Bacteria; phylum Actinomycetota; class Thermoleophilia; order Gaiellales; family Gaiellaceae; genus GMQP-bins7. The sequence continues at coordinate 121,821 of JBMDXR010000080.1, forward strand.
CGGCGTCGGGACCGTGCCTCACGCACTGATCGCGGCGCTCGACGGAGATACGGTTCTCGCCGCTCGCACGTTCGCCGACTGGGCCCCGGACGACATGGGGATCGTCGTGCTCGTGGACTTCGACAACGACTCCGTGCGCACGTCGCTAGAGATTGCACGGGCGCTCGGCCCGCGGCTCTGGGGGGTGCGGCTGGACACCTCGGGCGACCTCGTCGACCGCGCGCTGTGGGATGAGATGGGCGATTTCGACCCTCGCGGCGTGAACGAACGTCTCGTCCGGAAGGTGCGCTCGGCTCTCGACGACGCGGGTCATCCGGACGTGAAGATCATCGTCTCCGGGGGATTCACGGCGGGCAAGATCCGGCGTTTCGAGGCAGCCGGTGTTCCCGTCGACGGCTACGGCGTCGGCTCGTCCCTCATCCGGGGCGACAACGATTTCACCGCCGACGTGGTGCTGGCCGACGGCAAGCCCTGCGCGAAGGTGGGACGCTGGTTGCGGCTGAACCCTCGCCTGGAGCTCGTCACCTAGCGCCGACGGTGATCGACCAGGCGTCGACCGGAGTGGTCGAGGAGACCACGTGGACGCCTTGTCGCGCGAAGTCGGCGAACGCACGGTCGGCCTCGTCCGTATAGTCGACGACCCCCGGAACCACGACGGACGAGGAGCAGTCCTCGAGCAAGAAGACGCGCGAGGCGATCTCGGGCGCCTCCGCGAGTAGATCGGCGATCGTCCACGCGACGCAGTGGCTCTTCGCCTGACCCGCGACGACCACCGCATCGAACTCGAGCAGGTGCGCGACCAGCGCGTCGTTGCGAGCGGCAAGCGTTTGCCCGTCCGCGCTCGTCCGCACCTCGGGGCCAAGGACGGAGTAGTGCTCGGTGAGTGGATGGCGGCCCTTGATCTCGAATCGGGTCGGGGCTCGGCGCGCCACCGAATGGAAGAAGAACGCTTCTTCCAGCGCGCTCACGAGCGCGTGCCCAAGGCCTCCGAGCATCGCGTGGAACGGCCAGATCGTGAGCTCGTACTTCCCACCCGCGGCCAGAACCTCGACGTACGAGCGTAGATGCGCCCCCGCATCCCGTGCGCTCAGCCCGAGCGCCTCCGCGGCCGCCGGGTCGACGCTCCAGCGACCGGAAGCAACGTCGTCAGTGGTGACGAGCGTGTACGGGTCGGGATGGCGCCCGTCCGGATCAACGAGAAAGGATGCGTGGAAGATCTGGAACGCCTGGTGCGTGTCGAGGGTGACCGCGATCTCGGTGATGGCGGAGAGGTTTCGATACAGGAACGCGCACAGCCTCCTGCTGTCGTCGACCGCGCCCGTGCCCGAACGCCCCGCGACGAACAACTCGAATCCGGGCGTGCAGAAGGTGTTCTGGAGGTCGACCGCGAGGAGGCAGATGCGCTTCTCGTCGCGAGCCGCGGGGCGGAGCCCGTGTGCCTCGGCCCAGCCACGGGCCTCGCGAAAGCGCGCCTGGTAGTCGACGCGCCAGACCTCCGCGACTCGCTCGTCGTCGTGGTGGTCGGGGAGCGGGAGCTCGCTGCCCACGCCGTCAAGCCTAGACCGACGACCTCGCTTCAGCGGCCCGGGGAGGGTGCCGATACCGGATCTGGTGGATCTCGAGAACACGCTCTTGACGTGGCTCCCGATCGTGTTCTTCGGGATCGTCATCGTCCTTCTCCTCTACACGCTCAAGTTCATGCCACGGGCGAAGCCGGCGCCGGTCGTGCGTGGCTCGCAGGTGCAGGTGTCGTGGGCAGACGTGGCGGGGCTCGACGAGGCGAAGGCGGAGCTCGAAGAGGTCGTCGAGTTCCTTCGGGACCGCAAGCGCTTCGAACGGCTAGGTGCCAGGGTCCCTCGGGGCATCCTGCTGCACGGCCCGCCCGGCACGGGCAAGACGCTGCTCGCGAAGGCGGTGGCGAGCGCGTCCGGCGCGAACTTCTACTCACAGAGCGCCTCCTCGTTCGTCGAGATGTTCGCCGGACTCGGAGCAGCCCGAATCCGCAAGCTCTTCGAGGAAGCGCGGAAGCACGCCCCGGCGATCATCTTCATCGACGAGCTCGACGCCGTCGGGACTGCGCGGATCGGCGGCGGCTTCCACCGTGAGCACGACCAGACCCTGAACCAGCTGCTCGTCGAGCTCGACGGCTTCAACGCGAGCCACGAGGTCGTCGTCATGGCTGCCTCCAACCGGCTCCAGGATCTCGACCCCGCGCTCCTGCGTCCCGGCCGCTTCGACCGGCAGGTGCTGGTCGCCGCGCCGGACGTTGCAGGGCGGGAGGCGATCCTCGCCGTCCACACGCGCGACAAGCCCCTCGCCTCGGACGTCGACCTCGCCGCTATCGCACGGCAAACAGCCGGCCTCACGGGTGCCGACCTCGCGAACCTCTGCAACGAGGCTGCCATCGTCGCCGGCCGTCACGCGGCGCAGTACATCCACCAGGCCGACTTCGACGGATCGATGGACCGCATCGTCGGGGGCCTCCAGCAGCGTCGTGTCGTCTCCGAGAATGAGAAGCGGATCCTCGCGTACCACGAGGGCGGCCACGCCGTCATGTCGCACCTCGTCGGCGACCTGTTCCCGGCGCAGAAGGCGACTATCGTGTCGCGCGGGCAGGCTCTCGGGTACACGCTCAACATCCCCGCCGAAGACCGCCACATGCACACGCGCGAGGAGTTCGTCGACCTGATGATGGTGTTCCTCTCAGGCCGGGCGGCGGAGGAGATCGTCTTCGGTCGGATCACGAATGGCGCCGCGAACGATCTCGAGCGGGTCACCGAGATCGCCCGCTCGATGGTGTTCGAGTTCGGCATGTCCGAAGTGGCGGCCTCCCGAACGATGCGGGCCGACAACTACGCGCTCTCCGAGGAGACGAAGCGGTTGCGCGACTCGGAGCAGGCACGACTGACCGACCACGCGTACGCAGAGGCCAAGCGGCTGCTGATCAAGCATCGCGTCGCACTCGACCGCGTCGCGCAGGCGCTGCTGGAGAAGGAGACGCTCGACCGCACGGAGCTCCAGGCCCTTCTCTCGGACGTCGCCCCGGAGTCGCGCTCGTCCGAGACGATCGGGACCGTGCGCGCGCTCCCCATGCGGGACTGACCCGCGCGGATAGCATCGGCCGCGTGCGATCGGGCGGCATCCATCACCTCGGCATCGCGGTCCTCGATCTCGACGAGGCCATCGCGACGTACGAGCAGCTCTTCGGGGCACGCCTCGAGCATCGCGAGCCGCTCGACGAGCAGGGCGTGGAGGCGGCGTCGGTTCTCGTCGGAGCGACCCGCTTCGAGCTCGTCACGCCGACCGGGGACGACACGCCGGTCGGACGCTTCCTCGCCCGCCGCGGTCCCGGCATGCACCACGTGGCGCTCGGCACCGCGGATCTCCCGAGGGCACTCGACGAGCTCGAGTCGGCGGGCGCACAGCTGATCGACCGTGTGCCGCGGCGAGGCCTGTTCGGTCTCGAGGTCGCGTTCGTCCACCCGGATTCCGTCCACGGCGTTCTCACGGAGGTGGTTGCGAGTGGCTGACGACTTCATACGGGTCGAGATCGGGTTCCTCGGCGGACAGATCCTCAGCTGGCTCGTGAGCCCGGAGAGTGCGGACGCGCTCGATCGGAAGCTCGGCGCCGGAGGATCCGGAGCGCTCTCGCTGGAAGGGCAGGAAGGGACGATCACGCTCGTGCTCGACCGCGTGGTGTACGCGAAGCGCTACGCGCGCGAGTCTCGGGTCGGCTTCGCCGGCTAGACGACGAGGTGCCGCTCCGGGTCGGAATCGTCGGCCTTCCGAACTCCGGGAAGACCACGCTCTTCAACGCGCTGACGCATGCGGGAGCGCAGGTGACGGCGTACGCGGACGTCGCCCAGAAGCCGAACGTCGGGATGGCCGTCATCGCGGACGACCGGCTCGACCGTCTCGCCGAGGTGGTGGGGTCGAAGAAGGTGACACCGGCTGCGATCAGGGTCGTGGACGTGCCGGGGCGCGCCGAGATCCCCGGCGAGCTCAGGCAAGCGGACGCGCTCCTCGCCGTGCTCGACGGCTTCTCGGACGGCGCCGATCCGGAGGCGGACCTCGAGACCCTGCGTCTCGAGCTGATCCTTGCCGACCGCGACCACGTGGAGCGTCGGCTCGAGCGCGTCCGGAAGGAAGCGAAGTCGGGCGATCGGGAGAAGCGGCAGGAGGTGGAGCGCACCGAGCGCCTTCTCGCTCATCTCGACGAGGGTCGTCCTCTCTCGGACTGGTCGGGCGAGCTGCCGAGCGAGCTCGAGCCGCTGACCACCATGCCGCTGATCCCGCTCGAGAACGGTCCCGGAGGGATCGACGGCGCCCTCGAGATGGAGCTCGCCGAGCTCCCACCCGACGAGGCGGCCGAGTTCCGGTCGGGGCCGTCTGCTCTCGACGACGTCGTCCTCCGGCTGAAGAAGGCGCTCGGGCTCGTGACGTTCTTCACCGTCGGCGACACGGAGGCTCGCTCGTGGACGCTCCAGCACGGCGAGACCGCCCTCGATGCCGCGGAGGCGATTCACTCCGACTTCGCGCGTGGCTTCATCCGCTGCGAGGTGATCCGCTGGGGCGACCTCGTCGAGTGCGGCTCGCACGCGGAGGCTGCACGTCGCGGGCTGCAGCGCCTCGAGGGGAAGACCTACGTCGTCGAGGACGGCGACGTCCTCAACATCAGGTTCAACGTCTAACCCGTCAAGAGGCGGGGGCTCGGTGAGCCCCGCCCGTACCGACTCGATCAGCCGGCGGCACGTCGAAGAACGTTCTCGACGGGTCGCTTCCGTGCGGCTGGGAGAAGAACGGGGTGAAGTCGTTCCCCGCGTTCGCCAGTCCCTCGTAGTCCCCCGTGAAGAATTCGCCCGCGTTGGGTGCGGTGCGCATGTCGAACGGCGCCGCCGTGAGCGTCTGCTCCGGGATCCAGTTCGCGGGGTTCGTGCAGGTCGTCGACGACACCGGATGGCAGTGGACGATGAAGTACTCCGTCCGCAGCGACGCTGCCCCGGTGTTGCTGCGGAAGTCGTAGTGGGTCACCGACACCGTCCCGTTCGCAGAGACGTCGACCGATGACCTGAACGCCTGCTGGTTGCCGATCGGGATGTTCGTGGATGTCTTGTTCACCTTGATCGGCGACGTCCATGCCACGCCTCCGTCCAACGACTGCGAGAACGCGATCGCGTCGGCATTTCCGCCGTTGAAGCTGGCGTCCTACCAGACGGCGTAGAGTCGTCCGCTCGTTGGGTCGACGGCGATGTCCGGGATGATGTAGCCCGTTCTCACCGCGTCACCCGTCTCTGGATCGCTCACCTCTATCGTGCCGAGGCGCCCGATCGTGAACGGCCCCGACCACGTGCTTCCGCGGTCCGTCGATCGCAGCACGCGCACGAAGCCATCGCGCCGCTTCTTGGCGTCCTCGTTGTTGAACTCCGTGAAGATGTTCACGAGCGCCCCGATCGGCTGCACGGCGATCTGGTTGCCGATCGTCTGGTCGAGCTGACCCGGATCGTAGACTTGTCGTGCCGGCTCCCACGTCAGTCCTCCGTTCGTCGACCGGGCGAACCAGAACGGCCCGCTGAACTAGCTCGTGTTGAAAGCCGCGACGACGCTGGCCCGCTCGCTTGCCGGAAAGACCAGCCGATCCCAGGCCGCGTACACGAAGTTCGATTCGTCTGATCCGCGGTGATGGTCTGCTTGTCGTTGAACACCGTCGGTGCCGTGTCTCTGATCACGACGACCGGATCGCTCCAGGTCACGCCTCCATCGAGCGACCTGCTCGCGAGCAGCGCATGGTCGAAGTCGAACGTCGTGAACGGAGGCTCGAGGTCGTTGAAGGAGAGGCTCAGCTGGTGGGCGACTCCGCCGGGCCCGAAAGTGACCCACGGGCCGGTCGCGCGCTGGTAGTTGCCCCGATTCCCGGCCGTTCCTCCCGTGCAGACCGTCGTCTTGAGGTTTCCGGCCAGGCTCCAGCTGGCGCCGCCGTTCGTCGTGACCCATGCCACCAGCCCTCGTGCTCCGCTGTTCGGCCAGCGGTCCTGCTGCCAGATCCCGATCATGTTGCCCGGGTTCGTCGGGTTGACGTCGATCCACGGCTCGACTTCGCTGTTCGGGAACACCGTCCCCGTTTGACCGGCGGCATCGTCGGCAGTGCATCCGGTCAGTGGACTTGCGCCCGACACCTGGACCAGCGGCCCGAGCGTGAAGCTCGCCGCCGAAGCACCTGAGACCAGGGTGAGAGCCAGGGGCCGCGGCGGCGACACCCGTCGCCACGTTTGAACGTCGCATGTTGCCCCTCGCCGTTTCGGCCAGCGTAGGCCACTCGTAGCGGGCTCGGCAATGCCTCGCTCAGCCGGCGGCGACGAGTGCCGCACCGGCGAGCGCGACGGCACCCCCGCCGCGCTTGGCCCGGCTGAGCCTCTCTCCCAGTACGAGCCACGCGAGGACGACGGTGACGACCGGGTAGAGGGCGCTGAGCACGGCGACGATCCCCGCGGCTCCCTGGCTCGTGGCGGCGGCCACGAACACGTTCGCAGCCGTGTCGAACACGCCGACCGCGACGAGCATCGGCAGGAGCGGGCGCGACGGCAGCAGCGACGCCGAAAGGACGAGAGCGGCCGCGACTCCCACGGAGACGGATGTGGAACGTGCGGCCACGACCGCCCACGCGGCGCTCTCGTCCGCACCCGCGTCCAGGCCGACGATGAAGAGCCCGAAGCCGAGTGCCGCGAGCACCGCGAGCCCGGCTCCCGTTGCGAACCGACCCCCACCGCCGCTCGGCTCCCACGAGAGCAGCGCGATGCCGGCGAGCACGAGCGTGATCCCCAGCCACTGCGGCGGCGACGGGACCTTGCCCTGCGCGCCGTCGACAGCGAGCGGCACGACCGGTGACGCGGCAGAGATCGGTGCGACGATCCCCATCGCTCCGATCGAGAGCCCGCGGTACAGGGACCCGAGGCCGAAGAGACCCGCGACCCCCGCCGCAGCCGCCGGAAGCAGCTCGACGAGGCCGGGGAACTCGTCTCCGGATCCGAGAACCCAGAGCATGACGCCGACCAGCCCGAGCGCCTGCGAGACGACGAGGACGGTGACAACTGCGAGGCGACGGGAGGCAAGCCCGCCGAAGAAGTCGCCGACGCCCCAGCAGAGGGCGCCGCTCAGCGCCAGGATGGCCGCCAAGACCCGCTAGTCGTCGTCGCCGACTGGGCGGGTTGCGGCCTGGGCGTCGAGCTGGTTGGCGTGATAGAGGACAGCAGCCTCGGCGGTTCTCGCTGCTGGCCGGTCGTGATGACACGCGACTGCGTGGAGAAGCTCGGCGAGGATCGCCGGATCCAGCTTGCCGCTCTGCTCCTCGATCATGCGTAGCCCGAGGTGGACGTGTCCCAGCAGGCGTCCCTCGTCCGTCTGGCGAAACGAAGGCCCCTTGCCGAGCTCGCGGACGCGTCCGACGTCGTGGAGCAGCGCTGCCCCAAGCAGGAGGTCGTGCCGAAGCCGCGGGTGGAGCTGCGTAGTCTCGCGACAGAGGGTCGCAACGCCGACGGTGTGCTCCAGGAGACCCCCTGCGTAGCCGTGGTGGCCGTCGGCTCCGGCGGCAGGAAGCGATCTCAACGCCGTCCGGATCACGTCGTCCTGGACGAACGCGTTCACGAGCGAGGCGAGCCCGTCGTGAGCGATCTCGGACGCGAGGAACTCGAAGAAGCCGTCGAGCTCGTCGGCGTCGCGTCGGAGCGCCGGCGTGAGCGAGGACGGATCGGCGTCGGCGGCCGGCTTCACCGCACGCACCTGAACCTGGAGCTTCCCGCCGAACTTCTCGACGCGTCCCAGGACGTGTACCGCGTCCCCCTCGCCGAAGCGCTGGTCGAGCACGTCGACGTCGTTCCACACGCGCGCGTCGACGCGGCCACTGGCGTCCGCCAGCTCGAGCGCGAGGTAGGCGGTCCCCGTACGGGTGCGCCGGCGCTCCTTCTTCGTCACGGCGAACACGCCCTCGACGGTCCTGTCCTCGGCGAGCTCGGCGATCGTGGTCACGTCCCGAGTCTATTGCCGCAAAGCCGTTGGTACGCTCGCCGCGATGGCCGACGCACAGCCGTTCCGGGCCGTCCGCTACACCGGCGCGGCCGGACCGCTGGCCGACCTCGTCGCACCGCCGTACGACACGGTCGACGAGGACGAGCGCGCGCGGCTGTACACGCGGAGCCCCTACAACGTCGTCCACGTGACGCTGCCCGAGTCGGCCGACGAGGCCGATCGAACCTACCGGGAGTGGCTCGCCGGGGGAATCCTCCAGCAGGACGACGAACCCGCCGTCTGGCTCGCGGTCGAGAGCTACGTCGGGCCGGACGGCGTCGCACGTGAGCGTCATGGCGCGATCGTGTCGCTGGCGGCGAGGCCGTACGAGACCGGGGACGTGCTGCCCCACGAGAAGACGCACCCGCGGGTCCGGGACGACCGCTTGGCTCTCCTGCGCGCGACACGGGTTCAGCCGGAGCCGATCATCGTCCTCGCCGACGGGCCGTTCGCGCTCGACCGTCCCGATCGAGAGCCCGACCTCGCCGTCGACGGCAGGCGGCTCTGGCGGCTCGACCTGCCGCCGGAGTTCGATCCCGGACAGCTGCTCATCGCAGACGGGCACCACCGGTACGAGAGCGCCGTCGCGCTCGGCCGAGAGCTGGGCCCGGAGACGGCACGGATCATGGCGCTTCTCGTCTCCGCGGGCGACGAGGGCTTGCACGTCTTCCCGACGCACCGCGTCTACGTAGACCGGCCCGATCTCGCGGACGTTCGAGAGGGAGAGGAGTGCAGAGACCTCGACGAGGCCCAACGCATGCTCGGGACGGAGCCCTTCGAGCGCTCCGCAGCGATCGCCTACAGGCGCGGAGGCGTCGAGCTCGTTCGTGGACCCGAGGGAGAGCTCGACACCGAGCTCGTCGACCGGCACGGCCCCGACGGCATCCGCTACACGCCGCGGACGGACGAAGCACTCCTCGCAGTCGACGACGGCACGGCCGACGTGGCGTTCGTACTGCGCGAGCCTCGCATCGATGACGTCTTCGCGGTGGCCCGGCAGGGCAGGCGCTATCCGCCGAAGAGCACGTACTTCTTTCCCAAGCCCCTCTCCGGGCTCCTGTTCCATCCGCTCGGGCGATGACCCGCTGGCTCGAGACCTGCCGCCTGTGTGTCGCGGACATTCGCGAGGTGCTCGAGCGCCTGCCGTCGAGGGCCGACCGCGAGCCGGTGCTCCGGGTCGGACAGGGTGGCGACGATACGACCGCCATCGATCAGGCCGCCGAGGACGCCGTCGTCGCGCGGCTGGCCGCCGTCGGCGAGGACTTCGTGCTCGTGTCCGAGGAGCTCGGGGAGCGGGCGTTCGGCGCGGGAGGATCGCGCAGAGTCGTCGTCGACCCCATCGACGGCTCGGTGAACGCGAAGCGCGGCATCCCGTTCTTCTCGTTCTCGCTGGCCGTCGCGGAGGGCCCTGCGATGGGAGACGTCACGTTCGGCTACGTCTACGATTTCGGCTCGGGCGAGGAGTGGACTGCGGAGCGGGGCCGTGGGGCGTTTCTCGACGGTGTGCGCCTCGGAGCTCAGACGCCCAAGGAGACCATCGAGATCCTGTGCTTCGAGGGCACTACGACGCCGAGCATCGCGCAGGAGATCGAGCATGTCGTCGGACTGGCTGGTCGGCTGCGGGTGATGGGGTCGCTCGCGCTGTCGATCTGCCACCTGGCAGCAGGCCGCGTCGACGCCGTGGTCTCGCTCAAGGCCGCGCGCTCCGTCGACATCGCCGCAGCACAGCTCCTCGTGCGGGAATGCGGGCTCGCGATCGAGCTCTGCGACGATCCGCCCTTCGACGACGCGCTGCTCGATCTCGTCACGCGGTCGCGCGTTGCGGCGGCAGGCTCGCAGAACCTCGTTCGCGCGCTTACCCTGGCGCTTCGCGCCTCATAGCCCGCTCACTCGTCGGCGAATGCTTGGAAGAAGGTCGGGAAGCTGCCGATGGCGCCGAGAACCAGCAGCACCGCGGCTGCCCAGAGCATCGGCCTGAGGCCGACCTGACGTCTGCGCCAGAGCAGTCCGAGCACCGAGCAGGGAGCCGAAGTACGCGATCACGGCGAGAACCGTCTTCCCGGAGGGCGGGCCGACGTCGTCGTCGAAGCGCAGGAAGTCGCTGATGCCGGTGGACGCTCGTTGAGCGTCTGAACAGGCCCAGCACGAAGGCACCGAAGCCGGTCGCGACGAGAGCTGCAGCGGCAAGACCGTCGACGCGGGTCTCGCTCCCTTGATCCGAGATCTCGACGCCGGTTCCAGCGCCGCCGCAGCCCCGTAGAGCTCAGCCGGGCCTCCGGCCAACGCGTGCAGGAAGAACGAGCCGAGTACGAGGGTAGACCAAACCCCAGAACTCGCGACTCGACAGTTCCATTCATCCCTCCTGCGCCACAATCGATGCCATCCGGTGGACCGTCCGGGCAACGAGTCGGCGTCATCATCTAGCGCGGTTCCCACCTGAAGGCAAGTGGCCGAGCATCACGGCTACTCTGCGCCGTATGAGGCCGGACCGCGACGCGATCCTGAAGGCACTCGAGAACGTCATCGATCCCGAGCTGCGCCGCCCGGTGACGGAGCTCGACATGGTCCGCGACGTGCTCGTCGAGGACGACGGGTCGGTGTCCGTGACGATCGCCCTCACCGTCGCGGGCTGCCCGTTGCGCGACTCGTTCCAGGAGCAGGTGTCGCGCCATGTCGGCGAGGTACCGGGAGTCGCGCGCGTGCGCCTGGGTTTCGACGTGATGACACCCGAGGAGAAGGCCGCACTCGTATCACGCCTGCGCGGAGGGCGCGCCGACCGGGCGATCTCGCTCTCGCCCTCGACCCGCGTCATAGCGGTCGCGTCGGGAAAGGGAGGCGTCGGGAAGTCGACCCTCGCCGCGAATCTCGCATATGCCCTGTCTCAGCTGGGCGAGCAGGTGGGCGTGCTGGACGGCGACATCTACGGCCACTCGATCCCACACATGCTCGGCGTGCACCAGAAGCCGATTGCCGTCGACGAGATGATCATCCCGCCGGTTCGCGGTGACCTCAAGCTCATGTCCATCGGCTTCTTCCTCGACGAGAACGCACCGATCATGTGGCGCGGCCCGATGCTCCACAAGGCGCTCGAGCAGTTCCTCTCCGACGTCCACTGGGGCGATGTGGACACGCTGCTCGTGGACATGCCCCCGGGCACCGGAGACGTCGCCATGTCCCTCGGGCAGCTCCTCCCTCGCGCCGAGGCACTCGTCGTGACGACGCCGCAGCCCGCTGCGCAGCTGGTCGCCGTGCGCGCGGCGCAGATGGCTCAGAAGACGGGGATGAGGGTGATCGGCGCTGTCGAGAACATGTCGTACCTCGCAGGGACCGGTCAGGAGCTCTTCGGCTCCGGCGGCGGCCAGGCGCTCGCGGACGAGATCGGTGTGCCGCTCCTCGCTCGCATTCCGCTCGACACGCTGCTTCGTGAGGCCGCGGACGAGGGGTGCCCCGTGGCCGAGGTCGCGCCCGACTCGGAGGCGGCGGCGGCAATCTCGGCGTTGGCCGAGTCGGTCGCGGCGTCGCGGGCGGGGTCGATCCGCAAGCCGCTGACCGTCCTCTCCTAGGACAGCGGTGCCTGAGGCAGCTGCGTTCTTCGACCTCGATCGGACGCTGCTCTCGCGCTCCAGCTCGCTCGCTCTGGCCGGGCCGTTTCGACGGCGCGGCTACATCGGTCGCAGGCAGCTCCTCAAGGCTGCGATTGCGCAGGCGATCTTCGTCCGTTTCGGAGCGGGTCAGGCACGCGTGGGGCAGACGGCCGACAGCGCGATGTCCATCCTGAAGGGGCTTCGGGTGAGCGACATGCGCGAGATCGCGGACGAGGCCTGGGAGCCCGTGCTCCGGCCCCATGTCTATCGCGAGGCGGTCGAGCTCGCTGCGTCGCACGCGGACCGGGGCGAGGACGTGTACATCGTGTCTGCCGCCCTTCAGGAGGTCGTCGAGACGATCGCTCAGAGACTGGGGTTCGCAGGTGCGCTCGCTTCGCGTGCGGAAGTGAGTGACGGGGTTTACACGGGCCGGCTCGAGAGGCGCCTCTACGGCGCGCCGAAGGCGGACGCGCTCGAGGAGCTCGCCGAGGCTGAAGGCCTCGACCTGGCGGCGTCGACGGCGTACTCGGACTCGCACACGGATCTCCCGTTCCTGGAGGCGGTCGGACACCCCATCGCGGTCAATCCGGATCGTCAACTGCGCCGAGTCGCCGCCACGCGGGGCTGGCCCGTTCGCCGGTTTCGCAAGCGACTGGGGGCGGCGTGACGAGCGACGAGGCACGAATGCGGCTCGCGGCGCTCGGGCTTGCGCCCACCGCGGTCGACGCGCTCCTCGCGCACCTCGAGGACGCCGACCGCCGCGGCAAGGCGGGCCACGGACTCTCCCGCGTCGCGTGGCTCGAGACCCTGGACTTCGATCCGACCGCGCGGCCCCTGCTCATCGAGTCCGAGGAGGGCTTCGAGCGCTGGGACGGCCACGGCGCGCTGGGCTACCTCGTCCTCGAGGAGATCGTGCGGGCGACGCTCGACGATCCGCCGGAACGTGCACGCGTGATCGTCGCGCGCCGTTGCTTCCCGACCGGTGTCCTCGGGTACTGGGCGCGCCGCCTCGCCCTGGGAGGATTCGTGGCTGCGCTCACCGCGACGTCCCCGCGGCGTCTTGCGCATCCGGGCGGCGGCGTCCCGCTAACGGGGACGAATCCCCTCGCCGTTGCCGTCCCATCCAGCGACGGCCGACCGGTGGTCGCGGACGTGTCCATGGGCGCCGTGACCTACGGCGAGGTGCTCGCGGGCACCGCTTCGCCAGAGGACCTCGTACCGTTCGGCGGTGACCAGGCGCACAAGGCGTTCGCGCTCGCCGTCGGTCTCGAGCTGTTCGTTTCCGCCCTGGCAGGGCCGGAACACGGGGCGGTACTCGTGGTCGCGCGTCCAGAGCACGACCCAGTGCCCGGATTCAGAGAGCTGGCTGCGGGCCGCAGGCTCCCCGGCGACGGTTGACCTCGGCCGTGAGTAGCCGGAAACTCCCAGCGTGAGCCCGGTTCGGAGCTACGAGGTCGGCGCACGCTCGACCGATGTCTTCGGGCGCGTCCTCTGGAGCTGTCGCCATCAGCACTTCGTCGCAGACGGCCCAGTGCAGAACGGTTGCCCGGGCGAGGCGGTCACGCCTGCCGAGCTCTTTCTCGCGGGCGTCGCGACGTGCGGGGTCGAGCTCCTACAGGTGCTGGCTCGCGGCGAGGGCGTGCCGCTCCGTGCCGTTCGGGCCGGCATCGCCGGAAGGATCGATCCCGAGCACCCGGTTCGCGAAGACGTCTCCGTCTTCAGCTCGGTGCGGCTCGACCTCGAGCTCGAGGGCGTCGGCGAGGACGAGGCGGCCCGACTCGTCGAGCGGTTCAAGCGCAGGTGACCGCTCTACGGGAGCGTCGCAGTTGCGACGCCGGACGTGCAGATTCGAGTCAGCGTCCGCTGACCCGAGCCCCGCCTTGCATGCACCCCTCTAGGGTGCTGCCTCCCGCAGCCGCTCGAGCACCACGGGGTCGATCGCGTCCTCGCCGTCCACGCGCTCCTCGAGGTTCTCGACGCCTGCCCAGTCCTCGAGCCGCTCGTACCCGAGGACGGCCAGGCGATCCGCGATCTCCCTGCGGAGACCGTCGTCGACCTCGATCCACTTCTCGCGCGGAGTCTGGCCGAAGAGCTCCTGGTGGACATCGAAGAGCCGCCGGAGCTCCTCGAGCGGGCGCGGGTTGTCGTCGATGCGCAGGTCGACGAAGACGTCCGAGAGGCCGGCATAGCCTTGCTCCGGACCGACGACGAGGACCGCGGCGGACTGTTGCCCGCGCCTATCGCCGCCGGCGGCCTGAGCTGCATCGAGGCAGTCCAGCAGCCGTTCGACCAGCGGCATTCCGGCTGTCGCCTCGAACGTCTCTGCGAGGCCGGTCACCGTCTCCGCGGAGACGAGGATGTTGCCCTGCGCCGCGTAGCCTGCGCCCGTGTGGTGTCCCGCCCAGGCGTTGCAGTCCGCCCCGGTGTAGGAGGCGCTTCGGCCCTGTGCGTCGACGATCCCGAGCTGTCGCTGCGCGCGGTTCTCGTCGGCATCCGTGAGACGCTTCACCGCTTCCTCTGCAGAAAGCCCGTCGCGGAGCAGCGCCAGGCCGTCCGGCCCGTAGCGGGGATTCGCCCACGACTGCGTCGCGATCGCGCCGACGAGTGGCTCCGCCCAGGGCACGATGCAGCCCACCGCGAGGAACTTCGACTGTACGGCGACGCCCCACTGCCGCGCCTCGAGGTCGCAGGCGCAGATCGAGTAGGTCGCGACGATGGGACTAGCCGTAGGTCATCTCCGTGAGGTCGAGGGAGAGCAGCGTCTCGTCGGTCACCAGCACGCAGGCCACAGGGCCGAGGGAGAGCGCGGCGTGGACCTCCTCGGGCGTCGACGCGCGCACGACGACGGGTATCCCTGCGTGATGCGCGTCGTGGATCGCGGCAAGGTCGGACAGGTCGTCGAGAACGAGCGCGCCTTCGAGGTCGACGGTGCTCTGGAGCACGATCTCCGGGACCTTGCGCCCGGTGGCGCCGAACCAGCGCTCTCGCATCAGAACGTGAGCGTCTCGCCGGGCTCGGGCACGAGGACCTCGACTCCCGGCGGTACGAGCTCCCGCAGCGCTTCGGGTGTGCCCGTCAACAGCGGAAACGTCCCGTAATGAGAGGGCACCACGCGGATGACGCCGAGCAGCTCGACGGCGACCGCAGCCTCGCGCGGCCCCATGGTGTAGTGGTCGCCGATCGGCAGGACCGCCACTTCGGGTGAGTAGATCCGCCCGATGAGCGACATGTCGCCGAAGACGTTCGTGTCGCCCGCGAAGTAGATCGTGAACCCGTCCTCGAGCTGCAGCACCACGCCTGCGGCCTCGCCTCCGTATGAGCCGTCGGGGGTGCTGGCGGAGTGGTTTGCGGTCGTGAGCGTGACCTGCACGCCTGCCACCGAGCAGGTACCGCCCTTGTTGATCGAATGGGCCTGGCCGTCGTCCGCCACGCCGTTGGCCGTGAGCCATCGCCGCAGCTCGACTTGTGCGACGACCGGGCAGCCGTGGGTCCGATGGATCGAAACGGTGTCGCCCACGTGGTCGCCGTGGCCGTGCGTGACGACGATCAGGTCACAGCGCGCGGGCTCGCGTTCCGAGTCGGGGCACTTCGGGTTCCCTGTCAGGAACGGATCGAGGTAGACGCGCTTGCCGCCGGGTGTGTCGACCCGAAAGGCCGCGTGTCCGAGCCAGGTCAGCTCCGTGGCCACGACGGCAATCTAGAGAACGAGAGCTGCAGCCGGACGGTGTTGCCGTCCGGCTGCGGTCGGTGCTGGCGATTTGGGACGCGCTCGCCGCACATTTCTGCGACGCCCTTCTCGTGGCGATCGTTTCCGGTCGTGGGGACGGAAGCACCGCTCAGAACGGGAGCGAGGAGGCAGCGTCGGAGGCGGCGTCGAGGATCGGCTGCACGACGAAGAATGAGCCCACTGTCACGACGACGCACGCGGCGACGGCGATTCCGAGCGGCACGTCGCGAGGAGGCGACCCGCCGGCGGGCGCCACACGCAGCTCGATCCCCGAGCGCATGTACATCCAGCGGACGACGTTCAGGTAGTACGCGAGCGAGACCGCGGTCGCGGCGACCCCGACCAGCACGAGCCACCAGTCGCCCGCGTCGTACGCGGCGCTGAACACGAAAAGCTTCCCGAACATGCCACCCGTCAGCGGAAAGCCGGCCATTCCGAGCATGAACGTCCACAGCGCAATGCCGTGGTACGGGCGCTCCCAGCCGAGCCCCGCGAGCGCCTCGAGCGTGACCGGGCGCTGGAGTTCCCGTTCGCGTGCGGCGACCACTGCGAACGCGCCGACCGACATCGCCGAGTACGGGACGAGGTAGTAGAGGAGCGCCTGGCCACCCTGCTCCGAGTTCGCGGAGACGGCCATGAGCAGGAACCCCGCATGGGAGATCGAGGAATAGGCGAGCAGCCGCTTCACGTCACGCTGCGCGATCGCGGCGAAGTTCCCCCAAGCGAGCGAGACGACGACGAGCACGGCGACCGAGATCGTCCACACGTCGCTCTGCTCGGGGAACGCCGTGGCGAGGACACGCAGGAGCACCACCAGCGCTGCGGTCTTGGTCGCCGCGGACATGAACGCGGTCACCGAGGTCGGCGACCCCTGGTACACGTCGGGCGTCCACATGTGGAACGGCGCCGCCGAGACCTTGAACGCGAGCCCGGCGAGGATCATCGCGAGGCCGGCGAAGAGGAACGTCTCGTCGGTCGGAGACGCTACGGCGATCTCCGAGAAGCTCAGCTCCGACGTCGCCCCGTATACGAGCGCGGAGCCGAACAGGAGCACTGCGGAGCCGAAGCCTCCGACGATGAGGTACTTGAGGCCCGCCTCGAGCGACGTCTCGCGCTCGCTGTCGATCGCGACGAGGACGTAGAGGCAGAGCGAGAACCACTCGAGGCCGAGGAAGAGCGTCATCAGGTTCTCGGCTCCGACGAAGAAGACCATTCCGGCGCCCGCCGTAGCGAGGAGGGCGTAGTACTCGGCGTGGTTTTCGTGGCGCCGCTCGTCCCACGAGGCCAGGACGACGACCGCGCCCGTCACACCGAGGATGATCTGCGCGAACGCCGCGAGTTGGTCTCGCACCATCGTGCCCTCGAGGAGCACCTCCGCAGTCGCGCTCTCGTCGAACAGGAAGCCTGCGAGGACGGCGGCCAGGATGAAGCCGATGATCGAGGCGGCGGCGGCGACGGACTTCCGCATCCACGCTGGAAGGAGCGCCGACAGAAGCGCAATCGCAGCTCCGCCGAGCAGTGCGATCGTCGGCGAGAGCGCGAACCAGTCGACGGACGGTGTGTCGATCACGGCACGATCTCCGCGATCGTCGAGGCGGCGAAGGCGCTCTCGCTGACGAGCGCGGGCCAGACAGAGAGGCCGACGAGCGCGAGCAGCAACGGGAGGAGGAGCGCGAGCTCCCCCGGGCGCAGGTCGAGGGCCTCGTCACGTACCGCGCGACCCGGCTTCACGTGCAGGATCGCGGAGATCACGCGGAGCGTGTACATCGCCGCGAGCACGACGCCGAGCGCGACGACCACGGAATACCCCCAGCCCTGGTCGTAGGCCCCGGCCATGATCAGGAACTCACCCGCGAAGGTCACCGAGCCGGGCACGGCCAGCGCGATCATTCCCGCGACCAGCACGACGGTGGCCATTGTGGGCCGCCCGCGAGCCATCCCGCCGAGCTCATCGAGCTCGCCCGTCCCGCAGCGTCGCTCGACCATCCCGACGAGGAGGAACATGCTCGCCGAGATGAGCGCATGCGCGACCGACTGCAGGACGGCTCCGTCGAGCCCGAGGTCGTCGAAGGCGAACACGCCAATCGTGATGAGCCCCATCTGCGCCATCGACGAGTACGCGATGACGCCGCGCAGGTCAGGGGCCCGAAACGCGAGCAACGACCCGTACACGAGCCCGGCAGAGGCGAGGACGAGGATCAGCCCGGACAGGTCGTCGGCCGGCTCGGGGAACTTCGGCAGGCCGATGCGCAGGAAGCCGTAGATCGCCGTCTTCGACACCACGGCGGAGAGAACCGCGGCGACCTCCACCGGCGCCTCGCGGTACGCGAGGGGCAGCCAGCCGTGGAAGGGAAAGATCGGCGCCTTCACCGCGAAGGCGATCGCGAAGCCGAGGAAGATCCAGACGTTGTCGCTCGTGCCCGAGTCCAGGAGCGAGAACGTCCCCTGCGTCACGCCGAACGCCACGACGGACGCGAGCATGAGGAGCGAGCCCGCCATCGTGTAGACCACGAACGTGAAGGTCGCGGCGAGGCGTCGCTCTCCACCCCAGACGCCGACGAGGACGTAGAGCGGGATGAGCATCGCCTCGAACGAGACGTAGAAGAGGAGCAGGTCCTGCGCGGCGAAGGTGGAGACCACAGCCCCGAGGAGGAACAGCATCAGGGCGTGGTAAGCGCGCGAGCGGTCACGGCCGACCCACAGCGCGTAGCCGATCGCCGCGGCGAACACGATCGCCGTTGCTCCGACCAGCCACAGCGAGAAGCCGTAGAAGCCGACGGAGTAGGAGATGCCGAGGCTCTCCACCCACTCCCGCGATGTGCCGAGCTGCACCCCGCCGTCGTCGAAGTCGAAGCGCCCCGCCGCGACGATCCACAGACCGACCTCCATCAGCGCGACGAGGAAGGCGAGGCCGGCTGTCGTGTCCCGCGGGAGAGGCAGGATCGCCACGACGAGCGCGCCTGCGATCGGAAGGACGATGAGCGCGGTCGTGAGCATCAGCGCACCGCCACGAAGACGACGACGAGGACTGCCACCGCGAAGGCGATTGCCACCGCGTACGCCCGGAGCAGTCCGGACTGCACGCGCGCGACCTCGCCGCCGATCTGGATCGTCCCGGAGCCGATCTCGTCGAGCGAACGCTCGACGACCGGCTCCTCGACGTTCCGGCGCAGGGCGATCGAGAGCGCCGCGGCCGGCCTGTAGAAGAGCGCGTCGTAGAGTTCGTCGAAGTAGAGCTTGTGCTCGAGCACGCGCCGGGCGCTGGGATTTATGACCACCTGGCGCCCCTCTCGGAAGGCGCGATGCGCGAATCCGGCGCCGATCACCGCAAGCGTGACCGCAATTGCGCTCGTGCCGTAGTCCTCGGCGACGGTCGCCTGCACCAACGGCTCGGCCGTCTCGTCGATCCAGTGCAGGAACGGCTCCCAGACGCCCGGAATGACCAGGAGACCGCCGATCGTGGAGAGGACGCTGAGGATCCCGACTGGGACGAGCATCGAGAGCGGTCCTTCGCCATGGCCGGCGTGTGCGTGCTCCGTGACGAACGCGCTCGGCTCGCCCCGGAAGACCGTGAAGTAGAGCCGGAACGTGTAGAGGCCCGTGAGGAGCGCGCCCACGAGCCCCGCGACGTACAGCGTGTAACCGAGCCCGTCATCCATCGCAAGCGCGGCCGAGACGATTCCGTCCTTCGACCAGAAGCCCGAGAAGATCGGGATCGCCGCGAGTGACAGCGCACCCACGAGGAACGCCAGGTGCGTCCTCGGCATCAGCGACTTGAGGCCGCCCATCTTGCGGATGTCCTGCTCGCCGCCGAGGTGGTGGATGACGAGCCCGGCCGACATGAACAGCAGCGCCTTGAAGAAGGCGTGCGTCATCAGGTGGAAGATCGCGTAGCCGTACGCGCCGATCCCCGCCGCGAGGAACATGTAACCGATCTGGGACATCGTCGAGTACGCGATGACGCGCTTGATGTCCCACTGCACGAGGGCGACCACTCCGGCGACGAGCAGGGTGATCGCGCCCAGGATCGCGGCCAGGTGCTGCACGTCGGGCGTGGCCTCGAAGATCGGGCTGAACCGGACGAGCAGGTAGACGCCCGCGGTCACCATGGTCGCCGCATGGATCAGCGCGGAGACCGGCGTGGGGCCCTCCATCGCGTCCGGGAGCCAGGTGTGGAGCGGAATCTGAGCCGACTTCGCGACCGCGCCTCCGAGCAATCCGAGCGCGATGAGGTTGATGATCGTTGACGACGGCCCTTCTGCCACGAGCCGAGGTTCAGCAACAAACTCGAGAGTCCCTGTCTGCCAGATGGCAAGCACGAGCGCGAGCGCGAACGTCGCGTCGCCGACGGCGTTCATCACGAAGGCCTTTTTCGCAGCGGCCACGGCTTCGGGCCTGTGGTGCCAGAACCCGATGAGCAGGTACGACGCGAGCCCGACGAGGCCCCAGCCGACGAGCAATAGCAGGCCGTTCGCTGCCTGCACGAGCAGGAGCATCGAGAAGACGAAGAGCGACATGTAGGCGAAGTAGCGACGCTCCTCGTCGTCGCCCGCCATGTAGCCCATCGAGTACCAGACGATGAGCCCGCCGACGCCCGAGACGATGAGCATCATCGTGCTCGACAGCGTGTCGAGCAGGATCTGTACCTCGACCTCGACGTCGCCCGCGGCGAGCCAGGTGTAGGCGGTCGAGACCTGTTCGCGGTCGGCCGGATCGGCAGCCCACAGACCGAAGAACCCGACGAGCGCTCCGCCGAACGCGACGAAGGTCGTGAGGGTCGAGATCCAGCCGGCGGTGCGGCGCGAGATGCGCCCGCCCGCCACGGTGATCGTGAGCGCGCCCGCGAGTGGAGCGAGGAGGCAGACCCAGGCGCCGGCCATCATCCGCGAAGCGCGCTCGCCTGGTCGACGTCGAGGAGCATGCGTCGTCGCGCCATCGCCACGATGAGGCCGAGGCCGATCGCGACCTCCGCGGCCGCAACCGCCATCACCGCCAGCGCGAAGATCTGGCCGTCGACGTCCCCCTGTTGACGCGCGAACGCGACGAGTGTGAGGTTCGCCGCGTTCAGCATGATCTCGAGCGAGAGCAGGACGATCAGCGGGCTGCGCCGGAGCATGACGCCGAGCGCGCCGATCCCGAACAGGATCGCCGCCACGATGAGGTACCAGCCGACATCGGGTCCGTCCACTACGCCGCCTCCTCCTTCTCGCGCGTCGTCCCGAGCACGACGCCACCGACCGCCGCGACGAGCAGGACGATGGACGTGATCTCGAACGCGAGCAGGTGGTCGGTGAGGAACAGCTCGCCGATCTGCGCCGGGCTCCCGAACGAGTCGGAGACCTCGGCCGGATCCTTCAGGTTGTCGCCCCATGCGAGGCCGAGCACGACGACGATCTCGACGAGAAGCGCGGCCGCCGCGACGACGGCGGCGGACCGAAGCAGCGGTGATCCGCCTGCCCACGGCGCATCGGCGCGTCCCCCCAGGTAGGCGACGACGAACAGGAACATCACCATTACTGCGCCCGCGTAGACGAGCACCTGCGCGGCGGCGAGGAATTCGGCGGAGAGCAGGAGGAAGAGGACCGCGAGCGAGGCGAGATTCCCGATGAGCGCCAGCGCCGAGTAGAACGGGTTGGTCATGCTGACCACGGCGACGCCCGTCGCGAGGCATCCTCCGGCGGCGAGGAACCAGATGACCCAGACCAGGAAATTGCCCATCGCTACGACCCGGACTTGTACGCGGGTACGGGCGTGTCGAAGCGCTCGGCGTCGGCGACCGGAACGCGCTTGATCGGCTCCGCGAGGAGCATGTCCTTCGTGTAGATGAGGTCGTCGCGCGAGTATTCGGCGATCTCGAACTCGTTGCCGAGCGTGATCGCGTCAAATGGGCAGGCGAGCTCGCAGTAGCCGCAGAAGATGCAGCGACTCATGTTGATCTCGTAGATCCGCGCGTAGCGCTCGCCCGGCGAGACGCGGTTGTCGGGAGTGTTCTCTTCGGCGACGACCCGGATGCAGTCGGCGGGGCAGGCGGCGGCGCACAGCGAGCAGCCCACGCACTTCTCGAGGCCGTTCTCGTGTCTGTGCAGCCGATGCCGGCCGCGGAAGCGTGGGTAGACCGGCCGCTTGTACTCCGGGTACTGCTGCGTGATCGGCTTCCGGAAGATCTGGCGGAACGTGACCGCGAAGCCCTTGAACGTGTCCAGCGGCTGCGGCATCAGAACGCCACCACCAGGATCGCGGTCGCGACGGCGTTGATCGTCGCCACCGGCAGCAGGACCTTCCAGCCGAAACGCATCAGCTGGTCGTAGCGGAGGCGCGGCAGTGTCGTGCGCATCCAGATGAACACGAAGAGGATCAGCACTAGCTTCCCGATGAACCAGAGCGGCCCCGCCCAGGTGGCTCCGTCCCACCCGGGTCCGTGCCAGCCGCCGAGGAAGAGCGTCACGCAAAGGGCCGACAGCGTGATCAGGTTGATGTACTCGGACATCGTGAAGAGGCCGAAGCGCATCCCCCCGTACTCGGTGTGGTACCCGGCGACGAGCTCCTGCTCGGCCTCCGGGAGGTCGAACGGCGCGCGGGCGGTCTCAGCGGTGCCGGCCAGCAGGAACACGGCCAGACCCACCACCTGCGGGATCGCGTACCAGAGCGTGTCGGCCTGTGCCTCCACGATCCCGGTGAGCGAGAGCGTCTCGGCCATGATCACGATCCCGAGGACGGAGAGGGCGAGCGAGACCTCGTACGACACGAGTTGCGCGCACGTGCGCATCGACCCGAGGAGCGCGAACTTGGAGTCGGACGACCAGCCGCCGAGGATGAAGCCGTACACGCCGATCGAGCCGACGGCGAAGATCAGGATGAGGGCAATGTCGAGGTCGGCGACCTGGCCGGGGATGTACACGCCGCCGACCTCCCAGCCGGGCCCGAACGGGATGACCGAGAAGGTGGTGAGCGCGGTGAACGCGGCGAGGAAGGGCCCGAGGATGAACGCCCAGTCGATCGCCTCTCGCGGCTGGAAGCTCTCCTTGTTCAGCAGCTTCAGGAGGTCGGCGATCGGTTGCAGAAGCCCGAACGGCCCGACCCGGTTCGGCCCGTAGCGCAACTGCATGCGGCCCATGACCTTGCGCTCGGCGAGCGTGAGGTACGCGAACGTCGCCATCACGAGGTTGATGACGACGAACGCCTGGATGAGGCTCACCCACCACTCCACCGACGGCGTCGTCATGCCTTGACCACCTCGACGTCCGGATGCAGGTCGCCGGCGTGTTCCTCGGCGACACGCGCGATGCCTTGGATCAGCTTCCGGTTGACCCGCGCGCGCAACTCGACCGAGGTGCCGTTCGAGCGTACGAGAACCGTGTCGCCGGTTGCGATGCCCCGCGACTTCGCGTCCGCGGAGGCGAGCTCCACCTCGCGATACGGCCTCTGGAACCCGAGCTCCGGTACCCGTTCGATCGCCGGCCCGGAAAAGAGCGGCCGGTAACGGTGCAGGCGCAGCGCGCCGTCGTTGATCGCGACGGGAGTCGGATCGGGCGTGGTTGCCGGATCGGGCGCCATGTATGGGTGACGTGCCGGCAACGGCGCGTGGAGCCCGAGATCCTCGAGCGTGAGGTTGCGGAACAGCGCCTCCGCCAGCTCCGCGTAGACGCCGACCGCGTGAGGCGGGACGTCCACGCCGAAGCGGTCGGCGAGCTTCGAGATCCAGGCGAGCTCGTCCGGACAGGGCGGGAGCACGGCCCGCCTGATGCGCTGGACGCGCCCCTCGAGGTTCATCGAGGTCCCGTCGCGCTCGAGCGCCCCTGTGGACGGCAGGATGACGTTCGCCCAGCCGCCGGCGAGCTCGTGGAACATGGTGAGGACGACGACGCGGTTGGCCTGCTCGGCGAGCGCGCGGACGTCCGGATTGCTCGCGGCCTCGTCGCCCGAGACGACGAGCAGCTCGATCGGCTCCGGGTTCGTCTCGTCCGCGTCCGCCGCTATCGCCCAGCCCAGCGCGACGCCGCGGGGGTTCGACGCCGAGGGGAGATGGAGCGCCCCGCAACCCGGCTTCCCGTCGAAGCCGAGCTCGTGCGCAAGCTCTGCGACGCGGGCGCCGCCTCCACCACCGGAACCCGACCAGATCAGGACAGCTCGCTCGGCCGCGCGCAGTTTCTTGCCGAGCGCGGTACGGCCGGAGGACAGCTCGCGGCAGATCTCGGCGCCTGCGCCAGGCGTCGCCTGGCTGGTGCCGGTGGGCGAGCAGACGACGACTTCGGCGCCGTGGCGGCGCGCCTCCTTGATCCAGAGATCGACGATCGGTGCCCGCTCGACCACGGGGTCGTCGCCGATCACGACCACGAGCGCCGCCTGGCCGATGGCGCTCAGCGGGAGGCGGAACGCTTCCAGAGCGTCTGAGGTCGCCTCGGGAAGGACGGCCGAGTGGGCGTCGAGCCCGGCGCGCAGTAGCCGCCCCAGCGCGTACGCGATCTCGGTTGTCTCGGAGCCGGAGAAGGCCGTCACGATCGAGCCGCTCGACTCCCGAAGCATGGTCTCGACCTCGTCGAGGGCCGTGTCCCACGAGATCTCCTCGAGACCCTTCGCGCCACGGCGCAGCGGGGCTGTGACTCGGTCCTCGGCGCGCAGGTGCGGATAGGCAAAGCGGCCCTTGTCGCAGAGCCAGCCGCGGTCGATCTCGGGATGGTTGCGGGAGAGGATCCGCCTGACCGTGCCCTCGCGGATCGTCGCAGACGTGTTGCAGCCCACAGCACAGCCGGTGCAGACCGTCGGGACGTTCTGGATGTCCCACGGCCGCGCGTCGAAGCGGTAGAGCGTCGAGGTGAGCGCTCCGACCGGGCAGAGCTCGACGACGTTGCCCGAGAACGGCGAGCGATAGGGCTCGTCCTCGAACGTCGCAATCTCGGTGCGCGCGCCGCGGTTTCGGGCGATGAGCTGGCCGTCCTCCGAGACCTCCTCGGAGAAGCGCGTGCAGCGGTAGCAGAGGATGCAACGCTCGCGGTCGAGTGCGATGAGCGGCGAGACCGGGATCGGCTTGTCGACGGTCAGCTTCGCGAAGGACATCCGCGTGTTGCCCGGCCCGTGGCGGAAGGTGAGGTCCTGCAGCGGGCACTCGCCGCCCTTGTCGCAGACGGGGCAGTCGAGCGGGTGGTTCACGAGGATGAACTCGAGCGTCGCCTCCTGCCCTTCGGCCGCCTTGGCGGAGGTCGCGCTCGTCTTGATGACCATCCCGTCGGTCACAGTGAGCGTACACCCGGCCTGAAGCTTGGGGATCCCCTCGATCTCCACCAGGCACATCCGGCACGCGCCGACCGGCGGGCCGAGGCGAGGCTCGTAACAGAACACCGGGATCTCGATCCCGGCTGCCTGCGCGGCCTCGACGAGCCCCGTCCCCTTGGGCACCTCGACCTGGCGGTCGTCAACCGTCACGGCCACGAGCTCGGGGGTGCTCACCGACCCCCCTTGTGACACTGTGTCACTCGGGCGTTCACGCGGTCACCTTCACGTGGCGCTCGTGCATCGCGCTCGGGGCAAGGATGCGTTCGAGAGAGGACTCGCCGTCGAAGGGGCAGCGGCCGAGGTCGATGTGCGCCTGGTACTCGTCCCGGAACCGGTCCACGTAGCTGAGCACGGCGATCGCATCGGAGTCGCCGAGCGGACAGAGGCACTTGCCCATGATCCGGTCGCAGACGGAGAGGAGCAGGTCGAGGTCGATCTGGGAGCCCCGGCCGTCCTCGATCTTCTGGAGGATCTGCGTGACCCAGCGCGTCCCGACCCGGCACGGGGTGCACTTGCCGCACGACTCGTGCTCGTAGAATTGGGACACGCGGATCCCGAGCTGCACCATGCAGCAGCGGTCGTCGATCACGATGACGCCGGCCGAGCCGATGGACGAGCCGGCCTCGACGAGCGACGTGAAGTCCATCTTCGTGTCGATGTCGCCCGCCGTGAGAACCGAGGTCGAAGAGCCTCCGGGAATGACCGCCTTCAGCTCCCGCCCGTTCGGGACGCCGCCGCCGATGTCGTAGATCAGCTCCCGCATGGAGATCCCGTGCGGTAGCTCGTAGTTCCCGGGGTTCACGACGTCGCCCGAGAGCGAGAAGACGCGCGTCCCCGTCGAGTTCTCGACGCCGAGCTTCGCGTACTCGGCGCCGCCCATGTCGAGCACCGGCGTCACCGTCGTGATCGACTCGACGTTGTTCACGGCCGTGGGCGCGGCGTACAGGCCGGCGATCGCCGGGAACGGCGGCTTCGTGCGCGGCTGACCGCGCTTGCCCTCGAGCGACTCGAGCAGTGCGGTCTCCTCGCCGCAGATGTAGGCGCCGGCTCCTCGGTGGATCACGACGGTGACGCCACCGAGCAGCTCCGCTCTCTTCATCGCCTCGAGCGAGTCGCGGAGGATCTCGAACTCGCGCTCGTACTCGCCGCGGATGTAGATGAACACGTGTTGCGACTGGATCCCGTGCGCTGCGATGAGGCACCCCTCGAGGAAGCGGAAGGGGACCCGGAGCATGATCTCGCGATCCTTGAAGCTTCCCGGCTCGGACTCGTCGGCGTTCACGACGAGGTAGTGCGGCTTCGCGAGCTGGTCCGGCTTGGGCACGAACGACCACTTTCGCCCGGTGGGGAAGAACGCGCCGCCGCGCCCCCGGAGACCCGACGCGTCGAGCTCGGCGATGACGTCGTCCGGCGCCATTCCCCGCGCCTTGCGCAATGCCCTGAAGCCGCCGCCCTTCTCGTAGTCCTCGATGTTCAGAACCGCCCCGTCGTCGGTTCCTGCGAAGACGATCGGCGAATAGCTCCTAGCCATTGCGAAGCTCCTCGACGATCCCGGGGACGTCGTCTGCCGTCACTCGCAGCCGGTGGCGGTTGTCGATCGCGACCACCGTCGCCCAGCCGCAGCCGCCGAGGCACTCGATCGTCCCGAGCGCGAAGACGCCGTCATCGGAGGTGGAGCCCGCCGGGACACCGAGCTCGCGCTCGAACGCCTCGACGACCTGCTGCGCGCCGGAGAGTGCGCACGACACGTTCGTGCACACCTCGACACGCATGCGCCCGACGGGCTCGAGGTAGAACTGGTCGTAGAACGACGCGATCGAGACGCAGTACGCGGGAGTCACGTCCAGTGCGTCCGCGACCTCGCGAATCGCGTCGGGCGAAAGCCACCCACCGTGCTCCTCCTGCGCGAGCCGGAGGGCCGGCAGCACGGCCGACGTCGGGTCCGGGTACTGCTTCCGGAGCTTCTGAATCTCGGCCGCGATGCTCACCGGTCGGCGTCTCCCATCACAGGGTCGAGCGAGCCGGCCGCGGCGATGAGGTCGGCGACGAGGACGCCTTGCACGACCGTCGCAGTCGCCTGCAGCGCCGCGAAGCTCGGTGCGCGGAACTTGACGCGCCAGGGCCTCGGGCCTCCGTCCGACACGAGGTAGCAGCCGGCCTCTCCACGCGGCGACTCGATCGCGACGTAGACCTCTCCCTCGGGCACGGTGAATCCCTCGGTGACGATCTTGAAGTGGTGGATCAGCGACTCCATGGACGTGTGGAGCTCGTGGCGTGGCGGCAGCACGACCTTTCGGTCGTCGGCGATCCACGGCTCCCCGTCCATCTCCTCGAGTCGGTCGAGGCACTGGCGGAGGATCCGCACCGACTGCCGCATCTCGTCCATGTGCACGCGGTAGCGGTCGTAGACGTCGCCGTTTCCGTACACCGGGACGTCGAACTCGACCTCGTCGTAGGCGAGATACGGCATTGCCTTGCGGAGGTCCCAGTCGACTCCCGATGCCCGGAGCATGGGCCCGGACTGGGCGAGCGCGAGAGCGTCGTCGGCGGAAAGCGGCGCGACACCCTTCGTTCGCTCCAGCCAGATCGCGTTGCGGTCGAGGATCGCCTCGTACTCGTCGACCGACTTCGGCATGGTCTCGCAGAAGCGTCTTGCCTCGCCCGAGAAGCCTTGAGGCAGGTCCTCGGCGATGCCCCCGACCTGCACGTAGCGGGTGTGCATCCGCGCGCCTCCCGCCATTTCGAAGAGATCGAGGATCTGGTCGCGGTCGTCGAAGCAGTACCAGAACAGGGAGATTGCCCCGAGCTCGAGCGCCGAGGTTCCCAGCCAAACGAGATGCGAGTGGATGCGGTTCAGCTCGGCGAGGGCCATCCGCGCCCAGATCGCGCGTCTCGGCACCTCGATCCCGAGGAGCTTCTCGATCGCGAGGACGTACAGGAGCTCGTTCGCGTGGAACGCGACGTAGTCGATCCGCGGCGCATACGTGACCGACTTCCACCACGACTTCGCCTCCATGTTCTTCTCGAAGCCCGTGTGCAGGTAGCCGATGACGGCGCGAATGCCCGCGACGGTCTCGCCGTCGAGGTCGACGACGAGGCGGAGAACACCGTGCGTCGACGGATGATTAGGCCCGAAGTTGACGCGCAGGATGTCGTCGAGGTTGTGCCTCTCCGGGTCGACTTCGAGGATCGTCGGAACCGGATGCGGGATCCTCGTTCCCTCGTAGATCTTGGTCGCGGGCAGGACGGACATCAGTCCTCGTCCGAGAAGCGGACGGGCTCGCCGCCCAGCGGATAGTCCTTGCGGAGCGGGTGGCCCTCCCAGTCCTCGGGCATGAGGATGCGCATGAGGTTGGCGTGCCCGTCGAAGCGGATGCCCATCATGTCCCAGGCCTCGCGCTCGAACCAGTCCGCGGCAGGCCAGACGGGAAGGACGCTGGCGATGGGCTGGCCGTCGTCCAGCCAGATCTGCACGCGAATCCGCGCGGGATCGTCTGAGACGCGGAGCAGGTGGTACGAGACGGCGAAGCGCTTCGGCTTGGGGTCGGGGATACGCGCGAGACCTCTCGAGCCGGGGTCGTTCAGGTCTCGCCCGGCGGCCGTCCCGATGTAGCCCGCAACGTCCTGCTCGCCCCAGCCGAGGTAGTCGGCGGCCGCGATGTCGGCGAGGAAGTTGAACCCGTGCTCGTCGCGGAGCGAGGTGCACGCCTCGACGAGGCGCGCCGGATCCACGACGAGCGTCGTCTCGCCGAGAGCCTCACGGGTCTCGACCACTCCCGGAACTCCCGCGTAGACGCTCATTCGGCGACCCCGCGGATCTCGTACGCCGGCGGCACGCCGCCGCGGATCTTCTCGTGTAGACGAACGATTCCCTCCATCAGCGCTTCCGGGCGGGGCGGGCACCCGGGGACGTGGATGTCGACCGGAACGATCTTGTCGACCCCCTGGAGGATCGTGTAGTTGTTGAACATCCCGCCGGAGCTCGCGCACGCGCCCATGGCGATGACCCACTTGGGCTCGAGCATCTGGTCGTACACCTGACGCAACGGCGCCGCCATCTTGTGGGTGACGCGACCCGAGACGATCAGGAGGTCCGCCTGCCTGGGGGACGAGCTGAAGCGCTCCATGCCGAAGCGCGCGATGTCGTAGCGGGACGAGACGATCGACATCATCTCGATCGCACAGCAGGCGAGCCCGAAGGTGTCCGGCCAGACCGAACCCGACCGGGCCCACGCCACGGCCTTCTCGATCGTCGTCAGCAAGAGCGCGTCTTCGATCTCCTCGATCTCGCGCTCGAACACTCCCGGTCCGCGGTCGGGCCAGAGCACGCGCTCCGACTGGAGTCCCGCCTTCGCCAGGGGGCGGTCGCTCACGACCGGCAGCTCGCGTTTCAGTGCCAGTTGAGCGCTCCCTTCTTCCAGACGTACACGTAAGCGACGCCGAGGATCGCGACGAAGACGAGGAACTCGCCGATCCCGAACCAGCCGAGCGCGTCGAGCTGGACGGCAAGCGGGTAGAGAAACACGATCTCGATGTCGAAGAGGATGAACAGGATCGCCGTGAGGTAGAAGCTGACGGTGAAGCGGCGCTCGCGGCTCGGCGCACCTTCCGACACGCCGGACTCGAACGGCAGCATGCGTGCGCGCGTGCGTGACACCGGGCGGCGCGGGAGGACGAACGAGGCGGCGATCATCGTCGCCGGGATGGCCGCCGCGAACAGCGCGTAGAAGAGGAAGGGCAGCCAGTTCGAAAGCACGCGTCGTACTCCCGCGTAGACCTCGGAGGTCGGTACTGCGGCGAAACCTAGCACTCCCCCTTTGGGCGCACGAAAGGATCGGGAAACCCGCACAAAATGCGCGATACGAGTGTCACAAAGTCGCATGTGGAACCCGCGGCCCCGTCCGCTACCATGAGCCCGTGGCAACCGTCGAGCACCCCACCGACACATTGATCTCGCTCACGCCCGTCGCGGCGGCGAAGATCAAGGAGCTCATGGCCGAAGAGGAGGACGCGGCAACGCTCGTCCTCCGCGTCGCGATCCAGGGTGGCGGATGCTCGGGTTTCCAGTACGGACTCGGTTTCGACGCCGGCGCCGCCGAGGGAGACGTGGAGCTCGAGCTCGAGGGTATTCCGGTGGTCGTCGATCCCTTCAGCGCGCCGTACCTGCGGGGCACCACGATCGACTTCCTCAACACGATCCAGGAGTCCGGCTTCAAGATCGACAACCCGAACGCCGTCTCCTCGTGCGGCTGCGGCCACTCCTTCCAGGTGGAGGAGGGCGAGGAGCTGCCCGAGGGCACCCACGTGGGCGGCTGCGGCTCCGGCTGTTCGCACTGAGCTAGCCCCTCGCCTCTCTAGGATCGCGGCGTGTCGGGAAGTCCGCTGCGCGCCGCCGTCGTCGGCTCCGGGCCGGCCGCGTTCTACGCGGCGGGGGCGCTGCTCACGAGCGAGGACCCGACCGTCGAGGTCGACATGATCGAGCGGCTTCCGACGCCGTGGGGGCTCGTCCGGCTCGGCGTCGCGCCCGACCACCCCCAGCTCAAGACGGTCTCCCGCGCGTTCGAGAAGATTGCGGTGCGGCCCGGCTTCCGCTTCCTCGGGAACGTCGAGGTCGGCCGCGACGTCACGCCGGCGGAGCTCTCAGCGCTGTACGACGCGGTGATCTACGCCGTCGGCTCACAAACCGACCGGCAGCTCGGGATTCCCGGCGAAGATCTTGCCGGCTCGTGGGCCGCAACCGAGCTCGTCGCCTGGTACAACGGCCACCCCGACTTCCAGAGCCTGCAGTTCGACCTCACGCACGAGCGCGCGATCGTGGTGGGTAACGGAAACGTCGCGCTCGACGTCGCGCGGATGCTCGCCCTCACGCACGACGAGCTGGCTCCCACGGACACGACCGATGCTGCCATCGCGGCCATCGTCAGGTCGGGCATCCGCGAGATCCTCGTTCTCGGGCGGCGCGGGCCGGTCCAGGCAGCCTGGACGCCGGCCGAGCTCCAGGAGCTGGGCGAGCTGGCCGGCGCCGACGTGCTGGTCGACCCCGAGGAGCTGGAGCTCGAGTCGGCGAGCGAGGCC
The DNA here is from genome assembly GCA_048594925.1 of Gaiellaceae bacterium. Taxonomy (GTDB): domain Bacteria; phylum Actinomycetota; class Thermoleophilia; order Gaiellales; family Gaiellaceae; genus GMQP-bins7. The sequence goes on from JBMDXR010000080.1 coordinate 152,535, forward strand.
GAGCTCGAGGCGGGCTCGAACATCGTCCAGCGCAACGTCGAGATCCTGCGCGAGTTCGCCACGCACGAGCCGTCCGGGAAGCCACGGGTCGTGCGGCTGCGCTTCCGTGTGTCCCCTGTGGCGATCCTCGGCGAGGAGCGGGTCGAGGCGGTCGAGATCGTCCGGAACCGCCTCGAGCCGGACGAAAGCCGACGTGTGCGCGCCGTGGCGACCGACGAGCGCGAGGTGATTCCGTGCGGGATCGTCTTCCGCAGCGTGGGCTACCGCGGAGTCGGAATTCCTGGTGCGCCGTTCGACGAGCGGGCAGGGACGATGCCGAACGCGGACGGGCGTGTCCTGGCCGAGGACGGCGCGCGCGTCCCGGGCCTCTACTGCGCCGGGTGGATCAAGCGCGGCCCGACCGGCGTGATCGGCACCAACAAGAAGGACGCGACCGAGACCGTCGAGCATCTTCTCGAAGACGCGCGCGCGGGACGTCTTCCCCTGCGCTCCGGCGAGAGCCTCGACGCGCTGCTTGCCGAGCGGGGCGCGCAGGTGGTCACGTATGCAGGCTGGGAGTCGATCGACGCGGCCGAGAAAGCGCGCGGGGAGCCCCAGGGCCGCCCGCGCGTGAAGCTCAGCACCTGGGGCGAGCTGCTCGGCGCGGCACGCCTCACTTAGTACCGGACTTGACCAAAGTAGTCTGGTACGGTACTATCTCGTGAGTGAGCTCACTCGTGACAACCTGGGATGGCTCCTCGCCAAGGCTCTCCAGCGCTGGAACGAGCGTCTGGAAGAGGGGTTTCGTGGCGCCGGCTTTCCCGAGGTTCGCCCTGCGTACGGCTCCGTGTTGGTGCCGCTCTACGAGGAGGACGGTCTGCGCATGGGCGAGCTCGCCCGTCGGTCGGGTCTCTCGAAGCAAGCGATGACGTCCCTCGTGCGGTCCGTCGAGCAGGCCGGGCTCGTGTCGCGCTTGCCTGACTCGGAGGACGGCCGTGCATACCGGGTCTCGCTCACTCCGCGAGCGAACGAATTCCGGCCGGTGGCCGAGCGCGTCCTGGCCGACCTCGCCACGCGCGCACGGAGCGAGCTCTCGAACGAGGAGGTCCAGGGTCTGTTCTCGTCATTGCGAAAGGTGGTGCAGCTGTGAGAAGCGAGACGGTGACCATGGTGCTCGAGGCACCGACGGACGAGGTCTTCGACTACCTGTCGAGGATCGAGAACCTGCCCGACTGGGCGACGGAGTTCGCACGGGAGCTCAGGTGGCGAGACGGCGAGGCCGTCGTCGTCAACGGGCTCGGCGAGTTCGTCTTCCGCATCGAGGCAGACCCCGAGACGGGCGTCATCGACATGCTCGCCGGTTCGTCGTCGGACGACCTCGCGCTGTTCCCGACTCGTGTCGTGTCGCTGCCGGACGACCGCTGCGCGTTCACGTTCACGATGTTCCAAGCCCCGGGAATGCCCGACGATCTCTTCGACTCGCAATTCGCGTCGCTCCGACGCGAGCTTGCGAACGTCGAGGCGCGATTTGCCGTCGAGTAAGCCCGACTCGTCTACGACTTCGGTTGACCGGGCTGCTCGGGCCCGATGCGGTACGGACGCATCATCTCGTTGTCCTCGTGCTCGACGATGTGGCAGTGCCAGACGAATTGGCCGGCCGTGTCGAACCGTGCACGCACGCGCGTGACCTGGCCCGGGTAGGCGATGACGGTGTCCTTGAACCCCGACTCCCAGGGCTCGCGTGGTGTGATCACGCCGTCCACTTGGACGGGGATCGCGACATCCTCACCGTCGAGCACGAGCCCCTCGCGGTCCACGACCTCGAAGGTCACCTCGTGGATGTGCATCGGGTGCGCGTCGGCAGTCGCGTTGTAGAGCTCCCAGACCTCGGTCGCGCCCACACCCGGGTTCTCGCTGACGGGATCCGCCCAGCGGCGCTCGACCAGTTCGCCTGCCTCGTCGACGTTTCCGAGGACCGCCTCGACCGGACCCTCGATCTCTTCCTCTTCCTCGCCTTGTCCCTCGTCCGCCACCTCGATGAGCGCCAGCTTCCTCGTGACCGTCTCGGTCGGAAGCGGTGTGATCGCTGGGAGCTGGAGAAACCGGGCCGGAGTCGAGTTGTCGGTCCCGGCGGCGGGTACCACGCGAAACTGAAGGACCTGACCGGTCGTCGCCTCATCCGAGATCGGGAAGTCGTCTCCGGGGACGCCTCCGCCGAACGGCTCGTCGGGACCGACGTTACGGAGGATGTAGCTCTGGCCGTCCTCGACGTTCGTGAAGTCGACGATGACGTCAGCCCGTTCGGCCAGCCCCATCAGCAGGCGGTTCTCGTGGTCGGCCGTGAGATTCACGGGAGCTGCCAGGAACCCTCCCTCGTTGCCGATCTGCCAGGCCTCGACGCCGGGAATCCCGCTGAAGTCCAGGATCAGGAAGCGAGACTGACAGCCGTTCAGGAAGCGCAAGCGGTAGCGGCGCCGCTCCACCTCCAGATGAGGCCACGTGCTCCCGTTCACCATGATCGTGTTCCCGAAGAACTCGGGGTTCCAGATCGGGGAGAACTCACCGTCCGGGATGTACGGATGCACGATCCCGTCGAAGAACTCGCGCGTGTCCGGATAGAAGAGCGAGCCGTCGAGGTTGAACGAGCGGTCTTGGATCGCGATCGGGATCTCGTAGTACGGCTTGTCGGGCGGGAACCCGTCGCTCTCCTGTGGCGCCGGGCCGGGCAGAACGGCGGGCTCTGCAGTTCGGCTGTCGAGAACGGCGCCGTCACCGGCCTGCCCGCCCCGGACGATGTAGAAACCAGCCGGCCCCGCATAAACGTTGAGGCGTGTCATGCCGAGCGCGTGGTCGTGGTACCAGATCGTCGAGGCCCGGTTGTGGTTCGGGTACTGGAAGACGGCATAGCCGGGCCCCCATCCGACGCCGTACGCGCCGGCCGCTTTGGCGGCGAAGAAGCGGAACCAGGTTCCGTTCCGAGCGTAGCCCGGTGGGATGTTCTTGGCCGCGGGCAGGTACCAGGCTTCGGCGTAGCCGTCGCTGTCGTCGGCCACGCCCACGGCGCCGTGCACGTGTGTGACGATCGGCACGGGGCCTTGGTACGGGCCGGGCGTCTCCTCGAACTCGGGCCGCGTGTCCCGTCCGGTCACGCCGCCCGGCGGGTTGGCCCAGTGCAGCGTCGGGTCGACCGGGAGCAGATGCGGCCGGAAGTTCCGGTCGTCGTCCACGAGGTCGTTGATCCACTTCACACGGACAGGCCGGTTCGCCTGAGCCTCGATCGTGAGCGACGGCGCGTTGTGGAGGAGCACGCCGCTCGCGCTCGCCGACTTCACGGCGCCGTAACCCCAGACAGTCGTCGCGGGCAGTCCTGTGGGCAGGATCTGCTGCGCGAATTGCTTCATCGAGATCTCGTAGTAGTCGATCGTCACACCGCGGCGGACGATCGTGTCGGCTTTGGGCATCACCGGAGGGATGAGCATCGGCGTTACGAACTTGTCGATCTCGAGCGGATCGAGCGTGGGGGCGGGAATCTGAGCGAGCGCTACCGGAGCACTCGTGCCCGGAAATCGACCAAAGAGGTAGAGGCCGGCGCTGGCGCCTCCAACCCAGGCGACGAACGTACGTCGGGAAAGACGCTGCGTGCTGTTCATCGGATTCCCCCTCCCCTGAACCCAGCCCCCTCCGGACTGGTGGGCTGAGTATGGCACCTAACCGACGAGGTTGCACGTGCGATTCACGTATCGAGCTGCGGGATTCTCCGCATCGTCTCCTTCACCCCGCCAGGACGTCGAGCGTCCGGTCGACGTCCCCTGTGGTGTTGTAGACGTGCCACGAGGTGCGTAACCGGCCGCCGCGGACGGCAGCACGGATACCGGCGCGGTCGAGCTTCTCGGCCGCGCCCTCGACGTCGCAGACGACGATCGCCGAGTCGCCCTCCTCCAGCCCGAGGCCGGCGCGGAAGGTGTTGGCCAGGCCGACGTCGTGCTCGTGGATGGCGGGGGTTCCGATCTGCTCGATGACGGCGAGTGACGGGGCGGTCGCGACCCACATGAACCATGCCGGCGATGTGTCCAGACGCCTCGCGCTTTTCGCGAGGCGGAGAGGTGCGCCGAAGAACGTGGCGAGCGGATCCTCTCCCCCGTACCAGCCGGCGGCATGTGGCACGACCGCGTCGAGCCGTTCGGAGCGGATCGCCATGAACGCCGTCCCGCGAGGCGACATCAGCCACTTGTAGGCGTGCGCTGCGACGACGTCGAACCGTCCGCCGTCGATCGGGAGCCAGCCGAGCGCCTGCGTCGCGTCGACGACCGTCATCGCGCCGTGTCGAGCGGCGGCAGTCGCTATTTCCTCGAGGTCGGCGACCGCGCCGGTGGCCATCTGCACGGCGCTGAAAGCCACGACGTCGACGTCGTCACCGATCTCCCCGGCCAGTTCGGCGGCCGGCACGAGGCGAACCGAGACGCCTCGTGACTCCTGGACGAGGAACGGAAACAGCACGGACGTGAACTCGACGTCGGGCAAGAGGATGCGTGACCCGTTCGGGACGGACGCCGCGACGAGCCCGACGAGCGTCGAGACGTTCGCCGCGATCGCTACGGTCTCGACGGGCACGCCGAGGAGACGGGCGAAAGATCCGCGTGCCTCCTCGCCGGGAAGCCCCCAGTGCTCCCAGCTCGTTTTTCCCCCGTGCCAGTCGTCGAGCGCGGCTTGCAGCGCGTCCCAGGCAGGTCGAGGCGGAAGACCGTAGGAGGCGGTGTTCAGATAGGTCCCGGCCGGCGCCCAGAGCTCCTGCGCATCCGCGATCGAGAGCGATGCCACCGGGGCAGTCTGACTCGTCGGCGCTAGACTCGCCGCGATGGCGGAGGCGGCCGAGACACAGGCACTCTGGGGCGCCGAGACCGAGAAAGCGATCGCCAACTTCCCGGTTTCAGGCGAGCCGATTCCGATTCCCGTTGTGCGGTGGCTGGGTCGCATCAAAGCTGCGGCGGCCCGCGTGAACGCCGATCTGGAGGTGCTCGATCGCGACGTCGCAGACCGTATCGCCGCGGCCGCAGATCGCGTCGCGGCCGGCGAGTTCGATGACCAGTTTCCGATCGACGTCTTCCAGACGGGCTCGGGTACGAGCTCGAACACGAACGCCAACGAGGTCATCGCGAGGCTCGCGGGGGACGACGTCCATCCGAACGACCACGTGAACATGGGCCAGTCGTCCAACGACGTGTTTCCGTCGGCCGTGCACCTGGCGGCACTCGGGGAAATCGCGAGCGACCTCCTCCCGGCGCTCGAGGTGCTCGCCGCGTCGCTCGAGCGAAAGGCGGTCGAGTTCGACGACGTCGTGAAGTCGGGGCGGACACATCTCATGGACGCCGTTCCGGTCACGCTCGGCCAGGAGTTCGGCGGCTACGGCGCTCAGGTGCGACAGGGGATTGCCCGCGTTCGGGACGCGATGCCGCGCCTCGGACAGATCCCGCTCGGTGGTACGGCGACAGGAACTGGGCTGAACACGCACCCCGAGTTCGCAGCGCGTGTGCGCGAATACCTCTCCGACGAAAGCGGGCTGACCATCTCCGCTCCCCACGATCGCTTCGAGGCGCAGGCAGCCCGCGACGCTCTCGTCGAGGCCTCGGGCGCGCTCAAGGTCGTCGCCGTCTCACTCACGAAGATCGCGACCGACCTGAGGCTGATGGGCTCTGGCCCGCGCGCGGGCTTCTCGGAGATCTTCCTGCCAGAGCTCCAAAAGGGGAGCTCGATCATGCCAGGCAAGGTCAATCCGGTCATTCCCGAGGTCGTGACGCAGGTCGCTGCGCAGGTGGTCGGCAACGACACGGCGATCACCGTGGGCGGCATGGGCGGCCACTTCGAGCTCAACGTCTACATCCCGCTCATGGCACGAAACCTGCTCGACTCGATCGAGCTCCTCGCGAGCGCGTCGCGCCTGCTCGCGGAGAAATGCGTCGACGGCATCGAGGCGAACCGGGAACGCACCGAGCAGTACGCAGAAGCGACGCTGTCGGCGGCGACCGCGCTCAATCCCCACATCGGCTACGACAAGGGTGCGGAGATCGTGAAGGAGGCCATTGCCTCGGGCCGGCCGCTGCGCGAGGTTGCGCGCGACGCCGGGGTCGACGAATCCATCCTCGACGAGGCGCTCGACTACCACCGAATGGCCAAGCCGCACGGTCCGTAGAGCCCGGGAGGGGGCTTGGGGCCCCCTCCCGATCTGATAGCTACAGGCCGAACGATCTGATCCAGGTCAACACCTCGGGGATGTCAACCCTCGACGCGTAACCGACTCCACTGCAGTTGACGTTCGTGACGTAGGAGTTCACGGCAAGGACCGTGTTCGTGCCTCCGAGCAGGTCCGGGCCCCCCGAATCGCCAAAACAGAGTCCGCCCGAGCCTCCACCTGGGTTGAGTGCGAGGCGAATGAACTCCGCGCTGTGCTTGAAGTTGCCGGAGACCAACTCGCTGGGGGCGAACATCCTCGTCCGTGGCCCGCCCCAGCGGTAGAACGGCGGTGGCTGCGGAAGCTGATTCCCGGGGATCTGGAACTGGACCTGGACGCCGTAGCCGACGAAGTCGATCGGGCTCTTGTTCCTCAGCGTGTCGACTTGCCCGGCTGTCGGAAGCGCCGCGTACGTGCTCACGACGCTCGTCGGGACGGGATCGTCGTCGAGATCGACGACACCGACGTCGCGGAATGCAAAACCGGGCAGTCCGTTACCACACCCGGTGCAGAAGTCCGGGTTCGGATGCGGCGTGCCCCCCGCATCCCCGACGCAGGGATAGCCGTTGAAGAGCGGCGAGGCGTCGCAAGACACGATTCCGTCCGCATCGGCCTGGACGGCCGCCGTGTAGTCGGGATCCGTCAGGACCGGTCCAGGTGCGAACCAGATCTCGACGTGCTCCGCAGGCGGCGCCGTGCAGTGACCTGCTGTCAGGAACACGGTGGGCGCCAGCAGCGAGCCGCTGCATCGCCACAGCGGGACGTTCTCCACGACTCCGCCGCCTGGGATCTGCACCTCGCCCAACGCGACCATGAGGCCGACGTACGGGTGTCTCGTGCCGTCGGGCTCACCGTTCGTGATCGCCGACCCGCCTGCCGCTGTGGCGAGCACTGCGATAGCGGCGACGGCAAGAACCGCCAGTCGCTTGCGTAAGCGCATATCGCTCTCCCCTCTGGGTAGATTGCGTCGAGCGGGAATACCCCGCTCGGGCAACGGATACCCATCGGGCGAGGACGCCTAACCCCGAGAGTCGCGTCAGCCGGTGTTGACTACTACGAGCTTGTCCGTTCCGGACTCGGCTCCCCAGACCTCACCCTCGCGGCCGAGGAGCTGACGCACCGCTGCGTCGGGGCTCGGCAGCTCGACCTGCGTGAACGTCGCGGTGCCTGGATCGAAGCGCCACAGTGCGTTGGCGCCGAAGTCAGTGAGCCAGACCTTGTCGCGCCCGTCCACGTACACCGCGTAGATCATCGGATCGTCGCCGGGCACGCGCCATTCACGCCAGCGCCTCGAGCGCGGGTCGTACATGCCGACCTTCCCGGAATTCCACTCGCTGATCCAGATCCGTCCTCGCGAGTCGGACCACGCACGACGTGCGCCCTGGCCCTTCGTCGGCGGTCGCAGCACCGTGGCTCGCCCGGTTCGCACGTCGATTCGACCGAGGTACGAGCCGGCAAGCGACGCGTAGTAGACGGCGCCGGACGGTGTCGTCGTGATCCCGTACGGCCCGGCGCCTCGCGGTGCGCGGAAGACACGAACCTTCCCGCCCTTCGGATCGAGGCGACCGTAGATCCCGCTCTGTCCCGTGAACCAGAGCACGCCCCGCTTGTCGAACGTCGCCGTGTTGAGGTTCGCGTAGCCGCCGCTCGCGGGGAGCGGGAACCGACGGACCTTTCGCGTGCGCGGGTCGACGCGCACGATGGCATTCGAGCCGCTGTCGGTGATCCACGGCGCGCCGTCAGGCCCGACGATGACGCCGTGCGGAGCGGAGCTGCTTCCCAGCGCCGTGAGCCGAGACCGGCCGGTCTTGGGGTCGAGCCACCCGAGCTGACCCGTGTTCTGCGCCGTGTACCAGACGCCTCCGTCGCGCGCCGGGGCGACGTCGTGCGGATGCGTGCCGGCGGGAACGGCGTATTCGCGGACTGTCAGCTGCCTCTCCGCCGAGGGCGCTCCGCTCGCCGTCAGAGTCGCGACCCCGGCCACGACCGCTACGGCGGCACGCATGCCCACGTCGGTCAGTACGCGACGGCGCCGCGACCGGTTTCGGCCGCGTGTCGCTGCTCGTCGGCGCGGTAGGACGAGCGGACGAGCGGGCCGGAGAACACCGACCCGAATCCGAGCGCCTCTCCCTGCTCGCGGAACCAGCGGAACTCGTCCGGATGAACCCAGCGGTCGATCTTCGCGTGCTTCGGCGACGGCTGGAGGTACTGGCCGATCGTGACGACGTCCACGCCGTGCGCGCGGAGGTCGCTCATCGTCTCGACCACCTCGTCGTTCGACTCCCCGAGCCCGACGATGATCCCCGACTTCGTGAGCACCGGGTAGTCGGCGACCTCCTTCGCCCGCTCGAGGAGCCACAGTGCCTTGTCGTAGCTCGCCTTGGCGCCGCGCATGTGCGAGTGCAGCCTGCGGACCGTCTCGATGTTGTGGTTGAAGACCTCCGGTCGAGCACCGAGAACCGTCACCAGCGCCTCCTCCTCGACGTCGAGGAAGTCCGGTGTGAGGACTTCGACCTTCGCGAGCGGAAGCTTGCGCTTGATCGCCCGAATCGTCGCGGCGTAGTGCCCTGCTCCGCGATCGGGCAGGTCGTCGCGGTCGACCGAGGTGACGACGACGTGCGAGAGCGTCATCTGAGCGGCCGCCTGCGCGAGCCGCAGCGGCTCGAGCGGATCCGGCGGTCCGTCGGGCTTGCCAGAGTGCACGTAGCAGTAGCGGCACGCGCGCGTGCACGTGTCCCCGAGAATCTGGAACGTCGCGGTGCCGCGTCCCCAGCATTCGCCGATGTTGGGGCAGCGAGCCTCCTCGCAGATCGTGTGCAGCCCGCCCTCGCGCATGAGGCCCTTCACCTCGAAGTAGCGCGAGTTGGCGCTCGGCGCACGCACCTTCATCCACTCGGGGCGGCGCGGGCGCTCTGCGACTGGGAGCGATCTCTTCATAACGACCTGGCCGCGCCAGCGGCCAGCTCTAGGGATCTTACGCAGAGCGGAATCCGTACTCGCGGATTCCGCCCTTGCGGAGAAACTAGTCTAGAGACGGTGGTTGCGAAGGCTTCACTCGAGCGCGCCGAGCATGGGCTGCGCCCCGTCACCGAGGGCTGGTTCGTCGTGAATGCGCGCGCCACGCGCTGGTTCGACGGTGCGCCCCTCGGCCGGTTCGGCATCTTCGACAGTCAGGAGGCGCGCTTCGACCAGGTCGGCATCGGCATCGGGATCCTGCGTCCGGGCGAGCCGAATTGCATGTACCACGCGGAGGAGATGCAGGAGGACGTCCTCGTCGTCTCCGGCGAGTGCCTGGCGATCGTCGAGGGTCAGGAGCGTCGCCTGAAGCAATGGGACTTCGTCCACTGCCCGCCGTGGACGGAGCACGTGTTCGTAGGCGCCGGCGACGGCCCCTGCGTGGTCGTAGGCGTCGGAGCGCGCCGGAAGGGTCGCGGCCTGCGCTATCCGGTCAACGAGACCGCGCTGAAGCACGGCGCCGGTGTCGAGGAGGAGACGTCGGATCCGGACGCGGCGTACGCGAAATATGGGGAAGGCACGCCCATTCCGTGTCCAGAGGAGCTTCCGGGATGACCGACGCACTCGAAGCCGCCGCCCGGTTGTACGAGGACGCCGCCGCAGAGCTCGAGAGCGCCGTCGCGCACTGCCGCGTCGCCGCGCAGCACTTCCGCGACGAGCTCGTCCCGCGTGGCACCGCACATGCCTGGGCGGCGCGTGGGCATCTGCTGAACGCCGAGGCGTTGCTCGACGCACAGGCACGCGAGCACGCGAGCCGATCGCTGCCGCGAGCCGACTAGCGCAGAGCGAGGGAGGCGTGAATCGTCTGTCGCCAGAGGCCCACGCCGTCGTCAGCGGGTAGCGCTTCGAGCTCGAGCTCGAACACCTCCGCGATTGCGGCGGCCGCGGCTGGGCGTACGTCCTCGACGGTCACGGGTCGGGCGAGCTCGCGGGCGATGGTCGTGAACGCCGCGTCCTCGAGCCCGCACGCCGTGATCCATTCCGTAAACGGCGCGGGATCGAGATCGACGTTCAGCGCGTACCCGTGCGTCGTCACCCAGCGCGAGACGTGGACGCCGATGGACGCGATCTTCCGAGGTCCCTGGCCGTTGCCGGGCGGCATCCAGACGCCGGTCAGACCCTCGTAGCGCACGCCTTCCAGCTCGAGGTCGGCCAGCGTCCGGACGAGCGCCTCCTCGAGGTCGCGCACGTAGCGCTTCACGTCCTTCCCGTGGTTCCGGAGGTCGAGGATCGGATAGCAGACGAGCTGGCCGGGCCCGTGGAACGTGGATTTGCCGCCTCTGTCGGTGTCGGCGATCTCGACCGTCGCGCCGTCCGGCACGTGCAGCTCCAGCTCGGTCTCGGTCCGGCGACCAATCGTGATCACGGGCGGATGCTCGAGGAGGATCACGGTCTCCGGGATCGCGCCTTGCGACACGGCGCCGGCGAGCGAGCGCTGCAGCTCGAACGCCTCGTTGTAGGGCACGAGGCCGAGGTTCATCAGGTACGCGCCGCGACTCACGCCAGGAGCTTAGACAGGTTCTTCGTCGCCTCCCGTCGCGAGAGGCCGCTCAGTCGGCCGGCGTTCTCGGCGACGAAGCGTTCTACTTCGCGTGGGTCGTGCCAGGCGTAGTCGCGAAGAGCCCAACCGATCGCCTTTCGAATGAAGAACGCGCGGTCTGCGAGGTTGGCCTCGATGCAGTCGTAGAGGAGGTCGAGATCGGTCTCGTCCCTGAAACCGAGCTGGCTGAGGATCGAGACACGTCGTTTCCACATGTCGGCGTCGATGCTCCAGGCGCGCATCGCAGGGGCGAGTGACCGGTCGTGCCGCAGCAGCGCGCCGACCTTGCGGGCCAGCGGGTCGACGTAGTCCCACCAGGCACCTTCGACGACGAGCCGTTCGAGAAGCGAAAGCGACACCCACTGCGGGTACTGATCGAGGAGCGCCAGGGCCGTGTATCGCTCCTCTCGAAACTCCGCATCGTCCCACAGCTCGCGCAACTCGGCGCGGAGCTGGTCCTCGCTCTGGAGTCGATTCGCCTCGAACACGTTCCGCCAGGCTCGGCGCAGATCGGGCATGCGCACGCCGAGGTATGGCATCGCGCTCTTCATGTACTGCTGGGCGCCGGCCGCATACGCGGGATCGCGGACAGGCTGGACCTCCCTTCGGAGCGCCTCCCTCAGCACTCGTTTCTGCCTAGAGCCGCTGGCCGAACATCCAGCGGTGGCCCTCGAGGTCCTCGGCCGAGTAGACGCGAAAGCCGATGCCCGGCTCGTCGGGTTCGCGGAGGATCGTCGCGCCTCCGGCGACGGCCCGCTGGTAATGCTCGTCGAGGTCGTCGACCTCGACGAAGTATCCGTCGATCACCCACGGGTTGTCATACGCGTGGCGTGCGAGCTCGGACTCCTCGCGGATACTTCGAGGGCTCGCGTAGCCGCGAGGCGTCGACATGTAGATCGCGGCGCCCTCCAGCTCGAGCTCCGCGTGGGTGATCGTGCCGTCCTCTTCGTAGCGCGCCTCGCGGTTCTCGGTGAACCCGAATGCGCGCTCCAGCCACTCGATCGCCGCCGCCGCGTCCTCGTAACCGATGAACGGGACGATCCGTTGGGTCATGTCAGGGCGCGCGCGTCTCGTACCGCGGCAGGCCGTCGTCCGGAAGGGGCTCCCAGTCGGCAACCGAGCGCACGTAAATGTGCAGCTCGGGCTCGCGGTCGAACTCGGAGTCGATCGTCGCAAGACGAACGCTCGAGAACTCGAACTCCGGCCACCCGCCGCCGAAGAGGTTCGATCCGCAGTTCGAGCAGAACGTCTTCGACGTGCCTTCCTCGGGCTGGAAGGAGCGCAGCAGCTCCTCACCTTCGAGGATCCGGATCGTGTCTGTCGACGCCCGCCCGCTGACCGTCCCGTAGCCGCCCGACAGCTTCTTGCAGCTCTCGCAGTGGCATACTGACACGCGCTGGAACGGCTCGGTCACCTCGAACCGCACACCTCCGCACAGGCAGCTGCACTGGAGCGGGGTCATCGGCCCGGCAGTCGCAACGACGCGGCCGCGCAGCGGCCGCCTCCAGGGATCTTCGCGCGATCGAAATTCGCGCTCGCGGATCTCGATCTTGCGCGCAACTCAGTAGGCGGCCTCGTCCCAGCTCTCGAGGCGTTCGCGGAGGTCGCGCAGGAACATGCCCGCATAGGCGCCGTCGACGAGCCGGTGGTCGTACGTGAGCGTGAGGTTCATGAGCGGCCGGATCGCGATCACGTCGTTGCCGAGCTCGTCCTGGACGACCCACGGGCGCTTCACGAGCGCGTACGTGCCCAGGATCGCGGACTGGGGCTGGTTGATGATCGGCGTGCCGTGGAACGTCCCGAAGCTGCCGGGGTTCGTGATCGTGAAGGTGCCGCCCTGGACGTCGTCGGGCAGAAGCTTCTTCGTGCGGGCGCGTTCGGCGAGGTCCTGAATCGCCCGAGCAGTACCAGTGAGGTTCAGATCCTGCGCGTTGCGAATGACCGGAACGATGAGCCCCTTGCCGTCCTCGAGCGCGACTGCGATGCCGATGTTGACGAACGGCCGCGTGACGATGCTCTGGCCGCGAATCTCGCCGTTGATCCAGGGGTAGTCGTTCAGCGTGTCGACGGCGGCCCGCGCGATGAACGCGAGGTACGTGAGGTTGACCTGCTGCGCGGCAAGCTCGGGCTTCAGCTTCTGTCGAAGAGCGACGACCCGGGCCATGTCCACCTCGATCGCGCTCGTGACGTGGGCTGCGGTATCGACGGATCGACGCATGTGCTCCATCACGCCGCGCCGCATTGCGGTCATCGGCTCGAGCGACTCGCCGGGAGCGATCGACGGCTCAGCGGCGGGGGGCGGCGCGGAGGGCGGAGGTGTGGGTGCCGTCGGAGCCGGAGCAGGAGCGGTGGGAGGAGCGGCCGGCGCTGGAGCGGTAGGCGGGGCAGCGGCGGCGACCGGCTCGGGTGCGGCGACGGGCTGCGGCTGGGGCGCAGCCTCGGCCACCGGCTGGGGAGCTGGTGTCACGACCGCAGGCGGCGGGGACGGGGCGGCAGCGCCGGACTCGATGAAGGCCAGGATGTCCTTCTTCGTCACGCGGCCGCCGGTGCCGGTGCCCGGCACAGCCGACGGGTCGACGCCGTGCTCGGCGGCGATGCGAGCGACCACGGGTGAGACGAAGGTCTTTCCGTTGCCCGATGGTGCGGGCGCCGCGACCGGCGCCGCGGTCGGTGCGGGTGGCTCGGACGACACGGGCGGCGCCGCCTCGGCCACGCGAGCAGGCTCGGGGATCGATGCGACGGGCTCGGACGACACGGGCTGCGCCCCCTCGGCCACACGAGCAGGCTCGGGCGGCGGTGCGAGGGGCTCGGACGACACGGGCGGCGCCGCCTCGGCCACGCGAGCAGGCTCGGGTGGCGGTGCGAGGGGCTCGGACGACACGGGCGGCGCCGTCTCGGCCACGCGAGCAGGCTCGGGTGGCGGTGCCGGGACGGACTCAGGGGCCGGTTCGGCGGTAGGGGCGGGAGGAGAAGCCTCCGGTGCGCTGACGTCGGTGCCGGCCGGCGCGATCAACGCGATCACGGTCCCGACCTCGACCGTCTCGCCCTCCTGGACGAGGATCTGCGCCACGACGCCCTCGGCCGGGCTCGGCACCTCGGTGTCGACCTTGTCGGTCGAGATCTCGAGCAGGGGCTCGTCGCGCCCGATCGGCTCGCCGACCTGCCGAAGCCACTTCGTGATCGTCCCCTCGGACACGGACACGCCCATCTGGGGCATCACGACTTCGGTCTGCATACCTGTTGACACCATTCCTCCTAGATGGTTGATCGGGAATGCCCGCCGATGCAGGGATGGCTGCGGTCGAGCCGGGGACGACGCCCGATCGAGTGCGTATCGGGAATACGGGCGAGTGAGGGCGGCGCCATCCGGCGATGTGTCGCAGTCACCTCCCGCGCGGCGTGGAATTGCCGGTCAACCATCAGTAGGCGGCGAGTTCTCTCAGAGCGGTCACGACGTCCTCGACCTGCGGGATGAAGGCCTTCTCGAGCGGCGGCGAGAACGGCACCGGCGTGTCCGGCGCAGCGATGCGCACGACCGGCGCATCGAGGTACTCGAAGGCCTCCTCGGCGATAGTCGCCGCGATCTCCGCGCCAAAGCCGCCGGTGCGGGTGTCCTCGTGGAGGACGAGCACCTTGGAGCACCGCTGGACGCCCCCGAGCACCCGCTCCTTGTCCCACGGAATCAGCGTGCGGAGGTCGAGGACCTCGGCCTCGAACCCCTCCTTCGCGAGCTCGTTGGCAGCCTCGGTGGCGGTGTGCACCATCGCTCCCCAGGTCACGATGGTGGCGTCGTCACCCGACCGGTGGACGTTCGCGTACCCGAACGGCACGGTGTAGCGATCCTCCGGCACCTCGCCCTTGATTCGGCGGTAGAGGTGCTTGTGCTCGAAGAAGAGTACGGGGTTCGGATCCTCGATCGACGCGGCGAGCAGTCCCTTCGCGTCGTGCGGCGTCGCCGGACACACGACCTTGAGCCCGGGAATGTGCGCGAACGAGCTTTCCGGGTTTTGGGAGTGGAAGGGCCCGCCGGAGAAGCCGCCCCCCGACGGCAGCCTGACGACGATCGGGATCGGCGTGCGCGCTCGGAAGAACTGCTTCGAGGCCACGGTGATGAGGTGGTCCCACGCGCAGGAGATGAAGTCCGCGAACTGCATCTCCGCCACCGGGCGCAAGCCCATCAGCGCCGCCCCGGTCGCGCCGCCGACGATCGCGGTCTCGGAGAGCGGCGTGTCGATCACGCGCCACGGTCCGAACTCCTCCTGAAAGCCGAGCGACACCTTGAACGCTCCGCCGTAGACACCGACGTCCTCGCCCAGGACGAAGACGCGCGGGTCACGCCGCATCTCGAGACGCAGCGCGTCCGAGATTGCCTGGATGTAGGTCATCTCGGCCATGGCTACTTGTGGTGGGGCGTGTCGAGGTCCTCCTGCGATGCGAACACCCCCGCCTCGAGGCCCGCAGGGTCGGGTAGCGGGGACTCGTCGGCGCGGTCGAGGGCGTCGTTCAGCAGTCGCTTGACGCTCGCGGTGATCTCGCCCTCTTCGTCGTCGGTCATGTCGGCGTGATCGTGCAGCCAGGAGCGAAAGCGCTCGATCGGGTCGGACGCCGCCCACTGCTCGAACATCTCTTTGGGCACGTAGAAGGCGTCGTCGTGGACGGCGTGCCCCTCCATGCGCAGCGTGAGGCACTCCACGAGTGTCGGGCCGCCACCCTCGCGCGCCTTCTCGATCGCCCGTTTCGCCTCTCGATACACGGCGAGCACGTCCGTTCCGTCGACCACGACGCCTTCGAAGCCATAGGAGGCTGCGCGGTCCGCGATGTGCTCCACCGGGAACGAGAGGTACGTCGGCGTGGAGTAAGCCCACTGGTTGTTGTCGCAGATGAACACGATCGGCAGCTGGCGCACGCCGGCGAAGTTCATCGCCTCGTGCGCGTCTCCACGTGCCGCCGCCCCCTCGCCGAACCACCCGACCGCAACCCTGTGGTCGCCGCGGATCTTGAAGGCGAGCGCCATGCCGGTCGCGACCGGGAGCATCGCCGGCAGGTGCGAGACCATCGTGTGCAGTCCCAGCTCGGCAACGGCCATGTGGATGTTCCCGTCGCGTCCGCGAGTCGGCCCTCCCTCGCGCCCCATGTACTGGGCGAAGACGCGCCACGGCTCGACGCCGCGTGTCACGTGGACGCCCATGTCGCGATGCAGCGGCGTTCCCACGTCGTTCGGCCCCATTGCCGTGCCCACACCGACCGCTGCTGCTTCGTTCCCGCGGCCCGTGTAGAACGAGCCCGGGATCTTGCCTTGCTTGTAGAGGATGTGCCCTCGCTCCTCGATCCCGCGCGTGATGAGCATGCTGCGGTAGATCCCGAGGAGGTCCTCGCGGTCGAGCCCCGCCTCCTTCACCTCCTGGAGCGAGCCCACGGGCTCCGCTTCACGTACGGCCATGCAGTCGTCTCCCGTCGTCCGCTGGGTCGCCGCCCACTCTAACCACTGCACAAGACCGCAATCCGCTCGCGCGGCATCGCCGTCGCGCGAAAAGCGCCGAAGACGCTCGCTCCAAGGTCGACATGTGCGCGCCCAGGATGGCGTCTACAGTGGCCGACATGGCCAAGCCGAGACGAAACTGGATCCAGGAGGAGCGTCGCAAGACGCTCGGCGACTGGGTTGCGTTCTGCCTCGGGTGCGGGCACACGCTGAGGTACTTCCTCGAGAACGAGGCCGCCCTCCCTGCCGCCTGCCCGCAGTGCGGCGGCGAGCTTCGTCACCGCTGCCCGAGCTGCTCGGCACCGATCGCGTCGGCCTTCGCGGTGGAGTGCGAGGAATGCGGCGCGCCCGTGCGTGACGCCGAGCTGTTCGGCACCGCCATCCGCCGACCGGGGAAGTAGACGTCCTAGGTGATCTGGGAGAACCGGATGAGGGTCACGATGTCGTCCTCGGCCACCTCGCGGTTGTAGAGCTGGCTCAGGAACCACACCATCTCGTCCACCCGGCGGATCTGCGGGTTGTCGTGCTCGATCTCGCGTGGCGAGAGCTCGCTCAACGCCTTCACCTCGACCTTGTCGATGACGGCGTCGAAGATGCGCTCCCGCTGCCCGTAGCGCGCTCCGCAGAGCACGGTCACGATCATGCCCTTCCGGTACTTCGCGGACTTGTCGCCGAGGCGAATCGTGGCCGTCTTGCGACCCGTGCGCAGCTGCTCGGCGACGGCCGGGTTGTAGAAGTTGAGGGCGAACGTGGGCATCGGCGGCCGCGCCACTATAGAGGGTCGTTCGCGAGCATCTCGACGGCCTTGGACGCCATCTCGCGCTCGCCCTTGTAGGCGAGGAGACGTGGGGCGTCGGCGAGTGGAAGCCAGCGCGCCTCCGCCACCTCCACTTCCATGCCCGGAGGCAGCGAGCCGAGGCGCCCGCGTTGTGCGTGGGCGAGGAAGAAGCTCACGACCTTGAAGACGCGCTCGCCCTGCCAGGTGTACACGTAGCGAACGTCGCCGAGCTTCGACACGAGGCGCCCGGTGACCCCGGTCTCCTCGAGGCCCTCTCGGAGGGCGGTCTCGGCCGGGGATTCGCCCCGGTCAACGAGGCCTTTCGGCAGCGCCCAGATCCCCTCACGCTTCCCTTGTGGACGCACCGCCGCGAGCCACCACCGGCTTCGCATGCGGCGCACGAGAACGACACCAGCGGAAAACTCCCGGCGCACGCAGACTTTGTAACAGTCCGTTGCCGTCGTGTCACGAGATCTAAGCGCCACGGACTCAATTTGGCTTGGCGCAATGGCCGGAGCGTGCTACTGTCCTCCTGGCACTCCTACCACCTGAGTGCCAGAGATGTCACAAAGTCCGTATGAAGGAGGAACTGACGAATGGACTTGCAGCCTCTGGGTGACCGCCTCATCGTCGAGATCCTCGATGAGGAGGAGACCACGGTGAGCGGCATCGTGCTGCCCGACACGGCGAAGGAGAAGCCGCAGCGCGGCAAGGTCCTCGCCGTGGGCCCCGGCGCTCGTGACGAGGACGGGGAGTACATCAAGATGGACATCGAGGTAGGCGACGAGATCATCTTTTCCAAGTACGGCGGGACGGAGATCAAGGTCGGCGCCGACGACGTCCTCATCCTGCGCGAGTCGGACGTCCTGGCGAAGGTCGTCGGCGACCGCGTCGCAGCCTAGGGACACGAGGAGGAACGAGAAGACATGGCTCACAAGGAGCTCAAGTTCAACGAGGATGCTCGCCGCGCGCTCGAGCGCGGTGTCAACACCCTCGCCGACGCGGTGAAGGTGACGCTCGGCCCGAAGGGCCGCTACGTGGTCCTCGACAAGAAGTTCGGTGCGCCGACGATCACGAACGACGGCGTCACGATCGCCCGCGAGATCGAGGTCGAGGACCCGTTCGAGAACCAGGGCGCGCAGCTCATACGCGAGGCTGCGACGTCCACGGACGACGTCGCCGGCGACGGCACGACGACCGCCACGGTGCTCGCTCAGGCCATCGTCCGCGAGGGACTCAAGAACGTCGCTGCCGGCGCGAACCCGATGGGTCTCAAGCGCGGCATCGAGAAGGCCGTCGACGCGATCGTCGACGACCTCAAGTCCCAGTCCAAGGAGGTCTCGGGCAAGGAGGACATCGCGCGCGTCGGCACCGTCGTCTCGCGCGAGCGCGAGATCGGCGACGT
>JBMDXR010000081.1:0-1802 GCA_048594925.1 Gaiellaceae bacterium
CTCGCGCGAGGTCCGGACGTAGAACTGGTCGTTGGCGAACGTGAGCGCCTCGGCGAGCAAGCGGTCCTTCGACTCGAAGTAGTAGAGGATCAGCCCGGGGGAGACGCCCGCCTCGTCCGCGATGTCCGAGATCCGCGTCTCGGCCAGGCCGCGTTCGGTGATCACGCGCGCGGCGGCATCGAGGATCTCCTGATGCCTGTCCTTGCCCTGCCTCACGACGCCGGTGCTCACGACGGTTCGCTCCTTGAACGCGGGTCAGGCCCGCGCACGCTGCCTACCGGTTTGAATCGGAGTTCAGGAACTCTTACGCGTCCGACCAGCGCTGTCAATCGTCCGACCGGCCCATCGCGCTTGACCCGTCGTTCAAACGCGTGGGAGGATGCCGGCGAACCCGCAGGCACAAGGAGCGCAGCATCTCATGGCCAACGTCTACGACGCGATCATCATCGGCGGAGGGCACAACGGTCTTACCGCGGGGGCGTACTTCGCTCGCGCCGGTGCCCGCGCCGTCGTCCTCGAGGCTCGTGGCAAGACCGGCGGCGCGGCGGACACCAGCGCTCCGTTCCCCGAGCACCCCGAGATCAACGTCACGACGTACTCGTACGTGATGTCGCTGATGCCGCCGACGATCATCCGGGAGCTGAACCTCAAGCGCCACGGCTACGACGTGACCCCGTTCGGCCCGTACTACCAGGCGTTCCCGGACGGTCGCTCGATCAAGGTCTACGCGGACGATGCGGCGAAGAGCTACGACTCGATCGCCCAGTTCTCGAAGAAGGACGCCGAGACGCTGCCCAAGTGGGAGGCGTGGCTCCAGGAGGTGGCGGACGTGCTCGGTCCGCTGCTGCTCCAGAAGCCACCCAAGATCGGCTCGATGGCGCTCGGGGACCTGATCGAGAGCGTCCGCGCGGCGTGGAAGATGCGCAAGCTGGGTGTTCGCGGTGTGGGCGACGTCACCCGGCTGTTCACGATGAGCATCACGGACCTGCTGGACGATTGGTTCGAGTCCGACGCGATCAAGGGCATGCTCGCCGTCAACGGCGTGATCGGCACGTGGGCGGGACCGGACGAGCCGGGGACCGCGTACGTGATGCTCCACCACTCGATCGGCGACGTCGGCGACGGCCACCTCGGGTCGTGGGGGTTTCAGCAGGGCGGGATGGGCGCGGTGTCGGATTCGATCCGACGCTCCGCCGAGTCGTTCGGGTGCGAGATCCGTACCGACGCCCGCGTGAAGAGGATCCTGACGAGCGGCGGTCGCTTCATGGGCGTCGCGCTCGAGAGCGGCGAGGAGCTTCGCGCGCCGCTGGGCGTGACGTGCATCCATCCCAAGACCGCGTTCCTCGACCTGATCGGACGCGAGGACCTACCCGCCGACTTCGTCTGGGACATCGAGCGGTGGCGCTCGCGTTCCGGCGTCGTGAAGATCAACGTCGCGCTGTCCGAGCTGCCCGACTTCATCGCGGATCCCGGCAAGGAGCTCCAGGACCACCACACGGGCTCGGTCGAGCTGTGCTTCTCGCCGCAGTACGCGGAGGAGGCGTTCCAGGACGCGCACATGGCGCGCAAGGCGTCCGAGCGTCCGTTCGTCGACGGGGTGATCCCCACGACGCTCGACAAGAAGCTCGCGCCGGAGGGCGTCCACGTCTTCTCGATGTTCACGCAGTGGGTCCCCGACGACTGGGTGCACGAGCCTCACCGGGACGAGTTGGAGCGGTACGCCGACCGGATCATCGACGTCTACACGGAGCTCGCACCCAACTTCAAGGGCGCGGTGATCGATCGCCAGGTGCTCGGTCCCT
>JBMDXR010000082.1:0-32519 GCA_048594925.1 Gaiellaceae bacterium
GCCGACAACCTCTCCACGTTCCGCCAGATCGCGAAGCAGGTCGGTCGCGAGGAGGGCGCGTTCCCGTGCTTCATGCCGAAGCCCTTCATGGGCGTGTCGGCGAACGGCTGCCACACGAACATCTCTCTCTGGAAGGGCGACGAGAACGTGTTCCTACCCGACACGGACGACGTCCACATGCCGAGCCAGACGGGGCTCCATGCCGTCGGCGGGATCCTCGAGCATCTGCGGGCGCTCACGTGCGTCACCGCATCCACGGTCAACTCGTACCGACGCTTCTGGGAGACCGGCTTCTGGGCGCCGGTTTTCGCCGACTGGGGCTTCCAGAACCGAACGACCGCGCTGCGGATCTCGTCCCCCGACCGCTTCGAGTACCGGTCGGTCGACGCGGCAGTCAACCCGTACCTGGCGCTCGCCGGCCTGATCAGGGTCATGGACGACGGCATCCAGCGCAAGCTCGACCCCGGCCCGCCCGAGGAGTCGAACATCTACGAGGCGATCGAGGCCGGCAAGGCCGTGAAGCGCGTGCCGATGACCCTCGGCGAGGCCCTCGACGAGCTCGAGCAGGACGAGGTCGTGAAGGGCGCCTTGCCGGGCGAGATGTACCGTGTGTTCATGCACTACAAGCGCGACGAGTGGGAGCGCTACTGCGCCACCGTCTCGGACTGGGACGTGCAGGAATACCTCGACGTGCTGCCCTGAGAGAGGGAGCGAACACGCATGTGCGGCATCGCAGGGATCATCTACCGGGACGGCTCGGAGCACGCGATCGGCGACGAGATGACGCGGATGCTCCAGTCGATGAAGCACCGCGGCCCGGACTCGACCGGGTACGCGCTCTACGGCTCGCCGCGGAACGGCAACCTGACCATGCGGTACAAGCTCGCCGACGCGAACACGCCGCGCGACTTCGACTTCGAGGACCGGTTGCGTCGGCACCGCTTCGAAGTCGAGGCGCGGCTCGCGGCGCTCGGTGCCCATCTTCACGAGGTCGACGAGGAGACGCCGTACGCATTCCGCGTGACCTTCGACTACGACGGCGACCTGAAGCTCCTCACCGACTTCGTCGAGGACATTCCCGAGGCGGAGGTGCTCTCGCTGGGACGCGCGCTCGAGATCGTGAAGGACCTGGGCGACGCGGAGTCGGTGCACGACCAGTACGGCCTCGACAAGTTCACGGGCACGCACGGGATCGGGCACGTGCGCATGGCGACCGAGTCAGAGGTGGACATCGCCGGGGCGCACCCGTACTGGGCCTATCCCTACTCCGACGTTGCCGTCGTCCACAACGGCCAGCTCACGAACTACTTCATGTGGCGGCGGCGCCTCGAGCGCGCCGGACGTCGCTTCATGTCCGAGTGCGACTCGGAGATCATCGCCGTGTACCTCGCCGAGGAGATGTCGAAGGGCGCCTCGCTCGAAGAGGCGATGCACAAGTCACTCGACGAGCTCGACGGCGTCTTCACGTACATCGCCGTTACGCAGGACGAGCTCGGCGTCGCGAAGGACGAGCTCGCCGCGAAGCCCCTCGTCCTGTACGAGTCGGACGACCTCGTCGCGCTCGCATCCGAGGAGATCGCGATCCGCGCGATCGTCGACCACGAGATCGACACGTACGACCCCTACGAGCGCGAGGTGCTCGTGTGGCAGCGATAGCAGCAGGGGGGAACCCCTGGTTTGCGCGCGGGGGAACCCATGGTTCCTCCGCGAACCCCCGACTTCTCGCTCGTGCACTATTCAGCGCGTGCGTCGCCCACGGGCGCGTGAATCGTCCTCCGGCCCTGCGCCGGCGCCGAGGGGAGGCACTTGAGTGGCTGCGGTAGGCGAGCGGCGCATCTCGTACGACGCGCGCGGACTCGCCGAGCCCGTCGCCGAGGCACCGCGGACGGCGGTCGTCGAGGACGGCGTCGCCACGTTCGACGCCCGCGAGCTCACCACCCGCACGATCAACCTCGAGCTACGACGCCTTCTCTACGAGGAGGGCGTCGACGAGGCCGTCGTGCAGAACCCGCAGGGTCGCCACTCGCTCGGAGTCGGGATTCTCCGGCGGTGCAAGATCCGATTCGAGGGCTCGCTCGGCTACTTCGCGTGCGGGCTCGTCGACGGGCCTGAGATCCACATCACCGGTCGGGTCGGCTGGTCGGCCTGCGAGAACATGATGTCGGGCGTCGTCGTGGTCGACGGCAACGGCGGTTCGCTCACGGGAGCCGCGCTGCGCGGGGGCGACCTCGTCGTCAAGGGGCGCGTCGGCGCGCGGACGGGCATCGACCAGAAGGGCGGCACCATCGTCGTTTGCGGCTCCGTAGGCTCGATGACCGGATTCATGATGCAGCGCGACCGACAGATCATCTGCGGCGACGCGGGGCCCGGGCTCGGCGACTCGATGTACGACGGAACGATCTACGTCGGCGGCAAGGTGAAATCGCTCGGCATCGACTGCGTGCCCGGCGAGTGGACGGATGCCGACACCGAGCTGATCGAGCGCAAGTTCCGGATCCACGGGCTCGGCTCGCCGCCCGAGTTCCAGAAGTTCGTGTGCGGGAAGGTGCTCTACAACTACGACTCGCTCGAGCCGGCGGAGAGGAAGCTGGTGATCTAGATGGCCGAGGCCCCAGGCAGAGAGGACGTCCTCGGGCGCAGCCGCATCTTCACGCCCGAGGTCATAAACGACATCCACGTCAAGGCCGAGCTCGGCCGCTACCGGATGCGCGGGTTCTCGATCTTCAAGCCGATGCCGCACTGGGACGAGCTCGTGTTCCTGCCCGGGACCCTCACACGCTTCGTGATCGAGGGCTACCGCGAGAAGTGCGACACGACGACCGTGCTCGGCGCCCGCTTCGCGAAGAAGCCGCTCGAGCTCGAGATCCCGATCTACATCACGGGCATGTCCTTCGGCGCGCTCTCGCTCGAGGCGAAGATGGCGCTCGCGAAGGGCGCGTCCATGGCGGGCACCGCCACCTGCTCCGGGGAAGGCGGGATGATCCCGCCCGAGCGCGACTACTCGATCAAGTGGTACTACCAGGTGATCCAGTCGCGGTACGGGTTCAACCCGCATCACCTGATGCTCGCCGACGGCGTCGAGTTCTGCATCGGGCAGGGCTGCAAGGTCGGGCTCGGCGGTCACCTCATGGGCCAGAAGGTGACCGAGCAGGTCGCGGAGATGCGGTCATTGCCGGCCGGGATCGACCAGCGCTCTCCGGCGCGCCACCCCGACTGGCTGGGTCCCGACGACCTGTCACTGAAGGTGCAGGAGATCCGCGAGGCGACCGACTACCAGGTCCCGATCCAGCTCAAGCTCGGCGCCGCGCGCGTCTACGACGACGTGCGCATGGCTGCGAAGTGCGGGCCGGACATCATCTACCTCGACGGTGCCGAGGGCTCGACGGGAGCGGGACCGCACATCGCGACCGAGGAGACCGGAATTCCGCTCATGGCGGCGATCCCGGAGGCACGTCGTGCGCTCGAGGACGTCGGCCTCGCGGACGAGATCGATCTCGTCGTCGCGGGCGGCATTCGCAACGGCGCGGACGTCGCGAAGTGCCTCGCGCTCGGAGCGAAGGCCGTCGCGATCGGCCACTCGGCGCTCATGGCGCTCAACTGCAACAAGGAGATCCCCGGCATCACCGACTACGAGGGGACCGTGGGTGTTCCGGCCGGCCAGTGCTACCACTGCCACACGGGCCGCTGCCCGGTCGGGATCACCAC
This sequence comes from Gaiellaceae bacterium, assembly GCA_048594925.1. Lineage (GTDB taxonomy): Bacteria > Actinomycetota > Thermoleophilia > Gaiellales > Gaiellaceae > GMQP-bins7. Next base: position 3,706 of record JBMDXR010000082.1, read on the forward strand.
GCAGGACCCGGAGCTGCGCAAGCGGCTCGTCGTCGGGGAGGCTGCCCAGCGCGTCTACAACTTCCTCACCGCGATGACCATGGAGCTGCAGATGCTCGCGCGGGCCTGCGGCAAGACGAAGGTGCACTCGCTCGAGCCCGAGGACCTGGCCGCGCTAACCATCGAGGCCTCCGCGATGGCCCGCGTGCCGCTCGCCGGGACGAACTACACCGTCGGACAGACCGAGCGCGAGATCCTCGACGAGGTCCAGCGGCTTCTCGCGATCAAGGCCGAGGAAGAGCTCGCCGGGCGCCATCCCGGAACCGTCGAGCACCTGCACTCGCTGGAGCAGCACGGATGACAGAGCAGCCGCACTCCCACGAGCTCGCGTACGCCGAGCCCGAGAAGACGAGGTCGCTCGACGCCGAGTTCCTGTCGGGGCACCGGTTTCCGTACCAAGAGGACCTGTCGCTGGTCGAGGACGTCGACCTGCTCGCGGCGACTCCCGGAGAGGACATCAACTGGCTCGAGGACATCGAGCTGTTGGAGGAGGACGGTGTCCCGGCCGTCTTCGACCGCTACTCGAACTCCTTCCTGAAGATCTACTTCCCGATCCCGGAGGGGCGCGAGGACGAGATCGCGCGGAAGGTGCTCGTGAAGCACCTCCAGTCCGGCAACTCGTACGGGATCCAGCTCAAGGAGATCCATACGAAGTTCCCGCAGCCGGAGCTCGGGCCCTGGCTCGAGGGCTCCAAGACGGTCGGCACCGACTACACGCCGCCCGTCCTCGAGGGCTGGGAGAAGCCCGCCGGGCACTAGGCGACGCTTGCGCGTCCTCGTCCTGCAGCACATCGCGTGCGAGCCGCCCGGCGTCTTCGAAGACGTCCTCCGAGAGCGCCGCGCGGAGCTCCAGCGCGTCGAGCTCGACGAGGGCGAGCCCCTCGGGGACTGGCGCGGTTTCGACGCGATCGTCGCCATGGGCGGCCCGATGTCGGTCAACGACGAGGACGAGCTGCCGTGGCTCGTGGACGAGAAGCGCGCGATACGCGATGCCGTCCGGGCGGGCACCCCGTTCTGGGGCGTCTGCCTCGGCGTGCAGCTGCTCGCGTCGTCCCTCGGCGCCCGGGTCTATTCCGGCCCGGCGCCGGAGGTCGGGATCCTCCCCGTCGAGCTGACGCTCGACGGACTCGTGGACCCGGTCTTCGAGGACCTTCCGCACGAGGTGCTGACGCTGCAGTGGCACGGCGACACGTTCGACCTTCCTCACGACGCCGTGCGACTGGCCGGGTCCGCCGCGTATCCGAACCAGGCTTTCCGCGTCGGCAAGGCGTACGGAGTCCAGTTCCACCTCGAGGTGTCGGCCGAGATGGCCCGGGAGTGGGCGGAGGTGCCCGCGTACGTCGCCTCGCTCGAGCGCACACTCGGGGCAGGCGGCGCGCCCGCCTTCCTCGCGGCCATCGAGGGCAAGGTCGAGGAGATGCGCACCGTCGGTCGCGGACTGTTCGAGCGCTGGCTCGACCGGGTCGTGGCGTAGAGCGACCCGCACGGCTGAATGCCCGCCTCGGCACTCGCGCTCGCACTCGGCGCGGCGTTCCTGCACGCGTTCTGGAACCTCGTCGTCGCGCGTGCTCCGGACATCGAAGCGGCTACTGCAGTCGCGCTCGTCGTCGGGATCGTGGCGTTCGCGCCCGTCGCCGTCCTGGCATGGGACGCCGAGGCCGAGGTCGTGCCCTTCATCGTGGCGACCTCGGCCCTGCAGGTCACGTACTTCGTGCTCTTGACGACCGCGTACAGCCGGGCGGAGCTGTCGTTCGTCTACCCCATCGCACGCGGATCGGCGCCCGTGCTCGTGCTGGTCGGAGGGATCGCGGTTCTCGGCGAGGCGGCATCTGCGGCCCAGGCGGGCGGTGTGCTCCTCGTCGCCCTGGGCGTCCTGCTCGTTCGAGGTGTCCGGGGACCGGCTGCACTCGCCGACCTCGCCCTCGCGCTCTCGATCGGCGCGTGCATCGCCGCCTACACACTCCTCGATCAGCGCGGGATCGAATACGCGTCGCCGGTCGTCTACCAGGAGCTGTCGATGATCCCCGCGACGCTCGCGTTCCTCCTGCTCGTCGTCAGACGACGTGGCCGCGGCCCGCTCGAGGCGGCGATCGGGTTGCCTGCTCTTGCGGCAGGTCTCGCGACGTTTGGCGCCTACGTGCTCGTTCTCGCTGCGCTCGCGCGGGCGCCGGCGGCGTCGGTAGCAGCGGTGCGAGAGACGAGCGTCGTCATCGCGACGGCACTTGCCGTGCCGATCCTCCACGAGCGCGTGGGCGTGGCGCGGATGGCGGGTGCGGTCGTGGTCGTGGTCGGGGTTGTGCTGCTCAGCGTCTAGCCGAAGACGATCACGTTTCGCAGGGCAGCACCGCCGCGGGACGAGGCCAGCGCCTCGTTGATCCGGTCGAGTGGGTAGCGCTCGGTGATCAGCTGGTCGAGCTCGAGACGACCCTGCTCGTAGAGGTCGACGAGGTTCGGGATGGCTGTTGCGAGCCGCGCCGAGCCCATCTTGCTCCCGAGAATTCGCACGTCGTTGTGGGCCAGGTCGACCGCCTCGACGCGGAAGCTCGCTCCCGACGGCGGCATCCCGACGACGACGAGCGTGCCGCCGCGCCGGACGCACGCCAGGCCCTGCTCCACGGCCTCGCCGCGTCCGACGGTGACGAAGACGTAGTCGGCGCCGCGACCGGCCGTGAGCTCGCGCACGCCTTCGGCCAGGCCGCCCTCGGCGGGATCGAGCGCATGCGTGGCGCCGAACTCCAGCGCGGTCGCGCGTTTTGCCGCGGCGACGTCGACGGCGACGATCGGCGCCGCCTCGCGGAGAGCCGCGGCCTGCACGCTGTTCAGCCCGACTCCGCCTGTGCCGACGACGACCACGCTGGAGCCGCCGGGTACGTCTGCGCGGTCCAGAACCGCTCCCACACCGGTGACGACGCCGCAGCCGAGAAGCGCAGCGACGTCGGCGCTCAGCGAGGAAGGCACGACCGCGACCTGCGACCGGTCGACGACCACGGCCTCGGCGAAGGCGGCGGTGTTCATGCCCTGAGTGACCGGTTGCCCGTCGTCGGTGCGGAGCCGGCTCGTGCGATCCGCGGGGAACTCGTGCTCGCACAGGTGCGATTCGCCCCGCGCGCAGAAGAAGCAGCGCCCGCACGAGCGAAGAAGGCTGACGACGACGTGCTCGCCTGGCCGAACGTCGTGCACGCCCCGGCCGACGTCCTCCACGACGCCGGCCGCTTCATGGCCGTAGACCGCCGGAAGATCCCCTCCCCAGGCACCGTCGACCGCCGAGACGTCGCTCCGGCACATCGCACACGCGGCGACTCGGACGCGAACCTCCCCGTCCTGTGGCGGGTCGAGAAGGAGTTCTTCGATCTCGAGGGCCGCGCCGAATGCCCGACAGACGGCTGCCTTCACCGACTAGACGCCGCGAGGCGATCGGTCGTCGAGCGCGACGCGCATGAGGTCTCGGATCGAGACCATCCCGACCGCCTTCGCACCCTCGACCACGGGCAGGTGCCGGAAGCCGCCGTGGATCATCAGCGATGACGCATGGTCGGTCGTGTCCTCGGGCTCGACCGTTTCGGGATGCCGCGTCATCCACTCGCTGACGGGCGCGGCGCCGTCCTTTCCGGCCGCGACCGCCTTCATCACGTCGCGCTCGGTGAGGATCGCGGCGATCGCCTCACCCTCGACAACCACGACGGCGCCGACACCGCGCTCCACCATGCTCGCGGCAGCCTCTCCGATGGTCGCGTCCACCGAGACGGTCAGGAGGTTTCGCGTCATGTACTGGGAGACGAGCGGCACAGGTCGATTCTACGATTCCCTCGTGGAGACGGCCGTCGAGCCGCGCGCGACCGGACGCTGCCTGTGCGGGGCGGTGACCTACGCGGTGCACGGCCCGCTTCGTGACGTCTTCGTGTGTCACTGCACTGAGTGCCGCCGGTGGAGCGGCTACCTGGGCGCGTTCTCGGCGACGCGTACGGAGCACCTCGTCATCGGCGAGACACGCGCGCTGCAGTGGATCGACAGCCCCGACAGCGACCTGCACGCACGACGCGGGTTCTGCGCCGACTGCGGCTCGAGCCTGTTCTGGGATTCGCCGTACCGAGACCGCGTCAGCATCGCGGTCGGGACACTCGATCGACCGACGGGTCTTCGCTTCGCGGGACACATCTACACCCACCAGGCCGGCGACTACGACGCGATCCCGGACGACGGCCTGCCCAGGGACGGCGACGTGAGCTCGACCGAGGCTCGCTGGAGCTAGCTGCGCTGACGCAGGTTGCCGCGGACACGTCATCGCTCCGCTCGGCAGGCGCCAGCGCCTCGAGCGGGGTTCCGCGGCCGCCTCTACGCGTCGTCGTGCGCTGCCTTCTTGCTCGCGAGCACAGCCGCGGCCTACGATGCCGCGGAGAACGCCGATCGGTGGAGGTGAGCATGTCCGAGAAGATGTGGGGAGGCGAGCCGTTCTGGGGGCTCGGGTACGAGTGGGATCCCGACTGGGTCTTGACCGAGCGCCAGAAGGAGCTCCGCGCGACGCTCATCGAGCTCTGCGAGAAGGAGATGCGCGCGAACGCGAAGCGCTCCGACGACGAGCTCCTCTTCCCGCGCCGCAACCTCGAGCTGCTCGGCGAGCACGGCTTCCTCGCGCTCACCGTCCCCGAGGAGTACGGCGGTCTCGGCGAGAACCACATCGCGTACGCGATGACGTGCGAGACGATCGCACGCTACGGCTGCGCCTCGACGGCGATGTGCTACGTGATGCACATCGGGGCCGTCAACGCGATCATGCTCCGCCCCACCTGCGAGCTGATCGACCGCTACATCCGGCCGCTCAACTCCGGGAAGATCGGAACGCTCTCCTACTCCGACCCCGAGACCGGGTCGCACTTCTGGTATCCGATCTCCTCGGGTGCGGAGCGGGTGAACGGCGGCTTCAGGGTGCGCAAGAAGGCGTCGTGGACGACGTCCGCCGGGTTCGCGGACTTCTACGTCGTGCAGACTACGAGCCCCGACTTCACGGGGTACGACGACCTCTCCGTCTTCGTCATCGACGGGGAGGACGCCCAGGCGCAGCCGGCGCTCTGGGACGCACTCGGGCTACGCGGGAACCAGTCCGGGCCGCTCGAGGTTCCGGATGTCGAGATCCCCGGCGAGCAGGTCGTCGGTCCCGTGGGCGACGGCGCCGCCTCCAACGACGAGTCGGTCGACCCCTGGTTCCTCATCGGCTCCTCGTCGGTGTGGAACGGCATCGCTCTCGGCACGATCGACATCGCGAAGCGACACACGACCCGCAAGCGGCACGTGGACGTCGGCCTTCGCGTCGCCGACTACCCGACGATCCAGGACTACGTCGGCGAGGCGCTCATGGACACCAACGCCGCGCGGCTCTTCGTGTACTCGGTTGCGCAGGCGATGGACACCGCGACCGACAACAATACGAGGGTTCTGGCGGTCGGGGAGCTCGCGCGCGCGGATTTCCTGCACTGGGCCTGGCAGATCAAGTTCGAGGCGGCGAAGAACGTGGCACACGTCGTCGACAAGATGCTCCACGCGTGCGGAGGCTCCGGCTACAAGCGTGACATGGAGCTCGAGCGCTACCTCCGTGACGCCAAGGCGGGCTGGGTCATGGGCCCGACGAACGAGGTGCTCCGCCAGTTCGTGGGCAAGGCCGTACTCCTCGGATTCGACGCGCTCGACTACTGGAACCAGTCGTACAACCGCCGGGCCGTCGAGAACGAGGTGAAGAAGCTCGACGCGGACGGCAAGCGCGAGCTCGCCGAGAAGCTCATGGCCGAGGCGGCCGAGATGGAGGCGAAGGCGCCCGCCGCCACATGACATGAGCACCGCGCCGGCCCTGATCAGGGGGCTGCTCCCGGAGGACCCGTTCGTCGAGACCTATCTCGTGCGGCCTGGAGGCGCGACGGTGTTCGGCCTCGGGCCGGACGAGCGCGTCACCGTCGTCGACACGCGGGGCGGTCAGGTCGCCGAGGTCTCTGTCCTCGGGTCGGACGGCCGCGACGACGCGGCCGCGCTCGAGGCGAAAGCGGACGCGCCGGCAACTGTGATCCGTGCGGCGCTGGCCGATGCCAACGGGAGCTTGCTCGCCCACGAGCTCGGCGCACGCGGACTCGATTCGGCCGACGCGCTCGCGATCCGCCTCTTCGGCGAGTGGTCCCCGGCGGGCTCGGCGCAAACGTTCCGGGCGGAGCGCGCCGTCACCGTCGTCGTGGCCGCTCCCGCGGGTCGAATCGTCGACGGCGCGCCGGCTCCGTCGGAGCTCCTCGTCGAGGTGCGCCGTGTGACGCCGCGCACGTACGAGCAGCAGGAGCTGCCGCCGCCGCTCGCCGAGCCGCGTCTCGACGTCCGTGTGGACGCGGCAACCGCGCTCGCCTACGAGGTTCGCGTCGGCGAGTTCGTCCAGATCATCGACGTCGAGGGGAAGCAGTGCTCGGACTTCCTCGCGTTCCATCGGCGGAAGCTCGAATCGGGGCGGGAGCGCGGGCTCGACGCGACGACGACCCGCTCGCTCATGGGAAACGCCTATCCGCAGCCCGGCCTCCACGGGAAGTTCTACGACGTCGACCAGGAACCGCTGATCGAGGTCGTGCGCGACACCGTCGGTCGCCACGACACGTTCGGCCTGGCCTGCACCGCCAAGTACTACGAGGACAAGGGTTACCCCGGCCACGTCAACTGCAGCGAGAACTTCAACGGCCAGGTGACGCCTTACGGGGTCGCGCCGCGCGCGGGCTGGGAGGCGCTGAACTTCTTCTACAACACGGGCTTCGACGCGAACAACGTCTTCGTCATGGACGAGCCGTGGTCACGCCCTGGGGACTACGTCCTCCTGCGGGCGATGAACGACCTCGTGTGTGCGTCCTCGGCATGCCCCGACGACATCGACCCCGCGAACGGATGGCAGATCACGCCGATCCACGTCCGCGTGTACCCCCCGGACAACACGTTCTCGGTCGCGATCGCCCGCCGTGTCACGGCCGACGCCGATCCCGTCCTGACGCGCGAGACGAGCTTCCACCCGCGCACGAGCGAGCTTACGAAGAGCTTCGTCGAGTACCGCGGCTACTGGCTCCCACACTGTTTCGACAACGAGGGCGCGATCGCCGAGTACTGGGCCTGCCGCGAGCGCTCGGCGATCATGGATCTCTCCCCTCTCCGCAAGTGGGAGGTGCTCGGCCCGGACGCCGAGACCCTGATCCAGCACGCGATCACGCGCGACGCACGCCGGCTCTCGGTCGGCCAGGTCACGTACACGGCGGTCTGCAACGAGACCGGCGGAATGATCGACGACGCCACCGTCTATCGCCTCGGACAGGACAACTTCCGCTTCGTCGGCGGCGACGAGTACGACGGGATCTGGCTCACCGAGCTCGCGGAGAAGCTCGAGCTCAAGGTCTGGGTGAAGCCCTCGACCGACCAGCTCAACAACGTCGCCGTCCAGGGCCCGGAGAGCCGCGAGCTGCTGAAGAAGATCGTCTGGACGCCACCGACGCAGACGTCGCTCGAGGATCTCAAGTGGTTCCGGTTCACGGTCGGGCGCATCGGGACGTACGACGGAATCCCCATCGTCGTCTCGCGCACCGGCTACACCGGCGAGCTCGGCTACGAGGTCTGGTGCCATCCCTCCGACGGCCCGGCGGTCTGGGACGCGATCTGGGAGGAGGGCTCCGAGCACGGGCTCACACCGCTCGGGCTCGAGGCGCTCGACATCCTCCGCATCGAGTCCGGCTTGATCTTCGCCGGGTATGAATTCGACGATCAGATCGACCCGTTCGAGGCTGGGATCGGCTTCACGGTCGACCTCAGGACGGACGACGAGTTCGTCGGCCGCGCGCCGCTCGAGGAGCGCGCCGCACACCCACAGCGGACGCTCGTGGGGCTCGAGCTCGAGGGCAACGAGAGCGCCGGCCACGGCGACGAGATCTACGTCGGGCGCCAGCGCGTGGGCGTCGTCACGAGCGGCACGCGCAGCCCGATCCTGAAGAAGAACGTCGCGCTCGCGCGCGTGGCGATCCAGTACGCCGAGCTCGGCACGGCGCTCGAGATCGGCAAGCTCGACGGGCTGCAGAAGCGGCTTCCGGCAGAGGTCGTGCGTTTCCCCTTCTACGACCCCGAGAAGACGAGGCCGCGCTCCTGATCGACTCCTTCGCGGCCGAGCAGGTGGAGGCGTTTGCACGCGACGGCTTCTTGATCGTCGAGGAGGATCTGGTGTCCGAGCGCGCTCTCGGGGTCCTGCGCGAGCGGTACGTGCCGCTCTTCGAGGGCGAGTACGAGACCGGGATCCGGCCGGACGAGGTCAACTGGGTGCCGGGCCGTGACCCCGAAGACCGCACGAGGCAGCTCTGCAACGCGTGGAAGTCCGACAACGTCGTCGCGGCACAGGTTCTTTCCGAACGCATCGGCCGACTCGCCGCCCAGCTCGCGCGCTACCGGGGCGTCCGCATCCTCCAGGACAACGTCCTCTGGAAGCCGCCCGGGACGAAGGCCATCGGCTTCCACCAGGACTCGTCGTACGCGAACTACCTCGTGCCGCCGGAGATGATCACGTGCTGGATCTCGCTGCACGAGACCCGGGCCGACGCCGGGCCTATCGAGTTCGTGCGCGGCTCGCACACATGGCCCAGGTCGCCCCCCGCGCGCTCCGAGTTCCACGCTCCCGAGGATTGGCTCGCGGGGCCGCGAGCGGCCGCGCCCACCGGCGACGAGCTCGATCTCGTGCCGGTGGTCGTCAAGGCGGGCGGCGGGTCCTTCCACCACGGCCTCACCTGGCACGGCTCGGCGCCGAACACGAGTGGCACGGTCGTGCGCATGGCTCTCGTCTCGCACTTCGTACCCGTCGAGACCCGCTTCCACGAGACGAACGTCGACGTCACCTACTCGCGGTACCGACGCCGCGGTGAGCTCTCGCTCGACGAGTCGTTCTTCCCCGTCGTGTGGGACGAGTCGGGCTACCGCACGCCGTGGCTCGCTGAACTGCCTGACCTCGGTTAGCCGGGCAGGAAGCTGCCGAGCCGCTCGAGCGCCTCGAGGACGAGCCACGGCGGCACCGACTCAGCGGCCTCGCGGATGAACGGAGCAAGGAGCCTCGGTATCGCGTCGGCCTCCTCCGCCTCCTCCACCGCCTCCACGAGGCCGTTCCGGATCGCGCCCTCGACGTCTTCGCTCTCGAGCCCGTGCTCGTCCGAGAATGCCTCGAATGCATCCTCGCCGCGGAGCGCCAGCACGAGGTCCTCGCGCGAGACTCCGAGCTCGCAGGCAACGCTGTCGACGGCCGAGAGAGCGATCAGCTCGATGGTCTCGCCCACGCCGTCGGGATCGCGCGGCGCGCGCTCCTCGCACGGATCGGCAACGGGCGTGGGCTCGTACGAGCCGCCGCCGAGCGCGAGGTAGGGAACGACGACTGCCCCGACGAGGCCGAGCGCAACGAGCAAGGGCAACGCCCGTCTCACGGCGCTCTCCGTCGCATGAGTGCGACCGGGACGAGAGCGCAGAGCGTGAGGGCGGCAGCCAGCAGGAACGGGCCGGAGAACGCGCTCGTCACAGCGCGGTCGAGCTGGTCCTGGAGACCCGCGAGCAGCGAGCTCCAGTCCTCGTCGTCCGGTCTCCCCTCGAACGCGCGCTCGACGTCGGGCAGCTCGCCGACCTCGTTCGCGCGGTCGACCTCGGCGAGGACGTCCTGAGCGACGCCGAGCTTGTCGAGCGGCGGAATCTCGCTGTCGAGCACGATGGCTGCGCCGGCGCGGATCGCCTCGTCGCGGTTCTCCTCGAGCGCGCTCGTCAGCACCGGTGCAAGGAGCAGAAGTCCGAGCACGACTCCCGCATGGCGCGCGCCGAGCGTCCATCCGCCGTGGGCGACTTGCTCGGTGCGGCCGCGCAGAGCGAGTTCGGTGAGCCCAGCGACCGTGAGGCCGAGTCCCGCGCCGACCAGAATCTGCGGCGGCACCGTCCACGCCCACCCCGTGCGCGGCATGAGTGCGAGCGCAGCCAGCCCACCCGAGAGCAGGATCACCCCGCAGGCCACTCCCTGCACTGGGCCGAGCGACCGCGGTCGGACGCGACCGACGAGGATCGCGGTCACCGGCATCACGGTCACGACGATCCCGGCGGCGGCCGGCGACATCCCCCAACCGTCCACGAGCAGGAGCACCACGAGGACCAACGCCGCGACGAGCCCGCCGGCGACGAGGAACAGCGCCGCGTTCGCGGTAAGCGAAGGCCGTCCGGCGGGGGCAGCGACTCGCCGAGAGGACACTCCCGGGAGCGCGAGGAGCAGCACGAGCGCGAGCGGCACCTGCGCGAGGAAGATCGACTCCCAGCCGAGCAGCTGCGTCAGGATCCCGCCGGCTGCCGGCCCGAGCGCTGCGCCGAGCACGCCCGCGGCAACCCAGACACGGAGCGCTCGCTCGTCGCTGGCTTCCACCTGCGAGAGGAGGTCGAGGGCCGCGCTCACGATCAGCGCGGCGCCGACCGCCTGCACGCACCGTGCCCCGACGAGGACCTCGAACGACGGCGCGAGGCCGCAGACGAGCGATGCGCCGGCGAACACGAGAGTTCCGATCGCGAACGCCTCGCGCGGGCGGCGACGCGCGAAGTATGCAGCGGGCACGGCGACCACTGCCAACACGAGGTTGAAGGACGTGAGCACCCACGCGACCGAGGTGATCGCAACGTCGAACTGGCCGAGGATCTCCGGCAGCGCCAGCGTGACGATGGACGAGTCGGCGAGGGCCAGCCCGACACCGAGCCCGAGCAGCCCCGTGCGCATGGCGCGAGTCTAGGCCGGTGGCTACCGTGCCGCGATGCGCGTCCTCGTCGTCGCCACGGCTGCGACCGCGGCGTGTGTCCTCGCGGCCGCTGCCACGGCGTTCACCCCCAGCGACCCGGACGGGCGTCATCCGGCGTACGCGGCGCTGAACCTCCCGCAGGCGTGGGAGCTGACCACCGGATCGCCGAACGTCGTGGTCGCGATCGTCGACTCCGGTGTCGACGCGTCCCACCCGGACCTCGCCGGGGCTGTCCTCCCCGGCTACGACTTCGTGGATCGGGACACGGACGCGTCGGATCCACCCGGCTCCGGCCACGGCACTGCGGTCTCGGGCGTGGCCGCTGCCCGCGCGAACAACGGCGTCGGAGGTGTGGGCGCGTGCTTCGACTGCCGAGTCCTGCCACTCCGTGTGCTCGGCCGTGACAACATCGCGTTGAACACGAACACCGCCGCAGCGATCGACTATGCCGTCGATCACGGAGCGGCCGTGGTGAACGTGAGTCTGTACGGCGAGCACTCGCCGACGCGGCTCCGTGACGCCGTCGCTCGCGCGCGGGCCGCAGGTGTGCTCGTCGTCGCCGCGGCCGGAAACGAGGCGAGCACCACTCCCGAGTACCCTGCCGCCTTTCCCGAGGCGCTCTCCGTCGCCGCGGCTTCGCGCCAGGGAGCTCTGGCCAGCTTCTCGAGCTACGGCTCGTGGGTGAAGATCGCGGCGCCGGACTGCGCGCCGGTCACCGTGCTCGGAGACGGCGCGCTCGTTGCCTGCGGAACGTCGGTGTCGACACCGCTCGTCGCGGGGATCGTCGCGCTCCTTCGCACGCGGGCACCTTTCGCGAGCGCCGACGAGGTCGAGCGCGCGCTCGCCCGGACGGCGCGACCGGTGCCCGGAACGCAGTCGGGGCTCGTGGACGCGGCCGCGGCGCTCGAGGCAATCGGCAATCCGCCGCCACGCTTGCAGCCCACGGTCGTCGGCGACGCGGTCGTGGGGAAGGAGCTCGAGGCACTCACCGGGATCTGGTCCGGAGCCGGCATCGCCGAGAGCTTCCAGTGGGAGCGCTGCCGTGGGGGCGGGTGCGCTGCCATCGTCGGCGCGACGGGCTCACGCTACGCGCCGGTCGCGGCCGATGCGAGCCACGAGCTCCGCGTCACCGTCTCCGCCCCCGGGATCGCCGCCGTCACGTCTTCGCGAACGACCGCGGTGGCCGTCCTCCCGAGGAGGCTCGTGCGGCCCTCGATCACCGGGCGGCCGCGCGTCGGGTCGAGGCTCGTCGTACGAACAGGCACCTGGGAGGGCACGGAGCTGAAGCTGGCGGTCGACTGGCAGCGCTGCCGGCAGGGCGTCTGCGACCAGGTCGCGATAGCTCGCTCCTACCGGCCGCGCGCGCGCGATCGCGGCTATCGCCTGAAGGTCGTGGTGGTCGCCAGCAACGCTGTCGGCACCGCATCGGCCTCGAGCCCGCTCACCGACGTCGTGCGCTAGGCGGTCTCGCGGAAGCGGGCGGCGAGCACCTCGATGAGTGCGATAGCGGCGCGTGGCTCGGCCTCGAGCGCGGCGAGAAGCTGCTCGCGGGACACCGCCAGGCACCGGACGGAGCCCACCGCGATGATGTCTGCGATGCGCCCTCCACCGGGATCGAGCACCTCGATCTCGCCGATGAGTTCGCCGGGACCGAGCGTCAAGGAGCGGCCGGGACGCTCGACGAGCACCGACCCGGCCACCACGAGAAGGAGCTCGGCGCCGCGCTCGCCGGTTCGCATGATCGCCTGACCGTCGACGTATTCACGCGCCTCGCCGAGCGCGAGGATCGGTTCCAGGAGCTCGTCCGGGATCATCGAGAAGACGCGCGGATCCTCGATGAGCCGCTCGTAGCGGCCGCCGTGGAAGAGCAGCGGGCGGCCCTCCCCGTAGCGGGCGAAATCGACTTGGCCGAGGAAGAGTGAGTGGTCCCCGCCCCAGTACGAGCGCACCACCCGCGCGACGAGGTGGGCGAGCGCCCCCTCGACGAGCGGCGTCTCGTGAACGACTTCGAAGGTCGCCTCGGGGAGGTCGTCCGCGATACGTCCGGCGAAGCGGTCGGAGAGCCCGGTCTGTCGAGCCTCGAGGACGCTCACGCCGAAGCGCGTCCCCTCGTGCAGGAGCGCCCCCATTCTCGCACGCCGGTCGATCGACACGAGGACGAGAGGGGGCCGGAGCGAGACCGACATGAACGCGTTCGCCGTCATCCCGTGCACCTGCTCCCCGACCCGCGTCGTCAGGACGGTCACGCCCGTCGCGAACATGCCGAGCGTCCGCCGGAAGGCGAGCGCGGGATCGCCGTCGAGCCCCTCTCCCAGCTCGAGCTCACCCGCCGCGGGGATGGCATCGAACGACGCCCCGAACGCCTCGGGAGCGGAAATGGCCATGTCGAGCGAAACCTCGAACTCCGGAGGTCTCGAGCCTTCCATCACGGCGAATTCTGACGACGTGAACGGGGCGGCCGGAGCGGCCCCATTTCGTCAGCGCTGGTCAGGCGCCGTGTCGGGCATAGTGGGCGTCTCCTCGCGCAGCGCCGGAGTCTCGCGGTCCTGTCCGAGCTTGCGATAGAGCCACAGCAGAACCGAGATGCCGAGAACCGCAAGACCGATGAGCACGTGCTTGGTCTCGGCGGCGTACGTGAGACCCGGATCCGTGACACCCACGTAGATGAAGACGGCGTTGGCGACCGCCAACACGATCGCGATCGGGACGAAGATGGACGACACCCTGATCGGTCGCGGCCAGTTCGGTCGATCCCTGCGCAGCAGCACGAATGCGGTGAGCGCGAAGAAGTGGGCGAGGATGTACCCGACGTTTCCCGTGTACAGGATCGCGAGCGTGTTCCCGACGAAGAACACGAGCCCGAGGTTCACGATCATGTCCACCGTCATCGCGCGCGCGGGGACGTGGAAGCGGTTGAGGTGGAACAGCTGCTTCACCGTCATGTCGTCTCGCGCGATCCCGTACAGCGCACGCGACCCGTCCGCGGTCGCGGTGTTCATCGACAGAAGCAGACTCGCGATGAGCAGGATCACCATCACGTCGGAACCGCCCCCGAGAATCTCGTGGAAGGCCGGCACGTAGAAGGCGATCGGGTTGTCTGCGATCTCCTGCTGCGTCAGGACTCCGCTGATCCCCAGGGGCAGGAACGCGTAGACGAACAGAGAGAAGAGCGCGGACGTGCGGAGCGCCAGGCTGGTGTCACGTGCGGTGTCCTTGTACTCCGGCGCGAACGTCGCACACGTCTCCACACCGTAGGCGGACCACCCCATCACGAACAGCCAAACCAAGGCCGTCTTCCATCCTCCCCACGGCTGACCCTCGTCGTTGAGCGTCCAGGTCAGGTTGTCACCGTCCCAGCTCCCCGTGACGTACGGCAGGAAGATGAAGACCGCGAGCGGGATCATGAGCATCGCGCCCGTGATGTAGCCGAGCCACACAGCGGGGCGGATCCCGAAGATGTTCACGATCCAGACGAGGACGATCGCACCGGCCGCGATGAGGTGCGGAAGGCCGATCTCGACAGGCCCGGTGCTGAAGTACCCCGTCGCCTCGGCGCCCGTTCCGCCGGCCGGCTCGCCCGGGAACCACTCGGCCTGGATGAGCCCGCCGATGACGATCCCGAACAGCGCAAGGACCGACGACCAGGCGAACCAGTAGCCGAACGTCGCGATCGGGCCGATGGGCGTGAAGTAGCGCCGCCAGCCCTCGTGCGCATAGAGCGCGATCCCACCGGGCTTGTCCGGGAACATCGCCGCTGTCTCCGAGTAGATGAAATTCGAGAGGACCCCGATCGCCATCGAGACGGTCCACAGGAACATCGCGGCCCAGCCGCCGAGCGCGCCGATCGAGTATCCCAGGGACCCGAGCAAGAAGCCGGGGTTGGCGAGGGCGATGACGAACCCGTCGTACCAGCGGAGAGCCTTCAGGAGCTGGCGTTCCTCGACGACGGCTCCTGCGTAGACTGCCTCACCCACAGAGCACCTCCCTCGCCGGTCAGCGGACACCCCGCCGAAGTGGATGCGAACGTAACACTCTGCGAGGCGAGACTCAACCGGGCGTAGAGATCTAGGATCGACCGCGTGAAGGGGCCGCCGATCACGGTCTCGTGCCACTGCGGCGAGGTCGAGCACGTGCCGTACGGCGACACCTGGACGTGCGAGAAGTGCGGTCGTCGCTGGAACACCGCGCAGATCCCCGAGGAGGACTACTGGGGGATCATGCGCACGATGAGGAACTATCGGCTCGCCATCGTCGGCATCGCGCTGGGGCTCGCCGCGCTGTTCGGGGCGCTCGCGCTCTTCGTCGCCGAGAGCCTCATCCTGCTCCTGCCCGTCGTGCTCACCTTCTGGTTCATCTGGTTCATGCCCTGGTGGCGTCGTCGCATCCGCCGCCGTGCCCGCGAGCTCCCGGGTTGGCGGCTCACGCCCGAGTAGCCGCGCGCCTTCCAAGCGCCGCCGAGAGGTCGTAGTGTTCGCGGTCGGGACTCCACTCGGCACGAGGAGGATGGCATGAAGACGATCATCGTCGGCTACGACGGCACCGAGGCCTCCGAGCGGGCCCTTGTCCGGGCGGCAGAGATCGCCAGAGCGTTCGGCTCCAACGTCGTCGTAACGAGCGTGGCGCATCTCATGACGGCAACCGCCCACGGCGGCGGCTCGGTCGACCCGACGGACCCGCCGGAGGAGCACGCGGCGCTGCTCGACAAAGCCACCGCGCAACTCGCCGACCACGGCGTCAGCGTGGAGGCGCAGCTCGGCATAGGCGATCCGGCCGAAGCCATCGTTCAGCTCGCCGAGCAACGCGGGGCCGACCTCATCGTGGTCGGGACGCGCGAGCCGAGCTTCTTCGAGCGCGTCCTCGGTCAGAGCGTGAGTGCGGCGGTGCAGCGGCACGCGCGCTGTGACGTCCTCATCGTGCACTGAGCACACGAGCTCGGCGGACAGCCCACGCGGTGTTATGGTGCGATGTGCAATTACGTTGCGCGAAAGGCAATAACCGGTGAGGCCCCCGAAGTCCGCGCGCTACATCGTGGTCGGGGCCGGAATTCATGGCCTCTCGACGGCGTACCACCTCGCCAGCGAACTGCGCGCGCGTGGCACCGGATCGGGTGCCGACGTCCTCGTCCTCGACAAGGCGAGGCCCGGAGCGGGCGCGTCGGGCATCGCGTGCGGCGTGGTCCGCAACAACTACTTCCAGCCCGCGATGAGCGAGCTCATGCAGGCGTGCGTCGAGGTCTGGGAGTCCGATCCGGACGCCTACCACTACAACGCGGTCGGCTACATCGCGCTCGGGGCGGCCGTGCAGGAGCCCGACCTCACAGCCACGTTTGAGCGCCAGGAGCGGATCGGTTACCGGTCGGAGCTCGTCACCGGCGAGGCGAACGTCGACGCGCACATGAAGGCCCTCTTCCCCGACTGGAGAGCGCAAGGCGTGACGATCTGCCTCCACGAGCACCAGGGCGGGTTCGCCTTCAACGTCGAATCGGTGCTCGGGCTGCGCGACAAGTGTCTGGCGGAGGGCGTGTCGGTGCTCGCCGGCGTCGAGGTCACGGGTTTCGAGTCCCGCGACGACGGCTGCGTGTCCACCGTCGCGACCAGCGCAGGCCGGATCGAGGTCGGCGAACAGGTCGTGGTCGCGCCCGGGCCGTGGGCTGCCCGCTTCTGGTCACTCCTAGGTCGGCCCGACACGATCGACATCACGACGCCCTCGGGCGAGATCGTCCGTGACCGCCCGATGTGGACGTTCTGGAACCTGCAAGAGGGGGAGATCACGGTCGACCCCCTCATGTTCGCCACGGCCGACGGTGGGGCGCCACCGGTCATCCACCTGGACACGGATGCGCCGCTGCACACCGACGTCGGCGAGCTCGTGACGGACGAGCTCTGGGGCATCTACTTCAAACGTGACCGGCACGGCGTGCAAGGTGGCGCGTCGCCTCTCGTCGTCGACGGTGACGTCGAGCTCGACCCCTATCCGTCGACCACGGACGTCGACCCGAGCTTCCCGGACATGTGGTGTGCGGCTCTGTCGCACTCGATGGGCCGCTTCGAGGGCTGCCGCGCGCGGTACAGGATGGCGCGCTCCGGCGGCGTCGGCGCGTTCACCGCGGACAACTTCCCGGTCTTCGACTACGTCAGGCCGAACGTGTACGGGATCTTCGACTCGAACCACGGCTACAAGATGATCGGAGTCGGACGCGAGGTGGCCTCGGTGCTCCTCGGCGAGCATTCGCGCCTGCTCTACCCGTTCCGGTTCGAGCGCTTCGCCACGGGTGACCTGCATCCGGTCTCGAGCTCGCCCTATCCCTGGTCGTAGTTGCGTCGCTCGCACGACTCGTAGACGATCTTCGCGTGCTGATCTTCCTCCTCCTCGGCTACGTGCCGTGGCTGCTCGTCCTCACGCTCGCCGTCGTGATGTGGCTGACGGTCGTGGAGCTCCTCGAGTGGCGGCCCCACTACGTCTGGTGGTTCTGGTGGCTGATCCTCGTCTTCATGACCAACTTCGTCGGCTACCTCTTCCTCCGCGCCTACCGTGTCTACCAGCGCTGGAACGCCCGAACCGGGTAACGGCCAGCCGCCGCGGCAGCCGACGCCACGGCGTGACCTGCGTGACAGCCTGTGGGGCAGGGCAGCGATCCTGGGCGTCCTGCTCCTCTTCACGCTCGCCGTCTCGCGGACATGTGCTTCGCGAGATCAGGAGATCTCGCAGGAGGAGGCGATCGAGATCGCAGTGGAGAGCGTCGGGTTCGAGCCGTGCTCGGAGCCGATCTGCGTGCAGATCCGGTTTCTCCAGCGCGGGATCCCGGTCCGCGGATACTGGCTCGTCGGGCTGGCGCGCGAGATCGACGACACCGGAGAGCCCGTCGGCGCGAGGAGCGTTCTCGTCGACGTGGAGACGGGAGAGGTCTTTCGCGCGTGACAGTGTGTAGCTCCCCCACATAGTCTCCGGCCGAACGTCGGCGTCCCGCCACATGGAAACGGCACGGGCCGCGTCGTACGGTCCCCCCAACGTCGACGGCGGTAGCTGGCGTCCCGGAGGAGGGCCGAATGGTCTCGTCGCTGATCTCGACTTGGCTCGCCCAAGCACCGACACCCGAGGAGCTGCAGGAGCAGATCTCCCTCGACTCGCTGGTGCTCGGCGAGCAGTTCTACTTCTGGACGGTCGTCATCATGTGGCTGATCCACGTCGGCTTCATGGCGTACGAGGGCGGCGCCTCGCGGCGCAAGAACCTCATGTCGACGGCCATGAAGAACATCCTCACGATCGCCGTCGTGACGCCGACGTTCTACTACTTCGGCTGGTACATCTACGGCTGCTTCGAGGAGGGCTGGCCGAAGGACGGGCACGACAGCCCGACCGTCGAGGGCCTCGACATCCTTGTCGGCTTCTGCGGGAACACCGCCCCGTGGGCTGCGCAGATGGGGCCGAACCTCTCCGACCATCTGAGCGCCGTCTTCTTCCTCGCCTTCCTTCTGTTCTCCTGGACGACCGGCTCGATCATGTCGGGAGCCCTGATCGAGCGCGTGCGGTTGTCCGCGTACCTCATCCTCACGGCCGTCCTCGGCTCGGTCGTGTGGATCATGGACGCAGCCTGGGGCTGGAGCAGCGCCGGCTGGCTCGTGACGGGGTTCGGCTTCCACGACTCGATCGCGTCGCTCGTCGTTCACGGCGTCGCCGGGGCATTCGCGTTCGGTGTGCTCCTCAACCTCGGACCGCGCATCGGCAAGTACACGGCTGATGGGCTGGCTCGCAGCTTCCGCGGCCACAACACCCATCTCACGCTGATGGGGCTCATGCTGATCTTCACCGGTTTCTACGGCTTCTACGCCGCGTGCCTGATCATCCAATCGACCATCTTCCCGGGCTGGCTGAACATCTACGGCTCGCCGACGACGCTCGGCGCGATCGCGTTCGTCATCACGATCGGATTCGCCGGCGGATTCACGGGCGGCTGGTTCGCCAGCAAGGGGGATCCGTTCTGGACGTTGTCCGGCGGCCTCGCCGGAGTCATCTCGGTCTCGGCCGGCGCGGACGTGTACCACCCCTCGCTCGCGTACCTGCTCTCGATCTCGGGCGGCATGCTCGCCGTCTGGGCGGGCGGTTACATCGAAAAGAAGCTGAGGGTGGACGACGCGGTAGGCGCAGTCGCGGTTCACGGCGTTTGCGGCTTCTACGGCGTCTTCCTGGTGGGCATCTTCGCCGGCGGTTACCCGACCGGCATCAACAACGTCGAGTCGTCGATGGGTGGTCAGCTGATGGGCATGCTGGCCTTCCTGCCGCTCGCTTTTCTCCCGGGGTATGCCATCAGCTGGGTCCTCAAGCGGATGAATCTCCTGCGCGTCCCACCCGAGGTCGAGCTCGAGGGCCTCGACATGGCGGAGTTCCAGCAGGACTTCTACCCGGAGTTCGAGCGGGTGCCCGAGATCGTCATCGAGCCCGACGGGCGCGAGGTGGATGGCGCACCGGTACTGCTCGATGCCTACTGGCAGACGAACGGACGACCCGCGGCTCCCGCCGGCGTGGGTGCCGAGGAAAGGAGCTGACCGATGTTCGACGCATTCCCGTACGACGAGTGGAGCGAGGACATCGCGGAGTTCTGGACGTTCGGCGGCGAGGGCTCCACGGGCACATGGATCCTCACGATCCTCGGATTCGCAGTCATGCTGGTCGCGTTCTGGGGCTTCGTGATCCTCGAGAACCGCAAGCTCACCCACCAGGCGGATCGCCTGAAGGCGTCCGGCGCCCTCGACCGACCCTCGACCGGAAGCTAGGAGGACACGATGGCCGGCAAGCAGATCGACTTCCCGCCTATGCAGAAGGAAGTCTCGTGGGTCGCGCCGTTCATGATCGGTCTGTCGCTCGTCTGCATCGTGATCGTCGTGATCGTCCTCCTGGCCGACTGGCCCGAAGCACCGTTCATTGGGCCGTGGGGGTAGCCTGACGTAGATGTCACGGCTCTACCTCCGCTGCGCGATCTGCAGCAGGCAGCAGGCGGATGGGTTGATCTCGGGGGCCGCGTGGGGGAGGCTGGAGCTTCCCCCCGGCGCAGAGATCGAGCACCCTGCGCTCAAGGGGTCGATGTTCCGTGTCTGCCCGCACTGCATGCAGAGACATCCCGACTGGGCATCGAGCCTTATGGAGTCGCTCGGACTCGCGGCTCCCCCGTCCCAACAGGCCGAAGCCGCCCGCTGAGACCGTGACCATGGAGGCTCGATGAACATCCTTCTCGCGTACAACGACACCGACGTCTCGAACCGAGCGCTCGAACGCGCAGCGCAGTTGGCGCGGCTCTACGAGGCGAAGCTCGTCGTGACGACCGTAACGCCGGTGGTCGTCGGCACGGCGCCGAGCATGGAGCCCGGGCCGGAGCTCCGGCGCGCAGAGGAGCGACTGGGCGAGCTCGGGATCGAGGCCGAGCTGGTGGAGGCGATCGGCGACATCGCCGGCGCGATCGTCGAGGCCGCGGAGACGCACGGAGCGGGACTGATCGTCCTCGGGACACGCGAGCCGAGCCAGGTGGAGCGCATGCTGGGGCACTCGGTCTCCGAGAGCGTCCAGCGCATGGCCCACTGCGACGTGCTCATCGTCCATTGAGCTGCGGAGGCCGATAGCGCGCCTCCGCGCCTTGTGACACTGTGACACCAGGCGCGGAGGAGACTAGAACAGGCCGACGGTGTCGCCGCTCTCGTCGATGTCGATGGCGAAGGCGGCCGGCGCCTTGCCCAGCCCGGGCATCGTCATCATGTCGCCGCACAGCGCGACGATCCAGCCCGCTCCCGTGTACGGGCGGAGATCACGCACCGTCACGGTGAACCCCGTGGGCGCGTTCTTCAGCGCGGGGTCGTGCGAGAGGGACAGGTGCGTCTTGGCCATGCAGATGGGCAGCCCCGCGAGCTCCGAGCCCGCCCACTCCGCAGCCTTCTTCTTGGCGGGCGGGAGGAGCTCGACGCCGTCGGCGCCGTAGACGCGCGTGGCGATCAGGCGGATCTTCTCCTCGATGGGGGCGTCGAGCGAGTACGCGAAGTCGAACGTGTTCGGCTCCTCCGCGGCTGCGACCACTGCTTCGGCCAGTTCAGTGGCACCCGCACCGCCGTTCTCGAACGCGGTGTTGATCTCCGCCGCAAAAGCACCGTGCTCCAGCGCCAGCTTGCGCGCGAGCTCGACCTCATCCTCGGTGTCGGTGGGGAACTTGTTCACGCCGACGACCGCCTGCAGCCCGAAACCGCGGATGATTCCGATGTGGCGGGCGAGATTCTGCGCGCCGATCTCGATCGCATCGAGGCCGCCATCGGGCTGGCCTGCGTGGTGCTTCAGCGCTTTGATGCTCGCCACGAGCACGACGGCGCTGGGCCGCAGGTCCCCGATGCGGCACGTGATGTCGAAGAACTTCTCCATCCCCATGTCCGAGGCGAAGCCGGACTCGGTGATCACGTACTCGCCGAGCTTCAGCCCGACGCGATCAGCGACGAGCGAGTTGTTGCCGTGCGCGATGTTCGCGAACGGGCCGCAGTGCACGAACGCCGGCTGACCTTCGAGCGTCTGGACGAGGTTCGGCTTGATCGCGTCCTTGAGCACGACGGCCATGGCGCCCGCGGCCTTGATCTGCTCCGCGGTGACCGGCTCGCCCTCGTACGTCTGGCCGACCGTGATGCGGCCGAGCCGCTCGCGCAGATCCGCGAGGTCGCGCGCGACCGCGACGAGCCCCATGATCTCGCTCGCCGCCGTGATGTCGAAGCCGGTCTCGCGCGGAGAGCCGTGCGCCCGTCCGCCGAGGCCCGTGACGACGTTCCGGAGGTTCCGATCGTTCATGTCCATGCATCGCCGCCAGGAGATGGCGAGCGGGTCGAGCCCGGCCTCGTTCCCGTGGTGGAGGTGGGCGTCGATCATCGCCGCGAGGAGGTTGTTCGCCGCGGTGATCGCGTGCAGGTCCCCGGTGAAGTGGAGGTTCAGGTCCTCCATGGGAACGACCTGGGCATAGCCGCCCCCGGCAGCCCCTCCCTTGACCCCGAACACGGGCCCGAGCGACGCCTCCCGCAGGCAGAGCACCGGCCTGCGGCCGAGCACGCCGAGGCCTTGGGTGAGCGACACCGACGTCGTCGTCTTCCCCTCGCCGGCCGGAGTCGGCGTGATCGCGGTGACGTTGATCAGCTTCGCATCCGGGCGCTCCGACAGCCGGGCCATGACGGAGAGGTCGACCTTCGCCTTGAAGCGCCCGTAGGGCTCGACCTCGTCTTGCAGAAGCCCGAGCTCGTCGGCGACATCGAGGATCGGCCGAAGCGTCGCGTTTTGGGCGATCTCGAGGCTGGAGGGCATCACTGTGGCCATTTGCAGGCGAAAGGCTAGTGACTCACCGCCGCGGCGGCGAGCTCGGAGACGAGGGTGTCGGTGTGGAAGCGCTCGAGGGCGAAGGGAGCGATCAGGGCGGGGGTCTTCCCGCTCGCGACGAGCTCGGCGAGCGTGACGCCGACGATCGGGGCGGCCTTGAACCCGTACGTGCCCCATCCCGTCGAGACGTGGAAGTTGTCGATCTCGGTCTTGCCGAGGATCGGACTGTAGTCGGGCGAGAGGTCGCAGAGTCCCGTCCACGTGCGCAGCACCTTCGTGCGCTCGAGTTGCGGGAGGAGCTCGATCGCGTGTGCCGCCGAGTACTCGAGGAACGACAGCGTCCCTGTGCTCTTGTACGTCGTGTACGGCTCGATCTCGGCGCCGATCAGGAACTCACCGCGGTCGGTCTGCGAGACGTACACGTGGAGCTGCGACGAGACGAGGACGACGTCGAGGAACGGCTTCACCGGCTCGGTGACGAAGGCCTGGAGGATGTGCGTCGTGATCGGCAGCCGGAGGTCGGCGAGCCTGCCGACCAGCGACGACCAGCCGGCAGTCGCGCTGACGACCTGGCCACATTCGACCCGACCGCGGGTCGTCTCGACGGCGAGGATCCGGTCGCCGTCGCGCCGGAACCCCGTCACCTCGGTCGACGGATGGATCTCGACGCCGAGGCGGTCGGCGCCACGCGCGAAGCCCCATACGACGGCGTCGTGCCGGATGATCCCGCCGGGCGGGTGGTAGAGCGCGCCGACGATCGGGTACGCCGGTCTGTTCGAGAGGTCGAGCTCCGGGCAGAGCTCGCGGATCCGGTCCGGGTAGATCACGCTCGACCTGATCCCGAGCAGCTTGTTCACCTCAGCGCGCTCCTGCATCGTGATCATCGCGCGGTCGGAGTGCGCGAGGGTCAGGTGGCCGTGCTGCGAGAACATGAGGTTGAAGTCGAGCTCGTCGGACAGCTGCTCGTACAGGCGCACGCTCCTGCCGTAGAACCCGGCGCCCTCGGGTGTCCGGTAGTTCGAGCGGATGATCGTCGTGTTCCGGCCCGACGCGCCCGACCCGATGTAGGACTTCTCGAGGATCGCCACGTCGTGGATCCCGTGTCGCTTCGCGAGGTAGTACGCCGTCGCGAGGCCGTGCGATCCGCCGCCGACGATGACGACCTCGTAGCGCCGCTTCAGCTCGGGCCGCGGCCGCCACATCCGCTTCGGGAAGAAGATCTCCTTCACGCGCCCCCCACGCCGGCCCCGCCTCTCGCCGGGCAGAGCCCGGCTCCGCCGGAGCCTGACGCCGCTCGCGGCAGGATGCTTCGCGCTCGGCGCTTGTCCGTACCGCTCGTACTGTCCTGCGCGCCTCGCGCTCGCCTCCCTTGCGAGCGACGCCCGAGGAACGCGCGAATGTCCTCGTCAGGCCTCATGCGAACTCTCCTCCAGCCCGGCGATCGCGTCGACGACCGCCTCGGCCACGTAGTGCCCGAGCTCCTGCTGCACGTGGACGTGGAACCAGCCGTCCGCCCCACGCCGGAAGAGAGCGGTCACGCGCGCGAACGGGCCCCCGGTCGGGATCGTCGCGAGGTCGAGGTCGGTCAGGCGCTGCATGACCCGCTCGTCTGCGATCGCGATGCCCGCGAGCGCGCCGGTCGCGTCGTAGGCGAGCGCTCCCGCGGCGCGCGCCCGTGTGACCACGGCAGTCGGATCGTCGTCGGTGAAGAGGAACGCACGCCGAGGCGACAGCCGGACGAGCTCCTCGCCGGCGGCCGGGATCACGGCATCGACGTCGCCCCGAATCTCGACGATGCCCTCGAGCGAGAGGTCCCGCACCGCGGCCGGATCCGCGCCCTCGAGCGCACGCCGGAGCGGCGACACGATCACCCCGGGCTCGCAACGCGATGGCGAGAGGAAGTTCACGAGCGCATCCGCTCCCCGGAGGGATCGAAGAACGCCCCGTGCGTGACGCGCGCGCCGCGGCGCAGGCGATCGACCTGGATCTCGACGCGCGTGCCCGGCGCCGACCGCTCCGTCGGCACCCACGCTAGGCCGACGACCTCGCCGACGGCTTCGCTCCGCCGCGCGCTCGTCACGCGTCCCGACGGGTAGCCGTCGATCACGATCTGCGCGCCCTCCGCAGGCAGGACGTCGTCCTCCATCGTGAAGCCGACGAGGCGCTCCTTCTCCTCGCGCTGCCCGAAGTGCTCGAGCGCGAACTTTCCGACGAAGTCGTCCTTGTCCATCTTGGGCAGCCAGGACATGCCGGAGGAGTAGAGGTTCGATTCCGAGTCCGTGTCCTGGCCGACGATGACGTGCGCCTTCTCGAGGCGGAGCACGCGCTGCGGCTCGAGCCCGAACGGGAGCGCTCCCTCGGCGACGATCCGGTCCCAGAGGTACTCGCCCGCGGGGCTCGGGAAGTGGAGCTCGTAGCCGAGCTCGCCGACGAAGCCGATCCGAAGCGCCAGCGTCGGGACACCGGCGACCTCGATCTCGTGCGCGTCGAGGTACTTGAACTCTTCCGCGGAGACCTCGGCCTCGGTGAGGCGCTGTAGCACGTCGCGGGCACGCGGGCCCGCGAGGTTCACGGCGGACAGCCCGCCGGTCACGTTCACGATCTCGGCGTCGTAGCCCCAGACCGCGTTCCACCACTCGAACCAGGCCGTCACCGCGTCGGCCCCGGTCGACGTCGTCGTCACGTAGAACAGATCCTCCGACAGCCGCGCGACGGTTCCGTCGTCCATGATCCGGCCGCCGTCCGAGGTGAGCACGCCGTAGCGGATGCGACCGGGCTTCATGTCGCCGAAGCGGTTGGGATAGAGACGCTCGAGCAGTGCGACAGCCTCGGGGCCTTCGACGAAGAGCTTGCCGAGCGTCGAGACGTCGATCACGCCGAGGGACTCGTGTACCGCGCGCACCTCGTCCTCGGGCCTCTCACCGTAGGCGTACGGGCGCTTCCACGGCCCCGCCCACTGGATCGTCGCGCCGGCCTCCTCGTGGCGCCAGTGGATGGAGCTGCGCCTGGCGGGGGTGAGCTCTCGCCCCGCCAGCAGTCCGAGCTCGACCGGCGCCCACGGCGGCCGCGCGGTCGTCGTGCCGATGGTCGTCTCGTACATACGGTTCTCTTGCGCGTAGATCCGGATGCTCGGGAGCTGGCAGAGCTTCCCCTGGCAGGGGCCCATGGTCGCAGTCGTGTAGCGCTTCGCGAGCTCGATCGAGTCGAAGCCCTCGCCGATCGCGCGCTTCATGTCCTTCGTGGTCACGTCCTCGCACACGCACACGAAGCACTTCCCCTTGCCCGGGTACGACGGCTCGGGGGCGACCTTCGAGAGCCCCGTGCCCGTGACGGTTCCGACCGCCTCAACGCCGTCCGGAAGCTCGGTGGGGACGAACACGCCGAGCTCGTCGTCGAACTCGATCCGGGCACCGGCCTGTGCGAGCAGCGAGTACGCGGGCTGCCGCCCGCCCGACGCGACGACGAGATCGCAGCCGTAGCGCTCGCCGTCGAGAAGCAGACGACGAACGCGACCCTTGACTCCTTCGGCCACGAGCTCGCGCGGCCGCGCATCGCGCAGGTCGACGATCTTCGACACCTCGATCCCGATCTCGATCAACTCGTCGGCCATCGCGAGCGTGTCGTCCTCGGAGCCGAGAACCACCGCGCGCTCACCGGGCTTGATGGAGAAGTCGCGGATCAGGCGCCGGACCCCGTCCGGGAGCATGACCCCGACGAGGTCGTTCCCGGGAAACACGAGCGGCTGCTCGGTGGCGCCGGTCGCAACCACGATCCGGTCCGCACGGATGCGGTAGAGAACGGTGCCGGCGTCGACCGGGACGAGCCCGCCCTCCCAGACCCCGAGCGCGGTCGCCGGTGCGAGCACCTCGACCCCCTCGAGCGTGAGGTCTCGTAGTCGCGCGTCCTCGTCGACGAGCACCACGCCGGGGCCGGCCTTCGCAGCGTCGAGCGCAGCGGCGCGACCCGCCTGGCCCCCGCCGACCACGAGTACGCGCGAGCGGCGATGCTCGGTGTCGTAGCGTCGGCCGTGGCCGGCGTGCGGGTCGAGCTTGCCCAGACCCGCGGCTCCGCGCAGGAACTTTTCGTAGAGAGGCCACGCTGCCCGCGGCCTGATGAACGTCCGGTAGTAGAAGCCCACCGGCGTGAACGGCCCGCCGATCTTGTCCGTCACCGACATGACGTCGAAGTCGAGCGACCAGCGGACGTTCTGACCTTCGACGACCACACCTTCGCGGATCGGCTCGGTGCACACGCGGACGTTCGGGACGCCGTCGACGGTCATCAGGCAGTTCGGGCAGTGGCCCGAGCAGCACAGGAGTCCGCGCGGCCGGTGGTACTTGAAGGAGCGCGAGAAGACCCGCTTGCCCGTGGCGAAGGCGGCCGAGGCGATCGTGTCGCCCTCGAAGCCGACGACCTTCCAGCCCGCGAAGGTGAACGAGACGGCCTTCGAGCGGTCGATCCGCTCCCCCCTCCGCGGCTCGAGTCTCACGCCGCGGGCTTCCTCGGCTCGGGGAGCATGACCTCGAGCACCTCGTTCGTGCGCGTGTCGCGCTCGGCGAGAAACCACTCGCCGCAGCCCATGCGGTGCTGCCACCACTCGCGCTGCACCCCCGCCAGGTTGTCGCGGAAGTACACGTAGTCCGTCAGCTCACGGAGGCTCGGCGACCCCGCCGGCCGCGTCGTCGCCTCGCCGAAGCACGCGTACTCGTCCACCGGCCGCGGACCGCAGAAGGGGCACGGGAGGAGGAAGGACATCACGGGTTGAATTGCACCTTGAGCAACGCTGTGCCAGAATCCGCAACGAACCTACACCGATGTCGCGTACTCGTCAACCTTCCACCCGACGAATTGGCGCTGCCGAGCGGGCGATAGCCGTGCTCGACACCCTCGCAGACGGCGGCGAGCTCGGCACGAACGAGATCGCACGGCGCACCGGAATGACGCCGAGCACGGTCTCCCGACAGCTCGGCACGCTCGCGGCGTCGGGGCTCGTCGAGCGCATTCCCTCATCCGGCCGGTACAAGCTCGGCATCCGCCTGGTGCACCTCGCGAACGCGGTGCTCGCGCGGCTCGACGTCCGGGAGGTCGCACGACCCCATCTCGTCGCGCTCGTGGAGGCGACGGGTGAGACGGCAACCCTCTCGGTGCCGGGTGACGAGGACGCGATCACCGTCGATTTCGTTCCGGGCGCTCATCAGATCCAGCCGGTCTCGCGGCTCGGCCGGCCGTCGATCGCACACGCGACCTCGGCCGGCAAGGTGATGCTCGCCTTCTCCGGGCACGAGCTCCCGGTCGGCCCCTTCCGCGCGTACACACCGCGGACGATCACGGATCCGCAGACGCTTGCCCGCGAGATCGAGGCCGTTCGGGAGCGAGGCTACGCGCAGGCCGTCGGAGAGCGCGAGCCCGGCCTCACGGCGATCGCAGCTCCGATCCGGTCGGCGCGGGGAGAGCTCGAGGCGATCGTCGCGCTGCAGGGCCCGAGCACCCGCTTCGACGCCACTGCCGCGGATGCGGCCCTGCCGCTGCTCCTCGAGCGGGCAGACGCGATCTCGCACGAGCTCGGCTGGCGTCCCGTCTGATCGACCCCACGTAAGGTCGCGCTCCGACGCGACACCAACTCCCTAGGCAACCACACGACTACGAGGTACGAGCAGAGCGAGGCGCTGGTCACGGCGTGGCGTCGCGACCGGCTCGTCGAGGCGGGTTTCGCGTTCCGGGACGCGTGGCGGTTGGCTCGCGACCAGCGCTACGACCTGCACGCCATGCGCGACCTCGCGCGAGTGGCTGCAGAGTCACCGCGCGGAGGGCGTGGCCCGGGATGACGCGGTGGCGCGCCTACACGCACTGCTGCTCCGCGGCGCCCGCTCGAGGTCTCGCGCGGGCGCGCGAGGCTCCCCCACATCCGAGGCGACGACCTCGACGATCTCGCCGTCCAGTCCGCCGACGACGCGCTCGTGCGCGTCGTCCGCCGACTCGACGACTACCGCGGCGCGAGCCGCTTCACGACATGGGCCTACAAGTTCGCCCTGCTCGAGGCGGTGGTCAAGCTCCGCAGGCGCGCCTGGCAGGGAAGAGAGATCCCGCTCGGCTCCGAGACGTGGCGCACCTTCTCGAGCGCCGGCCTCGAGCCGGACGTCGCGGTCGAGCTTCTGAGGACGCTCGAGCACGCGATCGCCGAGGTCCTGACGCCGCACCAGCGCCGTGTGCTGGTCGCGATCGCGATCGACGGCGTCCCGATCGACGTGCCGCCCGAGCGACTCGAGTCCACGCGTGGCGCCCTGTACAAGACCCTGCACGACGCGCGGCGGCAGCTGCGCAAGCATCTCGAGGAGTCGGGGCTCGCGCCAGACACTTTCCTGGAGGAGACGACGTGATGGAGCATACGAACCTCAACGAGACGCTGGGGCGTCTGCTCGGGCCGGCGGAGCCGAAGGTCGGCTGCGACACGTGCTTCGAGGAACTCGACCGCTACGTCGAGCTCGAACTCGCAGGCAAGGACGCGGACGCCGTCAGTCCCGGACTTCCGCGGCCGTGAAACCGCTGCGGTGGGCGGAGTATCCTCCGTCGTCTAGGACGCTTCCTTTCATCCGCGCCCGCTGCGCGCGGACCCCGAACGAGCGGTCGTGCCTGAGAGGTCCCGTCTACATCTGGACGGCAGCC
>JBMDXR010000083.1:0-22909 GCA_048594925.1 Gaiellaceae bacterium
CCCGGTCGTCGAGGAGCGCCTCCACGGCTGCGTCCAGAGCGCCGAGCACCTCCTCTTCGGACTCACCTGGACTCGGCTCCTCGTGCAGGGCGACGATTGCGCCCTCCCGATCGACGAGGTCCGAGAGGATCTTCGTCCCACCCACGTCGAGCCCGATGACGAGGGGAGCCCTCACGGCGGGGGCTACCATAGCGTCCCGAATGGCCGAGGGAGACAAGCCCTACCGGCTGTATCGCGGCGGCCGCAAGAAGGGCAAGGTCCCCCTCCAGAGCACGACGCGCCCCCCGAAACAGCCTGCGCGTGCGCCCGGGCATGGTCGCCGTCGTCGCTTCGTCCTGTGGGTGATCCTCGCGCTCGTCGGTCTTCTCCTCGCGGCCCTGATCTGGGGAGCGCTCGGATACCGCTCGATCGCGAGCGGCGTCGACGAGGCGAACGATCGGCTACCGCGCAACGCGAGGGCGCAGCTCGCAAAGCGAAACCGGTCACTCCTCTCGGAGCCGACGACCTTGCTCGTGATCGGCACGGACGGGGGCCGCGCTCCGGGACGGCGGGACGCCAACCGCTCGGACTCGCTCATGCTCGTCCATCTCGACCCGGAGACGCACCGCATCTCGTACCTCTCCATTCCGCGAGATCTCCGCGTCGAGATCCCTGGCTACGGCACCTCGAAGGTCAACGCGGCGAACCAGATCGGCGGGCCGGCGCTGACGATCGCGACGGTGAAGGCGCTCACGGGACTTCCCATCGACCATGTCGTCGTCGTCGACTTCGACGGCTTTCGCGAGCTCATCGACGCGATCGGCGGGATCGAGGTCGACGTGCCGAAGCGGATCCTCTCGAACAGGTTCGACTGCCCGTACAAACCGGCTCGCTGCGAGACATGGGAGGGCTGGCGCTTCGAGAGGGGCCGTCAGCACATGAACGGCCAGCGTGCGCTCGTGTACTCGAGGATCCGTACCAACCAGCTCGATCCGTCGGACACCGACATCTCCCGCGGCGGCCGGCAGCAGGCGGTTGCCGACGCGGTTGGCGACAAGATCGCGAGCCTCGGGACGTTCTTCCGCCTCCCGTTCATGGGCGACACGCTCGCTACACCTCTTGCGACGGACCTCTCGGCCTGGGAGCTTGCTCAGCTCGGGTGGGTCCGCTTCCGATCCGGCGGGCAAGCGCTCCGCTGCCGCCTCGGTGGCGAGCCTTCGTCGTTCGACGGCGAGTCCGTCCTGCTCGGCTCCGAGGACAACGTCGCCGTCATCTCGATGTGGCTCGGGCGCACGGCGCCGCTGCCACCGCCGAAGGGCACCCTGTACGGCGCGGGCTGCACGCGACGCTAAGAATCCGACGCGGGCTTCGGCTTGGAGTCGGTGGAGGCCTTCTCCGCCGGCTTGTCCTTCGGCTTCTCGCTCGACGGGGTGTCGCTGTCCTTGGCCCCGGTCTTACGACTCCCGTAGTCGGTGGAGTAGAAGCCGGAGCCCTTGAAATGCACTGCGACCGGAAACAGGAGCTTCTCGACCGGGCCCGCGCCGCACGTCGCGCACGAGTCGGCCGGCGGATCGGTCATCCGCTGAAAGAGCTCGAACGTGTGCCCGTTCGGACAGCGGTACTCGTAGATCGGCACGTGGGCGCGAAATGTAGCGTTCGCTACGGAGCGGACTGGGTCTCTTCGCGCTCGCGTTCGAGCAGCTCCAGATAGCACGGCGCGCTCTCGAAGGCCGCGAGACCACGCGGTCTCCCGCGACGCCGCTGCGCCCTCCGGCGCCGGTCGACCGCCGCGATCGCTGCGCTCGCGCCGACCAGTCCTCCGAGCAGGAAGGTGCGAAGCCGGCTGCCACGCGCGCTCCCGTCCACGACCGCATCTTACGATCACCGGGATGCTCGTCTGCACCCTCGGTGATCTGACGCTCGACGTCGTCGTCCGGCTGAGCGGTCCTATTGCGAGGGGCGGCGATACCCCGGCGACCATCCGGGTCGGCCCAGGCGGGCAGGCGGGGAACGTCGCGGCCTGGGCAGCGACCTTGGGAGCGAACGCGCGCTTCATCGGCAAGACGGGCGACGACGACGCCGGACGCCTCGCACGCACGAAGCTGGGCAGTTTCGGAGTCGAGGTCGTCGGTCCGGTGACGGGGCGCAACGGGACCATCTGCTCCCTCGTCTCGCCGGGGGGCGAGCGCTCCATGGCGTCGGATCGCGGAAGTGCGACCGACCTTCGCGCCGAAGAGGTCGATCCGCAATGGCTGGCGGGCTGCGACACCCTCCATGTCTCCGGATACGCACTCATGGTGGAGCCCGTGCGGAGCGCGGCGCTGCACATCGCCGGGCTCGCGCGAGCGGCGGGTGCGCAGGTCTGCGTCGATCTCGCGTCGTGGAGCGCCATCCAGGACAGCGGCGTTGAGGCGTTCCGGGACGCCGTCCGCGGCGTGGATCCGAACGTCGTCTTCGCGAACGAGAACGAGGAGCGCATGGTCGGGCGCTTCCTCACGGACGCGGTCTGGATCCTGAAGCGGGGTGCCAGAGGCTGCTCTTTCGACGGGGGACGAGCGAGCCGCCCTCCCCGTCGAACAGGTCGTCGACTCGACGGGTGCGGGAGACGCGCTGGCAGCGGGCTGGATCGTCGGCGGCCCGGAGCCGGCGCTGGAAGCCGCGGCGCGTTGCGTCCAGCACCTCGGAGGGATCCCCGGGTAGCGTCAGAGGCGTGAACGAGCTGATCCAGCTCTCCGACGAAGTGCGCACGGCGCTCGCGGATGGAACGCCTGTCGTCGCGCTCGAGACGACACTCGTCGCACATGGCTTCCCCGCACCCGACGGAGTCGAGGTGGGGCTCGCCAGCGACCGAGCCGTCCGTGACGCCGGCGCTGTTCCGGCGACGACAGGGGTGCTCGCTGGAAAGATCCGCGTGGGACTGACGGAAGACGAGCTCCTGCGCTTCACTGCGGAGGCGCGCAAGGTCGGCCCGCGTGACCTGGCCGCCTGTGCGGTCGCTCGTGAGGTAGGCGCGACCACGATCGGCGGGCTGCTCGTCCTCGCGAGGAGCATCGGCATCCGCTTCGTCGGCACCGGGGGAATCGGCGGCGTGCACCGTGGCTATCCGTCGCCGCCGGATGTCTCTGCCGACATCGTCGCGCTCGTGACGTCCCCGGTGCTCGTCGCGTGCTCGGGGGCGAAGTCGCTGCTCGACGTCCCGGCCACGATGGAGTACCTCGAGACACTGGGCATCCCGGTCCTCGGCTACGGCACCGACACTCTGCCCCTCTTCTACTCGGCGAGTGGAGGTCCGCCTGTTCCCCAGCGCGTCGACGACGTGGTCGCCGCAGCTCGGACGGCAGCCGTGCACTGGCAGCTCGGCGGCTGCGGTCTCCTGCTCGCGAACCCCCCGCCCGAGAGCCTCGACGTGGAGGACCTGATCGAGGAGGCCGTCGCCGCTGCCGCGCGGCAGCACGTCACGGGTCAGGCGGTGACGCCGTTCGTCCTCGCCCACGTCCACGAGCGCTCCCGCGGCGCGACGCGAGGGGTGAACCGCAAGCTCGTCGTCTCCAACGCGCGGCTGGCCGCCGAGGTGGCGGTAGCGTTCGCCGCCCTGTGACGCTCTACGACGCCGTCAAGGATCTGCCGCTCAGGGTCGAGGAGTACGACCTGGACGTTCGCTCGCTCGACGTCTCGAGCGGGTTCACGCGCAAGACCACGGCCGTCCGGCTCGTGGGCGCCGGCGAGGAAGGGCTCGGGGAGGACGTGACCTACGACGCCCTGGAGCACGACGCCCAGTTCGCTGGCGGGCCCGTGCTACCGCTGCCGGGCGACTGGACGCTCGACTCGTTCTCGGGCCGGCTCGCGGAGCTTCCCCTCTTCCAGAGCGAGCCGCAGATGCACGCATTCCTCGACTACCGGCGCTGGGCCTACGAGAGCGCTGCGCTCGACCTCGCCCTGCGGCAGAACGGCCTTCGGCTCGGCCAGGCGATCGGCCGTGAGCTCCGCCCGGTCAGCTACGTCGTCTCGATGCGCCTGGGCGAGCCGCCGGCGCTGGATCGCGTGGCGGGCTGGCTCACGCTCTATCCCGGACTTCGCTTCAAGCTCGACGCGACGAGCGACTGGACGGACGAGCTCGTCGCCGAGTTGCGCGAGCTCGGCTGCGTCGACTCGGTCGACTTCAAGGGTCACTACACGGGCACGGCCGTCGATCAGGGAGCCGACCCCGCGCTCTACCGCCGCGTCATCGAGGGCTTGCCCGACGTCTGGATCGAGGATCCCGCGATCGACGAGGCGACCCGTCCCATCCTGGAGAAGGTGGCCGCCCGAGTGACGTGGGACGCAGTGATCCACTCGGTCGAGGACATCGAGGCGCTGCCCTGGCCGCCGAAGACCGTGAACGTCAAGCCGTCTCGATTCGGCTCCGTCGAGCGCCTCTTCGCCGCCTACGACTACTGCGAAGAGCATGGAATCGGCGCCTACGGCGGCGGCCAGTTCGAGCTCGGAGTCGGTCGGGGGCAGATCCAGTACCTCGCCGCGCTCTTTCACCCGGACGAACCGAACGACGTGGCGCCGGGCGGGTTCAACCTGCCGGATCCGACGGCCGGCTTCCCCCGGAGCCCGCTGCGCGTGACGCCGCGCGAGAGCGGCTTCCTCGCGCTGTGACCTGCTACTTGACGGAACCCGCCAGCAGCCCCTGCACGAAGTAGCGCTGGAAGAGGAAGAAGACGACGAGCGGGATCGCGAGGGAGATGAACGCGGCCGGCGCGATGAGCTCGATGTTCGCGCTGAACTGCCGCATCTGAGAGAAGATCGCGACGGTGATCGGCTGCGTGTCGCGCGCGAAGGTCAGCGCGACGAGCAGGTCGTTCCAGACCCACAGGAACTGGAAGATCGCGAGCGACGCGATGGCCGGGAGGCCGAGCGGGATGATCACGCGGAAGAAGATCCGGAACTCGGACGCTCCGTCGATACGTGCGGCCTCGAGCAGGTCGCGCGGGATCCCGATGAAGAAGTTCCGGAGCAGGAAGATCGCGAACGGCAGCCCGAACGCCGTGTGGAAGAGGACGAGCCCCGGAATCGTGTCGAAGAGACCCAGGTCGTTGTAGAGCGAGAAGATCGGGATCAGTGCCATCTGGATCGGAACGACCAGCAGGGCTACGACCACGAGGAACAGCCAGTCGCGGCCCGGGAACTCGAGCCACGCGAAGGCGTATGCGGCGAGTGCGGCAACGGCGATGGGGAGGATCGTCGCCCCGAGCGCAATCCACAGCGTGGTCCAGAGCGACGAGGTGATTGCCTCGTTGTCGAGGATCTCGCGGTAGTTGTCGAGCGTCGCCAGGCTCGGGCTCGTGACTACCTCCCACCAGCCCGTCGTCCCGATGACCGAGGAGGGAAGCAGCGAGGTGAAGAAGAGGCCGAGCGTCGGTACGAGCCAAAGGAGGCCGATGAAGGCGAGAACGAGGTAGACCGGCGTCCGCGCGAGGAAGCGAACGATCCGCGACGAGAGAGGCTCAGCCATCTCCTGGCTTCCCACGCGAGCTTCTACAGGCGCAGCCGCAGTCGTCACTAGACCTCCCTCCGGAAGCGCCGGATGTTGAACGCCAGGATGGGGATGACGAGCAGGAACAGGAACACGGCGATCGCCGCCCCCAGGCCGAAGTCGTTGACGCCGCCGAAGGACGTCCGCCACATCGCGAGGGCGATCACGTTTGCGTCGTCCTGCACCGAGCCCGGCGCGACCGAGATCACGATGTCGAACACCTTGAGCACGTAGATCAGCATCGTGACGAAGACGACCGTGAGCACCGGCGCGAGCAATGGGACAGTGACGCGCCTGAACACCTGCCATTCCGTCGCACCGTCGGTCCGCGCTGCCTCGAGGAGGTCGCGCGGGATCGCCGCGAGGCCAGCCGCGATGACGACCATCGAGAAGCCCGCCCAGACCCAGATGTACGCCATCATGATCGCCGGCGTGATCAAGCTCTCACTAAGCCACGAGACGCCTGCGTACGGCTCCGAAAACGTGTCCGCGCCGATAGCCGCCTGGTAGGAGCCCGCCGCGACGTCCTCGAAGGCGAAGGTGCCGTTCGCCTCTGTCTTTGCCGTCAGCGTCGATCCACCCGACTCGGGGCGCAACTCGACGGTGATTCGCGGCAACCCCAGCTCTTCGTCCTCGACCTCGCCCGGCGTGCCCCCGCCGGGACTGAAGTCTCGCCACACAACCCCGGTGATCCCGCCGGCGAGCGCCTCTGGGACGACGGCCTGGACCGCGTCCTCCGGCACGTCAGACGAACGAATGCCCGTGAGTCCCAGGGCCGCGACCTCACCCAGCGCCAGCGGCTTCTCGAGCACGAGGCTTCCGTTTGGCTGCTCTTGCAGCGCTTCGGTCGACGGCTGCGCCGCCGAGAGGACGCCGGACGGAGTGACGGCGTCCTTCACGGCCGCGACCGCGGCGTTGACCGTGCCCTGATCGGGATCCTTCTCGTACATCAGCCGCCAGATGACGCCGGCGGCAAACAGGGAGATCGCCATCGGCATGAAGACGACGACCTTGAAGGCGACCGAGAAGCGGATCCGCTCGAGGAGGACCGCGAAGACGAGCCCGATAGCCGTGACGAACGCCGGAACGATGAGGAGCCAGAGGAAGTTGTTCTTGATCGCGGTGAGGAGCGTGTCGTCACTGAAGAGCGTCTGGTAGTTGTCGAACCAGATGAACTCGTCGCCGTCTCGGTCGTAGAAGCTGCGGACGACCGTGCGGATCGTCGGATAGACGATCCAGACGCCGAGGAGCACGAGCGTCGGCGCCAGAAAGATGAGAACGACCCCGTACTTCTGGAAGAAGCCAGGCTCGGCGTCCGTGGGTGGAAGCCCCCGCGAGGGGGCTTCCACCGTCGATACGGACTCGCTCACTGGAAGAGCCGCAGACGCACTAGCTCCCGAATGCCTTCTGGGCGTCCGCCTCGAGCTTCTGCGCCGTTCCGTCGACGTCGTCCGGGTTGGCGACGAAGTCGGTCAGATGCTTCCACATTCCCTGGCCCGGAGTCCCACCGAATGCCGACGGCTGCAGATCGGACATGTCGAACCGGAACGTCTCCGCCTCGGCGAGGGCGCCGGCCGTCGTGCGGGTGATCTCGTCCGGATAGATGCCCGTGTCGAGGTTCTTGTTCGGCGACGAGAATCCGCCACGCGAAGCCCAGATCTCGGCCGCGTCCGTGGTCGTCAGGTACTCGAGGAACGCGTCCGCAGCCGGGCTGTCCTTGAACGTCACGAACAGGTCGCCCGCGCCCATGACGGCGGGGTCGGACCCTTCGATCGACGGGAACGCGAAGACGTTGAAGCCTGTCTCCGGCTCGAGGGTCGTCTCGGTGACTCCCGGCGCGAAGTCGCCGATGATGACCATTGCCGCCTCCGGCGAGTCGGTGAAGACCTTCGCCACCGAATCCGGCATCTCGGTCTGGAGCGCCTCGTCGGTTCCTCCGGCCATGTTGTCGGGCGCGAAGATCCCCGCCATCAGCGCGAGAGTGTCCTTCACCGATTGGTCCGTCCACGGGATCTCGTGGCGCGCGAGTTGATCGTACTTCTCGGGCCCGGCCACGCGGAGGTAGACGTTCTCGAAGATGTCGGTGATCGGCCAGCCGACGTCGACACCGACCGAGTACGGCGTGATCCCTGCAGCCTTCACCGTGTCGGCGACCTCCGTCAAGCCGTCCCAGTCCTCTGGCGGCTCCACACCGGCTTCCCCGAAGGACGCGACGTTGTACCAGATCGTCGACTTGTTGGCGCCTTTGAACATGATTGCGTACTGCGTGCCGTCGACGGCCCCGACGTCCGCCACGGACTCTCCGAAGGCGTCGACGATCGGATCGCGAAGGTCATCGATGGGCTGGATCGCCCCCTGCTCCGCGAACTGCGCCATGAGGCCCGGTTGGCCGACCGCCGCGATGTCAGGTGGGTTGCCTCCCTCGACCGCACTCGAAAGCAGCGGCGCCAGGTTGTCGCCACCCGACGTGTACTTGACGTTGACGTTCGGGTACAGCTCGTTGAAGCCGTCGATCACCGCCTGGAACGACTTCTGCTCCTCACCGCCCCAGATCGCCATGATCGAGATGTCCCCCGTGACATCCTCACTGCCTTCTGCACCACCCTCGTCATCACCGCCACACCCTGCGGCCACGAAGGCCAGCGCGCCGACGATCAGCGCGAATACGAGCCATCGGTATCTCATCCGTCCTCTCCTTCCCGCTCAGTGGGTTCGGTTGCCCCCCGGCCGTTTCCCGTGTCCGAGTAGATCCCAAGACCTGTATCGAGGTCGAAGAAGTGGAGCGCTCTGGTCTCCACCGCCACGTCGACGACGTCGCCGTTCTTGATCCGCGAGCGCGGGCCGAAGCGACCGACCATGACCGTCTCGTTCTCCCCCTCGGCCGCCGCCGCCTGCACTGCGCTCTCCTGGCCCACATCGCGTGCGAGCTCGCGCACGTCCTCCGTCAGCGCCGGTGGAGCGCTGACGGTGAAATGGGCGACGATCTCCGCGCCGAGCGGCTCGCGGAGCACGACGACCCCCCGGAGCTTCTGGTCGTCGGGCGCATCCGGCTCGAGCGCGGCGTCCTCGAGGTTCTCGGGCCGGATCCCGACCACGAGCCGCTTGCCGACGTAGTCCTCGAGCTTGGGTCGAAACGCGATCAGGTCGTCGCTCAACCAGAGCTCGTGCTCGCCGACCTGCACGAAGAGCCGGCCGTCGTTGCGGACGACCGTCGCCTCGGCCATGTTCATCGCCGGCGAGCCGATGAAGCCACCGACGAAGAGATTTACGGGGCGCTCGTAGAGCTCTTGCGGCGGAGCGACCTGCTGCAGCTCGCCCTTTCGCATGACGGCGACGCGATCGCCCATGGTCATCGCCTCGGTCTGGTCGTGCGTGACGTAGATGGTGGTCACGCCGAGCTCGTTCTGCAGGCTCGCGATCTCCGCGCGCATGTGCACGCGCAGCTTCGCGTCGAGGTTCGAGAGTGGCTCGTCCATGAGGTACGCCTGCGGTTGCCGCACGATCGCGCGGCCCATGGCAACGCGCTGACGCTGCCCGCCCGAGAGCGCGCGCGGCTTGCGCTCGAGGAACTCCTCGAGCCCGAGA
Organism: Gaiellaceae bacterium; assembly: GCA_048594925.1. Lineage (GTDB taxonomy): Bacteria > Actinomycetota > Thermoleophilia > Gaiellales > Gaiellaceae > GMQP-bins7. Next base: position 9,086 of record JBMDXR010000083.1, read on the forward strand.
ACGTGCGCGGCCTCCCGCACGCGCTTGTCGATCTCGGCCTTTGGCGCTTTCCGCAGCCGGAGACCGAAGGCGATGTTGTCGTAGACCGTGAGATGCGGGTACAGCGCGTAGCTCTGGAAGACCATCGCGATGTCGCGGTCCCGCGCCGGAACATGGTTGACCACTCGGTCGCCGATTCGGAGCACCCCCTCGCTGATGCTCTCGAGCCCGGCCACCATGCGGAGAGCAGTGGTCTTCCCGCAGCCCGACGGCCCGACCAGCACCATGAACTCGCCGTCGCGGACCTCGAGGTCCATTCCCGAGACGGCGCGCGTTCCGTCGGCAAAGACCTTGCCGACTCCCTCGAAGGTCACGGCTCCCACCAGGTCTCCGGGGGAGACTATATGGTGAACGCGCCTCTAGGCCTCGAAGGCCGCGAGCAGCTCGTCGACGGAGAGCAGCGGGAGCGACTCGAGCTTCGCGCTCCCCCGCGCCCCGAGTGCGATCGAAACCCTCGCGATCGTGAGGTCGTCGGGAGCCTCGACGATGTTCACGAAATCGTATTCGCCGAGCGCGCCCCACTGGTGGAGCACCTTGGCGCCCATCTCCTCGACATCGCGATTCACCTCGCGCAGCCTGCCCGGATTCGCGTGGAGCGTCTGAACCCCCTTCTCGGTCAGCGTCGTGAGCATCAGGTAGGTCGGCATCTCACTCCTTTCGTCGTTCGCCGCGCGAGACTAGACGAGCCTTCTGGTCGACGTACAGGATCGAACCGCCGAGGAAGAGCAGCGGCGCGAGGACGAGGTCGGACAGGAAGATCGCCGTTCGCACCGTGTTGTCGGCCTGCGCCTCGAGCACGAGCGCGAGCCCCGCACGCACGAGGAAGAAGAGGACCACGAGCGTCGCCAGCGAGCCCGCCGAATGGAGGTAGTCGGCCTTCCCGAGCTCCACGCCGCGCCGAAGCGACCCGGTGAACGTCGTCCCCTCCCGGATCCCGGCCGGCACGGCCAGACCGGCGAGCCCGAGCCAGAGGACCGCGGCGAGCGCGAACCACGGGAAGAGGAACGCCGCCGGAACGAAGACGATCGAGCCGGCTGCGATCGCGACGGCCCATGCGCGTGGGGGCACGGGTCCCTCGGCTTCGAGCCGGCTGGCGTACGCGTAGGCTGCCGAGAAGACGGGTGCGGCCGCGAGGAGGATTCCACCGACGACGGGGCGGCTTGCCCCGACCGTCAGCTGGTTGGTCCCGGCGACGACGACGCCCAGCGGGAGAGCGCGCAGGAAGTGCCGACCGTACAGCCGGATGGACTCGGCGACGAGCTGACCGATCGTCCGTTCTGCAGGCGGCAGCGGAGGCGGCACGGGACGATCCGCCCGCTTCGCTCGTCTCACCATCGCGGCGGGACGCTACTTCGCGATCGCGGCGAGCAGGCGCGGAAGCGCATCCGACAGCCCTTCGAGACCGCGACGCATCATCCACAGGGCTCGGTCGCCCTCGCCGATCTCGTTGCACACCGAGCGCACCTCGACTGCGGGCACTCCGGCGAGCTCGCAGACGCGCAACACTGCGAAGCCCTCCATCGCCTCGACACTGAATCCGTGGTCTGGGTCGTCCGGGCCCGACACCGCCGCGCTCGTCGCGATCGGGAGCGAGATCGACTCCGGGAGGGACGCCTGCGCCGCGGCGACGAGCGCCGGGTCGGGTGCGGTCCGATCGACGACGGGAATCTCGGCCGAGAGATCGGCGTAGATCGCCTCCGTCCCCACGACGAGTGCTCCGGGAGTCAGCCTCCGCCCTCCCGCCAAACCAGCGTGGAGCACGGCTCGGGGCTTGTTCAGGGCAAGCTCACGGGCAACCGAGGCGGCGGCCTCGACCGGTCCGACTCCGCATACGAAGCCCGGGTGCCCGCACAGCTCGATCTCGGTAGCGGCCACCAGGAGAACGTCCGTCACGTCTCGATCCTACGACTCGCTCGTCAGCGCGAACACCGGATGGCGGGGAGCCTCGGCCAGCCACTGGTCGTCTCTCGAGCGCAGCGACACGCCGAAGAACGGACGCGTCACTCGTCCGCGCCGGTAGTACTCGCGGAGCACGGGCACGGCCGCCGGGGGCTCGAGCTCGTACACTGCCAGCCGCTCACGCGATCGCCCGCGCCGAAGCTCGACCCACCCGGCGACGCGCGCGTTCTTCACCCAGTTCCGATCTCCGTAGGGCGCGACGAGCCAGCGCTCGTCTCCCATGCGCACGATCGAGACCGGCGTCGACCAGAGCTTGCCGGTCGTGCGGCCCGGAACCGTCAGCAGGTATGTCCGCGGGCCGGTGAGCCCGAGCGTCGCGAGTGGGCGTACGAGAAGGTTGATGGCGCGACGGAACGGGCTGAGGCGATACGGCTTCGGGATCGCACCCACGCGCGAAGTAAAGCGACCTCACACCGAGACCGCCCCTCGCGGGGCGGTCTCGTCGCCACCGGGTCTGCGATGACCCAGATCAGTGAGCGAGTGGGCGGATCCGCGTGTACCGCATCGCCAGGTAGAGCCCGATCGCCAGCACCAGGCCGACGCCGAAGCCGATGCCGAGCTGCGGCCACTCGATCTCCGTCCCCTGGCTCGTCGCCGTAACGGGCTCCGGAACGCTGTTCGGGTCGAGCCGGAACCTGTCGTCCCGAACCGGCCCGGACGTCGTGTCACGCGGCTGCACGGCTTGGGCGAAGCCGTCGGAGTAGAAGTCCGAGCCGAGCTGTGCCTCGTTCTTTGCACCGAGCGAGCGCTCGCGAGCCTCGAGTGCGCTCAGCTTGCCGTTGCCGACGCCGACGCTGAGCGACCGCTCACGCGAGTCGAGCATGCGCTCGACACGGATCTGCTCCGCTTTGATCGCGCGATCGGCGAGATCGGGGGAGACACGGACTGTCGACTGCTGCTGGTCTCTTCCCCAGTTGTCGCCCCACGCCGGGACGGCGAAGAGGAGAGCGGCGCCGACGGTGGCGGTGATGATGGAGATCGTGCGGGTCATCGCTCCTTCTCCTTCTGCTTCTGGTGGTCCTCGTAACCACCTTGCTCCGAGGCTACGGCGCGACGGATTCCGCTGAAACGGGCGTGTCCCCCGTGTTTGGCTCGTCAATCCCCTGTGTTTGACGCCGGGCCAGTGCGGCCGAGATCTCCGTGCGATGACGGATGCCGAGCTTGCCGAAGATCCGTGCCAGGTGGCCCTCGACCGTGCGATCGGAAAGGAACAGCGCAGCCGCGACCTCGCGATTCGTCTTTCCCTCCGCGACGAGCGCGGCGACGCGTTCTTCGGCCGGGGTCAGCGCACCGGGCGTAGCGGATCGACCGCTGATGCGCTTCAGCTCCGCCCGCGCTCGCTCGGCCCAGAGCGCCGCGCCGATCCGCTCGAAGACGGCGAGCGCTTGCTCCAGCGTTGCCCTCGCCTCTCGCCGCCGCTTCAGTCGACGCTGCGCAGCCCCGAGCGCGAGCAGCGTCCGGCCGCGGTCGAGTGGAAGCTCGATCTCGGAGTGCAGATCGAGCGCTTGCGCGAACTCCGCGAGAGCATCATCGAGATCCCCCGCCTGTGCGGCGAGTAGGCCACGACCGCGCGCGCAGTTCGCGAGGGCCGATACGCGGTCGAGCCTGCGTGCGTTCTCCTCGTACCAGTCGAGCAGCTCCTTGCCTTGGTCCCGTCGGCCGAGCTCGATCAGCGCCTCGATCTGATCGACGACGAAGCGGATCGCGCCGGGCTCGACGATGCCCTCGTCCCGTACGAATACGCGCCACGGTTGGAGATGCGCTAGCGCTTCGCTCGGGGTACCGAGTGAAAGCGCAAGCTGTCCGAGCGCCTCCGACGCGACGAGGCGGACGAGATTGGGCTGCTGCTCCAGTGCTCTGTTGGCTGCCAGCAGCGCGGGTTCGACGCGCCCGAGCTGTGCGAGAACGAGGCTCTCCAGGGCGAGACCGAGCCATCCGAAAAGCGGTTGACCGGACTGTTCTGCGGTTCCCTGTCCATCGCGCGCCAGCTCGAGCGCAGCCTCGAGCTCCCCCAGAAGTCGCCTGACGTCGCCGAGGAGGAATTGCAGCCAAGGTCGCGCGTTCTCGTCGCCCAGATCGTGAGCGTGCTGCATCAGGTCGACGAGCGCGTCCTGCGCCCGACCGTACTCGTCCGTCCAGGTCCAGCACTCGGCCAGTGAGATGAGCGGCTGGTCCAGCACGCGAAGTTCGGCCGCCGAGTCCTGGAGCGCCAAGGCCTGCGCGGCGGTTTCGCTCGCGCTGCTCCGTCCCAGCAGGGTCTCCGCGCCGAGGCGCGAGAGCATCGTGTCGGCGGCGAGCGCCTCGTCTCCGAGCTCGCCAGCCAACGCGAGGGCGATGTCCGTGTGCCGTAGGACGTCGTCCCACCGCTCGAACATCCAGACGCTGCACGCGGCGACGCCCTCGTGCGCGATCGCCAGCGTGTGGCGGTCTTCGCCAGCCTCGTCGATGACCTGGAGGAACAGCTCGCGCGCCTCCTTCGGCGCCTCGTAGAGGCGGATGCGCGCGAGGACGACGAGGGCTCTCGCTCGGAGCAGTCCAGGTGGGAGCGGAGCGGCGACTTCTCGAAGCTTCGCCTCGGCGCGCCGCGAGTCTCCGGCCTCGAAGTGCAAGTACGCAGCCTCGACCGCACGGCGCACAGCGTCATCCCGGTTGACGGCAGGTGTCAGCTGCTCGGCGCGGTCGAGGAGGAGGGCTGCCGGTCGCGGTGCTCCACGTCGTCGCGCGTGTTCTGCGGCCTCCTCGATGACGGTCGCGACAGCCTCCTCGGGCTCGTCGACGGATGCGGCGAGCTGCCACGCACGTGCCTCAGGTTCCTCGAGCAGCTCGGCGAGCCGCGCGTGGATCTCCGAGCGACGGTGCCGATCCGCGATCTCGAGAGCCCCGGCCGCGAGCAGCGGGTGCGTGAAGCGGATTCGCTCTCCGTCGATGTCCACGATGCGGGCATCCAGCGCCGGGCGGAGACCGACGTTCCGCGTGACACCGGACGCCGTCTCGGTGATCGAGATCGTCGGGTGCGCGTGCGCGGCGGCGGCGATCAGGAAGTCCCGGCTCTCCGGGGGCAGCCCGAGGAGCCGGGCGTGGACCAGATCGTGCAGGGAGTCGGGAACCGGCAGCGGCCTTCCGGCCTCGACCGAAATGCCCGAGCGCGTCAGCGTGCGCACGATCTCGAGCGCGTAGAACGGATTCCCACCCGAGGCCTGGTGCACTTCCGAAAGGAGCGGCCGCGGCAACGCGACATCGAGGTGCGCGTGCACGACCTGGTGCAGCGCCGGCGGGTCGAGGGGCTCGACGTCGAGATGGCCGCAGCTCGGCGTGCGCTTGAGCTCCTCCAGCAGCGTGCTCTCGGCCCGGGTGCGGCATGCGAGCAGTAGGCCGACGGGCTCGGTTCGCAGCCGTCGTGCCGCGTAGGCGAGCGCAGCGGCCGAGGCCGCATCGAGCCACTGCACGTCGTCGACGGCGACGAGGACGGAGCCGGAGCCGGCCAGCCCTCGCAGGGCATTGAGGAGGGCGACCCCCGCCGCGTGCGCGTCTGGTGCAGGGCCCTCGACCTCCTCGAGCACGAGCGCGCGAGATAGAGCCGAACGCTGTCCCGCGGGCAGAGGCGCGAGTGCCTCCTCGAGAACCGTGTCGAGCAGATCTCCGAGCCCGGAGAAGCTGAGAGCCGTCTCGCTCTCCGCAGGCTGCGCCCGCAACACGCGGACGTCGGCCGCCTCCGCCTCGGCGATCCCGCCGCGCCAGAGCGTCGTCTTCCCCATCCCGGCCTCCCCTTCGAGCACCAACGCAGAAGCCCCGTCGGAGATGCTCGAGACGAAGTCGCGAAGGGAACCGAGCTCGGCCTCCCGCCCTACCACGACAGCCGGCATTGCCCGCCGATCGTACGCCTCGGGGATACTCCGTTCCATGGCGTTCACGATCTTCCGGCGGAACGAGCTCGAGTGGATTTCGCGTGGGGACGAGAGCGGCAGGACGATCGCCCAGCTCTCGGACTCGCTGACGCAGTCGCGCGCGAACATCTGGCGCTATCCGCCCGGCGCGCGAGGCAGGCGCCATCTGGACGCTGCTCAGGAAGAGGTGTTCGTGGTGCTCGACGGAACGTTGACCGCCGACCTCGGCGAGCCGCCCGAGCGACACGAGCTCGAGCGCGGCAGCGTCCTCGTCGTGCAGCCCGGAGCCATCCTCCAGCTCCGCAACTCGGGGACCGAGGAGCTCGTCCTCTTCATCTACGGCGCCCCACCCGTGACCGGGCAGGGCGAGTTCTTCCCCGACGTTCCCTAGGCTGGCACGGACGCGGTCGCTGTGGCCCGCTCGAAGACGAGCTCGCCGTCCGCTGTATGGACGCGCACGGTGTCTCCTTCCCCGAAGCGGCCCTCCAGCAGTGCGCTGGCGAGCGGGTTCTCGACCAGACGCTGGATGGCCCGCTTGAGCGGCCGGGCCCCGTACGCCGGATCCCACCCCTCCTCCGCGAGGAGCTCCTTCGCCTCGTCCGTGACCTCGAGCTCGATCCGTCTGTCGGCGAGTCGCTGGCGCAGGCGGCCGAGCTGCAGCTCGACGATGTCGGCGAGCTGCTCCTTCGTGAGAGGCTCGAACGACACGATCTCGTCTACGCGGTTCAGGAACTCCGGCCGAAAGCGGTCGCGGAGCTCGTCGTAGGAGCGGATGTTCGAGGTCATGATGATCACGGTGTTGCGGAAGTCGACCGTCCGGCCCTGACCGTCGGTCAGCCGTCCGTCGTCGAGCAGCTGCAGGAGCACGTCGAACACCTCCATGTGCGCCTTCTCGATCTCGTCCAGTAGAACGACCGAGTACGGGCGGCGCCGAACCGCCTCCGTCAGCTGACCGCCCTCCTCGTAGCCGACGTATCCCGGCGGCGCGCCGACGAGACGCGCAACCGTGTGCCGCTCCTGGTACTCGGACATGTCGAGCCGCACCATCGCGCGCTCGTCGTCGAACATGAACTCGGCCAGCGCACGGGCGAGCTCCGTCTTCCCGACTCCGGTCGGGCCGAGGAAGATGAAGGAGCCGATCGGCCGGTTCGGATCCTGCAGTCCGGAGCGCGCACGACGCAGCGCGTTCGCAACCGCCTCGACCGCCCGATTCTGGCCGACGACGCGCTGATGGAGGCGCTCCTCCATGTGGATGAGCTTCTCGACCTCTCCCTCGAGCAGTCGTGAGACCGGGATGCCCGTCCACGAAGAGACGACGGAGGCGATGTCGTCCTCGTCGACTTCCTCCTTCACCATCGGCGGCTCGGTTCGCTCCTCGCGCTCGGCGAGCTCCTTCTCGAGCTCGGGCAGGATGCCGTAGCGAATCTCGGCGACGCGGGCCAGGTTCCCCTGCCGCTCCTCCCGCTCGGCCTCCATGTGCAGCTCGTCGATCTGCCGCTTGATGTCGCCGACGCGGTGCAGCGCTTCCTTTTCGCGCGACCACCGCGCAGCCAGCTCGTCGCGCACGGCTTTCGCGTCGGCGAGCTCCCGCTCGACGGGCTCGCGCACGCTGTCGGACTCGTTCGCCATCGCTGCGAGCTCGATCTCGAGCTGGCGGACGCGCCGATCCGCCTCGTCGAGCTCGACGGGCGACGAGTCGATCTCCATCCGCAGGCGCGATGCCGCTTCGTCGACGAGGTCGATGCCCTTGTCCGGGAGGTAGCGGTCCGTGATGTAACGGTCGGACAGGACCGCTGCGGCGACGAGCGCCGAGTCGCGGATCTCGACGCCATGGTGCGCCTCGTAACGCTCCTTCAGCCCGCGCAGGATTGCGATGGTGTCGGCGACCGTCGGCTGGCCGACGAAGATCGGCTGGAAGCGCCGCTCGAGCGCCGCGTCCTTCTCGATGTGCTTCCGGTACTCGTCGAGCGTCGTCGCCCCGACGGCGCGGAGCTCACCGCGCGCGAGCATCGGCTTCAGGAGATTGGCGGCGTCAACCGCACCCTCCGCCGCGCCGGCACCCACGATCGTGTGCAGCTCGTCGATGAACAGTACGATCTCGCCGGCGGCGTTCTGGATCTCCGCGAGGACCGCCTTCAGCCGCTCCTCGAACTCGCCGCGATACTTCGCCCCGGCGAGGAGCGCACCCACGTCGAGCGCCCAAACGCGTTTGCCCTTCAGGCCTTCGGGAACGTCACCGCCGACGATGCGCTGTGCGAGGCCTTCGACGATCGCGGTCTTCCCGACACCGGGCTCGCCGATGAGCACCGGGTTGTTCTTCGTCCTTCGCGAGAGAACCTGGATGACGCGCCGGATCTCCTCGTCCCGTCCGACGACCGGGTCGAGCTTCCCGGACTCGGCGAGTGCGGTCAGGTCGCGCCCGTACTTCTCGAGCGCCTGGTACGACCCCTCGGGATCCTGCGAGGTGACCTTTTGCCCGCCTCGTACCTGCTGGAGAGCGGCGAGTAGTGGGTCGCGTGGCACGACGTCGAGCGCAAGCAGCAGGTGCTCGACGGAAACGAACTCGTCGCCGAGCCCACGCATCTCGTCGAACGCAGCGTCGAGCACGCGGCTGAGCCGCGCGGATGCCTGCGGTTGACCTCCTCCGGTCACGGTCGGCAGCTGCCGTAGGCGCGCCTCGGCTTCCGCGCGCAGCTCGTTCGCGCCGTAGCCCACCCGGTCCACGAGCGTGCGCGGAAGCTCCTGGTCGAGCAGGGCGATCGTGAGGTGGTCGGGTGTCAGCTCCGGGTTGCCGACGCGTCGCGCGAGTTCCTGCGCGGCAGCCACGGCCTCCTGGCTCTTGAGTGTCAGCTTGGTGAAGTCCATCTCATCTCCTCGGAGCCGGATGCTTCTCCGACGTGTACAGGACGACCTCCCGCTTGTAGGAACGGTGTACCTCGGCGATCTCGGCTCTGAGCTCGCGCTCGAGCCGATCCATGCGCGCGCGCATCCGGTTCAACTCGTCCTGGAGCCGCAGCACGTGCTCGACGCCCGCGAGGTTGAGGCCGAGCTCGGTCGTGAGCCGCTGGATGAGCCGCAGGCGTTCGACGTCCACATCCGAGTACAGCCGGGTGCCGCCGGGCGTGCGACCGGGTCGCACGAGTCCGCGCGCCTCGTAGAGACGAAGCGTCTGCGGGTGCATGCCGACGAGGTCGGCGGCGACCGAGATCATGTACCGCGGCCGCTCGGGCATCTCAGCTCACCTCCGCGAACCGCTGTCGCGGCTCTTCCCGCGACACCTTCTGGTACCCCTCGAGCGCCTCGCGCTCGGCCTTCGTCAGCTTCTTGGGCACCGTGACCTTGACGCGCGCGAGGAGATCTCCGCGGCCGTTGCCTTTCAGCCGCGGCACCCCCCGACCCTTCACACGCAGCAGCTTCCCGCTCTCGGTGCCGGCCGGAACCTTGAGCGACACCGGACCGTCTGGGGTCGGGATCTCGACCGACGCTCCCAGCGCCGCCTCCGCGTAGGTGACGGGTACGTCGAGCACGAGATCGGAGCCGCGACGCTCGAAGAGCGGGGACGGCTCGACGTCGACGACGACGAACAGATCGCCGGCCGGCCCTCCGTTGTGGCCGGCCTCGCCCTTCCCCTTCAGGCGAATGCGCGTTCCCGTGCGCGCGCCCGCCGGAATCTGCACGGAGTACCGCTTCGTCACCCGCTCGCGACCGGTGCCGCGGCAGTGCCTGCACGGCTTCTCGACGATCGTGCCGTTGCCACGGCATCGCGGGCACGGCTGCGAGAACGCGAACAGGCCCTGCGAGTCGGAGACGACTCCGCGACCGCCGCACTGCGGGCACGTGATCGGTGCGGTGCCCGGCTCGGCCCCGGTCCCGTGGCACACGGAGCACGCCGTCTCGACCTCGATGGGGACCCGTACCTGGGCGCCCTTCAGCGAGTCCACGAACGAGATCCGAACGTGCGTCTCGAGGTCGTTCCCCCGCATCGGCTGCCGACTTGCGCGTCGCTCTCCGCCGCCGAACATCCCGCCGAGGAGGTCGCCCAGGTTGCCGAGGTCGAACTCCTCGAAGCGCATGCCGCCCATGTCGGGGCCGCCACTCGGAAAGCCCCGTGCGCCGGCCGCACCGAAGGCGTCGTAGGCACGCCGCTTCTCCGGATCCGAGAGGATCTCGTACGCGGCCTGAACCTCCTTGAAGCGGTCCTCGGCGCCGTTGTCTCCCGGATTGCGGTCCGGGTGGTACTCGCGGGCGAGCTTCCGGTACGCCTTCTTGATGTCCTCGTCGGACGCGTTCTTCGCGACTCCGAGGACTTCGTACGGGTTTCGAGTCATTCGGCGACGATCACCCGCGCCGGCCGCACGACCCTGTCGCCAACGCGGTATCCGCGCTGGAGCACTTCCAGGACCGAGCCAGGCTCAGCGTCGTCTCGCGCCTGCGTGAGCACGGCCTCGTGGACGTGCGGATCGAACTGTCCGGTGGTCTCGATCTCGGCGAGCCCTTCCCTCTGAAGCGCTTTCCGAAGCGACTGCTCGACCAGCTTCACGCCGTCGACGAGCGCCGCCTCCTCGTGGCGCTCGGCTGCCTCGAGGGCACGCTCCAGGTCGTCGAGGACAGGGAGGAGCTCGCGGACGAGCCGCTCGTGCGCGTGGGCGACGAGGCGCTCCTGCTCGCGAGCGGCACGCTTGCGGTAGTTCTCGAAGTCCGCCTGGATGCGCTGGACGAGATCGAGGTACTCGTCGCGGGTCGCCTCGGCCTCGGCCAGGCGCTCCTCCAGCGGGGCGGGTGAGCCTTGTGACACAGTGTCACTTGGCTCGCCCTTGCCGTCGGTACCTTCGAGAACGGTCTCGTCGGCCGACTCCGTCCGCTCGGGTGTCACGACTTCGTCGCCTCCTCCTCGTCGATCACCTCGAAGTCGGCGTCCTCGACGACCTCCTCCTCGGTACTTGCGCCGTTACCGGAGGCCTGCGAGCTCGCCTGCGCGGACGCCTGGGCGTAGATCGCATCCGCCAGGGAGCGAGCCGCTTCCTCGAGTGCGGTCGTCTTGGCCTGGATGTCCGCGAGGTCCGAGGCCTCCACCGCCTGCCGGAGCTCCATGATCCGGCCCTCGATGGTCGAGGCCTCGGCCTCGGGCAGCTTGTCGCGATGCTCGTTGAGCGTGCGCTCGGTCTGGTAGGCGAGTTGCTCGCCGGCGTTGCGCGCGTCGGCGAGCTCGCGCAGACGATGCGCTTCACCGGCGTGCGACTCGGCGTCCTCGACCATCCGGTCGACCTCTTCCTCGGTCAGGCCGGAGCCGCCCTCGATCCGGATCTGCTGCTCGTTACCGGTGCCGAGGTCCTTTGCGGAGACGTTGATGATCCCGTTCGCGTCGATGTCGAACGAGACCTCGATCTGCGGGACGCCGCGCGGCGCCGGCGGGATCCCGACGAGCTGAAACTTCCCGAGCGTCTTGTTGAAGGAGACCATCTCCGACTCGCCCTGGGCAACGTGGATCTCCACGGACGGTTGGTTGTCCTCGGCCGTCGTGAAGATCTCGGACTTGCGCGTCGGGATCGTCGTGTTGCGATCGATGAGCTTCGTGAAGACGCCGCCCTTCGTCTCGATGCCGAGGGAAAGCGGAGTGACGTCGAGCAAGAGGACGTCCTTGACCTCGCCCTTCAGCACGCCCGCCTGGATGGCCGCGCCGACCGCGACGACCTCGTCCGGGTTGACGCCCTTGTGCGGCTCCTTGCCGATGAGCTCCTGCACCTTCGCCTGAACGGCCGGCATGCGCGTCATGCCGCCGACGAGGACGACGTGCTCGATGTCGGCCGGCGTCAGCCCCGCGTCCGCGAGCGCCTGCTTGGTCGGCTCGACCGTCCGCTCGAGGAGATCGTGCGTGAGCTCGTCCAGCTTGGCGCGGGTCAGCTGCAGGTCGAGGTGTTTCGGGCCCTCGGGGGTCGCCGTGATGAACGGTAGGTTGATCTGCGTCGTCATCGTCGAGGACAGCTCGACCTTTGCCTTCTCCGCGGCCTCGTACAACCGCTGGAGCGCCATCGGGTCCTGCCCGAGGTCGATGCCCTGGTCGCGCTTGAACTCGGCGATCATCCAGTCGACGATCGCCTTGTCGAAGTTGTCGCCACCGAGGTGGTTGTCGCCGTTCGTGGCCTTGACGTGGTACAGGCCGTCCCCGAGCTCGAGCACGGAGACGTCGAACGTTCCGCCGCCGAGGTCGAAGACGAGAATCGTGTGCTCCGGGCCCTCCTTGTCGAGCCCGTACGCGAGCGCTGCAGCGGTCGGCTCGTTGATGATCCGGAGGACGTTGAGCCCGGCGATCTTGCCGGCGTCCTTCGTCGCCTCGCGCTGCGCGTTGTTGAAGTAGGCCGGGACCGTGACCACCGCGTCCGAGACCGGCTCGCCCAGGTAGGACTCGGCGTCCGCCTTGAGCTTCTGGAGGATCATCGCCGAGATCTCCGGCGGCGCGTACTCCTTGCCCTCCGCCTTGACCCGTGCGTCGTCGTTCGGGCCCTTCACGACCTCGTACGGGACGATCTTCATCTCCTCGGAGACCTCGTCGAACTTGCGCCCCATGAAGCGCTTGATCGAGAAGATCGTGTTCTTCGGGTTGGTCACCTGCTGACGCTTCGCAGGCGCCCCGACGAGCCGCTGGCCGTCGCGCCCGAAGGCGACGACGGACGGTGTCGTGCGTCCGCCCTCGGCGTTCGGGATGACGGTCGGCTCGGATCCCTCGAGAACGGCCATGCACGAGTTCGTCGTTCCGAGGTCGATACCGATGGTCTTCGCCATGTCGTGTGCTCCTTGTCTTAGTCGTGACGTTGTGAAAACTTGAGTCCCACCGTAGCAGATCATGCCGCGGAGGAGGCGCTCGCAGGGCATCGAAACGTGTCCCGTGGAGCCTCGGTCGCCGGTGCTGGGTCTCAAGATGCGCTGGGTGGAGCGGGTCGTCGGCTCGAACCGCATCCTCCTGTACCTCGCGGGCGTCACGCTCGTGCTGAGCGCTGCCGCCGGGTTCCTCATGCGCTGGGTGGAACCGGCGGTCTTCCCCACCGTCGGCACCGGCGTCTGGTGGGCCGTAGTGACGTTCTGCACGGTCGGGTACGGCGACGTGGTGCCGAAGAGCGCGCTCGGCCGCTTCGTCGCGAGCATCGTGATGGTTTTCGCCATCACGTTCATCACGATGATCACCGCACTCGTGACGTCGGCCCTCGTCACGGGCGCGCAGCGGCGGCGAGAGGAAGCGGAGAGCGGGTCGCATCCGCCGGTCCACGAGACGCTCGCCGAGATCGCGGAGCGCCTCGAACGAATCGAGCGCCGACTCGGCTAGCGGTAGACCCCGATCAGCACACCCCCCGTGACGACGAAGATCGCGCCGAGGACGAGCCGAACACCCACGTGCTCGGACTTGCGCAGCACGAGCCACGAGAGCACCACGCCCCAGATTGACTCGGTCGCGACGATCGGCGAGACGACCGACACGCGGCCGCGATAGAACGCTTCGAAGAGGAAGACGTACGAGAGGCCGTAGCAGGCACCCGCTGGGACGAACGGAAGCGCCGCCCGCCAGACGAGTGAGGCCCGCCGCATCAGGACGAATGCGAGCGAAACCGCAGTCCCGGCGAGCATCGTGACGGACGCGGCCTGGATCGGCTCGACGTCGGTCGCTTCGGTTCCGAGCCAGCGCACGAGTGGATCTCGCAACGCGAACGCGACCGTACACAGGAGTGCGTAGACCAGCCCTATGCGCTTGAAGTGCTCGGGGCGCGCCCGGTCGCTCGCGAGCAGGATGCCGCCGGTGACGATCAGTGCGGCACCGACCACCAGCCCTGCGACGAGCGGCTCGTCGAGGAAGAGCAGCGCGGCCGCGACTGCGAAGAGCGGGGCCGTGCCGACGGTGACGGACGTGGGGGGGGGGGCGGGGGGGGGGGCGGGGGGCGCGGCGCGGGGCTGT
>JBMDXR010000084.1:0-94958 GCA_048594925.1 Gaiellaceae bacterium
TGCGTCACGACACCGGCGAGCTCGAGCTCCATCAGGGCGGCGGATCCGCGGCCCGGATCCACCGCCGCGAGCCGCACGAGCTCGTCCCCGGTCCGCGGCCCGTCACGCAGCCGGTCGAGCAGCGCCGCCGCGACGGGATCAAGCGGCGGTGCCGCGGACTGCGGAGGGAGGATGTCGAAGAGCTCGAGCACGTCGTCCGCGGACGTCGCGGGCGCGGCGCCGAGCTTCAGCAGTGTGTTCGTCCCCCGAGAGAGCCCGCTCGTGATCTCGCCGGGCACCGAAAGCACTTCTCGACCTTCTTCGAGTGCGAAGTCGGCGGTGATGAGCGCTCCGCTCCGCTCGCGCGCTTCGACGACGACGGTCGCCTGGCAGAGACCGGCAATGATCCGGTTCCGTGCGGGGAACCGCCACGGGGCGGGCTCGACCCCTGGCTCGTACTCCGAGACGACGAGCCCGGCCTCGCCGATCCGCCGCGCGAGCTCGGCGTGTGCAGCCGGGTAGTCGCGATCGATGCCGCAGCCGAGGACGGCTACCGTTACGCCTCCGGACTCGAGCGCGCCCCGGTGAGCCTCGCCGTCGATTCCTCGAGCCATGCCGCTGACGACGACGAGGCCCGACGCAGCGAGCTCCCGGGCGAGCGAGCGCGCGACCGACCGGCCGTACGACGAGCAGACCCGCGCGCCGACGATGGCGACGGACGGTGTCGTAAGGATCGCGGGCTCCCCCGCGCCCCGGAGATACAGGTGCGGTGGCGGATCGTGGATCGCGGCGAGCAACGGCGGAAACGCGGTGTCGCGCCTCCGGATGTACCGCACTCCCGTCACGCAGGCAGCCCTCCAGGCATGCGATACGAGAGCGCCTCGGCGACGTGCGCCGGCTCGACGGCTTCCGCGTGCGCGAGCGCCGCGATCGTCCTCGCGACGCGTGCGACGCGAGCACGGCCCCGACCCGAGAGCGGCAGGCGATCGACGGCGCTCGAGAGAAGTGCGGAGGCACCTTCCGTTCGCCGCGGAACCGACGAACGAAGGCGCTCCCGCGCATCGAGCACGCGCGCCCGCACGTTCGCCGACTCCTCTCCGGGCGGAGCGGCGAGCTCTGCGGCCCGAGGCCTGGGCATCGCGACCGCGAGGTCGAACCGGTCGAGGAGCGCCCGCGAGAGCTTCTCGCGGTATGCAGCAAGCCGCTGCGGAGTGCACGCGCACTCCACCGCCGCGTCCCCGCGCGCTCCGCATGGGCACATGTTCATGGTTCCGACGAGTTGGAACCGCGCGGGGAAGAGCGCGTGTCCGCCGACGCGCGCCACGGCAATCACACCGTCCTCGAGCGGCTGCCTCAGCGACTCGAGGACGGAGCGAGGGAACTCCGGCAGCTCGTCCATCAACAGGACACCCAGGTGCGCGAGCGACACCTCGCCGGGACGCGGGCTCGAGCCGCCCCCGATGATCGCGGGAGCCGATGCCCCGTGATGCGGCGCACGAAATGGCGGCACGGTGACGAGGGCTCGTCCGGGGGGCAGCAGCCCCGCGACGGAGTGGATGCGCGTGACCTCGAGGGCCTCCTGACGAGTGAGGACGGGCAGGATTCCCGGCAGCCGACGCGCGAGCATCGACTTGCCGGTTCCGGGCGGGCCTATGAGCAGCAGGTTGTGTGAGCCGGAGGCGGCAATCTCGAGCGCGCGGCGAGCACGTTCCTGCCCGCGCACGTCTGCCAGATCCGGGACCGGGATCTCGTTCGCGTGCTCGGACAGAGGCTCGTAGGCCGGCACGTCGATCTCGCCGCGAAAGTACGAAACGACCTCGCCGAGCGTCTCGACCGGAACCGGCTCGATACCTGCAAGCGCCGCCTCCGCCGCCGATTCTGCGGCACAGACGAGGCGCCTCAAACCCGCTCGCCGTGCACCCTCGGCGACGGCCAGAGTCCCTGCAACCGCACGAATCCGGCCGTCGAGCGCGAGCTCACCGACGACCGCGTGCTCCGACAATCGCTCCGGCGGGAGCTGCCGCGTCGCGCCGAGCACAGCAAGCGAGATCGGGAGGTCGAATCCGGACCCCTCCTTTCGCAGCGCGGCGGGAGCGAGGTTGACCGTGATCCGCCGGTTGACCGGCCACTCGAGCGCCGCCGAGACGACACCGCTCCGCACTCGATGCTTGGCCTCCTGGCATGCACGATCGGCGAGCCCGACGATGGCGAACCCCGGCACGCCGGGCTGAAGGTGGGCCTCGACCTCGACCTTCCGCGGTTCGAGGCCGACGAGCGCATGGGTGACCGCTCGAGCGAGCACACCGCGACGGTAGGCGCGAAGGCGTCACAGCTGGGTCACACCTTCGCGCCGATTCTCGGTCAGGCCATGTTGGTCACTCAGGACGAGCGGTAGCAGAGCGCGTAGACCCGGAACGTGCTCGAGCCGGCTCCGTCATTCCCCCCGACACCCCTGAAGCCGGTCACTTGGTTCGACGCGTTCAGGATCGGCGTCAAGCGGCCGGTGACGAGCTCGAGATCGTCGTTGTTGTCGCTCCAGCCCGTTCCGCCCGAGATCGCAAGCTCCCCAGACGCGCAGTTGGCGTCGACTGAGCGAGTGACGTACTGCCCGTTCGCAGTGCCGTCCTGGATCGTGACCTCGGCTTGGCGCACGGTGACGGCACCGATCACCCCAGCCGGACCGGCGGGCCCGGCGGCACCGGCGGGACCGGTAGGTCCCTGCGGCCCGATCGGACCTGCCGGAAGCTGCCCCGGCGCGAAGTCGGACCTGAGGAGCGACCTCGGCGCGACCTTCGCCGAGTTGACGGCGTTGTTCCGGATCTTCGGATTCGTCACGGCCCCTGTCCTCAGCTGCAACGTGCCGACGGTGTTGCGGCCGAGCTGATTCACGGCGGCGATGCTCGTGCCTCCGAGCGCGACGAGCAGCGCGAGACACGCAACGACCATCGCAGGCGAGGGCCGACGCAAGACCTTTCTCATGACGTACCCCTTTCTTCGTGGCCTGCCGGGGCCAGGCTACCCCGCATTTCGGCCGATCAGACGGCGCCGGACGATGCCTTACGTTTCCCGAACAGCCACGAGAATCGACTCGAAGTACTGGCCCGAGCGCCGGCCGGTTCGTCGGTTGACGTGGCGCTCGAGGCGCTCCACCAGTCGCAAACCGCTGCGCTCCAGGATGCCCGGGTAGAGGTCGCGGCGATCGTTGACGACGACGATCACCGGCGCACCGGGCGCGAGCGCATCCCCATGCCTGCGGAGGACGCAGGAGATCCCGCTCGCGTACTCCTCGATCGCGCGCCTGCCTGTCCCTCGCACGGCGGCTCCGAGCTCACGCTCGCGCCGGTCGTCGAAGCCCAGCAACTCGTAGGCGTAGCGGTGCTGTTCGTGGTAGTCGATGAGCCCGGGGTACGGCGGTGAGGTGAGGATCGCGTCGAACGGCCCTCGGGTCGTCGCCTCCGTCGCATCGTCGTGGAGCACCACAGCGTCCCGCCCGCGCGCTCGCACCTTCTGGAAGGCCTTGATCCGGTCCAGCGTGTCGACCAGGTAGCGCCCGAGGAACTTGTCGGCCTCCTGCACCGGCGTGCAGGTGCGTCGGTGCTTGTGGCACCAGTAAGGCTCGCGCCGAGGGGCTTGCGGGAAGTCGAGATCGAAATGCGCCGTGAGCCTCGCCGACCGCGCGGCCCGGGCGAGGACGACCCGAAGCACGTCCGCGTGCTCGTAGTCGTCGACGATCGAGCGGAAATGGAGGAGCTCCGCGGCCGCGTCGGGCGCGAACCACTCACGGATGTACCCGCGCGGACGGGCTCGCGAGCGACCGCGCCGCTCGAGCGCGTCGCGAATGTCGGTCTCGAGTCGGAAGAGGTCGTAGCTATCGGTCTTCACTCGCATGAGCAGGCAGTTGAAGGCCGCGATGTCGATGCCCGCAGCGTCGTACCCCGACTCGAGGCACTGCACGAGCGTCGTCCCGGAGCCTGCGAACGGGTCGAGAACACGACCTCCAGGAGTCACGTAACGGCCGAGAAGCGCCTCCACGAGCTGCGGAACGAACTTCCCCAGGTAGGGGTGCAGACGATGGACGTGCTTCGTCCGCTCGCGCTCGGGAAGCTCCGCCTCCGACCACGAGAGGTGAAGGTCCTCCGAGGGCGCGTCGTAGAGCGCGGCCTGCGTCGACGCCATGGGCGCTCCTTCGACGAGCCGCGCCGAGGTCCTACATCGGCACCCGCTCGACGCGGCGGCCGGACACTCCGGCTGCTTCGAACTCGACTTCCAGACCCGCGAGCTCCGGACGAGCGGCGATCCAGCCTGCCGCCGCCGTGTGCACGCGGCGGGCCTTGTCCTCGTCGATCATCTCCAGCGGATGGCCGAACGCGGCGCCGGCCTTCCCCTTCACCTCGACCACGAGGACACGCCGCCCGCGTCGGAGCACCAGGTCGAGCTCGTACCGCCCGACCCGGGCGTTCGAGGCGAGAAGCCTGTAGCCACGCAGTCGGTAGTGGCGGAGCGCACGGCGCTCGCCCCGGTTCACGCCACTTCTTGGTAACAGGCGGCGTCGAACGAGCGTCGGTGAAGCTCCGAAGGCCCGAACGTGCGCACCGCTTCGTTGTGGGCGGGGGTGATATATCCGACGTGCGAGACGAAGCCGTAGTGGGGGTACAGCGCGTCGAGTCGGCGCATCACGCGGTCGCGAACGACCTTGGCCACGATGGAGGCCGCGGCGATGGCAGCGCTCCGCGCATCTCCTTCCACGACTGCGCGGTGCGCGGGCGCGGTCGGCCCGAGCCGGAAGCCGTCCACCAGACATGCGTCTGCCGGCGGGTGGAGGTCGGACAGCACCGCGCGCAGACCTGCGAGGTTCGAGCGGTGCAGTCCGTAGCGATCGATCGCGCCCGCGGGGACGATCCGCACGCTGATCGCGGACGCACAGGCGCCCACGGCCTCGAACAGGACCTCGCGCTCCTCCACGGACACCTGCTTCGAGTCGTTCAGCGAGGCAAGCGGCCGGACCCGCGCGCCTCGCAGGGCCCCGTAGTCGAAGAGGACACCCGCGACCACGAGCGGCCCCGCGAGCGATCCCCGACCGGCCTCGTCCGCACCCGCGACGAAGCGCACGCCGAGCTTGCGATCGAACCCGAGAAGACGCTGGCCGCTGGATCGAGCCACGCGGCCGAGATTACAGGCTAACCCTGCCGGAGCTCGCGGACGCGCGCCTTCTTCCCCACTCTCTTGCGCAAGTAGTACAGCTTGGCGCGACGAACGTCGCCGACGGACGCGACCTCGAGCTTCTCGATCTTCGGCGAGTGGAGCGGGAACGTCCGCTCGACGCCGACGCCGAAGGACTGCTTCCGCACGGTGAAGGTCTCGCGAAAGCCGGAGCCCTGGCGCTTGATGCAGACGCCCTCGAAGACCTGGATGCGCTGCCGGTTGCCCTCGATCACCTTGAAGTGCACGCGGAGCGTGTCACCCGCCTTGAACTGCGGGACGTCCGCGCGCATGTTGCGCTGCTCGAGGCTCTCGATCGTCGTGTTCATCGGAGAGGAAGGCCTAGAAGGCCGGCCGAGATGGTACCAGCCGTCGCAGCGATCGTCTTTGACTCCCCGCGTACGGGATCTGCATCGCGGATCCGGTACTCAGCGGAAGGAAATACGCAGGGGCGGCCAGTAGGTCATGAAGACCTTGCCGATGATGTTGTCCTCGGGCACGGACCCCCATACCCGCGAGTCGCACGACTGCGAGCGGTTGTCACCCATGACGAAGTAGTGGTCTTCCGGCACACGGAAGCTCTCCGCAGGGCCGATGTCGCGGCGGTCCTGCTCGATGTACGGCTCCTCGAGGCGCTTGCCGTCGATGAAGACGAAGGCGGCGCCGCGCCTCATCCGCATCTGGACGCGCTCGCCGGGGAGCCCGATGATGCGCTTCACGAAGGTTCCGCCGGCGCCGCACTTCGCCTTGGCGTTCGGTGGTGTCTCGAAGACGATCACGTCCCCCCGCTGCGGATCGCGGAAGTGGTAGATGAAGCGGTTCGCAAGGACGCGGTCCGAGAAACGTGCCTCGCAGCCGGGTGCGGGGCGCGCGCAGTGGAGCGTCGGCTCCATCGACGAGGACGGGATTCGGTACGGGTTGACGACCCAGGCCTTGATCGCGAGGACGATGGCGACGGCGCCGACGATCGTGACGACCCAGTCGACGGCGATTCGCAGTCGCCGCGGAAGTCGCCCCGTGACACGGTCGAGCGGGTGATGGAACTCATGTGGGTGCCGAGTCGGCTCCTCGGCCGCGGATGGCGGAGGCAGCGGCCACGAGAAGGGCGGCGCCGGCGGGGGCGGGGGCTCGTACGCCTCGGGAACCGGCCACTGCACATCGGAGCGACCGTCCACAGGCTCCGGCGTCGTCGTAGGCGTCCGTTCCTCGGTGCCGCTCAGGGGACGCTCCTCACGTGCTCTCGCCGCCACTCCTCGATGCGGCCGTGATCGCCCGACAGGAGGATCTCCGGCACGCTCCAGCCCCGGAACTCCGCCGGGCGGGTGTAGTGCGGGTATTCGAGCCCACCGTTCAGCGCAGCCGAGAAGCTCTCGACCTCGCCGGAGCCGTCCGTGAGCGCGCCCGGAAGCCTGCGGGCGACGGCATCGACGACCGCGAGCGCGGGGATCTCGCCCCCGGAGAGGACGTACGGGCCGATGGAGACGGCGTCGGTGCAGAGGTGATCGAGGATCCGCTGGTCGAAGCCCTCGAAGCGAGCCGACAGGAGCGTCAGCGCGGGCTCGCCAGCGAGCTCCTCCACGAGCTCCTGATCGAGCTGCACTCCCCGGGGCGAGAGTGCGACGACTCGGTGGTCGGGGAGCTGACCGTACACCGCCTCGAGCGCCGCGACGACGACGTCGACGCGCAGCACCATCCCGGGGCCACCGCCGTAGGGATCGTCGTCTACTTGCCGGGCACTCAGAGGCGTCGAGTCGCGGTAGTTGAAGATGCGCAGGTCGAGCTCGTTCCCGAGCACTGCCGCGACGGGTCGGCGCTCCCGGATCCAGGCGAACGCGCCCGGTATCAGTGTGAAGACGTCAACGCGCACTACGACGAACCGTAGCCGTCAGTCGGTAAAGCCGCGATTGAGATGGATTCGCCGTCCGTCGACGTCCACCTCGCGCAGGCAGTCCTCGATCACGGGGAGCAGAAGGCCTGTGTCCAGCTCGAGGACGTCGTTTGCCGGCCCGGGCAGAACGTCGCGGACGACACCCACGTGGTCACCATCCTCGTCGAGGACGGCCATGCCGACGAGGTCGACGACGTAATACGAGTCCGCGGGGAGCGTGGGGAGGTCGACTCTCCGGATCGCGAGCTCGGCTCCCCGCTCGACCGCACGATCGAGCTTGATCGCGCGACGCCTCCCACCCACTTGCCGAGACGCGACCACGCGCGCCGGCACGCCGTCGACGAGGAGCTCCGCCCCGATCGCGAACCTGTTCGGTTCCTCGCTGGGATCCTCCACGACGAACGCGCCGTCCACACCGTGAGGACGGCCGACCCTGCCGACCAGGACCACGTCGTTCCCGCGGTCAGTCGGCAATCTCGAGCACGTAGCGCTCGTCGGCTCGAGCGCCGCCCGCGCGGACGATGCTTCGCAGCGCGCGGGCGATCCGGCCCTGCTTCCCGATCACCTTGCCGACGTCGTCGGGCGCGACGTGGAGATGGAAGACGATCGCGTCCTCGCGCTCCTCGGCCTCGACGCGCACCGCCTCGGGATCGTCCACGAGGCCGCGCGCGAGCCATTCGAGAAGCTCGGTCACGGTCAGCCGCTGATGCCGGCGGCCTTGATGAGGCGGGAAACCGGCTGCGTGGGCTGTGCTCCCTTGGAGATCCAGTCCTTGATCTTCGCCTCGTCCAACTCGATCGTGGACGGATCCGTCTGCGGGTTGTAGCGCCCGACGATCTCGATGAAGCGGCCGTCGCGCGGCGAGCGCGAGTCGGCCACGACGACACGGTAGATCGGGTTCTTCTTCGAGCCGACGCGCGTCAACCTGATCTTCACTGCCATGTGTCTGTTGCGCCTTTCTCGTTGGTGAACGTGAAAGGCTAGCGCCTCGGGCCACTGACCCCCGGTGGGAGCGTAGGCATCTTGCCCTTGCCCATCTGCTTCATCATCTTCGCCATCTGCTTTCGGGCGGCCATGAGCTTGTTCACCTCGTCGAGCGACGTCCCGCTGCCCGCCGCGATACGGCGTCGCCGCTGCATCGAGATGACGTGAGGCATCCGCCGCTCGTGCGGCGTCATGGAGAGGACGATCGCCTCGACACGCGCGAGCTGCTTCTCGTCGAGGTCGAGCCCCTCCAGCTGCTTGCCCATTCCCGGCACGAGCTTGAGCACCCCCTGTAGCGGCCCCATCCTGCGGATCATCCGGTAGCTCGCGAGGAAGTCGTCGAACGTGAACTCTCCCGCGCGGATCCGCTGCTCCATCTCCGCCTGCTCGTCGTCCTCGACGGCGGCCTCAGCCTTCTCGATGAGCGTCAGCACGTCGCCCATCCCGAGAATCCGTGAGGCCATGCGGTCGGGATGGAAGTACTCGAGCTGATCGAGCTTCTCGCCGACCGAGACGAGCTTGACGGGGCGACCGGTGACGGCACGGACGGACAGCGCCGCGCCGCCACGGGCGTCGCCGTCGAGCTTCGTGAGGACCACGCCGTCGAACGCGACCCGCTCCTGGAAGGCGAGTGCGACGTTCACCGCCTCCTGGCCGGTCATGGAGTCGAGGACGAGAAGCACGTTCGTCGGCTTCGTCGCCCCGGCGACCCGCTCGAGCTCGGCCATCAGTTCCTCGTCGACGTGTAGCCGACCGGCAGTGTCGAGGATTACGACGTCGAGGCCGTCCTTGCGGGCGGCCTCGAGACCCAGTCGAGCGGCCGCGACGGGATCGCCGCGGTCGAGCGCGAACACCGGCATCTGGATCTGCTTTCCGAGCTGCTCGAGCTGGTCGACGGCGGCCGGGCGCTGCAGATCGCACGCCACGAGGCCCGGCCGCTTGCCCTCACGCCGCAGGAGGAGCCCGAGCTTCGCGGCGGCGGTCGTCTTTCCGGAGCCCAGCAGCCCCGCGAGGAGGATCACCGTGGGCGGGCGACCGAACGCGAGCCGCGAGTCGCCGGAGCCCATGAGCGCGGTCAGCTCCTCGTGCACGATCTTCACGACCTGCTGACCGGGCGTGAGGCTCTTCAGGACGTCCTGGCCGAGCGCGCGCTCCTTGACCGCAGCGGTGAAGTCCCGGGCCACGTCCAGGTTCACGTCGGCCTCGAGCAGCGCAAGGCGGATCTCGCGCATCGCCTTGGAGATGGCCTCCTCGTCGAGGCGCCCGCTGCGGCCGAGACCTCCGAGCGTCGCCTGGAGCTTGTCCGAGAGGGTGTCGAACACGGCCGGACAGTGTACGCTCAGGACGCTCGTGCCTTTCGTCACGTAGACGCCGCCCAAGGTGGCTCCTAGACTCGCATGCGTGACGATGCATGCCCCTTCGGGACCAGCCCTTCCGGGCGGAACGGTGACGCTGCTCTTCGCGGACGTCGAGGGCTCGACACGGCTGCTCCACGCTCTCGGTAACCGTTTCGCGCCGGCTCGAGCGCGGATGCGCGAGATCGTGCGCGAGGCTGCGGCGGCACGGGACGGCCGCGAGGTCGACTGGGCGGGCGACGGCGCGTTCCTCGCGTTTTCGCGCGCGATCGACGCCGTCGTCGCGGCGGTCGAGATCCAGCGACAGCTCGCGCAGGAGCCGTGGCCACCGGACGAGGCACTCCGGCTCCGGATGGGAATCCACACCGGCGAGCCGGAGCTCGGGCACGAGGGCTACGTCGGGATGGACGTCGTCGTCGCCTCACGCATCTGCTCGTCGGCTCACGGCGACCAGATCGTGGTCTCGCGCGCGACGAGGGACTTGACGGGTGGCGAGCCGCTTCCAGGAGCTGCGTACCGCCCGCTCGGTCGCCACCGCTTGAAGGACGTACCGACGACGCAGGAGCTGTTCCAGGTGGCGGCGCCCGACCTCAGCCACGAGTTCCCTCCGCTCCGAACCCTGGGGGCGAACAGCCTGCCCGCGCTTCACCACCGCCTCGTGGGTCGTGGCGACGCACTCGAGGGCATCGACGCTCTACTGAGAGACCCGAGCGTCCGACTCGTCACCATTACGGGACCTGGAGGCGCAGGCAAGAGCCGACTTGCCCTCGAGGTTGCAGCGGCCGAAGCACTCGACCGTCCCGTCCACCTCGTCGGCCTCGCGCCGATCTCTGATCCGGAGCTCGTCCCGAACGCAATCGCCCACGTGCTCGGAGTTCGCGAGTCGCCGAGCCGACCGCTCCTCGAGGGCATCGCCGACTCGCTGGACGGAACGCACGCACTCCTGTTCCTGGACAACCTCGAGCATCTCGCTCCCGCCGCCGTGCACGTCGCCGCACTGCTCGATCGGATATCGGATCTCGACGTGCTCGCCACGAGCCGCGCACCGCTCCGGCTGTCCGCCGAGCGCGTCTTTCGGCTCGATCCCCTCCCGGTCGACGACGCGGCCACCCTTTTCGTCGAACTGGCCGCCGCACGCGGCGTCGTCCTTCACGGTGACACGCTCGCGTCGGTGCACGAGATCTGTCGTCGACTCGACGGCCTCCCGCTCGCGATCGAGCTCGTCGCAGCCAGGCTCGTCGTGCTCCCGCCCACCGAGATCGTGCGCGCACTCGACCAGGGGCTCACTCTCGAGATGGAAGGGCCGCTCGACCTTCCCGAGCGCCAGCGGACGCTCCGCGCAGCGATCGACTGGAGCTATCAGCGACTGAGCGCCAGCCAGCGCGATCTGCACGGTGCGGTCGCAGTCTTCGCGGACGGAGGCGCTCTCGACGACGTACGCCTCATCTCCGGCGCCGGGCGGGAATTCCTCTCGGATCTCGAGGCCCTCGTTGCGTGGAGCCTCGTGCGAAGCGAGGTCACGGACGGTGAGGTTCGGCTCTCGATGCTCGAGACGGTTCGTGAGCATGCTCTCGATCGCCTCGCGTCGGAAGGTGTCCTCGAGGAGTACCGGCGGCGTCACGCGGAGCGGTTCCTCGAACTCGCACGGGTCGCAGAGACCGAGCTGGCCGGGCACGAGGAGGCACGCTGGCTCGACCGGCTCGAGGTCGAGCTGGACAACCTTCGTGCAGCCTTCGACTGGTGCTTCACGTCCGGCCGTGGGGGAGACGCGCTCCGGGCGGTCTCGGCCCTCGAGCGGTTCTGGCGTGCAACGGCACGCCTGACGGAGGCAAGGCGCTTGCTCGCACTCGGCCTCTCTCAGACGACTGACCTCCCGGCCGACATTCGAGGACTGTCGCTCCGGAGCGCTGGGCACATGGCGATGGGACAGAGCGACTGGGACGGGGCCGTCCCGTTGCTCGAGGAAGCAGTCGCGCTCCTTCGCGAGTGCGGCGAGGGCTATGACGAGGTGGTGGCGCTCTCGTATCTCAGCTTCGTTGCGCTGAGGAAAGAAGATCCCGATCGCGCCGCGTCCCTCGGCCAGGAGGCCCTCGAGCGCGCAAACACACTCGGGAACGAGCGCACGATCGCGTACGCCTTGATGGCGCTCGCCGACGTCGACTGGGTGCGCGGGGACTACGAGCGCGCCATCGTTCGCTACGAGGAAGCGGTCGAGCTGAGCCGTGCCGCCGATGATCCGTTGCTCGTGGTGGATGCTGTCTACAACTTCGGAATGGCCGCGTATCAGGCCGGTGACCTCGAACGCGGACGTCAGGGATTCGAGGAGGCGCTCGAGCTCGCCCGCGAGCTGCGGGAAGCCCCGCACCTGGCCGCGGCGCAGTTCATGCTGGCGCTGCTCGACGTCATCGGGGACAAGGCTGCAAGCGCGCGATCGAGGGCGCTCGAGAGCTTCGACCTCTACACGGAACTCGAGGACGACCGCTCGTGCGCTCGCTGCCTGCTCATCGTCGCAGCCGGTGCGACCGCCGCCGGCGCGTACGAGGAGGCTGCGCGCCTGCTCGGGGCGGCTCGGGCGCTCCGGATGGCCGAGCCACTGGATTCCTTCGAGACACTCGTCCTGGACCGCTTTCGGTCGGATCTCGACGCGCATCTCGACGAGCACGACCTCGCCGAGCTCGAGGCCGATGGAGCGCACCTCGGCCGCGGGGCGTTGTCTCGCGAGGTTGTAGCCGCTGGAACCGAGGAGTAGTGTCGCCGTTGATGCTTCCCGTCGGAGGAGGAGAGATGGCAGAGGGTGAGGGGAGAACGCTGGCGGAGGCGTTCGACAATTACGCAAGACGCAAGTCCGAGGAGGTCCTGGGAGAACTCAACCTCGACGAGGTGACGTTTGCCCAAGGGCTCGAGATCTTCGAGGCCTACCACCCGATCCAGATCGCGGTGAAGACCCGTCCCGCTAACCAGTGGGTGAAGGCGTACAGGGTCTCTGACGCCTAGCTAGCCAGACCTCAGACTCCAGCTCGGCGGCGGTCATGCTGGCTCGAGCAGCGCGGCTCGGATCCTCGTCCTGGATCGTCTGTTCGAGCGCGTTCGTGCCCTTCGTCACGTAGACGCGGCGCGAACAGGCTCCTAGACTCGCACGATGGCGTCGATTGCCCCTGTGGGACACCTTCCGGGCGGAACCGTGACGCTCCTGTTCGCCGACGTCGAGGGCTCGACGAGACTGCTCCACACGCTCGGCGAGCGGTTCGCGCCGGCTCGAGGCCGGATGCGCGAGATCGTGCGCGAGGCGGCGGCCGCAAGGGGCGGACGCGAGGTCGACTGGGCCGGCGATGGAGCATTTCTGGTCTTCCCGCGCGCGCGGGATGCCGTCGCGGCGGCAATCGAGATGCAGCGGGCACTCGCCCGGGAACCGTGGGATCCGGACGAGGCCCTTCGACTGAGGATGGGCATCCACACGGGCGAGCCGGAGCTCGTGCACGAGGGCTACGTGGGGATGGACGTCGTCGTTGCCGCGCGCATCTGTTCGGCGGCTCACGGCGAGCAGATCGTGGTCTCGCGCACCACCCGGGACACGGCAGGAGAGCAACCGCTCCCCGACGCCTCGTACAAGCCGCTCGGACAGCACCGCCTCAAGAGCGTGCCCCTGACGACGCAGCTGTTCCAGGTCGTCGCACCGGAGCTCGGCCACGAGTTCCCCCCGCTGAAGACGCTCTCGGCGACCAGCTTGCCTGCGCTCCACCACCGGCTCGTCGGCCGCGAGGGGACCGTGGCGCGCATCCAGGGGATGCTCGCCCAGCCGGACATCCGCCTCGTGACGATCACGGGACCGGGCGGAGGAGGCAAGAGCCGACTTGCACTCGAGGTCGCCGCGGCGGCGGCCGTCGAGCGGCCGGTGCACCTCGTCGGGCTCGCGCCGATCAGCGATGTCGATCTCGTCCCGAGCGCGATCGCACGAGCGATCGGAGTCCGCGAGTCGGACCGCGCCCTCGTCGAGTCCGTCGCGGCCGCCCTGGAAGGAACGGGGGCGCTGCTGTTCCTGGACAACCTCGAGCATCTCCCAGGCGCAGCCGCTCATGTCGCAGCCCTACTGGACGGCGCGCCGGATCTGGAGATTCTCGTGACGAGCCGGGCACCGCTCCGGCTCTCGAGCGAGCGCGTCCTACCACTGGAGCCGCTCTCGATCGAGGACGCTGCGACGCTCTTCACGGAGTTGGCCGCAGCGCGCGGGGTCGTGCTGCAATCCGACACCCTCTCTTCGGTTCACGAGATATGCCGCCGACTCGACGGGCTGCCGCTCGCGATCGAGCTCGTTGCTGCGCGCCTCGTCCTCCTTCCGCCCACCGAGATCCTCCGTGCCCTGACCGAGGGGCTCGCGCTCGAGATGGAAGGACCGGTCGACCTCCCCGAGCGCCAGCGCACCCTGCGAGCTGCGATCGATTGGAGCTACGACCGCCTGACCGTCGACCAGCGCGATCTCCACTGTGCGCTCGCGGTCTTTGCGGACGGCGCGGCACTGGAGGACTTGCGCGCCATGGCCAGCGCCCCGGCACAGGTCGTGTCCGATCTCGAGGCATTGGTCGCATGGAGCCTCGTCCGAAGCGACGTCTCCGACAGCGAGGTGCGTCTCTCGATGCTCGAGACCGTCAGAGAGCACGCGCTCGACCGCTTGCGCACCGAGGGTCGCCTCGCCGCGCTGCGACAGCGCCACGCAGAGCGTTTCCTCGAGCTCGCGTTGTCAGCAGAAACGGAACTCGTGGGACCGCGACAGGCCGCCTGGATGAGCAACCTCGAGCAGGAATTCGACAACCTCAGGGCTGCCCTGGACTGGCTCCTCGTGTCCGGCAGGATCGAGGACGTGCTCAGCGCCGCGGCCGCGCTCAGCAGGTTCTGGCGCGCGCACGGCCATGCGACGGAGGCGCGCCGGTGGCTCGAGCAGGGCCTGGAGCACGCCGACGCTGTCTCTCCCGACGTTCAGTCGGACGCCCTGTGGGCGGCGGCTCGGCAGGCTACGGCGCAAAGCGACTGGGCTGCGGCCGAGAGCTTCCTGCTGCGCGTGCTTCCGCTGTTCCGCGAGTCGAGACGGGACAGGGAAGTCGCGTTCACGCTCGCCGAGCTGGCGTTCATCGCCGTGCGGCAGGACCAGCTCGAGCCAGGAACGGCGCTCTGCGAGGAGGCCCTCACGCTCGCGCGCGAACTCGGCGACGCGCGCGCGATGTCCGCAGCGCTGCTGACGCTCGCCGAGATTCGTTCGTCACAGGGTGACCACGCGACCGCGCTCGTGCACGACGAAGAAGCTGTCGCTCTGCGCCGGGAGCTCGGCGATCCGCTTCTCGTCACCGATGCGGTACACAACCTCGGCTGGGTCGCCTTCCTCGCTGGCGACTTCGACCGTGCGAGGACGGCTTTCGAGGAGTCCCTCGTCGGCGCCCGTGCCCTCGGTGACGGGCTGCACACCGCAGAGGCGCTTCGCATGCTCGGCGAGCTCGACCTCCTCGAGGGCGACCCCGACGCAGCCGAGGCGCGCATCCGAGAGAGCCTGGTGTTGTGTACGGAAGCCGGCTCAAGTCTCGATCGCGCAGCCTGTCTCACGGCACTCGGAGGGGTCGCGGCACTCCGCGGCCGGAGCGACGACGCGGCGATGCTGTTCGACGAGGCCGCGGAGTTGCGTGGCGAGGCCCTGCCCGAAGCCCCCGAGCGACTCATTCTGGATCGCTTCCACTCGTCCAGGCCGCTCGCGCAGCCGTCGCGTCGAACGGGCCGGCTCTAGCTTTGCGCCGAACAGCACGTTATGCTCGCGCGCTGGGCGAGCACGGACAAAGGAGGAAAGGGTGAGTGCTCCGGACGAGGGAGAGGGCCGCGGCCCAAGGCTCCACGAAGCGGCCGAACGAGCATGGGAGGATGCCAAGAGCAAAGGCAATCCCAAGGGCGAGTACGAGATCAAGCGGATCTTCGTCGAGACGGAGAACCCGATCCGCGAGTATCGCGTGATCATCAAGAAGACCTGAGGCGCGGACGCCGGCGGCCAGGGGCGGCCGTCCGGAGCCCGTCAGTCGGAGGCGCGACCGCGAAGTCGCGCCTCCTACGGGCAATCAGCCAGCCCAGCTCGCAACCGCAGCCGGCAGGGAGACGGCGCCGATCCGATCGATCATGTCCGGATCCGCGGCGTAGAGGTTGTGCAGCTGAACGAGCCTGATGTCGGGCTCACCACCGATCCCGAGCTCGCTCACGGCAGGCAGCAGGCGCTGCTCGAGGTAGCCGTTGAAGGCTTGCTCCGTCTGCCAGATTTCACACACCTCGAGGCCCTCGTCGGTTACGGCCGCCACGTGCAAAACACCGCCGGCAGGCGGGTTCGCATCGAGGCCGAGCCTCGCCATGACGGCGTCGTACTGGTCGGATGTCACTGCCGGCCAGTGCATGAACATCGCGACAGCCATTCCCAGTCCTCCTTCCCTGCGTCGCTCCAGGGGTCGGTCCAAGCGTACGCGGACGGGCGGTCGCGTGCAACGAGCTGAACCCCTCGAACGAGGGAACTTACGGACGAAATCAGCCGGAGACGAGCGCGCGCGCGAAATCAGCCGCGTCGAACGGACGCAGGTCGTCGACCCCCTCGCCTACCCCGACGAGCTTGACCGGCAAGCCGAGCTCGACCGCGATCGCAATCGCTACACCGCCACGTGCGCTGCCGTCCAGCTTCGTCAGCGCCACGCCCGTGACGCCGACCGCGTCGCCGAAGAGACGCGCCTGCTGGAGCCCGTTCTGCCCCGTCGTCGCGTCCACGACGAGAAGGGTCTCGTGCGGAGCTTGTTCCACTCGACCCGCAAGGACTCGCCGCACCTTCTCGAGCTCGGACATGAGGTTGGACTGCGTGTGCAGCCGGCCGGCCGTGTCGACGATCACCACGTCGCGGCCGCGGGCGCGCGCAGCTTCGACGGCGTCGAACGCGACGGATGCAGGATCGGCACCGCGGGCCGCGCCCACGAAGTCCGCGTCGGCGCGCTGGGCCCAGATCTCGAGCTGCTCCTCGGCGGCGGCTCGAAAGGTGTCTGCCGCGCCCACGAGCACCGAGCGCCCGTGCTCGTTCAGCTTGCGCGCGAGCTTGCCGATCGTGGTCGTCTTCCCCGTCCCGTTCACCCCGACGACGAGCACGACGCTAGGGTCTCCGTCGAGCGCGAGGCGCGGGGCGTCACCGAACAACGCTTCCACCTCTTCGACGAGCGCGTCCTCGAGGCCGCCGGTCACGCCGCGAGCCTCGAGCCGGCGCACGATCTCCGCAGTCGCAGGAACTCCGACGTCGCTCCGGATCAGCGCTTCCTCCAGGCGTTCCCACGCCCCGTCGTCGGACGCGTCGAACGCGGCGGAGGCGAGCTCGGCCGTCAGCGCGCGCCGGCTCTTCGCCAGGGAGTCGCGCATACGGCCGAAGAAGCCAGTGCGCTCCGGCTCGTCTGCGGCCGTGACCTCGTCGCCGAGCAGCTCGGCCCAGGTGTAGCTCACGCTGTTGCCGCGAGAGAGCGCTCGTGCTGTGGAAGCCGCCTCGACACGACCTGCGAAACGCCGTCGGGCCCCATCGTCACGCCGTAGAGGATATCCGCGGCCTCCATCGTCCTTTTCTGGTGCGTGACGACCACGAACTGGGCGCGGTCGGAGTAGCGACGGAGGAGCTCGACGAAGCGGGCGATGTTCGTGTCGTCGAGTGCGGCCTCGACCTCGTCGAGGAGGTAGAACGCGCACGGTCGCGCGAGGAAGAGCGCGAAGAGGAACGAGATCGCGCCGAGGGCCTTCTCGCCACCCGACAAGAGCGAGAGCCGCGTGATTCGCTTGCCCTCTGGCCGGAGCTCGACCTCCACTCCCTGCTCCTCGGCGTCGCCCTCCGGCTCGACGAGCCGAAGCCGACCCTCGCCGCCCGGGAACAGCGTCGACGCAACCTCCTCGAAGTATCCCGCGACCGCGGCGAACGTCTCGGCGAAGCGTCGCTCGACCGTCGCCGTGAGCTCGGCGCGCAGCTTCTCGAGCTCCTCGAGACTCCGTTCGAGATCCTCGCGCTGCGTCTTGAGGTCGATCAGGCGTTCCTTCTCGGCCTCGTATTCCTCCCGCGCGAGCGGGTTCACCTGGCCGAGCGTCGCACACCGGCTCTCGAGGCGCTCGACGCGGGCTGCGAGCTCGTCGCGGTCGTGACCCTCGGAAGGTTCGACGTCTCCGGCCGATTCGAGCCGGCGCGTCGCCTCCGCGGTCTCGGCCTCGATACGAGCGATTTCCACCTCGGCGGTCGTGAGCGCGGTGCTCGCCTCGTCGAGCTCGTGCCGGAGGTTCACCTCGGTCGCACCCAGCGTACGCAGCTCCTCGCCGAGCTCGCCCGCCCGCATCGACCCTGCGTCGACACGCGCCAACAGCGGCGCTTCGAACCGCACCGCCGCGCGCTGAGCCGCCTCGATCCCGTCGCGCAGACCCGTCGCCAGCTCGAGGAGCCGGCCCAGGACCTTCGCATCGAGCGAAGAGCCGCGCAGTCGCGGCACCTGCCCGTAGGCCGACTCCGCCTCCCGGGCCTTTTCGCGCGCCACATCCGCCGCGCGCCTCGCCTGCGCAAGCCGAGCCTCGAGCTCGATGAGCTCTGCAGCCAACGCGCCCCGCCTGCCGTGCAGCTCGAGCAGGACGGCCTCAGCCGTCTCTCCCGCGAACCACAGCTCTCCCCGAGTCGGGTCGTAGCCGAATCCCTCGACCGTAACGGACGGAACGGTCGTGTCGAGCAGGGCATCGAGCGCCACGACCGGATACTCGGCCACGACGTCCTGAGGGGACCGCCCCGTGAGGACCGTGAGGCTTCCGAGGCCGGCCGCTCGAGCCCGCTGCAGCAGCGCGAGCGCGACTGCGGGATCCTCGGCGAGGACTGCGGCCGCCCGATTCCGAAGAGCGGCGGCGACCGCCCGCTCCGCCCCCGGCTCGATCTCGAGCTGCGCGAGCGCCAGCTGCGCACCCTCCTCCGCGAGCGCGCGCGCCGCCGGCGGGAGCCCTTCCTGCTCGGCGACGGCCTGCTCGAGCGCCCGGACACGATCGTGAACGAGGCTCGCACGCTCGTCGAGGGCATCGCGCTCGCGCTCCGCATTGCGCGCCGTCTCCGCCGCGCGGATCGCGTCGAGCTCGAGCCGCGCGGCGTCGCTCGGCGACTCGTCGTTCGTCACGGACGCAGGAGACTCGCCGCGGAACCGGTCGAGCAGCGCCGACGCCGATTCCATCCTGAGCTCGAGCCGCTCGATCCCACCCTGCAGCCGATAGCGCCCGGCGACAGCCGCCTCGCGCCGCCCGGCCGCGTCGGAAAGCTCCTCCTCCGCTCGCGCGCGGTCGGCCAACAGGGCTTCGAGACGGCTCTGCGCGCCGCGTCGAGCGAACGCCGCCGATTCGCGGCTTTCCGTCGCCTCGCTGCGCCGCGACGCCGAGTCGGCGAGATCGAGCTGCGCGATCCGCGCGCGGAGCGACGCGATCTCGATGCGTAGCTTCTCCGCACGCTCGGCAGCCGTCGCCTGTAGCGCAAGCGGCCGCAAGCGCTTGCGCACTTCCTCCTCGACGTCGCGGGCACGCTCGACCTGGAGCGCGACCCGGGCGAGCTTCAGCTCCGCGCGGTGGCGTCGCCGCTTGAACTTCCCGAGCCCGGCGGCTTCCTCCACGAGTGCCCGCCGGTCCTCGGGCTTGGACGCCAGGACCTGCTCGACCTTGCCCTGACCAACGATCGAGTGCATCGCTGCACCGAGCCCGACGTCGGACAGGATCTCCACGAGATCGGTCCGTCGGACCGACGCGCGGTTGACGAGATATTGGCCCTCCGCACCTCGAACGAGTCGGCGTGCGATCGAAACTTCCGAGAAATCGAGGTCGGGCCATGTGCCGTCATCGTTGTCGAAGACGAGCTCCACCTCGCAGTGCTCCGCAGCCTTCCGGTCTCCGCCGCCGGCGAAGAGGACGTCGTCCGGCTTCTCGGCTCGCAGCTCCGACGGCGTCAGCGAGCCGGCCGCCCAGACGATCGCGTCGGCGATGTTGGACTTGCCCGAGC
Source organism: Gaiellaceae bacterium (assembly GCA_048594925.1). Classification (GTDB taxonomy): domain Bacteria; phylum Actinomycetota; class Thermoleophilia; order Gaiellales; family Gaiellaceae; genus GMQP-bins7. Next base: position 19,445 of record JBMDXR010000084.1, read on the forward strand.
CGTTCGGTCCGACGATGACGGCGACGCCCGGCTCGAGCGCGATTTCGAGCGAGTCCGGGAACGACTTGAAGCCGCGGATGCGGAGCGTGCGCAGGTGCACCGGGGCCGCATTCTCGCGGTTGGGCCGGATGGGAGGCTGACGGGTCGATGCGCCGGCGCGCTAGCGCCGGCTTTAGGGATCTTCGCGCGACCGGAGACTCCGCGCTAGCGGATCTTCGGTTTGTGCAAATCAGATCCGCTCGGGCACGACCCCTAGCGCCTCGAGCGCCTGCCGGGCGGCTTCCTGCTCGGCGGCCTTCTTCGTCGAGCCGCGGCCGACTCCCAGCTGCTCTCCTCCGACGTGAGCGGCGCACACGAAGCGGCGGTCGTGCGGAGGGCCCTCCACCTCAATCACCGTATAGTGAACCTGGCGGCCGGAGCGGGCGAGCGCCTCCTGCAGCTCCGTCTTGTAGTCGACGTGGCTAGAGCGCGCGTACTCGATGCGCTCGGAGAACGCCTCCACGATCGCAGGCTCGATCCGCTCGAAACCGTGCTCGAGGTACACCGCTGCGATCGCGGCCTCGAGGACGGCGGCGAGGACGTTGCGGCTGCGGGAGATGCGCTGGAGCTCGTCCGGCGGTGCTTCGCCGGCGTACTCGAGCAGCTGATCCCCGAGACCCAGCTCCTTCGCGACGGCGGCGCAGCTCTGCCGCGACACGACGTGGGCGCGGATCTTCGCCAGTCGCCCCTCCGACGCTGCGCCGAAGCGGTCGAAGACCGCACGCGCGATGGCGAGCTCGAGGACGCTGTCACCGAGGAACTCGAGCCGCTCGTACGACTCGGTGCGGTCCTCAGCCCACGACGCGTGCGTGAAAACCTGCTCCAGCCTGTCGGCGGGCAGTTCGGAGATCAGACGGCCGAGCTCGAACGGCCCGACCTCGGACGCAGGCTCAGGCCTGATGTGCGATGACGTAGTCGATCGCCTTGCCGACGGTCGTGAGCTCGCGGGCGTCTTCGTCGGGGATCTTGAGACCGAACTGGTCCTCGAGGTCCATAACGACCTCCACCAGATCGAGCGAATCGGCGCCGAGATCCTCTTCGAAGGACGCCTCTTCGGTGATCTCGCTCTCGTCGATGCCGAGCTTCTCGCTCAGCGCGCCCTTGACCTGCTCGAGGATCTCCTCACGGGTAGTCGCCATACCTGCAGTCTCACCTTTCTGCCGTCGGGGTCGTGGAGCGCGCCGATGCTAACACGCCAGGAGACAAGCGCTCTTGCAGCCGTTCGACCACACGGTGTTCCACGCCACGGGCCGCGAGGCGTATCGCATTGGCGATGGCGAGACGCGAGCTCGAGCCGTGGGCGATGACGACGAGGCCGTTGAGCCCGAGCAGGTACGCGCCGCCGTAGGTGTCGGGATCGAGTCTGGCACGCAGCCTTCTCGCTCCCGGTCGGATGAGAAAGCCGCCGACCTTTCCGCGAAGCGACGACTCGAGCTCGCCCCGAAGTGCCTCGAGCAGGCTCTTGACCGTCCCCTCGACCGTCTTGAGCGCGACGTTGCCGGTGAAGCCGTCGGCGACGACGACGTCGGCCTCCCCCTCGAGCAGCGTACGGCCCTCGGTGTTGCCGGCGAAATTGAGCGAGCTCCGCCTGAGCAGCTCGTGCGCCTCGAGCACGAGCTGACTGCCCTTCTCGGCCTCCTCCCCGATCGACATGAGTCGCACCTGAGGCCCTCTGACGCCGAGGATCTCCTCGGAGAGGACCGTGCCCATGTGGGCGAACTGCACGAGATGCTCGGGCCGCGCGTCGGCATTCGCGCCCGCGTCGATGAGCACGCTCGGGCCGCGCTTCGTCGGGATCACCGCGGCGATTCCCGGCCTGTGAACGCCGGGAAGCCGGCGGATGTGCAGGAGCGAGGCCGCGAGCATGGCGCCCGTGTTCCCGGCTGAAACGGCAGCCTCTGCGTCACCGTCTGCGACGGCCCGCACCGCGCGGACGAGCGTCGAGTCGGGCTTCGTCCTCACTGCCTCGACGGCGTGGTCGTCCATCTCGATCGTCGTCTCCGCCTCGACGAGACGTAGCCCCGCCGTTTCGAGACCCCGCGGCCCGTAGAGGACGGGCTCGATCTCTGCGGAGGCCGCGGCCGCCGCTCCGGCGACGACCTCGTCTGGCGCGTGGTCGCCACCGAGTGCGTCGACGGCGACACGGATCATGGAGCGGGACTCTACGGTGCTTCGATGCTGAGCGGCTCGACGTCCCGGCCCCTGTACGTCTTGCAGTTCGGGCAAACCCGATGCGGTCGCTTCGGCTGCTTGCAGGTCGGGCAGACCTGCAGGCGCGGGACGGAGATCCCGTGCTGCGCGCGGCGCTTGTCGCGCCTCGACCTCGACGTCTTTCGCTTGGGGACGGCCATGAGCGGCTGCGCACTATAGCGGCACTGGACGGCGCAGGGCGCCGATCGCCTTCGGACGGCGGAGCCGGCCTCCGCGATCGGCTGACGACGCTCGCGGCACGATCCCGCGGGCTCGCCGCTTGTCCGTACGGCATGTACTGTCCTGCGCGGCTCACCCTTGGCTCGCGTGCGAGCGTCGCCCCTGCGGACGTCCAGACAGAGCGAGCTCCCTCGTCGGCGCGATGCGTTCGAGGAAGCGGCGGTCGTGCGAGACGACGACGAGCGTCCCGTCGTAGTCGGCGAGCGCGCGCTCGTGCGGCTCGACCGCTTCGAGATCGAGATGGTTCGTCGGCTCGTCCACGACGAGCACGTTGACGCCTCGAGCCTGCAGCTCGGCGAGGTGTGCCCGCGTCCGCTCTCCCGGGGAGAGCGACGCGCACGGCCGGCCGATGTGGTCCGGTCCGAGCCCGAACTTCGCGAGCAGCGTTCGCGCATCGACACGTACCAGGCCGGTGCGACCGATGAACTCGTCCACGAGCGGCACGTCGTCCGCGTACGCCTCCCGTCCCTGCCCGATTGCTCCGATCACCGTTTGCCCGCCGACGTACCGCGTGCCGGCGACGAGCTCCAGGTCGCCGAGAAGCATCGCGAGCAGGGTCGACTTCCCGGCGCCGTTCCGACCGGCAATCGAGAGGCGCTCGCCGGGAGCGAGGTCGACATCGACGGGTCCGAGGCGGAAGCCGCCGCGCTCCGCAACCGCCCCCTCGAGCCCGAGAACGTGGTCACCGAGCCGTCCGACGGCACGCAGTGTGAGGTTGAGCTCCCACGGCTCGAACGGCTTCTCCGGCAGCTCGTTCCGCTCGAGAAGCCGCTCGGCCTGACGCACCTTCGTCTCGAGCGCATGCGTCGCGCGGCGGTCTGCACCTCCGGTCTTGTCGCCCAGCGCCGCGCCCTTCGAGCGAGCCTGCGAGCGCCGCGCGCTCAGGAGCTCCGTCAGGTGCCTGCGTCGCAGCTGCGCCTGCTCGAACTCGGCCCACGCGGCTGCTCGCGCCGTGTTTCGCGCAGCCTCGTAGTCGGACCAGCTCCCCGCCCACTCCCGCACACGGTGCGAATCAGGCTCGATCGCCGCGAGCCGGCCGACGGTACGGTCGAGGAAGGCACGGTCGTGCGAGACGACGACGAGCGCTCCACGGTACGAACCGAGGAACCGTTCGAGCCGCCCGAGCCCGTCGAAGTCGAGGTCGTTCGTCGGCTCGTCCAGGAGCAGCACGTCGAAGCGAGAGAGCAGTACCGCCGCGAGCGCGACCCTCGCCGCTTCACCACCGGACAGGGCTGAGAGCTCGCGGTCGAGATCGAGCTGGAGACCGAGGTCCGCGCAGACGCTGCGCGCGCGCGCGCGGAAGTCCCCGCCGCCGAGCGCGAGAAAACGGTCGAGCGCGACGGCGTAGCGATCGTTCTCGTCGGCACCTTGCGCGAGGGCGTGCGCCGACTTCTCCAGCTCGTGCTCGGCCTGCGCGATACCCGTGCGCCGGCCGAGCGTATCGAGCACCGACTCGCCGGGCTCGACGGTCCACGCCTGCTCCAGATAGCCGATCGTCAGGCGCTCGGGCGAGCGGCTGACGACTCCAGCGTCCGGCTCGTCGATGCCGGCGATGATCCTGAGCAGCGTCGACTTGCCCACTCCGTTCGGCCCCACGAGCCCGATCCGCGAATGCGGGCCGATGGTGAGCGAGACCTGATCGAGAATGGTGTGCGCGCCGTACTGCTTGCCGACGCCCGCGAGCTGCACTCGCATCGACGAACCTCCGGAGACCGTGGTTGGACACACGCGGCTGCGCCGCGTGCGGAACGGGATATGAGCCGGTCAGTCCGTCATGTGACGGCGCTGGCGCGCCGGCGCAGATGGTAGCCGGGATTGAGCCGTAAGGCCCGTGTAAGGCCTCGTAAGAAGTTCGCAAGAGGTTGCGGCCGACACGCCCTCGAGGCGTCATAACGGGTGACGAACAAGGAGGGAGCATGTCTCTGACCAGACGTTCCCGGCGCGCGACACTCGCGATGACGGCGTCGACCATCGCGCCAGTGCTCGCGGTGTGTGTACTCGTGGTGCCATCCGGCGGAGTTGCCGCGCCGGTCGCAGCGCCGACGAACACCGCGGAGCCCGCGATCAGCGGGCGCGCAGAGCAGGGTAGGACGCTGACGTCTTCCACGGGCTCGTGGACCGGGACCCAGCCGATCTCGCTGGCGTACCAGTGGGTTCGCTGCGGTGCAGACGGAGGCCGTCCGGACGGAGGTAACTGCGCCATCGTGTTTGGTGCGACGAGCCACCGGCACCGCCTGACAGGCGGGGACGTCGGTTTCCGGATGCGCGTCCGCGTGACGGCGTCGAACGCCGACGGATCGCGAACGGTCGCGTCGAACCCGACGGAGACCGTCGTCGGACCGCCGGTGAACACGTCGCTACCGGTCGTGATCGGGACGACGCTCGTGGGATCGGTCCTGACCGCGAATCCAGGCACGTGGACCGGCCGTCAATCGATCTCGTTCTCGTATCGATGGCTCCGCTGCAACACCCAGGGCGGCGAGTGCGCCTCCACCGACTTGACGAGCCGGACCTACAGGCTCACGTCCGCGGACCTGAATCGCAAGATGCGCTTCAACGTGACCGCGCGGAACTCCGTGGGCTCGACCACGGTTCTGTCGTCCGAGTCAGCGATCGTAACCGAGCCTTTGCCGGCCGGTGCGGTCAAGCTGCCGAGCGGCGAATATTCGATTCCAGCCACGAGCGTTCCGTCGAACCACCGGCTGATCGTCTCCCAGGTCGCGTTCTCGCCGAATCCCGTGAGAGGCCGGAGCCAGATCATCACCGTGCGCGTCCGAACGAAAGACACGCGCGGATTCGTCGTCCGCGACGCGCTCGTGTTCGTCCGCTCGACGCCGCGAGTGACCACCGGAGGGGATCGCCAGCTGTCGACGGCCGACGGCTGGGTGACGTATCAGCTCGCACCGAACGGAAACTTCCCGAAGCCACGCCGCGGGTTCAACGTGCAGTTCTTCGTGAAGGCCTACCGCTCGGGCGATCCCGCCCTCGGCGGAATCGCCGGCTACCGGCTGGTCCAAGTGCGCCTGGCCGGCTAGGTCGACTCGGCGCTGCGACCCGGTCGCGAAGCGGCCGGCTTCAGGGGTTGCGACCGGGAGGTCCGCGCTAGCGGATATCCCGGTCTTGCGAGAACTACAGATTCTCCTTGAGGCCTTCGAGCGCGGCCCAGCGCGGGTCCGGGTCGCGCTCGAGGTGCTCGTGCGGCTCGACGTTGAGATCCTTGCCGCACACCGGGCAGAGGCCGGCGCAGTCCTCGCGGCAGAGGATCTGCTCCGGAAGCTCGAGCGCGACTGCGTCGCGGGCCCAGGCGCCGAGCTGCAGGTGCTCGTCCACCACGTACTCGGAGTGAAGCTCGTCCGCCGCGGGCGCGTCCGGGTCGTAGAACTCGCGGGCGGAGATCTGCCCGTCGACCTCGGCGAATCCCAGGCAGCGCATGCACGAGCCCGCGAGATGGGCCCTCAGGCGCATGTCAAGGATCATCGCGCCCGACGTCTGCGAGATCTCGAGCTCAACCGGGACGTGCGAGGGCGACGCCTCGTAGCGCTGCCCGCCGAGCACGAACGGATCGAGTTCGACGTCGAAAATCTCCTTGCGCACCTCGCCCGGCCGAAGGCGGAGCGTCCTCAGATCGACGGTTGTCACGAAGTGAGCGTAGCGCCCTCGCGCGCTGTCGGGCCTCATTAGCTTCGCTGTTAGGCTGCTAGAGTACGATCATGGATTCTGATCGCTGGCTGGGCCTCGACCTCCGCCATCTCGTGGCCTTGAAGGCGATCGCGGACGAGGGCTCGTTCGGCAAGGCTGCCGAGCGCCTCGGCTACACACAGTCGGCCGTCTCGCAGCAGATCGCGGCGCTCGAGCGCATCGTCGGACTTCGGCTGATCGAGCGTCCGGGAGGCCCTCGCCCAATCTCGCTCACCGAGGCTGGCCAGATCCTGCTTCGCCACGCGGAGGCGATCGAGGCGCGACTCCAGGCGGCCAAGGCGGACATGAGCGCGCTCGAGGCAGGGGACGCCGGCCGACTTCGGGTCGGGACGTTCCAAAGCGTCGGCGCGAAGATCATCCCGACTCTCCTGCGTCGTTTCGGCGCGACCCATCCCCGCGTCGAGGTCGTGCTCCGCGAGTCGCAGAACGAGAGCGAGCTCCTCGAGATGATCGAGCGTGGTGAGCTCGATCTCACGTTCTGGACGCTGCCCGTCCCGGGAGGACCCTACGAGACGATCGAGCTCTTGCGCGACCCCTACGTGCTCGTGGTGCCCGCGGGCTCGCCGCTCGCTGTACTGAAGCGGACACCGACGTTGAAGGAGATCGTTCTGCAGCCGCTCATCGGCTTCAACCAGTGCAGCGCGATGGAGCAGGTCGAGTCGCAGCTCGCCGCGGCCGGTCGCGCACCGAATTTCGTGTTCCGCTCCGACAACAACGGCACCGTCCAGGGGTTGGTGAGTGCCGGCGTAGGCATTAGCGTCTCGCCGCGTCTGACTGTCGACGAGGACGACCCGACCGTCGACGTGGTCGATCTCCAGGGCCGCATCCCGCCACGGGTCATCGGCCTCGTGTGGCACCGCGATCGCCACCGAAGCCCGGCCGCGAAGGCGTTCGTCGACTCCGCAGTCGAGGTTTGTCGCGAGCTAGCCGCCGAGCCGGCGGCCGCGTGACAGATCGAGTGGCCGCGACACCCGGCCGCAAGCGGCCGGCTTTAGGGATCTTCGCGACCGCGAGTCCGCGCCAGCAGACTCCCGGTCTTGCGGAAAGCACTACGCAAACCGCTCGAACTCTTCGGGCTCGTCGAGCGGCTCTGGGCCCACGCCCGCGACGACGGTCTCTTGCGAGCGCTCGTGCAGCCGCTCGCGACCTCGCTTGACGGCCGCCAGGAACTTGTCGAGGTTCACTTCGAGCGTCGAGAGGATCGAGTCTGCCCAGTCCTCCATCTCGAGGCGCGTCTCACGCGCCTGCCGCTTCGCGTCGTCGACGATGTCGTCGGCCTGCCGCTCCGCGAGCTTCACGATCTCGGTCTGCGACGCCTCGCGCATGGCCTGCTCGCGCGCCTCCTGGATGATCCGGTCGCACTCGCGCTTGGCCTCCGCCAGCATCTCCTGGCGCTCCTTCACGATCCAGCGCGCCTGCTTGATCTCCTCCGGGATCGTCGCCCGCATCTGATCGAGGATCTCGTAGATCTCCTCTCGGTCGAGGCGGACCTGGTCCGTGAGCGGGACGGCCTTCGCGTTGTGCACGAGGTCGTCGAGCCTGTCGATGAGCACGAGTACGTCCATGGGCTGCCAGTCTACTCGGAGGGTGAGACGGGGGCGCTCGCGCCATGCGCAAGCCCCCGACTCCGCAGGAGCGAAGTCCGGGGCGCGCAGACAGAACCCCTAAAGCGCGACCGCTTCGCGGTCGCGGTGCTATTCCTGGGGTGAAACCGGGGCCCCCGGCTTTCCGTCCGGATACAGCTCTGCGAAGCGGCGCGCGACCGCCGTCGGCACCAGCTCGTCGACCTTGCCGCCGAAGGAGGCGATCTCCTTCACCCCGCTCGAGGACACGAAGCTGTACACCGGATTCGCCATGACGTACAACGTCTCGATCTCCGGGGCTAGCTGTCTGTTCAGATGGTTCATCTGGAACTCCCACTCGAAGTCCGAGATGACGCGGAGCCCCTTCACCATCGTGGTGGCGTCGTGCTTGCGGGCGAACTCGACCACGAGCTCGGAGAAGACGTCGACGACGACGTTGTCGCAACCCTCGAGCGCGTCCTCGAGAAAGGCAACGCGCTCCTGGACCGTGAAGAGGGGCTGCTTGTGCGTCGGGTCGCGGACGACGCCGACGACGACCCGGTCGAAGATCGCCGCTGCGCGTCTGATGACGTCGACGTGCCCGTTCGTCACCGGGTCGTATGAGCCGGGGCAGATGGCTGTGATCACCGCGCGAACACCGTAATCCGCGCGGAACCGTAGCGCCGAGTCGTGACGAGGTCGAGCGGAAGCTCCGGCTCGACGCGCTCGGAGGTCTCGACGGCGACGAGGGCGTCGGAGTCCAGTATCGCGGGCACGAGCTCGGCCAGCATCGGCGCATGCGTCCCCCAGTCCTCGTACGGCGGGTCGATGAGCACGAGGTCGTAGCGCCTGGCGCGGTCGCGCTCCTCCCGTAGCGCCGCGGCGACGTCGCGGTTGGCGACCACGGCCCCGGTGAGGCGCAGCTTCTCGAGGTTCGCCTGGATCACTCGCGCCGCATCTCGGTCGCGCTCGACGAAGACGCAACTCGCAGCGCCGCGGGAGAGCGCCTCGAGCCCCATCGCCCCGGAGCCGGCGAAGAGGTCGAGCACTCTCGCACCTTCGACCGGCCCGATCAGGGAGAACGCCGCCTCTCGTACCCGGTCTCCGGTCGGGCGTGTGACGACGCCCTTGGGTGCCGCGATCCGGTGTCCCCTCCGCGACCCGGCAACGATACGCACTACGACTCGCCCAGATGGTCGGCCTCGCCGAGCAGGCGATCGACGTCGTCGGCGAGGAGCCCCTCGTCGGGCAGCGCTCGCGCCACCTCGCGAGCGCGCTCCAGGAGGTCCTGGTCGCGCCGCAGCTTCACGAAGCGGAGGTCCGAGTAGCCCGACTGTCGCGCACCGAGCAACTGTCCCTCTCCGCGGATCTCGAGATCGCGCTCGGCGAGCTCGAAGCCGTCGCTCGTGGCCACCATCGCCTCGAGCCGCTCGATCGCTGTCTCGGACAGCTCCTCACGGGGACGCGATACGAGCAGGCAATAGGACTGCTCGGCGCCGCGACCAACGCGACCTCGGAGCTGATGCAGCTGGGCCAGTCCGAACCGGTCGGCCTCCTGCACGATCATGATCGTCGCGTTCGGGACGTCGACGCCGACCTCGATGACCGTCGTCGCGACGAGGACGTCCAGCTCGCGCGCCTTGAAGCTCGCCATGACGCCGCGCCGTTCCGCAGGTCGGAGCCGGCCGTGCAGGCAGCCGACGCGGTAGCCGCGAAGCTCGGCGGCGCGAAGCCTCTCGGCTTCGGCCTCCGCCGCACGGGCGACGCGTGTCTCCGAGGCTTCGATCAGTGGGCAGACGACGTAGGCCTGCCGCTCGTCGTCGAGGTGACGGCAGAGGCGCGTGTATGCCTCGGAGCTCCGGTCCTGGGTCACCCAGGCCGTGATCACCGGTTTGCGATCGGCTGGAGGCAGCGCGAGCTCGCTCACCTCGAGATCGCCGTACACGGTCAACGCCAGAGTCCGCGGAATCGGCGTCGCCGTCAGATGGAGCACGTGCGGGCTTCGCCCCTCGACGAGCGCGGTGCGCTGCGCCACCCCGAATCGATGCTGCTCGTCGACGACCGCGACCGCGAGATCGCTGAAGTCAACCTCCTTCTCGATCAGCGCATGCGTGCCGACCACGATCTGGGCATCGCCGGACGCGATGAGCTGCCGGGCCGCTGTGTGCTCTTTGGCACGGAGCGAGCTCGTCAGGAGCGTCACCCGAACGCCGAGCGGTGCGCAGAGCTCGTCGATGGTCAAGAAGTGCTGCTCGGCGAGGGTCTCCGTCGGCGCCATCAAGGCGCCCTGGCGGCCAATCTCCACGGCGCGGAGAAGCGCGTGAAGGGCGACCACCGTCTTTCCCGAGCCGACGTCGCCCTGGAGAAGACGTTGCATCGGCGTCTGCCGGTCGAGATCGCCGTCGATCTCCGCCAGCGCCCGCTCCTGGTCAGCGGTGAGGGTGAACGGGAGCGAGGCCCGATAGCGGGCGATGAGCTCCCCCGAGCGTCCGAGCGGCTGCGCCGATGCGCTCTCGCGCGCCGCGGCGGTACGCACGAGCGCCAACCGCAGCACGAGCAGCTCGTCGAAGGCAAGCCGAACGCGGCCTACCTCAGCCTCTGGCAGCGACCGCGGTCGGTGAACGGCGACGAGCGCATCGGCCCGCAGCGGGAGATGCTCTGCGGCGAGGATTGCGGCGGGGACCTCGTCTCCCACCTCGCGCACGGATCCGAGTGCCTGCGAGTGCAGATCGCGGAGCTTCTTCTGCGTGAGGTCCTCGCTCGCCGGGTACACGGGCGCGAAGTCCCCCGTCTCCGACTCTCCGTCGAGGTCGTAGGAGGAGACGGCGAAGCCGTACCTGTTCGGCCGCCCTCGGATGCGGACGGGTGTGCCGGGCGTCAGCTTGGTCTCGAGCCAGGGCTGGTTGAACCAGGTGGCCCTGATCTCACCGGTCTCGTCGGCGACGCGCGCGCTGAGGATCTTGAGCCGGCCGCGTCGCCGACTCGTCGCGGACCGAATCACGCCTTCGATCACGGCCTCCTCGTCTCCGAACAGGTCGCAGATCCGCTTCAGCGGAGCGGGCTGCTCGTACCGGCGCGGTCGCTGCCACAGGAGGTCGCCGACCGTCCGCAGCCCCAGCTTTGCGAGCCGACGAGCCATCGTCGGACCGACGCCGTCGAGCGTCTCGACCGAGTCGGCGAGCCGCGTCGGCACCGGCGCGGAGATCGGTCTGGGCCACGTGTCGGGTGCGGCAAGACCAGCGAAGCCGGCCGGCAGCGCGACGCGAGCAGTCGTTCCAGTCACACCACGGACCACTATAGGTCCGGGACTGGAGCTCGCCGACGTCCGTCGCGTGAGCGATTCGGGCTTTTCGGCGCTACGTGTCGGTCGCGAGCGTGTACAGCCAGCCCGGCTGCCAGCGGAAGGAGCCCTCGACGAGCTCCTCCAGCGGCGTGCCTTCGAGGATGTGGTCGAGCGCCCACTTCGTCGCCGAATGCCCGATCACGACGATGCGCTCGTCGGCGAAACGAGCCGGGAGGTCGTGCAGGAAGCTCCGGACCCGTGCGACGACGTCGAGATAGCTCTCACCGCCCGACCACGCGTCCTGCAGGTGCCGCGTGCGCTCCACCTCGAGCCGGGCGACCGCGGTGCCGTTCAGCATCCCGTAGTTGCATTCGCGCAGTCGCCAGTCGTGGAAGATCGGGAGCCCTCGCGGACCGAACGCAATCCGTGCGGTCTCGACTGCCCGATCGAGGTCGGAGCAGAAGACCGCTACGATGTCCTCGTCGGCTCGGCGCTCGCCGAGCTCTTTCGCCTGACGCCGCCCCAGCGCCGAGAGCTGCCCGTCCAGCCAGCCGGAGGCGATCCACCGCTCGTTGTCGGTCGTCGTCGAATGCGTCTCGAAGACGATCTCGATGCTGGAGGCGCGCCGACGACGGGGCACCGACTAGTCCACGTCTTGGAACCAGAAGAACCCGACCGCTCCTGGGCCGGCGTGCGTGCCGACGACCGCGCCGAGCGTGGACGTGAACTCGATCTCGGCGTTCGGACGCACCCGCCACACGAGCTCGGAGAGCGCGCCCACCCAGTCGGCCGCGTCGGCATGGGCAATCGCCACGCGCAACCCCGACCCGTCGTCGGTGGCCTCGACGAAACGCCTCTCGAACTCCGCGAGGGCCTTCTGGCGACCCCGCACACGTGCGACCGCGACGACCTCTCCGTCCTCGATGCCGAGGACCGGGAGCAGGTTCAGGAGCGATCCCGCGAACGCCTGCGCCTTCCCGATCCGCCCCCCGCGCTGGAGGTACTCGAGCGTGCCCACGGTGAAGACGACGCCGCAGTCGGCATGGAAACGCTCGACGAGCGCGGAGATCTCCTCGTCGGTCGTGCCGCGCGCGAGCCTTCGCTGGATGGCATGCGAGAGCATCGCGATCGCGAGCGACGCGGTCAGCGAGTCGACGACGCGAACCTTGTCTCCGACCTCCTGAGCAGCCACCTCCGCGCTCTGGAAGGTCCCGGACACCTTCGACGAGACGTGGAGCGAGTAGATCCGCTCGTACGACGCGAGCTCCTCGTAGGCCGCGACGAAGTCCTGCGGTGTGGGCTGGGCCGTCGCCGGCGTGACGGGCGAGACCCGGAGCTTCTCGTAGAACTCGGCGGGCCCGAGCTCTACGTAGTCGCGAAACGTCTCGTCCCCGAACCGTACGTACAGCGGAACGAACCGCATGTTCGGGAAGCGCGATGGGGCCTCCGGATAGTCGGACGTCGAGTCGAGGACGATCGCGGTGTTCTCGGTCGTCAGATTCACTCGCGTCACCTCCCAGCGGCTGCGCGGACTGCCCGGACGAGCGCGTCGACTCCGTCGTCCTTTCGCACGAGTGCGGCGTCCGCGCTCGACGCGGCATCGTACTCGTCCCGTCCCGCGGAGGCGCTCAGGAAAACGATTGCGGCCCGGGCAGCTTCCGCCCTCAGATGCTCGACCACGGCAGCGCCGTCCACGTCCGGGAGCCGGTAGTCGAGCACCACCACGTCGGGATCGAGCTCCTGGCAGGCGCGAACCGCGGCAGCGCCGTCCGCTACCGCGCCGACCACGTCGAGGTCGGCCCGTGACCCGAGAAGGAAGACGAGCGACTCGCGGTACACGTCCGAGTCGTCGACGAGGAGGACCCGGATGGGCGGCTCCACCTCGCTCACTGGACGACCTCAGTTGACCAGTGAGCGGGGAGAGGTGTGGGGAACCGAGAGGTTCCCCACGTTCTAGAGAAGAAGGGGGCACCGGCACACGGGGGAAACATGGTTTCCCCCCTGAACGCGAGCCGGAGGCGAGCGTTGGTCACTCGGCGACGACGAGAAGCGGGTAGTGCGGCTGACCACCCTCGTGGATGTCCACCTCGAGGTCCGGGTGACGCTCCGCAAGCGCGTCGACGAGGCCGTCGAGCTGCGGCGCGTCCTCGCCGGTGAAGATCGTCAAGACGTCCTTGCCTCCGTCGAGCACGCGCTCGATCACCTCGTGCATCACGGTGTCGAGGTCCTGGTCGGAGACGACTGCGGTGCCGTCGACAAGGCCGAGATACGAGCCCTTGCGAATCGCGACCCCGTCCAGGTCTGCGTCGCGCGAGGCCACGGTGACCTCGCCGGTCGCCGCGTCCTCGAGCCCCTCCAGCATCGCGCGCTCGTTCTCGTCAGGAGACATCGACGATACGAAGCGCGTCATCGCCGCGAACCCGGCTTGCACCGACCTCGAAGGAATGACCCGCACCCGCTTCTCGCTCAGCGCCGCCGCCTGCTCGGCCGTGAGGATGACGTTGGAGTTGTTCGGGAGGACGAGCACGTCCACCGTCGGCACCGATTCGACGGCATCGAGGATGTCCGCGGCGGAGGGGTTCATCGACTGGCCGCCCTCGATCACCCTTGTTGCTCCGAGGCTCTCGAAGAGTCGGCGGTTGCCGCGTCCCGGGCATACGGCCACGAGCCCGGTCTCGAGCGTCGCGACCGCCGACGCGTGTCCGAGCAGTCGCTCCTCGCGCTGCGCCGTCTGATGATGCATGTTCGCGATCTCCACACCCTCGACGACGCCCACGGCGGTTCCGAGCGCCAACACCTGCCCGGGCTCGTCGGTGTGTACGTGCACCTTGAGCGCGGTCTCGTCTCCGACGACGAGGAGCGAGTCTCCGAGCCGCTCGAGGTCGGTTTCGAGGGCGTCCTTGTCGAGCCCCTCGCCCTCGACGACGAAGACCGTGCAGTAGCGGTACTGCGAGAGCTCCTGGTGGATCGCATCGAGGCCGAGTGCCTCCGCCTCGACGGGCGCCTCGGGGAGCGGCTCCCCGGTCGCGCCGTAGACCATGCCGCGGGCGATCTCGACGAGCCCGGCACCGCCGGCGTCGACCACGCCCGCGGTCCGCAGCACGTCGAGCATCTCGGGTGTTCGGGACAACGCGTCCTCGCCGCGGGCGAGCACGACCCGCAGCAACTCGGGCGGGCGCAGGTTCCGATGCTGCTTCCGCTCGCTCTCCTCGGCCATCTCCCGGATGACCGTGAGCATCGTCCCCTCGACAGGACGCTTCACGGCGCGATACGCCTTGTCGCTCGCAGCACGGAAAGCACCGCTGAGAAGCGCAGAGCTCACACCCTCGTGCGCGCCGAGGACCTCGACGAACCCACGGACGATCTGCGAGAAGATGACGCCCGAGTTGCCCCTCGCGCCCATGAGCGCGGCGCGTGTGACGTCCTTCGCCACCGCCGCGCTGTCGGTCGCCGTGGACGCGTCCAGCGCCTCGACGATCGACCTCAGCGTCAGCACGAGATTCGTCCCGGTGTCTCCGTCCGGGACGGGGTACACGTTGAGGTCGTCGATCCTGCGGCGGTGCGCTTCGAGGTTCTGCAGCGCACTTCGCGCCAGGTGCCGGACGACGTCGAGCTCCATCACCGCGACCGTACGCCTTCGATGTGGACTTCGAGGGACGCAATCGGAAGGCCGACCATCCGTGAGAGCTCATAGAGCACGCGCGAGCGCACGGTCTCCGCGACCTCGGCCAGCTTGAGACCGTGCTCGACGACGACCCGGAGCTCGACGACGAGGCCGTCGTGACGCAGATCGACGTCGACGCCTTTCTTGATCCCCCAGGGCAAGAGACGCGAGAGTCGACTGCGTCCGGCGAGCGCCACGATGCCGTAGCTCTCCGCCGCCGCGGCCCCGACGATCTGCGCGACCGCGTCGGGTGACACGGCGATGCGTCCGCGCTCGGTCGTTGCGATCACGAAGGGCTCGCGCTCCACGGGCGCGAGCTTAAACGCCTAGAGAGCCTTCTGGACCTTGCCGGCCTTCAGGCAGCGGGTGCAGACGTAGGCGCGCGTGGCACGACCGTCGAGGAGCACACGCACGCGCTGCAGGTTCGGGTTGAAGCGTCGCTTCGTGGCGACCATGGAGTGGCTTCGCGTATGGCCGAAGCCGGGCTTCTTCCCGCAGATTGCACAGACCTTGCTCATGAGCGGCTGCGGAGTGTAGCGGCTGAGGCTCGGCAGCCGCTCGCAGCACGATCGGGCGGGGCTCGCCGCTTGTCCGTACGTCGAGTTACTGTCCTGCGTGGCTCGCCCTTGGCTGGCTTCCGAGTGCCGCCCCGGCGATCGGCGGTGAGCGGTCAGCGAGCTGCGGCCGCGCGGAGGTGAGCGAAGAGATCAGCCATCTCGAGCGCGCTACGCACAGCCTCCGCGCCCTTGCCGATCCGTGGCTCGGCCTGCTCGACGCGATCGAGCGTCAGGACTCCGAAGGACACGGGAACGCCGGTCTCGAGCGCCGCGAGCTGGAGCCCGCTCGCGGTCTCGCTCGACACGTAGTCGAAGTGTGGCGTGTCGCCGCGAATCACGCAGCCCAGAGCCACGATGCACGCGAAGCGTCGAGTCTTCGCAAGAGCGGTGGCTGCCAGCGGGAGCTCGAACGCCCCCGGGACGACCATGATCGTGATTGCCTCTTGACGCACGCCGGATGCGGAGAGCTCGGCGAGCGCGCTGTCGAGCAGCTGCGTACTGACGCTCCCGTTGAAGCGGGAGACGACGACACCCACGGCCCGTCGCCCGCCTTCCGCCACGCCCTCGAGCACGGCGTAGCCGTCCGGAATGTGCAGATCCCCGGCGGCGTGCTCGTGGGAGAGCTCGACGTGCATCGGCGTCTCGTCGAGCTCGGCGCCGCCGACGTCGGCCTCCTCCTGCTCGACCTCCTGGGCCTCGACCGCTTCCGGCGCTCCTTCCGTCTCGGTCTCCACCGGAGCTGCAGCCGCCCCCCAGGCCGGCGCCTCCGCGGCCTCCGGCTCGGACGCGACCTCCAGCTGTTCCTGCTCCTCCTCCGGCGAGGCGTCCCGCGCCCAGTCGTGGAGGACGTTCTCGCTCGTCGAGTCGATGTCGCGACTGCTCACGCCGTTTCCTCCGATGGGTCGTCCTCGAGCCGTGCGCCCTGATGGTGGAGCTTCGTGATGGTGTGGCCCAGCTTCTCGCGTTTGGCGGCGAGGTACCGCGCGTTCTCCGGTGTCGGATCGACCTCGATCGGCACCTGCTCGACGACCGTGAGGCCGTAGCCGTCCAGGCCCGTGAGCTTCTGTGGGTTGTTCGTGAGGATGCGAATCGTCGTCAGCCCGAGATCCGCGAGGATCTGGTTGCCGATGCCCCACTCCCGCGAGTCCGGAGGGAACCCGAGCGCGAGGTTCGCCTCGACCGTGTCCAGGCCGTTCGCCTGCAGCTCGTAGGCTCGAAGCTTGTTCAGCAGGCCGATGCCGCGCCCCTCCTGGCCCATGTACAGAACGACTCCCCGTCCCTCGGCCTCGACGCGTGCGAGCGCGCTCTCGAGCTGATCCCCGCAGTCGCAGAGCTGCGAATGGAAGACGTCGCCCGTCAGGCACTCGGAGTGCACACGGACGAGGACGTTCTCCGCCCCTGCAACGTCGCCCTTCACGAGCGCGAGGTGCTGCTTGTCCGTGAGCAGCTCCCGGTAGGCGAGTGCCTGGAACTCGCCGTACTCGGTGGGCAACCGCACGGAGACGACGCGCTCCACGAGCTTCTCTATCCGGCGCCGGTACTCGATGAGATCGGCGACCGTCACCATCTTGAGGCTGTGCCGCTCGCAGAAGATCGTGAGGTCGGGTACACGGGCCATCGTCCCATCGTCGTTCATGATCTCGCAGACGACGCCGGCGGGATTCAGCCCCGCGAGCCGCGCGAGATCCACCGCCGCCTCCGTCTGGCCCGAGCGCCGGAGCACGCCGCCCGGCTTCGAGCGCAGCGGGAAGACGTGGCCGGGCTGCACGAGGTCGTGCGGCACGGACCCGGGGTCGATGGCAACCTGGATGGTGCGGGCGCGATCGTGGGCCGAGATACCCGTCGACACGCCCTCGCGCGCCTCGATCGACACCGTGAAGGCCGTGCCGAGAGGCGTCTCGTTGTGGTCCGTCATCGGCCTGAGCTCGAGCTCGTCGCAACGCTCGGGCGTCAAACACAGACAGATGAGGCCGCGCCCGTGCGTCGCCATGAACGTGATCGCCTCCGGGGTGACGAACTGCGCCGCGATCGTCAGATCACCTTCGTTCTCGCGGTCAGCGTCGTCGACGACCACGACGAATCGACCGGAGCGGATGTCCTCGATCGCCTCCTCGATGGTCGCGAAGGGCGAGGCGGTCTCGGGCGGTCTCAGGTCTGTGGCCACGCTCGGATCGTAGCCCTCACCGAGCGAGCAGACGCGCGACGTACTTGGCGAGGACGTCGGTCTCGAGGTTCACCGCCTGCCCGGGGCTGAGGTCCGACAGCGTAGTCGCCTCGAGCGTGTGGGGAACGAGCGCGACGGCAAAGGCGTCATCGGCGAGCTCCGCGACAGTGAGCGACACGCCGTCAACGGTGACGGAGCCCTTCTCGACGCAGTAACGCAGCACCTCGTCGGGCGCTTCGACGAAGACACGGAGACCTTCACCCTCGGCCTCGACCGACTGGACGTGCCCGACCGCGTCGACGTGCCCCTGGACGTAGTGGCCGCCGAGTGGGTCCCCGGCGCGGAGCGCGGGCTCGACGTTCACGGCGTCCATGCCCTCGAGCGAGCCGAGCGTCGTGCGGCCGATCGTCTCCGGCACTGCGTGGAAGGACATCGTGCCGCCCGCGACGTCCGTTACCGTCAGGCAGCAGCCGTCGATCGCCACGGAGTCGCCCACCGCGACCTGCGTCGCCGTGCCCGGAGCTCGGATCGCGAGCCTGCGGCCGCCCCCTGCCTCCGCCGCCTCGACGACGACGCCGACCTCCCGCACGATCCCCGTGAACACGCCGAAACGGTACTGCTAGGGCTCGTTGACGTAAGCCTGGATGAGGACGTCCTCGCCGATCTTGCGCGCCTCCATCCGTGCCAGCTCGAGTGGGCGCGGCAGCCCTTCGAGCATTCCCGGCCCCTCGCCGGAGATGCGCGGCGCGACGAAGGCGAGCACCTTGTCCACGAGGTCTGCCTCGAGGAACGCGGCGGCGAGAGTCGGCCCCCCTTCGAGGAGCAAGGACTGCACGCCATCGGCCGCGAGCGACTCGAGCTCCTCGCGGAGAGGACCCGAACGGAGCTCGAGCTCCGAGCCCTCGGGCAACGGCCCGCGCCCGAGGGCGATCCTCCGCGGCTGGCGTACGACCGGAACGTCACGCGCGTCCAGACGCGGGTTGTCCCAGCGAACCGTTCCCATGCCGACCGCCACCGCATCCGACTGCGCGCGGAGGACGTGGACGAGCCTTCGCGACGCCTCGCCGGTGACCCAGCGCGAGCCGGGCACGCGAACGCGACCGTCGAGCGTGACCGCGACCTTGTAGGTCACGAACGGCCTGCCGCGGGTTACCCAGGCTCTCCACTCCTCGATCTGCTGCCGGCAGCGGAACGCGAGATCGCCGTCGACGAGCTCGATCTCGACACCTGCCTTCCCGAGCGCGTCCAGACCGCCTCCGTGCGCCGGGTCCGGATCGAGCTGGCCGGCGACGACACGCGCGACGCCTGCCTCGAGCAATGCATCCACGCACGGCGGAGTCGTTCCGTGATGGGCGCACGGCTCGAGCGTGACGTAGACCGTCGCGCCGCGCGCACGCTCACCCGCGGCCTGGAGAGCGACCACCTCGGCGTGCGGTCCGCCCTTGCGCTCGTGCCAGCCCTCCCCCACTACCTCGTCCCCGGCGACGACCACTGCTCCGACGATCGGGTTCGGATGCGTCGTGCCGCGCCCGCGCTCGGCGAACTCGAGCGCACGTTCGAGATGGGCCGGGTCCATGGGGTGATCCTAGGTTCCGGGCTATCTGCGAAGCCTGGCGACGAAGAACCCCGCGGTTCCGTGGACGTGCGGAAGCGTCTGCAGGAACTCAGGTCGTCGCGGATGGCGGAATTGGGGCCACTCCTCGGACAGGCTCTCGTCGACCTCGAGGCCAGTCTCGTCCACGACCGCCTCGGACTCGTCACCGTTGATCGTGCAGACGGAATAGACGATGGTGCCCCCTGGGCGCACGCGCTCCGCAGCCGCGCGCAGCAGCTCGAGCTGGAGCTCGGGCAGAGGCTCTGCCCTCCAGCGCAGATCGGGACGGCGATTGAGGACGCCGAGGCCCGAGCAGGGCGCGTCGACGAGGGCGCGGTCGAACCCGGTCAGCTCGGCTGGTAGCGCCCGGCCGTCGGCGACGAGGACGCGCACGTTCGTCGCGTCGAGGCGCCGCACGGTCTCCGCGAGCTTGCGCGCACGCCCCTCGTTGAACTCGACGGCGACGGCGTCGCCGGCGAGCATCGTCGCCTTGCCTCCAGGCGCGGCGCAGAGATCGAGGATGCGCTCGCCCTCCCGCGACCCGACCGCAAGCCCGACGAGCTGCGACCCCGCGCTCTGGGGCCAGATCCGGCCGGCGACAAGGGCGTCGGGGTCGACCCGGTCGACGTGCCACGCGCCGGGAACGACGGGGTCGGGCGACCCCTCGATGTCGCCGCGCACGAGCCGGACGACGGTCGGCGACGGCTCGTTCAATGCGCGCATGAGCGCGCGGGAATCGTCGGCGCCGAGGTCTCGCCACCACGTCTCGGCGATCCAGTCCGGATACGAGTGCCTGAGCGCCGCGTCCTGCGCCGTCGCATCCGGAAGCGCGTCGAGGAGCGGCCGGATGCCCTCGGCAATTCTCCGCAGGACGGCATTCGTGAAACCAACGGCACGCTCCAGCCCGGCACGACGCACGAGCTCGACCGACTCGTTGACGGCTGCGTAGCGGGCGACGCCGTCGACGAAGCCGAGTTGGTATGCACCCAGACGCAATGCGGCTCGGACCGGCGGATCGAGGCGATGCACAGGTCGCCGGCCCAGAGCGTGGATCGCGTGGTCGAGCGTCCTGGCGCGCTGAACGGCTCCGAACGCGAGTCGCTGTGCGAGCGCACGGTCTCGCTCGTCGAGGTCGGCGCTCGCCGTCCGCAGGGCGCGATCGGCGTACGCGTCGTCCTCGAAGACGCGCAGCAGCACGTGGAAGGCCGCGGCTCGCGCCGGGCTTACGGCCGGAGACCGCGAAGCCACGCGTCGTACGCCATACGGCGACCTCCGTCAGGCTGAACCTCGACCGGTTCGAACGAGCCGTCCTCCGCGACGCGAGCGCGCCAGATCGTGACATGCCGCCGGTGCAGGGTCGTGCGGGCGCCGATGTGCGGTGACAGGGCACGCACCTGGTTGACGAGCTCCTGCGCCGGTCGGTCGAGGTCGAGCACACGGTCCGCAGCCTCGATCTTGGCGGCGTACGTCGTTTCACCGACCTGTTCGGTAAAGCTCGGGGCGGGATCCTCGAGCACGCTGTCCAGGAGCCTGGCCGCCGACTCGGCCGCCTTCTCGTAGACTGCACCCGCGTCGTCGTCCGCGTCGATCGCAAACCGCTCCTGCGCCGCGATCGGGCCAGCGTCGAGCTCCTTCACGAGCTTGATGATCGTCACTCCCGTCTCGGTGTTCCCGGCCATCAGCGCCCGCTCCACCGGGGCCGCGCCCCTCCAGCGTGGAAGGAGCGACGGATGCACGTTGAGCCAGAGCCTTTCAGCGAGGACGTCCTCGGGAATGATCAGGCCGTACGCGACCGCGACGACGACGGGCGAGTCGACCTCGAGCCCGGGCGAGAGCCGTTCGGGCTCCAGCACGCGAAGCCCTCTCCGCTCGGCGACGCGCTTGGCAGGCGCCGGGACCAGCTTGCGGCCTCTCCCCGCTTTCGCGTCCGGACGCGTGAGGACGGAGGCGATCTCGTGGCGCTCCGCCAGCCGCTCCAGGACGTCGGCGCCGAACGCGCCGGTTGCTGCAACCGCGATCGGCTGGCTCAACGCGCGCCGAGGACCGGCTGCGGCCTGAGCCTCGCGAGAGCCGCGCGCCGCGACTCGTCGTCGGTGCGGTCGATGATCAGCACGCCGTCGAGGTGGTCGAGCTCGTGTTGTGCGATCCGCGACGACGACGAACCGAGCTCGAGCTTGACGGGCTCGCCCTTCGTATCCACTCCCTCGATCGTGATCGCGACCGGACGTTCGACGGGTACGAGCACGTCGCGGAGCGACAGGCAACCCTCGTCGTCCGTCTCGTTGTCGCGCGAGCTCATCGTGATGACCGGGTTGACGAGCACTCGATCCTCGCCTTCGTCGGTGAAGACGAAGATCCGGCGGAGCACACCGACCTGCGTCGCAGCGAGCCCGACGCCACTCGCCTCGTGCATGAGCGCCGTCATCCGCTCTGCGAGGCGTTCGAGGTCCTCGTCGAAGGTCTCGACCTCGCGCGCCTTCATCCGCAGTACGGGGTCTCCGTACTGTCGGATGCGCGAAAGAGCGAGCAAGCGCCGCGCCTCACGCTCGAGCTCCCGCTCGTGCGCAGCGTGGTCGTGCTCGTCGCCGTCGTGCTCGTGATCGTGCTCGTGGTCGTGGTCGGCCATCGCGCGGCGAGTCTAGCGCCGCGCGATGGCCGCATTCCTCAACCTCCGATACCGGTCGGTTGCCGACCGATCTCGGCGCCGCTCGCGTCGTAGGCGACGACTGCCGCCGGGCCAATGCCGTGCCGGAGATCCGACTTCGTGAAGCGGTAGCCGAAGGCCTGGAACTCGTCCGTGCCGATCTTCACCGCCTTCAGCCTGACTACCCGCCAGGAGCCATCGGCCATCAGCACGCGTACGGTGGCCACGTCGAGCGCCCCGAGACCGATCAGACGCGCGTCGGTGACGCTCTCGAGAGACGGCCCGCCGTCGTAGGCGAGGCTCGCCGACAACGCGCGCCCGCCCAGCGGGTCGGTAGCCGGGTTGCAGCCACCTCCACCCATCAGGGGCGCACCGAGCGGTGCATCCGAGAGGCAAAGATGCCCGGTCGAGGTCACCTGTGCGAAGACGCCCCGTGCGGGCAAGCCGTCCGCACCCGGCATCTCCACCAGCTTCATACTCGAGGTTTCGCCGATAGCGGCATCGAGACGAGCCGCGTCGTCGAGCCAGACCATGCGGCCTGCGATCACGCCTCCGGCGAGAACGCCTGCCACGACGACAACTGCGGCCGCGGCAATCGTCAGCCTCGGCGCGTCGGCTCTACGAGACATGGCAACCTCCCCAGTGGTATCCGCTGTTCGCGCGACAGTGGGCTTTCTTCACCTGCGACGACCACCAGTTCGTGTACGTGATCATGTCGCGGTTCCGGACCGTCGCGTGCCAGCCGTACGAGACGTTGTCGATGAACGTGACGGTTGTCTCGTAGCCGGACGTGCCCTTGTTGAACGAGTTCCAGGACCAGCCCGCGTTCCACGAGCTGCCTGCCGAGTCGCCGGGGTACCAGTATCGCGGGCCACCATACGACTCCGTTGCCAGCGCCACCCCGGCGAACACGAGAGCCGATGCGACCGCGGCCAGGAGAACCAACGTCCTCATACGCTCCTCCCTCTTGGGTCTGAACAAGTCGTCCCCGTGTAGCGCGATGAAGCAGCTCGGACAATTGGCCAAAACGGCCATGACGCTTTCAGACAGGACTGCTAGGGCGACTGCGGATCGACGTCCACGACAGCGGTCAACCCGTCCCGACGCATCGCCGGCGCGGCGCTCGCGAGCACCGCCGCGGCACGGCTCGCGAACGCCCTCGGTGAGTCCGTCTTCGCCAGCAGCTGCGCGCGATGGCGGCCTCTGAGCCGAA
Source organism: Gaiellaceae bacterium (assembly GCA_048594925.1). Lineage (GTDB taxonomy): Bacteria > Actinomycetota > Thermoleophilia > Gaiellales > Gaiellaceae > GMQP-bins7. Next base: position 42,294 of record JBMDXR010000084.1, read on the forward strand.
GGAGGGGAGCCGGCCCCAGCAGGCGCGCGGACGGCCCGTCGAGCGCCTGCCGCAGCTCGCGAAGAGCACGGTTCACATCACCCGGGTCAGGTCCCGACACGACGAGTGCAACAAGATGTGAAAAAGGCGGGTAGTCGAGCTCTTCACGGCGCTCGAGCTCGTGCGCGAGGAAGCCTGCGACGTCGTGGCGGACCGCGAACGCGAACGGTGTCGCGTCGGGCTGGAAGGTCTGCACGACGACTCTCCCCGGTGCACTTCGGCCGCTCCTGCCTGCGAGCTGCGTGACGAGCTGAAACGTCCGCTCCTCGGAGCGGAAGTCCGGAAACGCGAGCCCTGCGTCGGCGTCGACGACCGCCGCGACCTGGACTCCCGGAAAGTGGTGCCCCTTCGCCACCATCTGCGTGCCGATCAGCGCGGCCGAGCGCGCGTTCGCGAAGCGCTCGAGTGCCTCGCGCGGCGCACCCGGCTGCGAAGCCGTGTCGGCGTCGAGTCGGATTCGCTCCAGCCCGGGAAGCCTACGGGCGAGCTCCGCCTCGAGCCTCTGCGTCCCCGCACCGATTCTTGCCAGCTCGACCGAACCGCACTCAGGACAGGCCTTGGGGAGCTCCGTCGAGTATCCGCAGTGGTGGCAGTGGAGCCGCGAGTCGGCGTGCAAGGTGAGGGCGATGTCGCAGCTTTGGCAACGCCTCGTGGATCCGCATGACCGACAGTGGATCGCGCCGGAGATGCCGCGTCTGTTGAGAAGGAGAATCGCCCGACCCCCGCGTTCCTCCACGGTCCAGAGCTCGGCGAGCAGCGGCGCGGACAGCGGATAGCCGGCCTCGCGCCGGAGATCGACGAGCTTGACCGAGGGCAGGGGCGCACCGATCCGCGCGGGCAGCTCCAGGCGCTCGAGGCGCGACCAGCTCTCCGCGCGCGGCGTTGCGCTGCCATAGACGGCGACCGCGCCTTCGAGCGCTGCCCGCTTGGCGGCTACCGTGCGCGCGTCGTACCGCGGGTCGGACTCCTGCTTGTACGACGCGTCGTGCTCCTCGTCCACGACGACGAGCCCGAGGCGATCGACAGGTGCGAAGATCGCCGAGCGTGCCCCGACCACGACGCGCGCTTTTCCGGCGGTGATGCGCTCGCGCTCGTCGCGGCGCTCGGCGTCCGTCAGCGCAGAGTGCAGCATGGCGACACGGTCGCCGAAGCGAGCGCGGAAGCGGCCGACGGTCTGCGGCGTGAGCGCGATCTCGGGAACGAGCACGATGGCACCGCGGTCGCGGTCGAGTGCCGCAGCCGTCGCCTGGAGGTAAACCTCGGTCTTCCCGCTCCCGGTAGGGCCGTGGAGCAGCACGCGGTCTCCGTCTCCGTCCAGCGCGTCGACGATCCGGCTGATCGCCGCCTCCTGCGCAGGGGTGAGCTCGGCCGGCGCGGGCTCGCCCCCGAGTGAGTCCCGAAGTGCCGGCTCACGCCTGGGGCCGCGCCGTGCGCGGACGGGCGGAGCGACGAGAGCGAGCGCACGCGCGGGTGTCGAGCCGTAGTAGTCGGCAAGCCAGTGCGCGAGCTCGATAAGCGCCGCCGGGACTCGATCGACGACGACGCCCGCGTCGGCGATCTCGACAGGCGGCGCGTCCACGCCCGTCGCGACCACGACCCCCCGCAGGCGCCTCCCGGCGAGCTGGATCGACATCACGTCGCCGGGTGCGACCTCGTCGGGGACGCGGTACGTGAACGGCCGCGCGAGCGCGCGTGCCGTGACGAGGGGGTAGATCTCCGCGAGGGGCACGGCGGCGAGCGTATCCGCGAGCCCGGCCACCTAATGCACTGATCTCCAAACGTGCCGGTCCGCTGTAAGGTTCCCCTTACATGGAGTGTTCGATGATCCGTCTCGAGGGGGTCAGCAAGCGGTTCGGTGACGTCACCGCGGTCGACGAGGCGTCGTTGTGCGTCGACCGCGGCGAGGTCGTCGCGGTCCTCGGCCCCTCGGGGTGCGGAAAAACCACGCTTCTCCGCATCGTCGCAGGCTTCGAGCGGCCCGCCGAGGGAACCGTGACCGTGGCCGGTCGCGTGGTCGCCGCCCCAGGAGTATGGGTCGCACCGGAGGCGCGCCGCGTCGGGATGGTCTTCCAGGACTACGCGCTGTTCCCCCATCTGACCGTCGCGTCGAACGTGGGCTTCGGCCTCCCGCGCCGCGAGCGTGCACGGCGCGTTCCCGAGCTCCTGGCGATCGTCGGGCTGGACGGCCTCGGACACCGCTTCCCGCATGAGCTCTCCGGAGGGCAGCAGCAGCGCGTCGCACTCGCTCGCGCCCTCGCCCCCGCGCCGGAGCTCGTCTTACTAGACGAGCCGTGGTCGAACGTGGATCCGTTCCTGCGCGACTCGCTTCGCGCCGACGTGGCGGAGATCATCCGGCCGCTCGGAGTCACAGTCGTGCTCGTGACCCACGATCGCGAGGAAGCCTTCTCGCTCGCGAACCGGATCGCCCTCATGCGCGACGGCAAGGTCGTCCAGGAGGGGACGGCCGAGGACCTTTACTTCGCCCCCGCATCGCGCTGGGCGGCCGAGTTCGTCGGCGCGGCGAACGTGTTGTCGGGACGGGTGGTCGGCGGTCGTGTCCGCACCGCGATCGGCGTCTTTCCCGCGAACGGAGCCGGGCACGGGAGCGACGCACAGGTGCTCGTGCGGCCGGAGCTCCTCGAGCTCGCGCCGGACGCCGCCGGTTCGGCCGAGGTCGTCGCCCGCGAATTCCGCGGCCACGACGTCTTCTACCGCGTTCTCCTCGACGGTGTCGAGCTCGTCTCTCAGCGGCCTTCGACGGAGGTCGTCCCGCTGGGCTCGCGCGTCTCCATACATGTCCACGAGGGACGCGTGCCGGTTCTCGACTGAGCCGTCCCACCGCGCAATCCCCAAGGAGGTCCGATTCGTGAAAGCACTCGGAGTCCTGGTCGTCCTCGTTCTCGCCGCCGCCGCCCCGGGCTGTGGAGGTGGATCCGACGGTCCGCTGACCATCTACTCGGGTCGCGAGGAGGAGCTCGTCGCACCGCTCTTCACGCAGTTCACCGACGAGACCGGCATCGAGGTCGAGGTGCGCTACGGCGACAGCGCCGAGCTTGCGGCCACGATCGCCGAGGAGGGCGAGAACTCTCCGGCCGACGTCTTCTTCGCCCAGGACCCGGGCTCGCTCGGCTCCGTCGAGTCCCAGCTGGCAGAGCTGCCGAGCGAGATGCTCGACCGCGTCGACCCGCGCTTCCGGGACTCGGAGGGCCGGTGGGTCGGCACGTCGGGCCGTTCCCGCGTGATCGTCTACAACACCGACGAACTGTCGGAGGACGAGGTCCCGGATTCCGTGCTCGACCTCACCGACCCCAAGTGGAAGGGTCGGATCGGAATTGCGCCGACGAACGCCTCCTTCCAGGCTTTCGTGACCGCGATGCGGCTCAGCGAGGACGATGACGCCACACGCCAGTGGCTCCTCGACCTGAAGGAGAACGACCCGAAGGAATACGAGAAGAACACGCCGATCGTCGAGGCGGCGGCGGCGGGCGAGGTCGATCTTGGGCTCGTCAACCACTACTACGTCTACCTCGTGAAGGAGGAGCAGCCCGACGCGCCCATCGCCAACCACTTCCTCGCCTCGGGTGATCCAGGCGCGCTCGTCAGCGTGGCGGGCGCAGGCGCGCTCGCCAGCTCGGATCAGTCGGACGCCGCCGAGCGCTTCGTGGAGTTCCTGCTCTCGGAGCAGGGCCAGCGCTTCTACACGGAGGAGGCGGAGGAGGCGGAGTACCCGCTGATCGAGGGCGTCAACCCCAAGGAGGGCCTGCCTCCGCTGTCCGAGCTCACCGGGCCGGACGTGGAGCTGACCGCGTTCGGGGCCGAGCTCGAGAGCACGATCGAGCTCCTGCGCGAGACCGGCTACCTGACGTGACGAGAGGAGCGGGGACCCGTGCCCCGCTCCCGCTCGTCGTCGCGGCGAGCCTCGTCGTCGCGGCGCTGCTCCTGCCGCTCGCGTACCTGATCGTCCGCGTCGCGAGCGGCGGGCGGGCGCTCGAGATCCTCGGAGAAGAGGCGACCTGGCGGCTCGTCCGGAACACCGTGCTCCTCGCCGCGGGCGTCGTACTCGCGTCGACGCTCGTGGCCGTCCCTCTCGCGTGGCTCGTGGTGCGCACCGACCTCCCCGCCCGGCGCATGTGGGCGACTGCCGCGACGCTGCCGCTCGTGATCCCGAGCTACGTCGCCGCGTTCTGCCTGCTCGGCTTCTTCGGCCCCCGAGGGATCCTCGCCGAGGCCGTCGGCGCGGAGCAGCTCCCCGACGTCGAGGGTTACTGGGGAGCGCTCGTCGCCCTTACGCTCGCGACCTACCCGTACGTGTTCCTCCTCACGCAGGCGGCGCTCAGGAGCCTCGATCCCGCGCTCGAGGAGGCCGCCCGGGGCCTCGGCGAGTCCCCACGGCGGACTTTCGTGCGCGTGACGGCACCGGCCCTGAGGCCCGCAGTCGGCCTGGGGGCGCTCCTCGTGGTCCTCTACACGTTCTCGGACTTCGGCGTCGTGTCGCTCATGAACTACGACACGCTCACGCGGGCGATCTACATCCAGTACAAGAGTCTCTTCGACCGCGCCCCGGCAGCCACGCTCGCGCTGCTCCTCGTCGGCCTCACCGCGATCGCCCTCGTCCTCGAGTACCGGACACGCCAGCGCGGCCGCCTGTACCGGACCGGGCCCGGCGCTCCACGCCCGCAGCCCGTCGTCCCGCTCGGCGGCTGGACCATTCCGGCGCTTGCGTTCTGCGCCGCCATAGTCGCGCTGTTCCTCGTGTTGCCGGCAGGCGTGCTCGGCTACTGGCTCGTTCGCGGCATCGCGAACGAGCGCGAGCTCGGCATCCCCTGGAGCGAGGCGCTCCATTCGGTGGAGGCCTCGGGTATGGCCGCCGGGATCGCAGTGCTCGCAGCCCTGCCGATCGCGTACCTGGCGCTGCGCTATCCGTCTGCCACCTCGCTCACGCTCGAGCGCCTCTCGTACGCGGGGAACGCGCTGCCGGGCCTCGTCATCGCCTTGTCGCTCGTGTTCTTCGCTGCACGCTACGCGTCGCCCGTGTACCAGACCCTCGCGCTGCTCGTCTTCGCCTATGTCGTTCGCTTCTTCCCGCAGGCGCTGTCCGGGGTCGAGTCGGCGCTGGAGCGGGTGAACCCGCGCTACGAGGAGGCGGCGCGAAGTCTCGGTCGCGGCCCACTGCAGACGCTGGGCCGAGTGACGGTGCCGCTCGCGCGATCCGGAATCCTCGCCGGAGCGGCGCTCGTCTTCCTCTCGGCGATGAAAGAGCTCCCCGCGACGCTCCTCCTGCGACCGATTGGCTTCGACACGCTCGCGACCGAGATCTGGAAGCTCACCCAGGTCGGCGCGTACTCACAGGCTGCCGTACCGGCGCTCACCCTCATCCTGGTGTCGGCGCCCATCGTGTACGTGGTCGCGGCGGACCGGCCGCTCGAGTCGGGTGGCTCGGGCTAGAGTTGCACGCATGGCTCAGCCGCACGGGCACTCGGTCGACGAGTACCTCGAGACCATCTACTTCCTCGCGTTCCCCATCGGTGAATACCGGCCGGCGACCGGATCGACGGCGATCGCCTCGCGCGTCGCCGAGATGCTCGGCGTCTCGCGGGCCTCCGCCGGGGAGATGCTCAAGCGGCTCGAAGCGGACGGGCTCGTCGAGCGCGGAGAGCAGAAGGAGGCGATCCTGACGCCGGAGGGTGCCGCGCGCGCCAAGCGGGTGGTCCGCAAGCACCGGATCATCGAGCGTTTCCTCACCGACTTCATGGGCTATACCGCGGCCGAGTCGCACGTCCACGCGGACGAGCTCGGCGACACGTTCTCGGACGAGATGATCGAGCGGATCAACGACCGCCTCGGCGGACCCGACCGGTGTCCGCACGGCTGGCCGGTCGACACCGAGTTCGAGCAGGCCGAGAACGCGGAGCTGATGGCGCTGGCAGAGCTCGAGGTCGGCCGCGATGGCAGCATCGTCCGGCTCGCCGAGCACGACGGCGATCTCCTCCACTTCTTCTACGACGAGGGCCTCGTCCCGGGCTCGCAGGTCTCGGTCGTCTCGGCGCAGCCGGCCGCCGGCCAGATCACCGTCGCCGTAGACGGCGCGGAGCGCGCGATCACCGAGCGCGCGGCCGACGGAATCTACGTCCGGGCTGCGTAGAACCGGTTTTACGAATCGCTCACGGTCCGATCACACGCGGCTGCGAGCATGCAGCCGTACCTCGGGGGAGGATCGAAAGGAGACCGGAACGATGAGGCTGAACCGAACTGCAGTCGGTGCTTTCGCGGCCTCTGCGACGCTTCTCGTCGGCGGCGGTGCCGCCCTCGCAGCCGCCGGCGACGGGAGTCGCGTGGCACGGTGCGATGAGCGCCTCGCGCGAATCGCCGAACGGCACGGAGTGTCAGTCACAGAGCTCGAGGCGAACGTCAAGACGCGCCTGCTCGCCCGGATCGACGCGGCGGAGAAGGCCGGCCGGATCTCGTCGGAGCGGGCCGCAATGCTTCGTGAGCGCGTCTCCGGAGAAGGCCTCTGCGGCCCGCGCCACCACGCACCCGTGCGGATCGGCGTGCACGGGATGCTGAAGGCCGCCGCCGACTTCCTCGGGCTCGAGCGCGGGGAGCTCCGCGAGCAGCTGCCGGGCACCTCGCTCGCAGACCTGGCCGAGAAGCAGGGGAAGAGCGTCGCGGCGCTCGAGGCGGCGATGCTCGCGCCGGCGAAGCACCGTCTCGCGAGAGCAGTCGCCAGGGAGGCGATCACACGGGCGCGGGCCGATGCGGCGCTCGACCGGCTCGAGCAGCTCGTCGACCGGCTCGTCGCGAAGGAGTTTCCCGAGCGGTAAGGAGCCTCGACACGACCGAGGTGCGGACGAAGGAGACTGCCCTCCACGAAGGCCCGCCCCGGCGGGCCCTTCGGCGCTAGACGGCCGACTCCGAGAGCAAGCCCGCGTCCGCGCGAAGCGCGTCCGCCTTGTCGGTCCGCTCCCACGTGAAGTCGCGGTCGTCGCGACCGAAGTGACCGTACGCCGCGGTCTTGGCGTAGATCGGGCGCATGAGGTCGAGATCGCGGATGATTGCCCCCGGCCGCAGGTCGAAGTGCTCGGTGATGAGACTCTCGATTCTCGCGAGCGGGATCGTCTCCGTCCCGAAGCAGTCGACGTTGACGCTCATGGGGTGCGCCACGCCGATCGCGTAGGCCACCTGGAGCTGGCAGCGATCGGCGAGGCCCGCCGCGACGACGTTCTTCGCGGCATGCCGCGCCGCGTACGCGGCCGAGCGGTCGACCTTCGTCGGGTCCTTGCCGGAGAACGCGCCGCCACCGTGCGGAGCCGCGCCGCCGTAGGTGTCGACGACGATCTTCCTCCCGGTGAGGCCCGTGTCGCCCATCGGCCCGCCGATGACGAACTTGCCGGTGGGGTTCACGTAGAAGAAATCCTTCTCGGCAAGCCGTTTCGGGTCGAAGTGATCCCTGAAGTCCGTGTGCAGGATCGGCTCGACGACGTGCTCGAGGAGGTCGGGCTTGAGCAGCGTCTCGACGTCGAGACCGTCGCGGTGCTGGGTCGAGATGAGCACGCGCTCGATCTCGACCGGGCGCTGGATGCCGTGCTCGTCAACCTCGTAGCGCACGGTCACCTGCGACTTGCCGTCCGGCCGGAGGTACGGCAGCACATTCGCCTTACGCACCTCTGCCAAGCGCCGAGTGAGGCGATGCGCGATGAGGATCGGCATCGGCATGAGCTCCTCGGTCTCCCGAGTCGCGTAGCCGAACATCATCCCCTGGTCACCCGCGCCGAGGAGGTCGAGCGGGTCGGTGTCGCCGTGCTGCGCCTCGTAGGACTCGTCGACGCCTTGGGCGATGTCGGCCGACTGGTCGTCGATCGCGACGACGACACCGCACGTCTCGAAGTCGAAGCCGTACTTCGCTCGCGTGTATCCGATCTCCCCGATCCGATCGCGGACGACCGCTCGGATGTCGACGTACGTGTCGGTCGTGATCTCGCCTGCGACGACGACGAGCCCGGTCGTGATCAGCGTCTCGCAGGCGACCCGCCCGTTCGGGTCGTCCGCGAGGATCGCGTCGAGGACGGAGTCCGAGATCTGATCCGCGATCTTGTCCGGATGTCCCTCCGTCACCGACTCCGACGTGAACGGGAACGTGCGCGCCGCCATGGCGCGGAAGGGTACCGACTTGCGCAGATCGGCAATCTGCACGTGCAGATTGCCGATCGCGCGAACCGCGAAAGACGCTCGCACACGGGCTCGGGCCGCGACGGGCCGAGCGCCACCTTGGCTTCCACGCTACTCGGTCGTCGGTGCCCGGCTCATGAGCTGCTCGACGAGATCGGTCAGCGGCACGCCGCCGAGCACGGCACATACGCCCTCGGTGATCGGGAGCTCGATCTCGAGCCGGCGCGAGAGGTCCCGCAGCACCGGCGCGGTCGTCAATCCCTCGACCACCATGCCGATCTCCGCGGCGGCCTCTTCCGGGCGCGCACCCCGCGCGATGAGCTCGCCTGCGCGCCGGTTGCGCCCCGAGGGCGACCAGCACGTGACGATGAGGTCGCCCATCCCGGCCAGCCCTGCGAACGTGTCGGGACGGGCTCCGGCCGACTCCGCCAGCCGCCGCATCTCCGCCAGGCCGCGCGCCACGAGAGCCGCCTTCGCGTTGTCGCCGAGGGAGAGCCCGTCGGCGCCGCCCGCGGCGAGCGCGATCACGTTCTTGGCCGCTGCGCAGAGCTCGACGCCGGCAACGTCGTCGCTCACGTAGACCCGAAAGAGGACGGAGTGGACAGCGACCTGAATGCGGACCGCCAGCTCGAGGTCGTCGCTCGCCACGACCGCGGCTGCCGGGAGGCCGCGGACGATCTCGTCGGCGATGTTCGGCCCGGACAGAACCGCGACGGGACGCCCCTGCACGAGGGTCGAGAGTCGCGCGCCGGTCGAGGGGTCTAGGCCCTTCGTGAGGCTCAGCAGCGGCGCGTCGCCCGGCACCACGCCGACGACCTCAGCGAAGACGCGGCTCGGAACGGCGACGACCACGAGCTCCGCCTCGGCCATCGGAGCCTCGGCGATGCTCGTCGCCGCGATGCCCGCTAGGTCCGCCTGGCGCGCGTACCGCGGGTTTCTCGACGTCTCGTTGATCGCGGCGGCCTGGACGGGATCACGCGCGGCGAGCGTCACGTCGTGGGCGTTGTCGCGGAGGAGGCACGCGAACGCCGTGCCCCACGAGCCCGCTCCTATCACGACGACCCTCACGTTCCGGGCGCCTCTCGGGCAGGCCTGGCCCCGCCGGGCGGGAGCCGAAGGCGCCCAGGACCGAGACGCTTCATTCGGAGGTGACGAAGTCGATGGAGACCGGAATGCCTTCCAGCCCGAACCGGGAGCGGAGCTCGTTCTCGACCCAGTAGCCGTAGTCGCGCGTGACGAGGCTGCGGTCGTTGACGAAGAACCTGAACCGTGGCGGGCGCGAGCTGACCTGAGTCCCGTACAGCAGGTTGAGCCGCCGCCCGCGCCGCCCGGGCGACGGTCGGGCTTCCCGAAGCTCCTGCAGCGCCCGATTGAGCTCGGCGGTCGGGATGCGGCCCGCATACCGCGCGAAGAGCGCTTCGACGAGGCCGAGCAGCCGCTCGAGGCCGCGTCCGGTGTGGGCGGAGACGGCGATGATCGGCGGACGCTGCCGGAGCTTCGACACGATCTGCGGCCTCACGTCCTCGATACGGAGCTCCGCGATGTCCCACTTGGAGAGGACGACGACGGTCGCGCACTGCGCCTTCCGCGCGACGTCCGCGATCGCGAGGTCCTGCTCGACGACGCCCTGACTGGCGTCCACGAGCACCAGCGCGACGTCGGCGCGCTCGGCGGCCTCGAGCGCTCGCAGCTCGGAGTAGTACTCGATTCCCTGACGCTGCCGCCGCTTGCGGCGCAGCCCGGCCGTATCGACGAGGACAAGGGTCGCTTCGTCCCGTCGAAGGACGGTGTCGATCGAGTCCCGGGTCGTGCCGGGCACCTCGGAGACGATGACGCGCTCCCGTCCGAGGAGGGCGTTCAGGAGCGACGACTTGCCGACGTTCGGGCGGCCGAGAATCGCCACCTTGATCGCCTCCTCGCCGACCGGACGCTCGCTGCGCCCGGGAAGGCGGCTCACGATCTCGTCGAGCAGGTCTCCGGAGCCGTGTCCGTGCAGCGCCGAGATCGGGATCGGGTCGCCGAGCCCGAGCCGGTGGAACTCGAGCGCCTCGAGGTCGCGGCGCGGATCGTCGAGCTTGTTGGCAAGAACGAGCACCGGGCGCCGTGACGAGCGCAGGATCTGGGCGAGCTCCTCATCCCCGGGGGTCACGCCGGCCGTCGCGTCGACGACGAGGAGCACGAGGTCCGCCTCGTCGACGGCCTCGCGCGCCTGCGCCGCGATCTGAGGCCCGAACGGGCCCGTGTCCGCCTGATCGACCCCTCCCGTGTCGATGAGCCTGAACGTCGTGCCCGACCATTCGCACAGGAGCTCCTTGCGATCGCGGGTCACGCCCGGTGTCTCGTGGACGACCGCCGTGCGCGTCGCGGTCAGCCGGTTGATCAGCGTCGACTTGCCGACGTTGGGGAACCCGACGATGGCGACGGTTCCGGCGATCTCGACGTCGTTGGCGGCGGTGGTCATGCCGGCGGCGTGGCGTCGCGCGGCCTGCCGAGCTCGTGCAGCTCGCCGAGCCAGTCCCAGAGCTCCCTGATCTCCCGCTCGATCTCGGCGGACGCCTCCTTGTATCCCTTGCCGCCGCGCGGAATCCCGTCGAAGGTCCTCGGCACACCCCACGCCAAGGACACCGGGTGAACGTTCCCGAGGCGCCACTCGTACGAGCCGTAGATCGTGGCGCAGATCACCGGAACGCCCTCGTTGATCGCGACCATGGCGGCGCCCGGCTGAACCGGGCCGGGCACGCCCGAGCGCTGGCGCGTTCCCTCGACGAAGAGCCCGAGCGCATGGCCATCACGGACGATCTGGCGCATCGTCCGCACGGCGTCCCGGTCGGACTCCCCGCGCCGCACGGCGAACGCTCCGAAGGAGCGCATGAGCTGTCCGAGCGCCGGAACGCTATGCGCCTCGATCTTCGCCATGTAGTAGAGCGTCCGCGGGATCGCGGCCCCGAGGACGAGCGGGTCGACCCAGCTGAAGTGATTTGCGGCGACGACGAGACCGCCCTGCAGCGGAACGCGCTCTTTGCCGTACACGCGCAGGCGTGTCGCGATGCTCGCTGCCTTCCCGATGGTCGGGCGGCCCAGCGCCCAGACGGCGTCGGTCCTGTTCATCGCTTGGCCTCGACGAGTCGTGCGATCCGCTCGACGACCTCGTCGATCGTGAGGTCCGTCGTGTCGAGCTGAACGGCGTCGTCCGCGGGCTGTGTGTTGATCGCGTCACGCTCGTCCCGGCTGCGTAGGTCGGCGGCAAGCGTGTCCGCGGCGACGCCGGGGCGCTCCTCCATGCGACGGCGTGCGCGCTCGTACTCGTCGGCGATCAGGAAGATCTTTACCTCGGCCTCCGGAACGACGACGCTGCCGATGTCGCGCCCTTCGATGACCGAGTCCCCGCCGACGGCGAGAGCACGCTGCCGCTCGCGCATGACCTCGCGGACCTCCTGATGGCGCGCGACGGACGGCACGAGCCGGTCGATCTCGGGCTCTCGGATGGCAAGCGTCACGTCCTCGCCGGCCATCTCCACGAGCCCGTCGGCACCGAACGACACCGGGTGTGCGCGCGCGAGGTCGGCGAGAACCGGTCCGTCCGTGACGTCGACGCCGTCGCGGCCGGCGATCCACGGCACGGCCCGGTACATCGCGCCGGTGTCGAGGTACCGAAAGCCGAGCCGCCGGGCGAGGGTCGACGCGACGGTGCTCTTCCCGGAGCCGGCGGGCCCGTCGATGGCCACGATCATGTCGCGGGAGGGTAATGAACCGAGCCCGGGGCGACCTGCTCGAGCACCTCGAAGAAACCTGGGAAGCTCGTGCTCACAGCGTCGGCCCCGCGAAGCTCGACACCCTCCCGAGAGGCGACACCCGCAACCGCCCCGAGCATCACGAGGCGATGATCCCCCCGCGACTCGGAAACGCCGCCCTTCAACCGAGCAGGAACGCCCTTGACCCGGAATCCGTCGGTCGTCGCCCGGACGTGCGCGCCGAGACGACGCAGCTCCTCGACGATGGCATCGAGCCGGTTCGACTCCTTTGCACGGAGCTCGGAGGCGCCGCGAACCACGGTCTCGCCGCGAGCGTGGCACGCCGCGACCGCGAGGAGCGGGAGCTCGTCGATGAGGGCCGGAACCTCGTCTGCCGAGACCGCCGCGCCGACGATGTCCGACGCCGTCACCTCCACGTCGCCTGCCGGCTCACCGCCGATCGGCCGCCGGTTGTACACGGCGATCCTCGCGCCCATGCGCTCCAGAACGTCGAGCAATCCGGTTCGGCGCGGATTGAGCCCGACACCGTGCACCGTGACCGAGGAGCCGGGAACGATCGCGGCTGCGACCAGGAAGGGTGCGGCCGACGAGAAGTCGCCGGGAATCGCGACGTCTCCCAGCCGGAGCGCATCCGGCTCCCCGGTGATCGTCACGCTGCTAGGACGTCGCGTGACACGCACTCCCGCATGCTCGAGGAGACGTTCCGTGTGGTCGCGCGTGGGGATCGGCTCGACGACCGTGGTGTCGCCCGGCGCCTGCACGCCCGCGAGCAGGACCGCCGACTTGACTTGCGCGGAGGCCACCGGCAGCTCGTAGTCGATCGCCCGAAGCGGCGCTCCCTCGACGACGAGCGGAGCGTGGCCGGCAGTCGTCTCGACCCTTGCCCCCATTCTCCGCAGCGGTTCGGCGATGCGCTCCATCGGACGGCTCGACAGCGACTCGTCGCCCACGAGCTCGAAGCGACGGCCGTCCTGAGCGGCGAGCACCCCGGCGATGAGCCGCATCAACGTCCCCGCGTTCCCGCAGTCGATCGCGCCGGCCGGCTCCTTCAACCCCCGCAGCCCGACACCGCCGACACGAAGCGTGTCGACGTCCTCCTCTACCACGTCGCCGCCCAGGGCACGCACTGCGGCGATCGTCGCCTCCGTGTCAGCTGAGCGACCGAATCCTGCGATGCGCGTCTCCCCCTCACAGAGCGCGGCAATCAGCACCGCGCGGTGCGAGATCGACTTGTCTCCGGGCACCGCAAGGTGCCCGACGAGCGCAGGAACCGGTTCGATGCGCACGGGGATCACCCTACGTTCCGGCGGCCGGTGACATGCCGGTCCAGGGACAATCCCCCGATGCGCATCTTCTCCGGTATCCGGGCTTCGGGCGACAAGACGCTCGGCAACTACAGCGGCGGCTACCGCCAGTACGCAGCCACCCAGGAGCAGGGCGACGCCGTGTTCTGCATCGTCGACCTCCACTCCATCACGACCGCCTACGAGCCCGAGGGCCTCCACGAGGCGACGCTCGCCGGGGCGGCGATGCTCTTCGCGACCGGAATCGACCCGGAATGTTCGATCGTCTTCTGCCAGAGTCACGTGCGGGCGCACGCGGAAGCGGCGTGGCTCCTCGGCTCGGCGACGAGCTACGGCGAGCTCAGGCGGATGACCCAGTTCAAGGACAAGTCCGCAGAGCAGGACTTCGTCTCGGCTGGGCTATTCAACTACCCGGTCCTGATGGCCGGCGACATCCTGCTCTACCAGACCGACATCGTCCCGGTCGGCGACGATCAGCGTCAGCACGTCGAGCTGACGCGGGACATCGCCGAGCGCTTCAACAGCCGCTACGGCGCAACGTTCACGATCCCGAAGGGGGTCTATCCCGAGGAAGGCGCTCGCATCAGGAACCTTCAGGAGCCGGAGCGGCTCATGTCGACGTCGGCCGGCAACGCGCAGGGTGTCGTGCGGATCATCGACGAGCCGGATGTCGTTCGCCAGAAGTTCAAGACCGCGGTCACCGACTCCGACCGCGAGGTGCGGCACGACCCGGCCGTGAAGCCCGGCATCTCGAACCTCATCGAGATAATGTCCGTTGCGACGGGCGAGCCGATCACCGCGATCGAAAGCACCTACGACGGGACCGGCTACGGCGACTTCAAGCGAGACGTGGGCGAGGCCGTCGTCGAGCTGTTGGCGCCGATCCAGGAGCGCTACGCCGAGCTTCGCGGCGACGAGGCCGAGCTTCGGCGGATGCTGGCCCGCGGAGCTGAGAAAGCGAGGGAGGCTTCCGCACCCACGCTCGAGGCGATGTACGAGCGGATGGGCTTCGTACGGCCCGCCTAGAGGCCGACTGCTCGGCGGAGCGCCGCGACCTCGTCCCGTGTCAGCTCACGCCACGCTCCCGGATCGAGGCCCTCTACGCCCAGGTCCGCATATCGCACACGGTGGAGGCGTCGAACGGGGTGCCCGACCGCCTCGCACATTCGCTTCACCTGGCGATTTCGACCCTCGTGCAACGTCAGCTCGATCCGGCTCGTACGAGCGCTGCGCTCGAGCACCCGCACCTGCGCCGGTGCCGTCGGGCCGTCGTCGAGAGCTACGCCGGTCCGCAATTGCGTGAGGTCCTCCGACGAGGGCGACCCCTCGACCTCGACCTCGTAGACCTTCGGGACGCCGTATCGAGGATGGGCGAGCCGATGCGCGAGATCGCCGTCGTTCGTGAGGAGCAGGGCGCCCGTCGTGTCGGCGTCGAGGCGTCCGGCGGGAACGACGCGGGGCTCGGACGGAACGAGCTCGACGACGGTGCGCCGGCCGTGCGGATCACGCGCCGTAGTTACGACGCCGGGCGGCTTGTTGAGGAGGACGTACGCGAGCGGCTGGGGAACGACGTGCGCGCCGTCGACCTCGACGACGTCCCGCTTTCCCACGACCGTGTTGAGCTCACCGGGCTCTCCGTTCACCCGCACTCTCCCTTCGCGGATGAGCTCGTCCGCTTGCCGGCGCGACGCAACTCCCGCACGCGCGAGGTAGGCGTTCAGGCGCATCGCGTCATTCTCGCGGGGCTACTGTCCCTCCGTGACCGAGATCGAGACCTGGACCGACAAGCTCGCGGACCTCGCCGTGTTCGGGGCGAACGTCCAACCGGGACGGCTCGTGGGCGTGACCAGCTCCATCGGCAAGGAGCACCTCACCCGGAGGATCACACGCGCGGCGTACCAGAAGGGCGCGCGGTACGTCGACGTCCTCTACTTCGATCAGTGGCTCAAGCGGGAGCGAGTGTCCCTCGCTGCGGAGGACACGCTCGACTTCGTGCCGCCCTGGATGCGCGAGCGACTGCTATGGCTTTCCGACGAGCACGCCGCGCGGATCACCCTCTCCGGGCCACATGCGCCCCGAGCGCTGGACGACGTCGACCCGGCTCGCGCCGGGCGCGACGTGCTCCCGTACCTGCCCGAGACCGGCGAGGTCGTCAACCGTATGACGACGACCTGGTGCGTCGTCCCGGCTCCGACGCGTTCGTGGGCGGAGATCGTCTACCCCGACCTCGAGCGCGAAGACGCGTACCTGAAGCTCTGGCAGGACGTCGCGCACATCTGCCGGCTCGACGCGGACGATCCGGCGGAGGCGTGGGAGAAACGAAGCGCGGCGCTGAAGGCGAACGCCGAACGCCTCTCCGAGCGGGGATTCGACGCCATCCGGCTCCACGGTCCCGGCACCGACCTGACGATCGGCCTGTTCTCCTCGGCACGCTGGGCGGCGGGCGACCACGAGACGGTGGACGGGCGCCGACACACTCCGAACATTCCGACCGAGGAGGTCTTCACGACCCCCGACCCAGCGCGCGTGGACGGGCACGTCTCGGCGACGATGCCCCTCGAGTTCACGGGATCGATCATCACGGGGATTCGAGTCGAGTTCGAAGGCGGTCGAGCCGTCAAGATCGACGCCGATACCGGAGCGGACGCGCTGCGCGCGGTCGTGTCGCAGGACGAGGGAGCGGCCCGCCTGGGCGAGATCGCGCTCGTGGACGGAGCGGGACGCATCGGGCCTCTGGGGCGGGTCTTCTACGACACGCTCATCGACGAGAACGCCGCGACGCACATCGCGCTCGGCGACGGCTACGACCATCCGGTCGAGGACGCGGCCGAGCGGAGCCGCGTCAACAAGAGTCGCGTGCACGTCGACTTCATGATCGGCAGCCCCGAGCTCGACGTGGACGGCGTCGCACGCGACGGGCACACGGTCGCCGTGCTCCGCGACGGCGCCTGGCAGATCTAGGACGCGCGCGCCTCCGCGACCTCGAGAAGCCGCTCGCGCAGCTCGGTCGCGTTCTCTCCGAGATCGTCGAGGCGTGGCAGCGCCGCCAGGCTCTCGAGCCCGAACACGCGCTCGAAGAGCGGCGTCGTGCGGTAGCGGACGGCGCCGCCCGGAGCGCTCTCGCGGCCGGCCTCGGTGATGAGCCCGCGCTCCACGAGGCTCGCCACCGCCGAGTCCGCCGCGACCCCGCGGATCCGAGCGATGTCCGGGCGGGAGCACGGGCCGAGGTACGCGACGATCGCCAACGTCTCGAGGGCGGCCTGCGACAGGCCTCGCTCGACCGGGCGCTCGAAGAGACGCGAGCATGCCTCGGCCGCATCGCGGCTGGCCCGGAATGCGTAGCCCCCCGCGACCTGCTCGAGTGCGATGCCGCTCCGACCCTCGCTGAAGCGCTCGCGCAGGAGACCGAGCGCGGTCTCGATCCGCTCCGCGTCGTCCTCGGTGGCCTCGCAGAGCTCGTCGATCGAGAGGGGCGCGGACGCGACGACGAGCAGCGCCTCGATCGTTCTCGCGAGGCGGTCGACCGGGTTGGCGGCGATCAGGCGGAGCGGGCTGTCCATGCGGAGATCCTTTCGTCATCGGCGCGAGAAACCCTTATCGGCGCGAACGGACGCGCCTGGCCGAGGGCGATCTCGCCGGACTTGCGCAGCTCGAGCAACGCGAGGAGGGCGACCGCCTGCTCGATCCGCGAGTACCCCTCGACCTCGCTGTCGAAATCGAAACGGGGCCTGCGCGCAAGGAGGGACCGGAAGCGCTCGAGGAACTGCGAGACCGGCGGAAAGCGGAGCGCCATGTGGCGGAGAGAGACGGTGGGCGGCGGCACGGCGAGGGCTCGCAGCGCGTCGCTCAGCGCCTGCGGGTCCTGGGGGGCGAGCCGCCGCTCGGCCTGCGGGGCGAGCGGCGCCGGCCCGAGCCGGAACCACCGATTCCCTTCGGATCCCAGACGCTCGAGCAGCCAGGCGGCGACCTCCTTCATCCGCCGGTACTCGGCGAGCCGGCGGGCGAGCTCCTCGGCCGCCTCCTCCGGTTCGAACTCGCCGAGCTCGGCCGCCTCGTCCGGGAAGAGCGCGCGCGCCTTCAGCTCGAGCAACGCCGAGACGAGCACGAGGAACTCGCCGCACGCATCGAGATCGAGCTCCTCGCGTTCGGCCATGCGCTCGACGAACGCGAGGACGACTGCAGCGATGTCGATCTCGCGCGGCTCGAGATCCTCCCTCAGCAGCAGCGTGAGCAGGAGGTCGAACGGCCCCTCGAACGCGTCGAGCTCGAGCTCGAGCTCCCGGACGGGCGTCGGCAGCACGGGCGGAGGCTAGCCGCGCCACCGGACGCGCCGGCAGGTCTCGTTCAGCGCATGGACTCCGCGAGCTCGAGGGCCTCGTCGAGGCTGAGCTCACCCTCGAGCCGAAGCGTCCGGTCGCCCTCCTCCCACACGAGGACGTCGCGCGTGAGCCGAGCCGTCTCGAACACAGGGTTACCTGCCTCGTCGAGCAGGATCACCTCGTGTGGCTCGCCGCTCAGAAAGTACGCGGGAGCGCCGTGGACGCTCGTCCGTTCGACAAGCGTGTTGGACCCGACGAGCTTCTTGAGGATGAATCCCTCGTCGACGGCGAGCTCCGGCGTCTGGGCGACCAGCAGGCGGACGGCGCCCGGACGCCCGTAGACGAACCACACGGTGCCGTGCCCTCCCATGTACACGCGGTCGGGCTCCTCGTCGAGCTCGAAGAGGTCGACCCCTGCGCGGCTCCGTGCCGTAGCGAGCGAGACCCGCTCGCCGAGCGCGAGCTCGAGCTCGAAGTCGGTGGGGTAGGACTGAACGGGAGGAAGCTCGTCGACGAACTCGATCCGCTCGCTTCCGATGTGCAGGAAGCGGAGCAACGCCGACCGCGCGTCGGGGATGGCCAGCGTGGCGGCAAGCGCCGCCACGAGCACGCCGACGAAGGCGACCACCAGGCGCTGCCGCGTCGGACGACGCACCGGCGGCTTCTCGATGCCGCGAAGCACGCGTGGGGCGAGGTCGGGCGGCTCGGGGACCTCGACTTCGTGCCCGAGCGCGACGAGTGCACGTTCGAGCTCGTTCACAGATCCACCTCCGTACGAAGGCGCTCGAGGGCGCGCGCGGTCCGCGACTTCACGGTCCCGAGCCTCACACCGAGCACTTCCGCGGTCTCCTGCTCGCTCAGCTCGAGGAAATACCGGCACGCGAGGATGTCGCGATCGCGCTCACCCAGCCGGTTCACGGCGTCGAGCAGCATGCTCCGCTCGTCCTGCTCGATCGCGGCGGCCTCCGGAGGCGGGACCGCGCCCCCGGAGACCTCGGCCGCGACGGCGCGGAGCCGAAGCGATTCCCGCCGCTTCGCCGACCGGCGCCGATTGTGGGCTTCGTTCGCCACGATCCGCAGGAGCCACGGCCGGAACTCGGCACCGCGACGAAAGCGCGGAAGAGCCGACCACGCCTTCACGAACCCGACCTGCGCCGCGTCCTCCGCGTCTGCGGCCGATCCGGTCAGGAGATAGGCGGTGCGGAAGGCGAGACCCTGATACATGCGCACGAGCTCCTCGAATGCGCGCGCGTCGCCGCCTCTCGCCCGCTCGGCGAGCGTGGCATCGCTCGGCGGCCGGTCCTCCACCGGCCATTTCTACACCCGCCGCCATCGATCGGTTCCCTGCGACTCAGCCGCTCGCCGGGCTGAGCCTTCGTGAGCGCCTCGCTCCCAAGAGCACGAGAGCGCCGACGATGCCGATGACCACGACGCCGAGACCGATGTACGGAAGCGGCCGGGAGTCGCCGGTTCCGCCCGCGGGTCCTATCGTGACGGGGCCGTAGGTCACGTGCGAGTCGCCGAAGCCGCTCGAGACCGTCACCCGCCAGTCACCGGCCGAGGGGAAGACCACGTCGGCTTCGTACACGCCCGCTTCGGCCGTCTCGCTGGCCACGAACTCGGTGGACGCCCCGGTGGCATCGCTCTCGATCACGACCACCGGCTGCAGGCCAGAGAGCGGCGTGATGCCGTGCTGCTTGACGGTGATCGTCGGGGTCCATGTCCCGCCGACAGACGTCCCGTCGGGGAGAGGCTCGAATCCGACCGTGGCCCAGCCGCCACCGCCCGCCAGCGTCGGGAGCGCCAGCACTCCGACGATCGCAGTCAGAACGACGAGAGCACGCATTGAGATCCCTCCTTCGATCGCTTACGGCTACTACACCGCCCGCGAAGGAGAAGGTCCCGTTAGCGCCCCTTCGGAACCGCCATCGTCTCGACCTTCGGAGGCGGGCCCGCTCCACCCCGCTTCCAGCGTTTCTGCCACCACACGAAGAACCCCGCCGAGAGCAGGATCGCCGCGCCCGCGACATACACGTTCAGCCGAACCCCGCCGAGCTCGTGCGACGGATCGACGCGCAGCATCTCGATCCAGAAGCGCCCGACGCTGTAGAGAAGGACGTACAGGGCGAACAGGCCGCCCGGGCGGATGCGCCCCTTGAAACGGCGCTCGACGAAGAGGAGGACGCCGGCCGCCGCGAAGCACCACAGCGCCTCGTAGAGGAACGTCGGATGAAACGTCTCCTGCTCGACGTCGTCGATCGGCCGGTTCTCCGGATCGATCTCCAGCCCCCAGGGAAGGTCGGTCGGGCCGCCGAACAGCTCTTGGTTCCACCAGTTGCCGAAGCGCCCGATGCCCTGCGCGACCAGGAGCGCAGGCGCGACGCAGTCGGCGAGCCTCGCAATCGATGCGCCGGAGCGCTTCGCGACGATCGCGCCGACGACGCAGCCGAGCCCGATCCCGCCCCAGACACCGAGGCCGCCCTTCCAGATCGCGAACGGCCCCCACCACTCGTCCGGGAGCTCGTCCCAGCTCGTGATGACGTGGTACAGCCGCGCGCCGACGATGCCAGACGCGACACCCCACACGGCCACCCGGAAGATGAGATCCCAGTCGCCGCCTCGTCTCGTCCACCGGATGCCCGTGATCACGACAGCGGCGGCGATGGCCACGAGCAGCGTCAGGCCGTAGAAGTGGATGGAGAGCGGCCCCAGCTCGATCGTGCTCGAGCTCGGCGAGGGGATGGACAGCAGCGGAAGCACGGCGGGCATTCTGCCCGCAGAGCGGGCGCCGCGTGAGGGAACCGTCTCGCGCGCTTTAGAGCAGGATCTGGAGCGCGAGCTCGACGGAGCACCCGCGCTCGAGCAACCCGACCGCGTCGTGCAGGTCGATCTCGTGGCTCGCCGCGAGGACGATCGCGCTCTCGGGGTCGTATCCCGCGCGCTCGAGCGCCTCGTGACGCCACTGCTCGATGCGGTCCCGTTCTGATCCGTGGACGATCTCGAGTTCCGCCGCAGACATTCCGCCGCCCTTCGCCGTGTGGATCGGTGTCACTCGCTATTCGTCCACTTCGACGTATCGGACGACCCCTTTCTTGGGTGATTGGGTTGAGCGGGCGTAAACGTTCTATAAAGCCCTCATGCCGTTCTGTTCCCAGTGCGGAACCGAGAACCCTGACGTCGCGAAGTTCTGCTTCGCGTGCGGGTCGCCGCTCGCCACTGCGCCTCCCCCTCAGGAGTTCAGGAAGACCGTCACGATCGTCTTCTCGGACCTCAAGGGCTCGACGGCGATGGGCGAGAAGCTCGACTCGGAGTCGCTGCGCGAGGTGATGACCAGGTACTTCGACGCCATGCGTGCCGAGCTCGAGCAGCACGGCGGCGTCGTCGAGAAGTTCATCGGGGACGCGATCATGGCCGTCTTCGGGCTCCCGAAACTGCACGAGGACGACGCGCTGCGCGCGGTCCGGGCGGCTGCCGGCATGCAGCAAGCCCAGGCCGTGTTGAACGACGAGCTCGAGCGCCACTGGGGAGTCCGTCTCACGGTGCGCACGGGCGTCAACACGGGCGTGGTGGTCGCCGGCGATCCGACGAGCGGTCAGCGGCTGGTCACGGGCGACGCGGTCAACGTCGCCGCGCGCCTCGAGCAGGCGGCCGGCGCGCAGGAGGTGCTGCTCGGCGATCTGACGTACCGGCTGGTACGCGACTACGTGGACGTCGAGCCCGTGGAACCGCTCGAGCTGAAGGGGAAGTCCGAGCCGGTGCCGGCATATCGCCTGGTCGCCGTGCGCGAGGACACCGAACGGCCGAGGCGGCTCGATGCGCCGATGGTCGGCCGCGACGCGGAGCTCGCACTCCTGCGCGGGGCGCTGGACGACGCGGCGAACGAGCGGCAGTGCCGCCTTGTGACGGTGATCGGGGAGGCGGGTGTCGGCAAGTCGAGGTTGATCGACGAGTTCGTGCGTTCCGTCGAGGGCGAGGCGTCATTCCTGCGCGGCCGTTGCCTCCCGTACGGGGACGGCATCACCTTCTGGCCCCTTGCCGAGGCTGTTCGCCAGGCTGCCGGAATCCTCGAGCGAGACACGACCGAGGAGGCTCTGCAGAAGCTGTCCGCGCTGTCGGGCGACGCCGAGGCCGAGGCCCGCGTCGCCTCGGCGATCGGCCTCTCGCCGACGCAGTTCCCGATGGAGGAGCTCTTCTGGGGCGCACGGAGACTGCTCGAGACGCTCGCGCGGCCGGGGCCGCTCCTCGTTCTCTTCGAGGACGTGCACTGGGCGGAGGCGGCGTTCCTCGATCTCGTCAAGCACGTCGTGGACGTCGCCGACGATGCTCCGCTTCTGCTCGTCTGCTCGACGCGGCACGAGCTCGTGGAGCGGGTCCCCGAGTGGTCGACCGGGCCTCGCGACGCGCGCATCCAGCTCGAGCGCCTCACGGAGGACGAGACCGAAGCGGTCGCCGAGCACCTTCTCGGTAGGGCCGGGCTCGACGACCGTGTTCGGGCCCGCGTGCTCGAGGCAGCCGAGGGGAATCCGCTCTTCGTCGAGCAGCTCCTGTCCATGCTGATCGACGAGGGGCTCATCACGTTCGAGCACGGGTGCTGGCGTGCGGGGCCCGACATCGACAAGGCGGTCGTGCCTCCCACCATCCAGGCGCTGCTCGCGGCACGCCTCGACTACCTCGAGCAGGACGAGCGCGCTGTCATCGAGCCCGCCTCGGTCATCGGGCACGTCTTCGTGAAGGACGCCGTGACCTTCCTCGTGCCCGAGCGTGTGCGCGACGACGTGGGAGCGCGTCTCGGCGCGCTGACGGAGAAGCAGCTCGTCCATCCTGATCTCTCGCGCTCTCTCGAGGAGGAGGCGTTCCGGTTCCACCACATCCTCATTCGCGACACGGCGTACGAGGGAATTCTCAAGCGCTCGCGAGCGACCTTTCACGAGCAATTCGTGCAGTGGGGGGACAGCATCAACCGCGAGGGCGCGACCGAGTACGAGGAGATCCTCGGCTACCACCTCGAGCAGGCGCACCGCTACCTCTCGGAGCTCGGCCCGCTCGACGACCACGGGCGAGAGCTCGCTGTCGACGGCTCGAGGCGACTCGCCGCGGCGGGCCGACGCGCGTTCGCACGCGGCGACGTGCCCGCTGCCGCGAATCTGCTCGGACGAGCCACAGCACTACTTCCGGAGGACGACCCTGCGCGCCTCGAGCTCCTCCCCGAGTACGGGGAAACGCTGCTCCAGGTCGGCCGTTTCGAGGATGCACAGGCTGCCCTCGACGAGGTCATCGATGCGGGGCAGGCAGCCCCTCGCCATGCAATCGCGCATGCCTCACTCGTCCGGCTCCTCGTCCGGCTGCGCTCCGGGGATGCCGAAAGCTGGCGCGACGAGGCAGCGGAGACCATCGTCGAGGCGATGGCGGTCTTCCAGGAGCTCGGCGATGACTCGGGGCTCGCCAAGGCGTGGAGGCTCCTCGCCTGGTCCCACGGGACCGCCAACCGCTTCGCCGATACCGCAGAGGCGTCCGAGCGTGCTGTGGAACATGCGCGGCTGGGAGCCGACGGCCGGCAGCAGACGCAGGCCGCGACAGCCTACGCGGCGGCCGCGGTATTCGGCCCGACCCCGGTCTCCGAGGCAATCGAACGGTTCGAAACGATCATCCCGGAGGTCTCGGGCGACCGGCAAGCGGTGGGCGTGTTGCTGGCGCTGAACGGGAGCCTTCTCGCGCTGCAAGGCTCGTTCGACGATGCGCGCGAACACGTCGCACGCGGTAAGGCGATGCTCGAGGAGCTCGGACTCGGTGCTCGGCTCGCGCGGCTGCTGCTCGAGGGCTGGAGGGTCGAGATGTACGCCGGTCAGCCGGCCGAAGCCGAGCAGCACCTGCGTCGTGCGCACGAGACGCTCGTGCAAATCGGCGATCGGTATCTCCTCAGCACGGTCGCGGGACTCCTCGGCCAGACGCTCTACGATCTGGGTCGACTGGAAGAGGCCGGCGAGCACGCGGAAGCGGCACGAACCCTTGCAATGCCCGACGACGTGGACACGCAGGCGCTGTGGCGCTGCGTCAGCGGAAAGCTGCTGGCACGGCACGGCGCGCTCGATGAAGCCCAGAGTCTCGTTGGCGAAGCCCTGGCGCTCCTGACCCCGACGGACGCCGTGCTCTTCAAGTACGGAGCCCTCCGGGACTTCGCCGAAGTCCTAACGGTCTGCGGTCACGGGGAGCAAGCCCGAGCGGCGCTCCACGAGGCTCTCCAGCTCGGCGAGCTCAAGCAGAGCGTCGTCATGGTCGACGGCGCCTCGGCAGCGCTTCGAGCTGCCGAGGACCCGTCGCTCATCTCGTAATCGGCTCTAGCCGAAGTCCCACTGGCCGTTCGTGAGATCCCACGCATCGACCTCGACCTTCTTGACGCCGCCTGACAGAGGTGTGATCTCGACGCGCCGGCATCCGTTCGGATACGCCTCCTCACTCCAGTCCGGGGGCAGGCCCGAGAACAGATCGCCGCTGCACTCGTCGCTGATCGTGACCGTCGTTCCATCCGTGCGGGTGTGGATGACGACGAGGCCGTTCTCCGTGAGGCCGGACGCCGACCCGACATACGTGATCTGGAGGTTCACCGGTTCCAGGCCGGTGGCAATCGTCGTCACGTGCTGGCCGACGCATGCCAAATCGGCGGGGCAGGTGACGCTTCCGCCGTAGTTCTGCTCCTCCAGCTCGAAGAGCCCGCGCGGCGCGCTCGCCGGCACCGGAAGCTTGCTGAGCTGGTTGACCGCACCGGCGTTCGACGTCGCGAGCGTCGTGGTGAGCGTCCCGCCGGCGATCGAGATGTCCACGTCACCCACGTCCTCGTAGTGCGTCGGATTGGGCACGGTCACGAACGCGACGTTCGAACCGCCCTTCGGGGGCCTCGGCGTCTCCTGGGCCGAAGCCGTCACGAATACGTTCGTGTCACTCGCCTCGAGGTCGTTGGGGTTGTCGGGCGTGGTCGTCGCCGTACGGAAGACGAGAGGGCCGAACGGGATCGGATCGTCCCCCGGCCCGAGGCTCTTTTGGTCCACTGTGCAGCTGATGGTCTGGTTTACGGTTACGGAGCAGCGCCCGTCCGAGGCCGGAGCCGGCACGAAGGCCGATGTCGTCGGCGCGCCCACGTCCTCCCACGTCACCGTGACCGTGAGATTGGTGAGGTTCGAACTCGCCCCGGAGTTGTCGTTGTACGACACCTCGAGGGAATACGTCATGTAGTGGTCTGTACCGACCGGCGAGCGGGACGCCGGATCCGGCGTGCCGTCGACTTTCAAACAGATCGGCTTTCCCTCGCTACACGTCGGCCCGATGGTGTCGGCCGCGACTCGCTCGGCGGCTCCGAGAAAGAGCACGACCGCCGTCGCGAAGGCTCCAAGCAGAACAAAGTGCCGCAGTTTCAAGCTCATCCCCTCGACTCCTCTCCGCATGACCCCCAGAAGGACACGCAGCATAGAACGAGATCGAGGTGGAAGTCCAGACCCACGCCCGAAACGGGTTAGGATGGCGCGATGGCGCTTCGACGCGACGCCAAGATCGAGCTCCTGAAGAAGGTTCCGCTGTTCGGCGGATGCTCGAAGAGCGAGCTGCGCGAGCTGGCCAAGACGGCAGACGAGCTCGATCTTCGGGAAGGCACCGTCCTGACGCGCGAGGGGCGCTCGGGCAGGGAGTTCTTCGTGGTGATCGAGGGCACCGCGCAGGTGACGAAAGACGGGAAGAAGATCGCCGATCTCGGCCCCGGCGACTGGCTCGGCGAGATCGCGCTGATCACCGACAGCCCGCGCACGGCGACCGTGACCGCGACGTCGCCCATGGACGTCCTCGTCATCACCGACCGCAGCTTCCGTTCGGTGGTCGAGACGATGCCGTCGATCGCGCTGAAGGTCCTGTCTCGCGTCGGCGAGCGCCTCGCGCGCGACGCGCACAGCTGAGGTCGATCCCTCCCGGTACTACCGGCCCGTCGGCGCGAGAGCGCGCGGCAGCCGAATGCCCATCGCGGCGAGAACGATGGCGACCGCGCCGACCGCGATGACGACGTCGCCGATCGAGAACACGTTCGCGAGGGGAACCCACTCTGGCGCGGCCCAGCGATCCACGAGCCAGGGCATGTTCGGGTCGGTCATAGCGGTCGAGTTGGCCTGCATGACGTCGGCCCGCCCAGCCGCATGCATCGCGTCGTACCGGACCGGCATGGTCCCACGGTTGGCGAGGATCGCGGTGAGGTTCAGCAGCATCCCCGCGGCGACGATCGGAACGCCGACTATGCGGGCGTTCAGGACGGCGGCCACTACGAGGACGGCATAGGAGACCAGCCAGATCACGCTCGCCGCCTCTTCGTGGATGCGCCAGGGCAAGAGCTCGAAGGGGAACGCGACGACCTGCAGGCCGATGGCGACGAAGAAGAGCCACGGCATGCGGAGCTCGATCCGCGCGAGGCCGGAGAGACGTCCGCCGAGGGCGAGCCCGAGTACGACAGCCACAACGACAGGCAGTGCGAGCGCCATCGTGCGGCTTACGCGACCCTGAGCCTCAACGGAACGACCTCGGCCAGCTCGCGTTGAGCGATGAGCCCGGCTTCTTCGAGATGCGCCTCCAGCGCGGCGACGACCTTCGGATCGAACTGGACGCCGGAGCAGCGCCGGATCTCGGCCAGCGCGTCTTCGGGGCTCGTCGCCAGTCGATAGCTGCGATCGGTCGTGATCGCGTCGTACGCGTCTGCCACGAGTATCAGGCGCGAGCCGAACGGAATCTCCTCGCCGGCGAGCCCGTGCGGATAGCCGGAGCCGTCCCAGTGCTCGTGGTGATGCCGGATCCACACGTCGACTGGTCGGATGTCCATACCGTCGAGCAGGGAGGCGCCGAGCTCAGGGTGGTGCGCGAGCTGCAGCGCCTCGTGGGGCAAGAGCTGGCCAGGCTTCTGAAGGACTCGATCGGGAATCGCGATCTTGCCGAGATCGTGGAGTCGGCCCGCTAGCTTCAGCTGCTCCACCTGCTCGTCGTCGAACTCCAGCCGGCGCGCGATCGCCTCGACGAGCAGCGCGACACGCTCGGAGTGGGCGCCGGTGTACTCGTCCTTCGCATCGACGACCCGAATGAGGTTCTCGGCAGCCCGAAGGCGCGCTTGCTGCTCCACGCGTCGCTCGATCTCGGCCGGGCTGTACGCATCGGCGATGACCGGGCCGTAAGCGCAGTACCGATTCTTGCCGTTCTGCTTGGCCCAGTACAGAGCGCTGTCCGCGGCCTGCTCGAGCGTCTCGACGTCGGCGGCCTGATCCGGGAAGACTGCGATTCCGACGCTCACCGTCATCGAGCCACCGTGCGAGAAGCGGGCAGACGAAATGCGACGGTACATGGCCTCGACGTGGCTTCGTGCCTTGACCTCCCCGCATGCGAGGACGACGGCGAACTCGTCGCCGCCGAAGCGGTAGGTGCCGACGCAGTCGCTCCCGGTGTGGAGGAGCCTGGACACTTCGAGGAGCACCTGGTCGCCGAGCGGATGCCCGTACGCGTCGTTGATGTACTTGAAGTCGTCCACGTCGACGAGGCACAACGTGAGCCGCGAGCCGTCCTGCCCCGCGGCATCGACCGCTGTCGCGAGCCCAAGCTCGTACGCACGGTTGTTTCCGATGCGGGTGAGGCTGTCCGTATGCGCGTCGCGGGTCGCGCGACGCGATGCAAGCGACGAGCGCTGGTAGAGCGTCACCGTGAAGAGTGGGCCTGCCATCAGCACCAGCAGCCGTGCGTCGGTCGCCCAGAGCGCGGCCGCAAGGGCAGCCAGGAACGCCTGGATCGCGAAGGCAGGCCCGACCAGTCGCAACTCCTCCGTGAGGAGCTCCACGACCGGCATGCGCTGGTGGAACGAGATCGCGAGTGAGATGAAGGCGAAGTTGACCGCGACGAACGCCGCGCCGCCGACGAGCGCCTCGACGGTGATCCTGAGCGGGTCGTCCGTCGCCGGGCCGAACACGAACACCGGAAGCGCGGCGGCAAAGGCGGAGAGCGCGTAGACGGCCGTGTTGAACGCCGTTCGCACGAGGGGCTTGCGCTCGACCACCTGCGCCGTGAAAGCGCTGATGCCGGCAATGAGTACCGCCTCCTCCCAGCCGAAGAGGATGACGGAGGCGAGGATGAAGACGAAGGCGAGGGAAACGGTGCTGAGGTCGTCCTCCTCGAGAGGCACGGGCTTCAGCTCCGCGAGGAGGGCCAACGCGAGGAACAAGAGAACCGCGAGACCCTCGGCGGGACCCGGAGGGACGAGGATCAGACTCACCACCGCCCCGGCAACGACCGGAAGTGCGAGCGCGAGTGCGCCCGCGATCAGGGCGCGCAGCCGGGGCGGATAGCCGGGATCAGGTTCCTGGTCTGGCATGGGGTGAGCTGCTTCGAATCCGCGACGGAAGGGTTAGCTCCAGCGCCAGCCGGCCCCCGAAGCGACGACGAAGGCTGCGATGCTCGAGAGAGCGATCACAACCCTCGTCCAGCGAACATGCCACTTGAACATGCGCATTCACTCCTTTCCGCAGTTGAGTGGTCGCAGATCAGCGCGGCTCTTAGTAGGTCACACACCTGGGGGTCGAATCACCCCTCCATAGGGGGGAGCCAGGGCCCTCGATCGAGGGATTTACGAAATGGCGGCTTCGCCGAGGAGTGCCCTGATCTCGGCGAAGAAGTCGGCCTCGGGCTTCACGCGGTAGTCCGGGCCGAGCGCGAGGGTGCGCTCCCCGAGTGAGGTCTCGAGGGCGACGTAGACGGGAGCGTCGCCGGGGAAGTCCGAGACGAGGGCGGCGAGCTCGCCGATCAGGCCGGCGGGAGCCTGGCGCGCGTCGATGCGTAGGCGCACCTCGCGCCGCATGGATGCCGACTCGAACGGGCTCACCTCGCTCGCGACGAGCTTCGTCTCACCCGCCTGCTTGTGGTCGACACGCCCCTTGATCACAAGGATGCGGTCGGCCTCGAGGAGCTCCCGCGCCGCTGCGTACGTCGAATTGAAGACGACCACCTCGGCGCTCCCCGTGGGATCGTCGAGGGTCACGAACACCATGGGCTCGCCGCGCTTCGTCGTGACCTGCTTCATGCCGGACACGATGCCGCCGACGGTGACGAACTCCCCGTCGCGCCGTCGCTCGAGATCGGTGAGCGCGCAGTCCGTCTTCCTGCGCAACTCACCCCGGACGCGCTCGAGCGGATGCTCGGAGACGTAGAGGCCGAGCGTCTCCTTCTCGAGGCGCAGCAGCTCGCGCTCGTCGAACTCCGTGCTCGCGAGAGAAGGATGCTGCACCTCGACGGTCTGGTCCGCATCGCCGAACGCGCCGTCGAAGATCGACGCCTGGCCGGCCAGGCGATCCGCGGAGATGCGCTGCCCGTGACCGAGCGCGGCGTCGAGGGCTGCGAGCATGCCCATGCGGGTCGCACCGGTGGAGTCGAGCGCACCGCACTTCACGAGCGACTCGAGCGCGCGCTTGTTCAAGACCTGCGGGTCGACGCGCTCGGTGAGCTCCCAGATCGACTCGAACGGCCCACCTTCCATACGAACCCGGACGATCGCCTCGGCGGCGGCCTCGCCGACGTTCTTCACCGCGTTCAGGCCGAAGTGGATGACGCCGCCGACCACGGCGAAGTCCTGCTGCGACGAGTTCACGTCCGGCGGCAGGACGTCGATGCCCATCTCCCGGCACGCGTTGACGTAGAACGGGACGCGGTCCTTCGTGTTCATCACGGACGAGATGAGAGCTGCCATGTACTCCTTCGGGTGGTTCGCCTTGAGCCAGGCGGTCCGGTACGCGATGAGCGCGTAGCACGCTGCATGCGCCTTGTTGAAGGAGTAGTCCTGCGAGGACTCCATGTCCTTCCAGAGCTGCTGCGCAACGACAGGAGCGACGCGGTGCTCCGCGCAGCCTTCGAGGAACTTGTCCTTGAGCGATGCCATGAGCGAATGGATCTTCTTCCCGATTGCCTTGCGCAGCGTCTCCGCCTCGGCCGGTGAGAAGCCCGCGAGATCCTTCGCGATCTGCATGTACTGCTCCTGGTAGATGCAGATCGCGTATGTCTGCCCGGTGATCGCCACGAGGCGCGGATCGGCGAACGAGACCTGCTCCCGTCCGTTCTTGCGAGCGGCGTACATCGGGATGTACCCCATCGGGCCAGGCCGGTAGAGGGCCACGAGCGCGATGAGGTCCTCGAACTCCGTGGGTTTCACCTGCCGGAGCGCGTCGCGCATCCCGGAGGACTCGAACTGAAAGACACCGGTCGAGTCGCCGCGGGCGAGCATCTCGTACGTCTTCGCGTCGTCCAGCGGAACCGAGCCGATGTCGACACCGCCGACGAGCTCGACCGCCTTGTCGATGACGTCGAGGTTCCGGAGGCCGAGGAAGTCCATCTTCAGGAGCCCGAGGTCGACGACGTCCCACATCCCGAGCTGCGTCACGATCTCCTGGTCCGACCCCTTCTGCTGGAGCGGGACGACGTCGATCAGCGGCTGCGCGCCGATGACGACGCCCGCGGCGTGAATCGAGTCGGCGCGGGTCAGCCCCTCCAGCGGTCGGGCGAGGTCGACGATCTCCTTCGCGACGGGATCGGAGTCGACGGCCTGGCGAAGCTCGGCGCCGGGCTTGAGCGCGGCCTCGAGCGTCTGACCCGGGCCCTCGGGCACCAGCTTCGCGATGCGGTCGACGACACCGTACGGGATGTCGAGCACGCGGCCGGCGTCGCGAATCGCGGCCCGAGCGGCCATCGTCGAGAACGTGATGATCTGCGCCACGCGATCGCGCCCGTACTTCTCGGCCACGTAGTTGATGACGCGGTCGCGGCCCGCGACCGAGAAGTCGATGTCCATGTCCGGCAGGTCCTTGCGGGCCGGGTTCAGGAAGCGCTCGAAGCGGAGGCCGTACCGGATCGGGTCGACGTCGGTGATCTCGAGGCAGTAGGCGGCGAGGGAGCCAGCCGCCGAGCCGCGCCCGGGCCCGACGCTGACGCCGTTCTGCTTGGCGAAGTGGATGAAGTCCCAGACGATGAGGAAGTAGTCGGCGAAGCCCATCTCCTTGATCGTCCTGAGCTCGAACCGCAGTCGCTCCGTCAGCTCGGGAGTGGCTTTCCCGTACCGTCTGACCAGACCCTGCTCGCAGAGCTGGACGAGGTAGTCGAACGCGTCGCGACCCTCCGGGAGGGGGAACTGCGGGAGCAGGATTCGTCCGAGCTCGAGCTCGACGTCGCAGCGCTCCGCGACCTCGAGCGTTCGCGCAAGCGCATGCTCGAGGCCGGGGAAGTCGGCCGTCATCTCCTCCTGGGTCTTGAAGAAGAACTGGTTGGTGTCGAACTTCCAGTGCGCCGGGTTCTTCAGCGTGTCGCCCGACTGGATGCAGAGCAGCGCCTCGTGCGCGAAGGCGTCGTCGGCGTCGAGGTAGTGCACGTCGCCGGTCGCGACGAGCGGGAGCCCGGTCTCCTCGGCGAGCGCGACGAGCGCAGGGTTCACTTGCTGCTGCTCGGCGAGCCCGGCGTTCTGGATCTCGACGTACGTCGAGTCCCGCCCGAAGATCTCGACGAACCGGTCGAGATCGGCTCGCGCGTCCTTGGGACGGCCCTCGGAGAGCGCGCGTGACACCCGCCCCGAGAGGCATCCGGAGAGCGCCACGATTCCCCTGGCGTGCCGCTCGAGGAGCTCCCAGTCGACGCGCGGCTTGTAGTAGTAGCCCTCGAGGTAGCCGAGCGACGAGAGCCTGATGAGGTTCGCGTAGCCCTCGTTCGACTCGGCCAGAAGCGTCAGGTGTGCGTAGCCCTTCGTCTGCGCTCGCCGGTCGTCGGCGACGTACACCTCGCAGCCGATGATCGGCTTGACCCCGGTGTTCCGCGCCTCACGGTAGAGCTCGACCGCACCCGCCAGCGAGCCGTGGTCGGTGAGGGAGACGGCGGACATCTCGAGTCGGGCTGCCTTCTCGACGAGAGCCGGGATGCGGCACGCCCCGTCGAGGATCGAGTACTCCGAGTGGACGTGAAGGTGAACGAAACTCGGAGCGGCGCGACGCACGGGAGGGCCATCGTACTGCCCCGGTCCGACGGGGTCCGAGGCTGCTCGGGACGCAGTTCTACGCGGCTTCGCCGGACCAGAGCTGATCGGTCAGCGAGCGCCAGGTGTCGCGAAGATCGGTCCTGCCGGTAACCCTCTGCAGCTCCCAGTAGACGCGTACCAGCGCGCCGAGATCGGGCCCGAGACCTTCCTTCCGCTCCTCCTCGAGCACCCCGATGTACCAGGCACGCGGGTCCACGCCGAGCTCCGCGGCGAGGAGCAGCGCGCGGTCGCGGAGTTCGATCGCGGAGGTTTCGGGCGCCATGCGTGGCCTATCGGCAGCCTAGAGACGCCCGTTGAGGCGCGGTCCCCTCGGACGGGGTATCGGGTCGTCGGCACACTTCCGCGGCGTGCGCCCTCCCACCGTCATAGAGCCGGGACGACTCATCGCTGGCCGCCATCCGTGCGCGTGGGGCGCCGAGAACGCTCCGGCGGAGGTGCACGACCTCGTGGTGGCCGGCGTCACGCTGTTCCTCGATCTCACCCAGAACGGTGAGCTCGAGCCGTACGCGTCCCTCGTGACGCCGCCTGCTCGCTACCTCAACCTGCCCATAAGGGACTTCTCGATCCCCACGCGCGAAGGCCTCATCGAGACGCTCGACGAGATCGACGCCGAGCTCGAGTCCGGCGGCCTCGTCTACGTGCACTGCTGGGCAGGCTGCGGCCGGACCGGCGTCGTCGTCGGCAGCTGGCTCGTCCGGCATGGATTGGATCCGAACGCAGCTCTCGCGCGAATCGCCGAGGCTCGGGGTCTCGGCTGCCCGCAGACCCTCGAGCAGCGGATCTTCGTCCTCGGCTGGGAGAAAGGGCACTAGTCTCGTCCAGGTAGACGGAAACTCGGCTCACTGAGACGAGTGAGCGAGCGCGACGCGCGTCGCACCGATAGGCCTGAGAAGCATGTCCGCAAGCGGCCGAGGACCTACCTTTGCTGCGTCGAGGGGCTCCCTCCCGACGTACGCCTGCGCATGCTCCTGCGGCGTTCGGACCGGGAGCTACCGAAGAGCGCGTGCAGACGCGCCCGGCTAGCAGCTTGTCGTCCGTACCGCTGCGTCCGGAAGGCGCCGGCGACGATCGCGTCGCGGCCCTTGCCGCGCGCGTGGACGCGATCGAGAGCTTCGTCCGATCGACAACCGAGCTCGTCGACGAGAAGTCGCTGAAGGAACTCCGGCGCACGATCGAGGCGCTCGCCAAGCGCGATCCGAGGTTCGAGCAACGCGTGACGGAGAAGGTCGACGTGCTTGCGGATCGGATCGAGACCGTCGCGAAGACGGCTTCCACGGCGTCGGCCGCGGGCGCGGCCAAAGACGGCGAGATCGCGCAGCTACGGCGCGAGCTCGAGGTCAGCCTCGTGCGCGTCGACGCAGCCGTCCAGGAGGCCCGGCGTGGTCCCGACTCGAGCGAGCTCGCCGAGGTCCGGCGCTCGCTGGACGAGCTGTCGAAGCTCGCGAAGCAGCGCCTGCCGCGTGGGCTCGAGGGAAGGGTCGAGGAGCTGGCAGCGAAGTTCGCGCTCGTCTCCCAGCGGGTCGATTCCGTGTCCTCGACCGTCTCCACGACCGCCGCGGGACTCGCCGGGCGTGACGGGGACGTGAACGCCCTGCGACGGGCCTTCGAGGTCGAGCGCGACCGCACCACGGCCGAACTCGCCGAGCTGCGCCGAGGGATCGACACCGCCGCTATGTCCGACCTGCGCCAGGCGTTCAAGGAGCTTGCCGACGAGATGTCCCGCCGGCAGCACTCGAATCAGAATCTCATCGGCCAGGCAGGGGCGAGGGTCGACGCGCTCGCGGGCAAGGTCGACTCGCTCTCGAGCGCGGTCGAGGCCAGCGCGAGCCGGGTCTCGGGGGCCGAGGAGGGACTCTCCGCGTTCCGCACGTACTTCGAGGACGCCCGGGGGCGGCTGAACGCCCTTCTCGCCGAGCACCGTCAGACACTCGCGACGCTCTCCACACAGACGACGGCGCTCGAGGAGGCCGACGCCGAGACGAGCCGCGTCGTCGAGGAGCGCCTCGCGGAGGTGGGAGAGAAGCTCGATCGTGTGGCAGGACGGCTGGAAGCAGCGGAGCGGCGGAACGGCGAGGCCGCAGGCGCCCTCGACGACCGCATCTCGGCAGCCTCCGACAAGATCGACGAACTCGTGGAACGGCTCGACCCGCTCCATACCACCCTCGCTTCCGTGACGGAGCGAGTCGAAGCCAGAGAGAACACCATCCACGCTCTCGAGAACGGCCTCCTCCGCGCCGGCGAGAAGCTCGAAGGCCTCGCGGGCCGGCTGGAAGCAGCGGAGGAGCGAAACGGCGAAACGGCGGGGATCCTCGACGACCGCATCACGGCTGCAAGCGACAGTATCCACGGCCTCGTCGACCGGCTGGAAGCAGCGGAGGAGCGGAACGGCGAAACGGCGGGGACCCTCGACGACCGCATCACGGCTGCAAGCGACAGGATCGACGGCCTCGTCGACCGGCTCGATCCGCTGTACGCTGCCGTCGCGGCGGCCACGGAACGCGCCGAGGCAAGGGACGGCGCGCTCGAGGCGATGGAGCAGCGCTTCGTGGAGGCCAACTCGCGCGTCGAAGATCTGATCTCAGACCTCTCGAGCGCGCTTGCCGACGCGCCCGACCCGGAGCGCGTCGAGCGAGTCCTCACTGCTCGTATCGACGAAGTCGCCGGGCGGGTGGAGCGGATCCGTGTGGAGGAGCGAGCTGCGGTCGACGAGGTCTCGGACCGTCTCGAATCGCTCACTACCTCATTCGCGTCGACCGCGCGCAGCGTCTCCGGCGTCGACGACGAGCTGTCGGCGCTGCGCTCGCGGTTCACGGAGCTCGAGCAGGCCGCCGGCGACGCAGGGCGAGGGCTCGACGAACATCTCGCCGGCATGAGGAGCGAGCTCGACGAGCGCGTCGCCGGCATGAGCAGCGAGCTCAACCGGCTCGCTGCCAGGCTCGAATCCTCGACGGCAGCGATGTCGTCTTCTGGAGCCAGGGCATCGGCGACCGAGGCGGAGGTTGCTGCGCTTCGTGAATATGTCGAGAAGGCCGGCGCGCGCCTGAGCTCGCTCGTCTCCGAGCACGCGCAGTCGCTCTCGGCACTCGATCGTCGAGCCGCATCCCTCGAGGACACCGAAAGGCACGCGCTCAGCGGCCTCGACGAGCGCCTCGCCGAGACCGTCGAGCGGATCGACGACCTGTCGGGTAGAGTCGACCCGCTCGTCGCGCGGGCGAGTAGCGAGCTGGGCATACGGATCGACGAGCTCGCGGCAAGGCTCCGAGCGGCCGACGAGGAGCGAGCCGAAAGCGCGAGCGAGATCGCGCGCGTCGCGGCCATCCTCGAGGTCGAGCGCGCATCCGTTCGCACGCGGATCGACAGCCTCAAGGCGGACCTGGAGACAGCGGCAGGCGCGCCGGCCACGGAGGAGCTCGAGCGGCGTGTCGCCCGCCTCGTGACGCGGGTCGAAGCGCTCGACGCCGAGCGAGCATCCGCGCAGGCCCAGTTCCAGGCGATCGCGACGGCGCTCGCGTCCATCCCGCAGCACTTCTCGTACGAGCAACGGCTCGACGAGCTCAGCCGTCGCCTCGGCGAGGTCGAGCAGCGTGGCGCCGCCGTCGCAACGAAGGTGTCGCATGCCTCGACACTCCTCCCGACTGCGCTGCGCTCGCTCGAGGCCAGGCTCGACGAGGTCTCGCCGGGCTCACGCCGCATGACGCACGAGCCCAACGTCAGCGAAGAGCCGCCGGGACCGCCCACCGGCGCGCCCGAGGCGGTCGAGCCGGCCGCGAGCGCCGACCACACCGCAGCAGTCGTCCCCCTCCGCGCAAGCGATCCGTAGATCGAGGATGCGGCTGCTCGATACACTCCTGCTGACCGTCACGCGCCGCGGCTCGTGGGCGCGCGGCCGGATCGCCTACCGCGCCCTCGCGACGCTCGTCGTCGTGGAGCGCACCCCGCGTCATCGTTACTAGGACGGCTTGACGAAGTACGCCATGAGGATGGCGTCGACGAGCTCGCCGCCGCGTTCGTAGTGCCGCTTCCGATATCCCTCGCGCTCGAACCCGAACGACTCGTAGAGCGCGAGCGCGGGCTCGTTCCACGGGAAGACGTGGAGCTCGAGCTTGCGCACCCCTGACGCTTGCGCCCAGGCTACGGCCTCGTCCAGCAGTGCCGTTCCCACCCCCTGGCGCCGGTGGCTCTCGGCGACCATGAGCCCGAGGTCGGCGACGTGGCGGCTGGCGGGATGCGGATCTCGCGACAGGGAGAGCCGCCCGACGATGCGGCCTCCGTCCTCCGCCACGAGGACGGCCGCGTCGGGGTACCGCTCGATCGTTCGGAGGTACCTGCGCTCGTCGGACACGGATCGCCACGGACCCGTCCCGAGGATCCAGCGGCCCTCCTCGCGCCCGACGCTCCCGGCAAGCTCGACGAGAGCGTCTGCGTCGTGCGGGGTCGCCCTCCTGATCGTGGTCACGGGGCCACGATCCCGACGCCGCCGCGCCGGGGGTCGCCCGCGGCCTGGAAGCCTCCCTCCGCAGTCCTCTCGACGGCCTGCACGCCTCCGAAGAAGAGATTCAGGTCGCCCCAGCGGTTGATCTCCCAGCTCGCGGAGAGCGCCTCGACGTCCTCGTCCGACCACCCACCTTCGAGATGGAGCGTCGTGCCGTCGACGTGGAGCCGCGGCGCCCGTATCGCCGCCGCGACGTGCATTCCGCGAAGGAACCGCCACGTTACCTGCGCGATCGCGCCGGCCAGGCGCACCGAGCCCGCGCTCCCGACGACGAGCCGCGGCCTCCCGGAATCGAGGACGAGCGTCGGCGCCATCATGCTCGCGAGGCGATCTCCGGGAGCATTCTCGTGCGTGCCGATCACGTCGAGCTCGCCGAGCATGTTGTTCAGCTGGGTGCCGCCGCGGAAGACGCCCGAACCCGATCCGAGCGTCGACGAGAGCCCCGCCGTCAGGCCGTCTTCGTCCATGACCGAGATGTGCGTCGTTCCGGGAAGCGGTCCCGCCCCCAGCCGCCCGTAGGCGTCGGCGACGGCTCTCGCCTCGCTCTCGAGCAACGGCTCGTCCTCGTGCTCGCCGAGGAGCCGGAGGATCCGCTGGATGACCCGTCCTCCCTGCGACGGCGTCGACTGGACCACATGGCCGTGCACGTCGATCTCGAGGGCCGTCATCTCGACGACGCGATAGGCCCGAAGGTCGTCCGCGTATTCGGGCACGAGCTCGGCGACCATTGCGGCTCCGGCGTCCCGTACACGTTCGAGCGTGCTGCAGAAGTCGTGGGTGTGGACGCGCTCGAGATCTCCGTAGATGCGCCGGCCGCCCTCGTCTCGGAGGAGGATCCCTCCCAGGATCCGGTGGAGGACGACGCGCGCGTCGTCCCGCTCGAAGCCCTGGTGCGCGAGCGCGACGGCTGGATCGACGAGCTCGCTCCAGGCGTGCGTCGCGTAACGCCGGTGGATCTCCTCGAGCCCGCGGAGAAGCCCCGGGACGGCGACCGAGCCCTCCCCGACATGGAAGACCTGGGTCCCGGCGTCTCCGAAGTCGACGAGGAGCTCCTCCATCTCGCCGAGGCCGTCCGTCGGGACTCCGAAGAAGCAATCGAGCACCCTCGTCGCGCCGTTCGGCTCGTGGACGAGGACGAAACCGCCTCCCGCCGGCCCGGTCAGCGGCCCCTCCGTCACGAATGCGGTGAAGACCGCGGCGAGCAGCGCATCGACGGCGTTGCCGCCCTCGCGCAGTACGCGTGCGCCCGCCTCCGCGGTCAGAGGGTGGCCCGCTGCGATCGCGCCTCGCATCGGAGGAGGGTACTGCCGCAGGCACCTCGCCAGCACCGGCTCACGCCGGGCAGAGCCCGGCTTCGCCAGTGCTTGGCGCCGCTCGCGGCAGGATGCTTCGCGCTCGGCGCTTGTCCGTACCACTTGTACTGTCCTGCGCGCCTCGCGCTCGCCTCCTTTGCGAGCAACGTCCGAGGGGCGCGCGCAGGCTACTAGCCGGTGTTCAAGAACGACGGCAGCTCCGGATCGGCTGCGGAACGCGGCTCCGCCGGCGTGTCGAGTCCCGTCCGGCCGGAGCGTCGACGCATCCCGCCGAGCCCGGTCGCGACGACGGTCACCCAGACCTGCCCGGTGAGCCGCGAGTCCACCGTCGCACCGAAGATGATGTTGGTCTCGTCAGTCGCGGTCTGGCGGACGACCTCGGCGGCATCGTTCACCTCGACGAGGGACAGGTCGTCGCCGCCCGAGATCGACAGCAGGATCCCGCGGGCGCGCACGATCTCCGCGTCGATGAGCGGCGAGCCGAGCGCGCGCTCCGCAGCCTCGCGCGCGCGGTTCTGCCCGGTGGCGTAGCCGATGCCCATGAGCGCCGACCCGGCGTCTTGCATCACCGTGCGGACGTCCGCGAAGTCGAGGTTGATCAGGCCGGGAGTCGTGATCAGATCACAGATCCCCTGGACGCCCTGGCGAAGGACGTCGTCCGCGATCTTGAACGCGTCGACCATCGACGTCGAGCGGTCGAGCACCTCGAGCAGGCGGTCGTTGGGAATGACGATGACGGTGTCACACGCCGTACGGAGCTCGTCGACACCGCTCTCGGAAGCCGAGCGACGCCGGGTCCCCTCGAAGCGGAACGGCGTGGTCACGATCCCCACGGTCAGCGCACCGAGCTCGCGCGCGATGCGCGCGACGACCGGGGAGGCGCCGGTGCCGGTCCCTCCTCCCTCTCCCGCGGTGACGAAGACCATGTCCGATCCGCGCAGCGCCTGCTTCAGGTGGTCGGCGGCCTCTTCGGCCGCGGCACGCCCGACGGACGGGTCCGCTCCCGAGCCGAGGCCTTGAGTCAGGCTCTCGCCGATCGCGATCTTCGTCGGCGCGTCCGAGATGGCCAGCGCCTGCCGGTCGGTGTTCACGGCGATGAAGTCGACTTGCGCGATCCCGGCGTCCATCATCCGATGGATCGCGTTCAGCCCCGCGCCGCCGACCCCGACGACGCGGATCGCGGCTATGTAGGCAGAGCCCTTCGGTGGAGGCACGCGATGCAGCTGCGGTGCGGGCTCGAGCATCGTCTGGAAGTAGCGGGCTGCCGCACGCGAGGCCGCCGCCTCGGCCGGGACCTCCTCCTCGACGGGGGGAGAAACGGCAGGGACCGCGGACACATGCGGCCCGGCCTCGCGCTCCTTCGCGAAATCCGGAACGTGCTCGACCGTCTCGTCGAGCGCCGCCTGCGCCCTGGGATCGACCTGCTCTTCCTCGGGCGCGGCTTCCTGGGAGCGCTGAGCCGCCTCTGTCCTGCGGAAGAGCTCGGCGAGCGGGCCCTCACGCATCGTCGCGCGCTTGCGCGCCATCGAGCACCTCCTTCGCGAGGTCGCGGTAGGCCTGCGCTGCAGGCCCTGTCGGGTCGTATTTCAGCACCGAGCTCCCCTTCACCGGAGCTTCTGCATAGCGAACGGTCTTGCGAATGCGTGTGTCGTAGACGAGGTCGCCGAAGTGCTCCTCGAGGATCTCGATCGCCTCGCGCGCGTGCAGCGTGCGCCCGTCGTACATCGTGGGGACGATCCCCTGGACGCGAACGCGCGGATTGAGATTCTCGCGCACCATCGCGAGCGTGTTCTCGAGCTGCACCAGGCCGCGCAACGAGAGGTACTCGCACTGGACGGGCACGATCACTCCCTCGGCCGCGACGAACGCGTTGATCGTCAGCAGGCCGAGGGACGGCGGCGTGTCGATGAGAACGTAGTCGTAGCGGTCTCGAACCTCCACGAGCGCCTTCTCGAGAGCGCGCTCGCGTCCGATGAGCGCGGACAGCGCGAGCTCGGCGCCCGCGAGATCGATCGACGCAACCGCGATGTCGACCTCGACGGACTTGATCACGTCCGAGATCGGGATGCGATGGACGAGGACGTCGAACATCGAGCGCTCGATCGCGTCCGGGTTCATCCCCTGGCTCATCGTGAGGTTCCCCTGCGGGTCGAGGTCGATCACCAGGACGCGGTTGCCCAGCTCGCGAAGCGCAACGCCGAGGTTCAACGTCGTCGTGGTCTTCGCGACGCCGCCCTTCTGGTTCGCGAGCGCGATGATGTTCGCCATCAGCCCTCCGTCCGGCTCCGAGGCAGGCTTGGGGGCCGGCTCGGGCACGGCCTGGAGACGCGGTGCGTCGTCTTCGGTCGCGCTCGGCTCGTCTTCGACCGGCTCGGGGACGGGCTCGGGGCGCGGCTGGAGCCGCGGAAGGAGGCGTGACAGCGCCATATCCGCGTCACCTTCACGGCTCCGCGGGAGATTCCTTCATGCCGCGTGCAGCTCAGTCCTCTCCATCCCAGTAGTCGAGGTTCTCCCCGAGCCGGGTGATCAGCCCGAGCCCGACGAAGTAGACCTTGCCGGAGCGTGGGTAGTAACAGACCTCCCCTGGTTCACGCGGGCCGTACATCAGGAGCGTCAATCCGTCGTCCCCTGCCCGGAATGCGTGAGCGACGCCCGTGGACGGCGGTCGCACCACCACCGATCCAGTGCGAACGGCGTGCTCTTCGACGCCGTTCTCCTCCCACAGCAGGACGTGGCCGGCGCCGTCGAGAACCACGAAGATCTCCTCCTCGAGCGCGTGACAGTGTGGCGGCGCGTTGAGCTTGCCGGGGAAGACCTCGGCGTGCCGCAGGCCGGTTCGCAGCGAGCCCGCCTCGCGGCCGGGATACCGCACGCGACGACCGATGGTCGCAGTCTCGCGCTCGACCGCTTCGAGGTCGGCGATGTTGGCGATGTTGGTCGGGCGCGGGGACAACTCCACGATCTCCGGCGGCCCGGCTGAGGCCTCACGGGTCCAGGGGTGGTCGTCCTCGGCGCCCACCGGCGTCCAGGTCTCGCCGAGCCACGCCACGCCCGCGCGAGGGAGCCACGTGATGCCGGGCGCGTACGATCGCTGGCCAAAGGCGAGGACGTCGAGACCTTCCGGACCCGCCTGCAGCGTGTGCGAGTTCCGGAGCGCCAGGTGCACGATGCAGTCGCCGGGGCGCACCTCGTACCCCACGGGAGCGTCTTCCTCCTCCCACTGGACGGAGACGCCGGAACCTCCGAGGACGTAGAAGATCTCCTCCTCGGCGCCCTCGAGATGCAGAGGCGTCGACCACATGCCGGGATCGACCCGGATCCGCTTCAGCCCGACCGCGTGCGACGCGCGGCCGGTGAGACTGCTCCACGTGCCGGCGATGTGGCCGCGCTCGCCACGCCACGTTCGCACCTCGTCCCAGTGCGAGATCATCTAGTCGCGATCATGTCACGCGCGCGTCCAGCGCCGCACGCAATTCCTCGACCGCCTTCGTTCCCTCCTCACCTCCCTCCTCTCGCGACCACGCTTCGGCCTCCACGAGCAGTGCACGCAGCTCGCCGACGAGCTCGCGGGGCGTCGCGCCTGCACGATCCAGAGCCTCGATCCGCTCGAGCCGCTCGAGGATCGCCTGCGACTCGTCCATTGAGCGAAGGTAGCCCTGCTCACCTCGCGAGTGGGTAACGGCTTCGAGCCAGATCTCAGACGGCGACGGCGTGGGGAGTCGTCCGATCGAGCCCGAGGAGCTCGCGATCGAGGTCGTGCACGAGATGGTCTCGGTCACGCGAGCGAAGCACCGCCACGACCCCACGCCGGGCGGCGTCCACGGCGGCCGCTGTCGCCGCGTCACCTCCCGCGAGCACGGTGAGCTCGCCGTACAGCTCCTCTCTCGCCTTGGCATCGTCGCCCAGCAGGACGGAACAGCGCAGCGGCCACGTATCACCGAGAAGCGATGTCAGTGCTGCCCGGAGCTGCTCGCTGCGGAACGGCTCGTTCTGGAAGAGCGCCAGCTCCCAGCGGTCGAGCGCGTCCGACAGGTCCGGGTCGCCGTCCGCGTCGCCGAGCGCGGCGAGCACGTCCACGGCGATGGGCGCGCGGAAGGCATCGAGCCGCGACGACTCGCCGGGAGGCTGTGTCGCGGCGATCGGGAGCACGGGCTGAATGCCGAACGGTCGCCCGTCGAGGGTCTCGAAGAGGACGGGCCCCGCCGCCACTGCCGCAGCAGTGGTCAAGCGAAGCGCGCTGACCGCGTCCGCGAACTCGCCGGCCGCGTCGGGCGGAGCCTCACCGGCGTCGAGCTCGCGCCGGAGCTCGACGGCGACCAAGCGGTCGGGCTCGCGGCCGAAGTCGCGGGGGAGCAGTCCTCTCGACTCGGGCCAGTGGGTCGCAAGCTCGCCGGAGACAAACGGGCGAACGACGAGACCCGGGCCGAGCTCGGCCGGCCTGGCAAGCGAGATCCCGACGAGCGGAGCCACCGCGAGGTATCGCCGGCGTTCCCCGAAGAGCGACGACTCGAGCTCGGCGTAGGCCCTCTCGAAGGCATCGTCGTCCCAGTCGAAGCCGCCGCATGCCTCCGCGGTCGAGATCAGGAGCCCGAGGAGCACAGTCCGAAACAGCGCCTCGTCCTCGCTCGCATGCGGACCGGCGTGGGCTCGCGCAAAGATCGCCGCCGCCGGCTCACGTCCGAGCTCGACCACCGCGAGCCTCGCATCCTCGCGCGCGCGGAGGACCGCCTCGCGTTCCTCGATGAACGCGCGCACGAGCGGGCGCAGCTCGTACAGCGAAGGCCCCCGTCGCTCGACGTGCTCCTCGAATGCAAACGGCAGCTTCGCGCCCTCCTCGAGCTCGCGCCCGAGGACGACGAAGGACCCGAGCACGAAGCCGCGGAGCAGCGGATAGAGATGAGGTGCGCGCACGGCCACGTCTCCGGGTACGCGGCCGGTACCCCCTCTCCTCCGTGTGCCGACGGCAGGATGTGGAAGTTCGACCTCGAAGGGCGCTCGCTACGCGGCGAGATGGAGTACGTCGTCTCGGGCGAGCGGCTGTTCCATTCGTTCGAGGCGCTCCTCGTCGACGAGGTGCAGATCGACGAGGAGCTCGCGTCGGCAGTATTGCGCCGACGGCGGTTCCTCGACGAGGACGGAGCCTGGATCGAGGCCGTACCCGGCTCGGGTCGAGCCGATCAGGGTCGGAGGACGGCGCGCCGCGGGCCGGCGAGGAAGCCCGCGTCGACGAGGAGGGCCATCGCTTCGGTTTCGACGACCGGTGAGCCGTCGAACCGCTCCACCGCGAGCCGCTTCGCCCCGCCGGCGCGTACGTGCGCGACGAGTGCCGCCAGTGCCGGCCTGAGCCACTCGTCCTCCGGCTCCCGCAACGGCACGAGCGAGCGGCCGCCTCGCTCGACGAAGAGCACGGCCTCGCCGTCGAGGAGGACGACCCACGCGCCCGCAACTCGTGCTGCACGGGCTCCGGAGCGTCGGGGCCACGGAAGCGCCGCCCCGTACGGCTGCGCGGGATCAGCGGCGGCGAGGACGAGGGCCTCGGGCTCGCCGTCGCCACGAGCGGACGAGCGGAGCTCGCGGAGTCGCTCCACCGCCCCCGGGAGGGCGAACTGCGCGCCGCCGAGCCCTTCCACGAAGTACCCGCGGCGACAGATGCCGAGGGTCTCGAGAGCGCGGAGCTCCGAGTACACGGCTCCGTAGCCACCGCGCACGCCCTCTCCGCGCACGCCGTCGCGGGTGACGATCCCCTGCCGCTCGAGCAGGAGCTCGGCGAGCGCGCGGCGGTCGCTCGTCTCGGCGAAGAGCGTGGAGGCCGGGGACCACCTCCCCTGTACAGGTGACGCGGTCGAGCGGCGGCTCCGCACGAAGCGCCGTCCCGCGCGTTCGGGCCGTGGCAGCTCGTAGCGGCGCGACGCACGCAGAGGCGCCCACGAGTCATTCGTCACCTCCCCTGCCCACACGAGCTCCCAGAGCGCGGTCAGC
Organism: Gaiellaceae bacterium; assembly: GCA_048594925.1. GTDB lineage: Bacteria > Actinomycetota > Thermoleophilia > Gaiellales > Gaiellaceae > GMQP-bins7. The sequence goes on from JBMDXR010000084.1 coordinate 85,726, forward strand.
ACGTCATCGGGCGCCATCCCGGTCAGGTCGACGAGGTCGCCCCAGAACAGAGCGCGCCCGGCCAGGGCAGAGCGGATCGCCGCCGCTGCATCCCCCTCGGGCGGAGGTTCCGCCGGCGGAGGTCCGAGGACGAGTGCGTCGTCGCGAAAGTAGACCGCGACGCGATCGAGGCCCGCCCCGACCCAGACGACCTCGCCCGAGGCGCAGAGCGCATCGAGCTCCGCGGACCGGAACGAGGGAACGCGGCGCGGCAGCACGTCGCTCTCCCAGAGCGGCGCGGGTAGCGGGAGGCCCTGGAGCGGCACGAGCGCCTCGCGCAGGCCCTGCCGCCGGCCGATTCCGTGCCAGGCCGGGAGGAACCGGCCGAACGCAGCCTGCTCCGTCGGCTCGACCTCACGACGGAGCACTGCGAGGGTCGCGCGCCGGATGCGACGCAGAACGTCGGGGTCGCACCACTCTCGCTCGGTGCCACCAGGGCGGAGCTCTCCGCGGACGAGCTCGTCCCGGAGCTCCAAAGCGACCAGCTCGGCATCCACGCGCGCTTCGTCGACGGCGAAGCGCTCTGCCACCTCTTCCGTCGTGAAGGGCCCGTGCATCTTGGCGAATCGGCGCAGGACCGCGCGAAGCGGCTGTGCGACGGGATCGAGGAAGACGTCGGGAACGCCGCCCGGTGGAACCACGCCGAAGGCGTCGCGGACGAGGCCGGCATCCTCCGCGGCGACGAGGAGCTCTGTATCGGCGAGCCTGACTCGGATCGAGCGGCGCTCGCGCAACAGCGTCTCCGCGAATCCACGGTCGTACTCGCCGTCGAGCAGCGGCCCGGCCCGTCGCAGCAGGTCGTGCAGCTCGTCGGCGTTGCGCGGTGGCCGTCGTAGCGACGCCTCGACCTGCTCGATCGCTGCCGGATCGAGCAGCTCGCGAAGCTCCTCGATGCCCATCAGCTCGCGCAGGAGGTCTCGGTCGAGCGAGAGCGCCTGCGCGCGCCGCTCCTCGGGCGGCGTGTCGTCCTCGTACATGTATGTCGCGACGTATTCGAAGAGGAGCGAGGAGGCGAACGGGGACGCCGTCGCGGTCTCGACCTCCACGACAGCGAGCGAGCGCTTCCGGATGCCGCGCAGGATGCCGCGCAGGGCACCGAGGTCGAACACGTCCTGGAGACACTCGCGGTAGGTCTCGAGCACGATCGGGAACTGCGGATACCGCCGTGCGACCTGAAGGAGGCTCTGCGCCTTCAGCCGCTGCTGCCAGAGCGGAGTGCGCTGCCCCGGACGACGCCTCGGGATCAGGAGGGCGCGCGCGGCGTTCTCCCGGAAGCGGGCGCCGTAGAGCGCCGACTGCGCGAGCTCGCCGAGCAGCAGATCCTCGACCTCGCCGGGCTCGAGCAGCAGATCGGACAGCGGCGGCGGCGCATCCGCGTCCGGGAAGTGGAGCGCGATCCCGTCGTCCGACCAGAGCGACTGGACGTCGAGGTCGAGCGAGTCTCTCAGGCGCGCTCGGAGCGCCATGGCCCAGGGCGCGTGCACGCGGCCGCCGAAAGGCGAGAGGATGCAGACCCGCCAGTCGCCGATCTCGTCCCGAAAACGCTCGACGACGATCGTACGATCCGACGGCACGACGCCGGTCGCGGCCTCCTGCTCGCGTAGGTAGGTGACGAGGTTGCGAGAGGCGAGAGCGTCGAGACCGAAGTCGCCCTCGATCCGCTCGATCGCCGCGTCGTCGGCCAGCGCCGAGAGCTCGCGCGCCGTCCGGCCGATCTTCTCCCCGAGCTCGGCCGGCCGCCCCACGCCCTCCCCCTTCCAGAACGGCGCTACGCCCGGAACACCGGGAGCAGGCGACACGAGCACCCGATCTCTCGTGATCTCCTCGATCCGCCAGGTCGAGGCGCCGAGGACGAACGTTTGGCCCTCCCGTGCCTCGTACACCATCTCCTCGTCGAGCTCGCCGACACGCCCGCCGCCGTCTGCGAGGAACACGCCGAACAGGCCGCGGTCCGGAATTGTCCCCGCGTTCGTGACCGCGAGTCGCCGCGCTCCCGTCCGGCCGCGAACGACGCCCGCGGTGCGGTCCCAGACGATCCGCGGCCGGAGCTCCGCGAACTCGTCGGAGGGGTACCTGCCCGCGAGCATGTCTAGGACGTTCTCGAGCTGCGCGCGGGAGAGCTCGGCGAACGGATAGGCGCGGCGCGCGAGCTCGTGCAGCTCGTTCACCGAGACCTCCTCGTCGGCGCAGATCGCGACGATCTGCTGCGCGAGGACGTCGAGTGGGTTCCGTGGGATGCGGGTCTCCTCGATGTCGCCCGCACGCATCGCGCACGCGACGACGGCCGACTCGAGGAGGTCGGCCCGGTACTTCGGGAAGATGCGGCCCTTCGACACCGAGTGGAGCTCGTGGCCCGCCCGCCCGACGCGCTGCAGTCCTCGCGCGACCGACTTCGGGCTCTCCACCTGGACGACGAGGTCCACCGCGCCCATGTCGATGCCCAGCTCGAGCGACGACGTCGCGACCAGGCAGGGGATGCGCCCTGCCTTCAACAGCTCTTCCACCACGACGCGCTGCTCGCGCGCGAGTGAGCCGTGATGGGCGCGCGCCAGCGCCTCCCCAGCGAGCTCGTTGATCCTGAGCGCCAGCCGCTCGGCCAGCCGACGGTTGTTGACGAAGACGATGGTCGAGTGGTGCTGGCGGACGAGCTCGAGGATCGCCGGGTAGACCGACGGCCAGATGGAGCGGCTCGAGCGCTCCACCCCGACCCCCATCATCACGCCGTCGGAGAGCTCCGGCACCGACAGCTCGGAGGTCGAGCCGAGCTCGCGCATGTCCTCGACGGGGATCAACACCCGGAGGTCGAGCTCCTTTCGAATACCGGCATCGACGAGCCGGATCTCACGCCCGGTGCCGGCGACGAATCTGCCGATCTGCTCCAGTGGCCTCTGGGTCGCCGAGAGACCGACGCGCTGGAACGGCGACTCGACGAGGCGCTCGAGCCGCTCGAGCGACAGCGAGAGATGCGCTCCGCGCTTCGTCCCCGCGACGGCATGCACCTCGTCGAGGATGACCGTCTCGATCCCGCGCAGCGTCTCGCGCGCCTGCGAGGTCAGGAGCAGGAAGAGCGACTCCGGGGTCGTGATGAGGATGTCGGGCGGCTTCCGGAGCATCCTCCGGCGTTCCTCCGCCGGCGTGTCGCCGGTGCGCACCGCCACCTGCAGCTTCGAGTCGAGGCCTGCCAGAGGGCCGCGGAGGTTGCGCTCGATGTCGTAGTTGAGCGCCTTGAGCGGGGAGACATAGAGCAGGCGCAGCCCCTGTCCGGGCGTCGCGTTCAGCCGGTCGATGCCGTACAGGAAAGCCGCCAGCGTCTTCCCGGAGCCGGTCGGCGCCTGGATGAGGACGTGCCCGCCCGCCGCGATCTCCGGCCAGCCGAGCGCCTGGGCCGGAGTCGGTCCCTCGAACGCCCGCTCGAACCACGCTCTTGTCGCGGGATCGAAGACGGCGAGCGGATCCACGTGGACGAGGGTATCTGGCCGGCGCGAGGCGACGGCGGGCGGTGTCCGTTCGCCGGACGAGCTACCATCGCGCGGTCGTCGTCGCCGACTCCCGGAGGTCGCCCCGAATGCGCTTTGGCCGAATTGCCCTGCTCCTCGCCCTGCTCGCGGTTCCGCTCGTTCTGGTCTCGAGCGCGGGTGCGCTCGACCTGTGCGAGGAGCCGCACTGCCAGCCACCGGCAGGCGAGCAGAACACGCCCTACGAATGGGAGTTCGAGGCCGAGGAAGGGTGCGTTCCGTACTTCTTCAAGCACACGAACGGAACGCTGCCGCCCGGTCTCGAGGTCACGCAGGACGGGGAGCTCGAGGGCACCCCGACCCAGGCCGGCAACTTCGACTTCTGGGTGACGCTCAACGACAACGGCGGACCGCAGAATCCTGCCTGTCCGTACAGAGGAGCCGAGTCGCAGGCCCACTTCTTCCTGACGATCATCCCCGATCTCGCGGTGACGACGGAGTCGTTGCCCGCAGGCGTGCCGGGCCAGGAGTACACCGCCCAGCTCACCTTCTCCAACCCGGAGCCGGGCTGGCAGGTCGTCTGGGACATCACCGGCGGTTCTCTGCCTGCCGGACTCAGTCTCTCGCAGAGCGGGCTCATCTCGGGCACTCCGACCGCGGCGGGCACGAGCACGGTCGTCGTGCGCGCGCGTGAGCCGTTCCGGCGCTTCGGCGAGAAGACGCTCACGTTGCGCGTCGGAGCCTCGCTCGCAGCCTCCTCCGCGTTGAGGGCAGGCGAAGTCGGACTGCGCTACTCCGGCCGAATTCAGGCGACGGGAGGCGTTGCCCCGCTCGCGTACTCGATCACGAACGGGACGCTTCCCGCCGGGCTGACTCTCGACCAGGCGACAGGAGTCGTACGGGGCGTGCCTGCGAGCCCGGGTGCCTCGGCGCTCACCTTCGCCGTGACCGACGCGTCCGGCCAGCGCGTCACAGTCCCGGCGAGTTTCCGGATCGTCGCACGACTCGCGATCGCGACCTCGACCCTCCCCTCGGCAACCGTGGGCGGGAGCTATCGCGCACAGCTCCGCGCGCGCGGCGGCCTCGCACCGAGGACGTGGCGCTTCCTCAGTGGATCCCTCCCGGCCGGGATGCGGCTGAGTCGGACGGGCGTGCTCTCGGGCTCGCCGCAGCGGGCGGGCATCTTCCGCATCACCGTCCAGGCGCGCGACCGGCTGGGCGCGCGCTCCACGAGGACGCTTCGACTTACGGTCACGGCCTAGCCCGAACCGAGCAGCTGCCGGCACGCTTTAGACTCAGGGCGTGCCGGCAGCTCTCTACCTGACCGAATCCCAGGAAGCGAACGAGCTCCTCGCGCGCGACCCGCTCGCGTTGCTGATCGGGTTCGCGCTCGACCAGCAGGTGACTGTGCCGACCGCGTTCACCGGCCCCCAGAAGCTGAAGGAACGAGTCGGTGGACTCGAGGCCGCAAGGATTGCCGCGATGGATCCCGCCGAGCTCGAGGCCGTCTTTCGCCAGCGTCCGGCGATCCACCGCTTCCCGGGCGCCATGGCACGGCGCGTGCAGGACCTCTGCGCGATGATCGCGGAGGAGTACGACGGCCACGCCGAACGGGTCTGGACGGAAGCGCGCGACGCGGCAGATCTGCGCAAGCGAATCGGCGCGCTGCCCGGCTTCGGCGCGATGAAGATCACCGGTCTCGGCTCCGTCCTGGCGCTCCAGTTCGGCGTGGAGGCCGCGCAGCAGCTCGTGCCCGATCACCCGTGCCTCGGCCGGATCGACTCGCCGGAGGCGCTCGCGGAGTACCAGGCCGCCAAGCGGGCGCACAAAGCCGCACTGCGCGCTGCCGCCACGGCCGGGTGACGACCGACCCGGCGCTCGCGCCGATCGAGCTCCAGACACTGACCGACGGAGGTCAACGCCCTGCCGACGTCGCGCGCGGGATCGCGGGGTTCCTCTCGCAGGCGCGCGAGTCCCTCGATCTGGCGCTGTACGACGTGCGCTTCGAGACGGACGCGGGAGCACTCGTCCTCGCGTCACTCCTAGGCGCCGTCCAGCGTGGCGTGGCCGTGCGGCTCCTCTACAACGTCGCGCACCCCGGCCCGATCCCGGTCCCGCCGCCTCCCGAGACGGCTCCTGCTGCCATCGAGGCGTTGCCCGTCGCCACACGCGGCATCGCGGGGGTCCCGGACCTGATGCACCACAAGTTCGTCGTCCGCGACGGCGAGGCGGTCTGGACGGGATCGACGAACTGGACGGACGACTCGTGGTCGCGTCAGGAGAACGTCATCGCCACCGTCGAGTCCCACGAGATCGCATACGCGTACTCCCTTGCCTTCGGGCAGCTCTGGGACAGCGGCACGGTCGAGCGGACCGGCGATGTCGACCCACGGCCGGAAGACGTCGGTACCGCTCGAGTCCGGGCCTGGTTCTGTCCGGAGCACGGGGAGGCGCTCTCGCACCGCATCGCGAAGCAGATCGGCAAGGCGCACGAACGCGTGCGCATCGCGTCGCCGGTGCTCACGTCGGGCCCGATTCTCGGGACGCTGGTCGAAGTCGTGAACGAGAGCCGCTGCAGCGTCGGGGGCGTCATCGATGACACGCAGGTCGACCAGGTCTTCGGCCAGTGGAAGACGAACGGCGTGAGCGAGTGGAAGATCCCGCTGCTCAGGCGCGTCATCGAGGGTGCCGAGTTCAGCGGAAAGAGCTCGACGCCCTGGACGCCGACCTCGGTGCACGACTTCATGCACGCCAAGGTCGTCGTCGCGGACGACGTCGCGTTCGTGGGCAGCTTCAACCTCTCACGGTCGGGCGAGCGCAACGCGGAGAACGTCCTCGAGGTGCGAGAGGCCGGCTTCGCGGAACGGCTGGCGAGCTTCGTGGACGACGTGCGAGCCCGCTACCCACGCGCGACGCCACCGGGCTGATCGAAGCGCGACGACGGCCGGGTCGAGCTCGGCATCACGCCGGCCTCGTTCCGCGGGTCGACCGACGGCGTCTACGAGCAGATGCGCTTCGTCGGGTGGTCCGTGCGCGAGACCGTGCGCAAGACCCACGCGCTCGTCAGGACCCGCTGAGTGCATGACGCGCCGGCTGCGGGAGACGAAACCCGCAGCCGGCATCGGGCGAGCTACCGCTTCTTCGGGTTGTGCATCTGCTCGCGAAGCGCGCCGCCCGTGTTCACGCTCGTGTGCAGGTTGACGTAGTAGTTGCGGGGATCGTCGAGAATCGCCTGCAGCGTCGCGGGCGACGTCCCCGTCACGACCGTCGTGATGTTCCCGACGCCGTCGGCATCGGTGAACGACGCCACGCCCGAGCTCACGACGATGTCCCCGTTTGCGCCCTTCCCAGCCTGATGGATGTGGAGACCGGTGATGGTCACGGATGCCGGGAACGTGTAGTTGAAGTAGAAGATCACCTCGCCCGACGTGATCGCCCCGGCCGAAGACCGCTCGAGATCGAAGGTGACGTTGCCGACCGCGCTGGCCTTCAGGCCCTTGATCGGCGGCACTTCCTGACTCGGCCGGAGGTTGAGCTTGAACACCGGCGTCGCAGACAGTGCAGGCTTCTTCGCGGTCGCTCCGCCGATGACGACGAGCGCGAGCAACCCGACGAGCAGCACCTGTAGTAGTCGCCATGTGCGTCTCATTGGCATACCTCCCTCTCCATGGAGTGGCACTGAAGTAGATGCCCCGAGCGGGCGGAACTTGCGCCGTTCCGCACAAAACGCTTACCGCTCCGTTACACGCTGCCCTCAGAAACCGAACCGCGCGGTGGCTGGATTCCTCCGGAACCTCACAGGAGGGAGATGCAGTGAAACGAGTCGCGCTGATAGTCGGCGCTCTCGCGCTCGTGTCCGCGGCGGGCCTCGGGCCGGCGGCGTTCGCGGGCAAGCCGAAGGTCGAGGACGCGCAGGGTGGGATCTCGCGTCTGGATCTCATCGGAGTGAACTTCGTCGAGAACTGCCGCTTCTCGCATCAGGCGCCCGACGATCCGATCGTCTTCCCCGGCCAGCCGGGCGCGTCGCATCAGCACACGTTCGTCGGGAACCGCACCACGAACGCGTTCACGAACTACGGGTCGCTTCGCTCGGGAGGCACGACGTGCATGCGCCGGGACGACACGGCCGCGTACTGGGTGCCGATGCTGTACCAGGGAACGACGGCGATCCCACCGCTCGCAGCGACGGTCTACTACCGCCGCGGGACGGTCGCCGAGGTGAGCGTGTTCCCGAACAACCTGCGGATGATCGCCGGTGACGCCACGGCGACGAGCCCGCAGAGCATGCGCGTGACGTTCTGGAGCTGCGGAGCCGCGAGCGGAGTCGACCGCTCGGCGACGGTCCCGACGTGCCCTGATACTCGTGGGTCGTTCCTGCGGCTCCACATCCGCTTCCCCGAGTGCTGGGACGGCGGCAGCCTCGACAGCGCCGACCACAAGAGCCACATGGCATACGAGACCCGGGGCGGCTGCCCGGCGACGCACCCGGTCGAGGTGCCGCAGATCACGCAGACCTACCGCTATCCAACGCGGGGCGGCGAGGGCTTCTCGCTCGCGTCGGGAGGGCAGTTCAGCGCCCACGCGGACTTCGTCAACGCCTGGAAGCCGGGTGCGCTGAGGAAGCTCGTCGACGACTGCTTGAACGCACTCGTCCACTGCGGGCGCGGCTGACGAGTCGCGAGGGCCGGGCGTCTGGCCGCCCGGCCCTCGTTAGGCGACGCCGGCAAGCAGGAACGCGCGCGACTCCTTCAACATCTCACGTGCGATGACCAGGCGCTGGATCTCGTTCGTCCCCTCGTAGATCTGCGTGATCTTCGCGTCGCGCATCATGCGCTCGACCGGGTACTCCCTGATGTAGCCGTAGCCGCCGAGGATCTGCACGGCCTCGGTGGTGACGTCCATCGCGGTGTCGGTGCAGTAGAGCTTCGCCATCGCCGAAGCCTTCGTGAGCTCGGCGTCGTCGGCGCCCTCGTCGACCATGCGTCCGAAGCGGTAGAGGAGCCCGCGCGCGGCCTCGCAGCGCGTCTCCATGTCGGCCAGCTTCCCGGCGATGAGCTGGTGCTCGGCGATCGGCTTCCCCATCGTCTCGCGGGTGCGGGCGTACTCGAGCGCATAGTCGGTCGCGCCCTGCGCGATGCCGAGGCCCTGCGCCGCGACCCCCGGACGGGAATGGTCGAGGATGCGCATCGCGATCCGGAAGCCGTCGCCCTCCTCGCCGAGCCGGCTCTCGACCGGGATGCGGGCACCGTCGAACGTCAGCTCGCCGGTGGTCGAGCCGGCGATGCCCATTTTCGGCTCCAGCCGGGCAACCTCGAACCCCGGCGTCCCGGCCTCGACGACGAAGGCGGAGATCCCGGAGTGGCCCGCCTCTGCGTCCGTCTTCGCGAAGACGGTGTAGAGGCCGGCCACGGCGGCATTCGTGATGAAGCGCTTGGAGCCGTCGAGCACGTACTCGTCGCCCTCGCGCCGAGCCCGCGTGCGCATGGCAGCCGAGTCCGAGCCGGAACCGGCCTCGGTCAACGCGTACGCGGCGAGCACCTCGCCCGACGCCAGGCTCGGCAGGAACCGCGCCTTCTGCTCGTCCGTGCCGGAGAGCTTCAGCCCGAGCGAGCCGAGCTCCTGCACCGCGAGGACGAGCCCGCTCGTCGCGCAGACCTTGGAGACCTCCTCGATCGCGACGAGCGCGAGCAGCGTCCCGGTGCCGGTTCCGCCGTGCTCCTCGTCGAACAGGAGCCCGAA
>JBMDXR010000085.1:0-12222 GCA_048594925.1 Gaiellaceae bacterium
TCGGCGGCGCCCGTGACGAAGCGGCCACGGTAAGCCTCGAGCGCGTCGTGGCTGCGCTTCCGGCTCATCGCGCGGCGCAACCCCTCGGCCTCCCCGACCGTGAACCCGGCGAGCGCGATCGCGACCTCGAGCACCTGGTCCTGGAAGACGACGACGCCGAACGTCGAGCGCAGCGGCTCGCGCAGGAGCTCGTGGTCGACCGGCCAGACATAGGAAGGGTCTTCGCGCAGCTTCTGACGCGCGTCGATGTACGGGTGCACTGCCTTCCCCTGGATCGGCCCCGGCCGGACGAGCGCCACCTGGACGGTGATGTCGTCGAGGTTCGCGGGCTTCGTCCGCAGGAGGCTCTGCATCTGCGCGCGGCTCTCGATCTGGAAGGCGCCGACCGTGTCCGCGCGTTGGATGTCGTCGTACACGGCCGGGTCGTCGAACGGGATGCGCGAGAGGTCGATCACCTCGCCGTGGGTGCGTGCGATCTGCTCGACGCAGTCCTCGACGGCCGAGAGCATCCCGAGGCCGAGGAGGTCGATCTTCAGGAACCCCGCGTCGGAGCACGAATCCTTGTCCCATTGGCAGAGCTGGCGCCCGGCCATCGCGGCCGGCTGCACGGGGACGAGCTCGATGAGCGGCCGCGTGGAGACGATCATCCCGCCCGGGTGCTGCGAGACGTGTCGCGGGAGGCCTGCGATCTCGCCGGTGAGCCACGCGAACGCGCGCCAGCGCTTGGACTGGAGCTTGCGCTCGCCGTCGGGAAGCCGCGCGACCTCCTCCCCGACGCGCTTCGCGTTCCAGCCGTCCGAGGTCCGCGCGAGTCGCTCCAGCTCGGCGAACGGGAGACCGAGCGCCTTGCCCACGTCGCGAATCGCGCCGCGCGAGCGGTAGGTCGCGAAGCTTGCGACGAGCGCACCGTGCTCACGCCCGTAGCGCTCGGTGACGCGGACGATGAGCTTCTCGCGGATGTCGCGCGGGAAGTCGAGGTCGATGTCGGGGACCGAGGCGAGCTCGCGGTTCAGGAAGCGCCCGAGCGAGAGCTCGTTCGAGACCGGGTCGACGTGCGACAGGCCGGTGAGGTAGCAGACGATCGACCCCACCGAGCTCCCGCGCCCGCGGCCGGGTGGCAGGAAGCTTCGCGGCGAGTCCGTTCCTCGTACCTCGCGCGCGCACTCGCGCGCGATCTCGAGTACCTCGTGATGGAGGAGGAAGAACCCGGCCAGCCCGAGCTCGTCGATGAGCTTCAGCTCGTCCTCGAGCCGAGCACGCGCGTATCCTTGTGACACTGTGTCACTTGGGCCGTAGCGATCGGCTAGGGCGGCGCGGCAGATCGCGGCGAGCTGGTTGATGGCCGATTCGGCCTTGTCTGAAAAGTCCGGGTAGCGGTAGCCGAGCTCCTCGGTCAGGTCGAACTCGAGCCGCTCCGCAAGTGCGCCGCTTCGTTCTGCGGCGGCACGGTCGAAGGAGAAGCGCTCGAGCATCTCCGCGGGCGGGCGGAGGTAGCTTTCGCGGTTCCCGCGTCGCTCGGGCTCGCAGCCCTCGAGCGAGGTGCGGCACCGGATCGCGACGAGCACGTCCTGCAGGAGCGTGCGACGCGGGTGATGCGCATGGACGTCCCCGGTCGCGACGGTCTCGACGCCGAGGTGCTCGGCGAGGTCTCGCAGGAGGCCGATTCGCCGCGCATCTCCCCGCTCGAACGGGCGCTGGAGCTCGACGAAGAAACGCTCGGGCCTGAAAGCCTGCGCGAGCCGCGCCGCCGCGTTCGGGTCGAGCAGGCCGAGCCCGCGTCTCGCGCACCCCGAGAGGCAGACGAGGCCGTCGGAGAGTTCCGCGACGGTCTCGAGAGGCACCGAGGGCGGGAGTGGCTCGCGATCCTCTCGCCCGGGGCGCCGTGTCCCCGCGTGCGCGGCGGTCAGCAGCCGGCACAGGTTCCCGTACCCCTGTCGCGACTCGACGAGCAGCGTGATGTGAGCGCCCCCGTCCAGCGTGATCTCGGCACCCGTGATGGGCCGTACGCCGAACGCCTTCGCCGCGTGCGCGAACTCGAGTGAGCCGTAGACGCCGTCGTGGTCGGTGAGCGCGAGCGCCTCGTATCCGAGCTCAGCCGCGCGCGCCGCGAGCTCCTCCGGGTGCGACGCGCCGTCGAGAAAGGAGAACGCGGACTGGCAGTGGAGCTCGACATAGCCGGCCATGGCTAGTGTCCTGCCCGGTGGAGCCGATCCTCGTCACCGACACACCGCAGCGGACGATCCACATCCACGTCGCGAGCGAGCAGCTGGTCGTCACCAAGACGCGCTACCGGGCCGGCGAACGCGGCCCCGAGCTCCACGTCCACCACCAGCACGCGGACTGCTTCTACGTCCTCGACGGCGCGCTCACGCTCTCGCTCGAGAACGGGGAGCGCACGCTCGGCGCGGGGTCGTTCGTCCTCGTACCTCCTGACGTCGTGCACACGTTCCGAAACGACGGGCCCGGCGAGCTGAACTTCTTCAACCTCCACGCGCCCGGGATGGGCTTCGACCGCTACCTCCAGGGGCTGTACGACGCCGAGTACACGGTGCCGTTCGACCAGCACCCCGCGCCGGAGGGAGGCGGTCGCGATCCGGGCCTCGTCATCGCCGGCACGGGCGAGCTCGTCGCGGAGCGACCGAGCCTCGACGTCGTCCTGCTCGGTGACGCGTCCGAGCTCGCCATCTCCTCGTCTCTTGGAGCGCCGGGAGAACCGTCGCCTCCCCCACATTTCCACCCCCGGCACGCCGAGACGTTCCACGTGCTCGGGGGTGAGATGACGTTCACCGTCGACGGCAACGAGGTCCACGCTGACGCCGGCAGTTGGGTGCACGTGCCTCCGCGAACGGTGCACACCTTCGCGTTTCCAGGCACAGAGGACGCGCGCTTCCTCAGCGTCCACACGCCGAGCTACGGCTGGGGGGCCTTTCTCCGTGCCCTGCACAACGCTCGCACCGACGACGAGCTCGCTGCCGCGGGGGCGGCGTTCGACCAGGTGGCGGCTACCTAGACTCTCTGCATGACCTGGGACGAGCTCGTCGCAGATCTGACCGCTCGATATCCGCTCAAGGAGTCGAAGATGTTCGGGATGCCGTGCCTCAAGCGCGAGAACGGCAAGGTCGTCGCAGGGCACTGGAAAGACGGCGGGCTCACCGTGAAGCTGACGGACGAGTCCGCCCGCGAGCAGGCGCTCGCGCTTCCGGGCGTCGAGCTCTTCGACCCGGGCATGGGCCGCCCCATGCGGGAGTGGGTGCTCGTCCCCCAGACGCTGTCCGGCGAGTGGCTGCGCCTCGCCGAGCAGGCGATCTGAGTGGACGAGCCGATCGCACTCTCGCCCGGCGAGGGTGAGGTGCTCGTCGACGAGCCGACGAGGTCGAGCAGGATCAAGGCCGCACGGGACGAGGTGCTGCTCTCCGAGTCGTCCTACCCCGGCAACGAGCGGGGCGCCCGCCCTCACATCCACCGCCGGCATGCCGACGCCTTCTACGTCCTCGAAGGGCAGCTCCACTTCCACGTCGGTTCCGAGCAGCACACGCTGACTGCAGGCTCGTTCGTCATCGCTCCTCCAGGGCTGGTGCACGGGTTCGACATCGGGCCCGACGGAGGTCGACACCTCAACATCCATGCCCCCGGGCAGTACTACGCGAGGCTGAGCAGAGCCCGGCGCGACGGAATTACGTTCGATGCGGCGGCCTATGGCGACACGTTCTCCGCTCCCGACGACGGCGGTCGGCCGGCAACTGACGGGGTCGTACTCGCGAGGGGCGAGGGAGAGAAGCTCGGGACGACGGTGATCAAGGCAGGACTCCCGGAGGTCTCCGTCCTCGAGTTCGAAGTCAGACCGGGGGGCGGCGTCTCGCCGCACTTCCACAAGTTGCACAGCGACTCGTTCTACGTTCTCGAAGGAGAGCTCGAGATCCACCTGGGTGACAACACCTTCCGTGCGACCCGGGGCTCGTACGCGCTCGCCCCGCCTCACGTCGTCCACTGGTTCCGCAACGTGAGCGACGAGCCCGTGCGCATTCTCAACCTGCACACGCCGGGCGGATTCGCCGAGTACCGGCGCGAGCTCGAAGCGCTTCGCGTCCGAGGCATCGAGCCGGACGCGGCGTTCTTCGAGCGCCACGACATCTTCGACGTCTGAGCCGAGTACGCTGGGACCGTGAAGCAGATCTGGCAGGGACGAGCGATGCAAGTCGCTGCGAAGTACGGCGACCAGGCGCCCATGGCCGCGGTTTGCTGCAACGCGTGCCGAACGTGCACGACGACGAATCTCCTTGCGCTCGCCACAGGTGCTGGTCTGGGCGTGCTCTACGCCGTCGGGCGCTTCGGCAAACGTCTCGTGGCCTTTAGGCATTCTGCGTGAACCAACAGCACGCCTCGGCGTCGCGATAGACACAGACGTTCCGGCCGCCCTCGAGGACGACCTCGAAGTAGTGCCTGTCGACGGGCTCGTCCGTCCACCAGCGGTCGACGACGCGCCACTCCTCGCGCACGAGCGTCACCTGCTCGCGGTTCACGACATGTGGCGTCCCGCCGGGCCCGGTCTCGACCAGAGCCGGCCGCGGCGCATTGAGACGACCTGCTAGTCGTCCCGCGGTACGACCAGCGCTCGTGCTTCCGGAACCCGCGACCACGGCGCAACCTCCACCACTGCGCACACCGACCCCGTCCCCGTGCTCGCACGCACCTGCCGCAGGCCTTCGCGCAGGCGCACGACTGTTTCCTCCCCGGCCGACTCGACGAGCGCGAGCTGCTGCCCTGTGTGCTCCGCGAGTTCGACCGCCTCCAGACGAAGCTCCACGATCGGCGCCGGGAGCTCCTGCAGCTTCGGCCCGAGCGCCGCTCTCAACCGGCTGACCTCGGCCGTGGCCTCGCGCAGCGTCATGACCCGTCTCCAGGAACCGCCGTCGACGAGCCGGGCGACCAGTGCGAGTTTTCGGAACGGCCGCCCGGCCCGTTCTGGACGCGCGAGCAGGCGCTCGAGGAGGGAGCCGAGCGCCCGTCGCAGCGTGAGCTCGTTCGCAATCGCTTCCGGGAAGGCGAGCGCCTCGACGAGCTCGGAGGCGGGCCTGCGTCCGCGCACACGCGCCTTGCGGCCTCCGTGGGCGAGCCGCCATGCCTGCCTTCCCTCCACCCCCAACCGCTCCGCGACCGCCGCACCGGGAAGCTGCGCCAGCTCCCCGAGCGAGCGCAATCCGAGGCCCTCGAGCTCCGCGTAGCGATTCGGCGTCATGGGAAGCAGCGAGAGCGGCAGGGGCTCCAGGAACTCCTCTTCCTCCTTCGCCGCCACCATGAGGATCTGACCCGGGCGCGCGACGCTCGCCGCCGCGAGGGCGGTGAACCGTCTCCCAGCCGCACCGACTCGTGGATCCCAGGTCGAGCCGGCGGCTGCGAGCGCGCGCTCCAGAGCCGCCTGCACGCCCCCGTAGAGGCGCTCGACGCCCTTCGTCTCGAACACGACGGCCCCCTGCTCAACCGGCTCGACCGCGAAACCCGCGTCCTCGAGACGTCGCAAGACACCCTCCCACTCCCGCTCGACCGCAGCCGGATCGCGATCGACGAGGACGAGCGACGGGCACGTCGCGAGCGCCTCCCCCATGCGCATCCCGGGCTTCACACCGGCGGCCTCGGCGGCGGCGGTAACCGGCCCGAGGAGCGACTCCTCCCCTGCTTCCGGAGCGAGCGCCGCGGGGACGAGGGCCAGCCGCGGTCGCGCTCGCAGCGCCGCTCTCAGCTCGAACGCGGGAATGAGGAGGCACGCGATCATGGGAACACATGTTCTATACGAACACACGTTCCCCTGTCAACCGCTTTTCTGTTACGTTGGGCTCGTGAGCATCGACTGGGACTGGACGCGCATCGTCATCGACCATGTGCACATTCGCGTCCGCGATGCGAAGGCGAGCGTCGCGTTCTACAAGGCGCTCCTCGAGCCGCTCGGCATTCCTCCGATCTGGGAGCGTGAGAACGGCGCGCAGCTCGCCAACCTCGTCGTCACGGACGGCGAGCCGACGACGAGCGGGCCGGTGCACATCGCGTTCGTCGCCGACTCACGAGAGCAGGTCGACGCGTTCCATCGAGCAGGGCTCGAGGCGGGGGGCGCAGACAACGGCGCCCCCGGCGTCCGCGAGCAGTACAGCTCCGAGGAGGGCGGCCGCTACTACGCCGCCTACGTCCTCGACCCCGACGGCAACAACATCGAGGCCGTCCACCGCGAGTTCTAGGCGTTTCCTCAGGACCGCAGCGCCTCGAGCTCGTCCTGCAACGGTCGGATCCGCCTGAAGACCCAGTAGAGAACGAGGCTGGCGCTCACGACCATGCCGACGGCCACGGCGACGTAATAAGGGCGCTGTCCGGCACCGCGTCGGTCGCGACGTACATGACCACGAAGAGCGCGAACGGCAACCACAGCACGACCGCTTCCGTGAGCGCGAATCGCAGCCACTCCCGTGAGATCTCGCCCGGTATCTCGGTCTCTCGCGTCGCGCGCTCCTCCGGGGCCAGCAGCTCGGGCGGCACCTTCATCGCTACACCCGCTGGAGGTGAGAGTCCCTGAAGCCCGTCGGGTACTTCAACCCGTAGCCGAGCATGCGATCCATGCCGATGTGCGCGAGCCAGATCAACGCGAGTTGGACAGCCGTATCCGATCCGGCCAGGACACCGACCGCGCCGAGGGCCACGGGGAGCGTGTACGTGTGCACGACGTCGTACGCCAGTGCGCCGAGCACCGGCCCACCGATATAGCCGAGCATCGAGAGGTCGGGTGCCAGAAAGAGGACGACGAGCAGGATCCAGCCGAAGCCGGCGTCGAAGTAGAGGGCGATCGAGCCGGCGAGCACGGCCAAGCCCTCGACGTGCAGCAGCCGTTGCGGAAGTCGCTCCATCAGGTCGCCCCTTTCTTCGTCGTTCGGAAGCACTCGGTGACGTACGGGAGGCGAACACCGTCCGTGCCCGCCGTTTCGTCGTAGAGCCGACGCACGGCGGCGAGCACCGGCTCGCGCTCGGCGGGGGAGAGCTTTGCGAGGTAGCTGCGCGAGACGACGAGGTCGAGGAGGCCGTCCCGATCGAGCACCTGCTCGAATGCGAACTCCGCCGTCTCAACGGGCTCGAACGTCCCGCTCCCATCCAACACCGGAACGACGTCGGTCTCCTGAACCGTCTCGTTGCCGATGATCCCGCTCAGGAGCGCCGTCCACGGGTCGCGGTCGTCACGGGAGTTCCAGACGAGGCCGAGCTGGCCGCCGGGCCTGAGCACGCGGGCGATCTCGGGAAGAGCCTTCGCATGGTCGAACCAGTGGAAGGCTTGCGCCGACGTGACGACGTCCGCGGAGGCGTCCGGGAGCGGAATCGCCTCGGCGCTCCCGGCGAGGGCGTCCGCACCCGGAATGGCTGCCTCGAGCTCGGCGCGCATCTCGTCGAGCGGCTCGACGGCGGTGACCCGATGGCCGAATGCGACCAGCGAGCGCGTCAGCTTGCCGGTCCCGGCGCCCAGGTCGACGACATCGCGTGGCTCGTCACCGACGAGCCACCGCACGGCCTCGTCCGGATACGTCGGACGAGCCCGCTCGTATGCGCCGGCAACCTCCGCGAACGCCGTGTACGGCCCGCGAACCTTGGGATCGCGATTGACGATCACCTCCGGGCTGAGTCTACGGAGGCGTAGGGTCGAGGCATTGACCAGCGTCGTCCGGTACCGGGCTGCCCTGCGTCCGTGCCACGATTGGCAGGCGTACCTGCGCGCCGAATCGCGCCTTCCGGGACCCCGCGCGAACCTCGAGCTCGTCGCTGCCGCCGCGGAGGAGGCGGACGAGTCGACACTCCTAGCACTGGTCGACTCGGAGGACGAGTTCGTCGTCATGTGCGGGCTCGTCGGCCTCGGGCGCCTCGTCGGCGAGGGCAGACACCCATACGTTCGGCAGCTCCGCGAGGCGGCGTCCGATGATCGTTGGCGAGTCCGCGAGGCCGTCGCGATGGCGCTCCAGCGCTGGGGCGACGACGACTTCGACGGGATGGCCGATGAGGTCGAGACGTGGACCGGCGCGTCGCCGCTCGAGCAACGGGCGGCGATCGCGGGCCTGTGCGAGCCGCGGCTCCTGACGTCGGCGCGGGCGGCTGGTCGTGCGCTGGACGTCCTCGACAAGGTGACGGAGGCCCTGCTTGCCTCGCGCGACCGGACGCTTCGCAAGGCGCTCGGCTACTGCTGGAGCGTTGCTGTCGCGGCAGCGCCGGAGCAGGGCCTTCCCCGGTTCGAGAGGTGGGAGGAGTCGACGGACCACGACATTGCATGGGTTGTGCGAGAGAACCTCACGAAGAGTCGCCTTGCGAGGCTCAGAACCAGATCAGAGGGATATCTCCGCGGCGCCGTCGCGCATCGCGACGAAGCCGGGGACGACGTCGAGCGCGCTCTCGCGGGCACAGAAGGCGATGTCGTCCTCGAGCTCCGGCGCGTTCTCCATGAGGTTCCGGCCGCTCTTCGAGGCTCGAAACGCCTCCTCCGCCCCGCTCCAGGTCGTGACGAACCGAGCTGCCACCTCGGCGGCGTCCGTGCGCGTCCAGCCGAGGAGCTCGACGATCCGGCCGGCGACGAAGGCGTCGTCGAGCGCGAGCGTTCCTTGCACTCCGGCGCAGACCACCACGACGTCGTCACCGGCCGTTCGAGCCACGTTCACTACCGCCGACAAGTTGAGAAGTGACGCGATGAAGACGCGTTCACAGCGCTGAGCGGCTGCGACGACGGCCCGCGTGCCGTTCGTCGTCGACAGGACGAGCGTCTTGCCGACGGGATCGAGGTACTCGCGAGGCGAGTTCCCGAGATCGAACCCGGGAATGCGGACGGCCTTCCGCTCGCCGCCGAGAACGCCCTCGCCCAGCGCCTCGCGCAGCGCCTGCGCTTCCTCGACCTCGGC
Organism: Gaiellaceae bacterium; assembly: GCA_048594925.1. Taxonomy (GTDB): domain Bacteria; phylum Actinomycetota; class Thermoleophilia; order Gaiellales; family Gaiellaceae; genus GMQP-bins7. Next base: position 8,910 of record JBMDXR010000085.1, read on the forward strand.
CGCGCAGAAGACGCGCTCGTAGCCCGACGCGAGTGCCTGGCAGATCGTCGAGGTCGCCCGGATGACATCGATGACCACTCCAGTCGGGGCGGCTCCGGCCTCGTCCGGAGTGAACACGACGTCCACACGCACGCGGGTACCCTAACCCGCCGTGGCCGAACCCCTCCGCTGTTACCGGCACCCGGACCGGGAGACGTACGTGTCGTGCTCCGAGTGCGGCCGCGGGATCTGCCCTGACTGCATGACGTACGGGCCGGTCGGGATCCGCTGCCCCGACCACGCAACCGCAGGCGGCCGGACGTCGGCGCCCCGTCGCACGACGCGTGGCGCGTCACGATCGCTGTCCGCCTTCGGTCCGTTCATCACGTTCACGCTGATCGGGATCAACCTCGGCGTGTTGCTTCTCGAACTGCTCCTGGGCGGACAGCTCAACGGGACGGGCAACCGCATCTACGAGGAGGGCGTACTCGTCTCGAGCGCCATCGGCTCCGACGGCTCCCCGATCGGCGTCGCGGAGGGCGAGTGGTGGCGGCTGCTCACGGCCACCTTCCTGCATTACGGCCCGCTTCATCTGGGGATGAACATGCTCGTGCTCTGGTTCATCGGGCCCCCGCTCGAGGACTACTTCGGGCACTGGCGGTATCTCCTCGTGTACGTCGTCTCCGGGCTCGCCGGCTCGGCGGGAGCGCTCATCTGGTCGCCGAACGCCCTGACAGTCGGAGCCTCGGGCGCGATCTGGGGGATCATGGGCGCAGCGCTCGTCCTCGAGGCACGACGCATCTGGGTCTTCGGAGGTCAGGCGATGGGGCTCGTCGTCTTCAACCTGCTGATCACGTTCCTCATCCCAGGGATCTCCATCGGCGGGCACGTCGGAGGTCTCATCGGAGGCGGGCTGTGCGCGCTCGCGTTCTCGAGCCTCGGCCGGTCGCCTGCGCTGGCGACACTCTCGATGGCGGCTGTCGGCGTGGCGAGTGTCGGCCTCGCCGTTGCGCAGGTCGCCTAGCCGCCGATCACGACGGCCGTGACGCCCGCTTCGGCGAGAGCGGCCTGCGCCGCGGCCAGCCGTGCGAGCGGCACGCGGTAGGGCGAGCAGGAGACGTAGTCGAGGCCGAGCCCGTGGCAGAAGGCCACCGAGCTCGGTTCTCCCCCGTGCTCGCCGCAGATCCCGAGCTTGATGTGCGGCTTGGCTGCCCTTCCGCGCTCGACGGCGATGCGCATGAGATCTCCAACGCCGTCCTCGTCGATCACTTCGAACGGGTTCCGCTCGAGAATCCCGTGCTCGAGGTAGTACGTGAGGAACTTGCCCTCTGCGTCGTCACGGGAGAACCCGAGCGTGGTCTGCGTCAGGTCGTTCGTCCCGAACGAGAAGAAGTCGGCCTCGGCGGCGATTTCGTCCGCGCGGAGCGCGGCGCGCGGTAGCTCGATCATGGTCCCGCAGAGGTACTCCACCGACGGCTCCTCGGCCGCCACGCGCTCCGTGAGCTCGCGGAGCCGCGCGAGCTCCTCCCTGAAGCCGACGAGCGGGTGCATGATCTCGACGAGCGGCGCCTCCCCGGTGCGTTCCTGGACTGCGCGGGCGGCGCGGACGATCGCGCGCACCTGCATCTCGTAGATCTCGGGGAACTGCAGCCCGATACGGCAACCGCGCGTGCCGAGCATCGGGTTCGCCTCGTGCAGCTGGCGGATGCGGTCGCGCATCGCGTTCGACGTCGCCTCCTCGAGCGGGGGCAGGAACTCGTGCAGCGGCGGGTCGAGCAGGCGGATGGTGACGGGCAGACCCGCCATCGCCTCGAAGATCCCCTCGAAGTCGCTCTGCTGCATCGGGAGGAGCTTGTCGAGCGCACTCCGACGCTCCTCCTCGTCGCGGGCGAGGATCATCTCGCGCACGATCGGGAGCCGGTCCTCGGCCATGAACATGTGCTCCGTCCGGCAGAGACCGATCCCTTCGGCGCCGAATTCGCGCGCCTTCGCGGCGTCTGCGGGCGTGTCGGCGTTCGCGTGGACGTGGAGCTGACGGAGATCGTCGGCCCAGTCGAGTACCGTCCCGAAGTTCTCGTCGATCGCCGGGGGGACGAGCGTGACGGCCCCGATGATGACTCGTCCGGTACCACCGTCCACGGTGATCAGATCGCCTGCCTTCAGCTCGTGCTCCGCGAGGCGGATGGTTCCTGCGGCGACGTCGATCGAGAGCTCCTCACAGCCCGCCACGCAGGGCTTCCCCATTCCCCGAGCGACGACCGCGGCGTGCGAGGTCATGCCGCCGTGCGCGGTGAGTACACCGCGCGCGTGGATGAGGCCGTGGATGTCGTCCGGCGTCGTCTCCCAGCGGACGAGGATCACCGACTCGCCCGCCTTGCCACGCTCCTCGGCGGTGTCGGCGTCGAGCACGATCGCACCCGACGCCGCTCCCGGTGAGGCGTTCAGCCCGTAGGCGGCGACCTCCACCTTGGCGTCGGGATCGATCATCGGATGCAGCAGCTGGTCCAGCTGACCAGGGTCGATGCGGACGACCGCCTCCTCCCGGGAGATGAGCCCTTCGTCGACCATGTCGACGGCGATCCTGAGGGCCGCGGCCGCCGTGCGCTTCCCGGTGCGCGTCTGCAGGAGGTAGAGCGTTCCCTCCTCGATTGTGAACTCGATGTCCTGCATGTCGCGGTAATGGGCCTCGAGCCGCTCGAGCGTGTCGACTAGCCGGCCGAACGCCTCCGGCGTGCGCTCCTGCATGCGCTCGATCGGCTCGGGGGTGCGGATACCCGCAACGACATCCTCCCCCTGCGCGTTCGCGAGAAACTCGCCGTAGAGGCGCTTCTCACCCGTCGCGGGGTCGCGCGTGAAGCAGACACCGGTACTCGAGCTGTCGCCCCGGTTCCCGAACACCATCTGGACGACGTTCACGGCCGTGCCGAGGTCCTCGGGGATGTCGTTCGCCTGCCGATAGACCTGCGCGCGCGGGGCATTCCACGAGTCGAAGACGGCCCGGTAGGCGCGACGGAGCTGGTCGCGCGGTTCCTGAGGGAACGGGTTGCCCGTCTCCTCCTCGTAGATGGAGGCGAACGTGGCGACGACCTCCCGCAGGTCGTCGGCCGTCAGCTCGACGTCGTGAGTGACGCCGCGTGCGGCCTTCAGATCCGTGAGTGCCTGCTCGAACCGGTGCGCGTCGACGCCGTCGACGACCTCCCCGTACATCTGGATGAGCCGCCGGTACGAGTCGAGCGCGAAGCGCTGGTTGCCGGTAGAGGCAGCGAGACCTTCGACGGCGACGTCGTTCAGGCCGAGGTTCAGGATCGTGTCCATCATCCCCGGCATCGAGATC
>JBMDXR010000086.1:0-64213 GCA_048594925.1 Gaiellaceae bacterium
GCCGGGTTCCGCATGTGGCGCTGTTTCGATCCCGCCGGGGGAAGCCCGCGCGGGGGGCTGCACGCAAGCGCGCGCACGACGGCGCTCGACTGGTTCCGGGCGGACGCGCGGCGCCGCAAGCGCGAGGAGCGCGCCGGAGCCACCCAGCTCCCAGTCGCAGAGAACTCGTTCGGCGAAGGGTTCTCGCCCGACCTCGCAGAGAGCCTCAAGACGCTCTCGGCGGGCGAGCGCGAGGTAGTCGCACTGCGCATCGTTCTCGATCTGGAAGGCGAGGAGACCGCCCGCCTGCTCGGGATCACCCAGTCGGCCGTCTCGACGAGACTGAGCCGTGCGCTTTCGAAGCTCGAAGAGAGGATGAGGGACCATGACGTCGTCGCCTGAACTTATCCACGAGCTGCGGGCGTCGCGTCCCTCCGCGCCCGCCGAGCTCCACGCACGCGTCCGCGAGATTGCGGCGCGGCAGCCTGCCGCCGTGCCGTGGAGCCCGTGGCGCTTCCCGATCCGTCGCGGCGTGCTGGTGGCGGTGCCCGCCGCTGCAGCCCTCGCGTTCGCTAGCGCCGGCATTCTCGGGCTGGCTCGCTCGGACGCGCCGACCGCGGAGCCGCTTCGTCAGGGAGCATCGACCGACGCTGTGACCGGGCAGCTTGCACCCACGACCGAGGCGAACAAGTCGTCTCTCCCCCTGCAGGACGCAGCCGATGCCACGTCGCCCGGTCGTGCCCAGCGCGTCAGCGCGACCTTGACGGTCGAGGTCGCCGACTCCGACGCGGTCTCGCGCGCCGCGCAAGACGCCCTCGATCTCACCCGCTCGCTCGGCGGCTACGTCGTGTCGTCGTCGGTGACGACCGGTGAGCAGGGGAGCGCGTCGATCGCCGTCCGCGTTCCCGTCACGAGGGTGCAAGACGCGATTCTGGGGCTCTCCGGGCTCGGGCGCATCGTCTCCCAGCAAGTATCGATCGACGATCTGCAGGAGGGGCTCGACGCACTGGAACGCACTCGGCGCTCGCTCGTCGAGCAGATCGTGCGGATCACTGCCCGACTCGACAACGAGGAGCTCGACGCCGAGACGAGGGCAACCCTCGAGGCTCGCCGGCGCAGCCTTCGCAGCCAGCTCCGCGCGGTCAGGTCGCAGATCGCCGCGACGACCGCCGAGGCACGGATGTCGACAGTTCAGCTGACCGTCGTGACGCCGGGCGCGCTGGGCACCGTCACGCCCCCGTCCCGCATCGACCGCACGATCGACGAGGCGCTCAACGTCCTCGCCTGGGAGGGCGTCGTCGCGCTGGGACTCATCATCGTCCTTGCCCCGTTCGCCCTCGTCGCGTTCGCGGCGTGGCTCGGCCGCCGGCTCTACCGCCGGCACGAGGAGGCGCGGCTGCTCGCGACCTAAGCCTGGGGTTCGCCAAGGGTCGCAATGAGGGCCTCGGCGACCACCCTGAGCGGGCGGCCGGAGATCTGGCTCGCCTTGCGGAGCCGCGCGAAGGCCTCGTCCTCGGTGAGGCCTTCCCGCTTCATGAGGATCCCCTTCGCTCGCTCGATCGCCTTGCGTGCGGCCAGTGCCTCGGCGAGCGAGTCGGCTTCCTCGCGCAGCGCTCGGAGCTCCTCGTAGCGCGCCGTCGCGGTGGCTATCGCAGGCATGAGGTCGGTCTCCCGAAACGGCTTCACGAGGTAGCCGAACACGCCTGCCTCGACCGCGCGCGAGACGAGCTCACGCTCGCCGTATGCAGTCACCATCACGATCGGGATCGGCCGCTCGTCGAGGATGCGCCGCGCCGCTTCGATCCCGTCCAGCCGCGGCATCTTGACGTCCAGGAGCGCGACGTCGGGCTCTGTCCTGCGGGCGAGCTCGACTGCCTCCTCGCCGTCGCGGGCCTCCGCGCAGACGTCGAACCCCGCGGCTTCGAGCAGCCCTTTGAGGTCGAGGCGGATGATCGTCTCGTCCTCCGCGATGAGCACACGTGAGCTCATCCATCGAGGCTACTCGAGGAGCATCCTGGCCGTCTGTCGATACGACCCCGCCGCGAGTGCCGCTTCGGGGGGTTCTCGCGCGGAGCAGAATCGCCGCTCGGCGATTCTGCTCTCGCGCAGAACAGAGGGAGGAGGGGGAGTCCCCCGACTTCCCCCTCCCCGTGCCGGAGACGATTCAGCTATCGCCGCCGGTTCTTGCCCTTCTTGCCTGCCGGGTCACTTGGTGTCGCCGCAAGTCCGTCTCGCAACGAGACGCAGGCGCCGAGCTTCGCGCCGCGCGTGCCCTGCGACTTGCAGTCGGCCGTAGCGCTCATGATCGCGTTCTGAGCCTGTGCGATCGTGCCCGCCGCCTTCGCCTTCGCCATCGCCGAGACGCACTTGCCGAAGGCGTTCTGCGAGTTGACATTCGTCCCCCACAGCTCGTTGAACGCGCTCGGGCCGAGCGAGACCCGCTGGGCCGCGCACAGCTTCGCCGGGTTCGGCTTCGAGACCTCCTGCGGAGTGACGAAGGTCTTGTCGTTGATCGTGATCGAGCGGACCAGCACCGTCTGCTCCCTGTCCGGGAAGAACCAGCCCGCATCGGCGATGAGCTGGATTCCGGTCACATTCTGCGACCCGAGCAACGCGACAGCCCCCGCCCACGTCGTGCACTGCGTGCCCGGGGAGACCTGCGAGGTGTCGACCCGGCACTGATCGCTCGTGCCGACGAGGTTGCCGCTGGCGAGCCAGGTGTTCTGCGTGCAGCCCGTGAAGCTCGGAGACGGCCCCAGGTAGACGAAGACGTTCTTGTCGCCGACGTTGATCTGGAAGCGTGGCGAGCCGCCACCGCAGTCGTCGTCGGTCATGTTGAACTCGGTTCGCAATGTGGTGAGACCCGCGAACTTCAGCCCCGCGGGAACGTCGAAATCGATCCAGCTCGAGTTGTTCGCCGTCGTTGCGTCACCAAGATCCGAGACGAGCTTGACGTGCCCGACACCGGCCTCGGCGCCACCGTGCAGCGTGAAGTCTGCTGCGAGTGCCGTCGGAGCCATCCAGAACGCCGCAACGGCGCACGCGAGAGCAGCCGGAAGCTTCCTCATGGATGTTTCCCCCTTTCCGAAACGGTCACCGGCTGAGTTCCCGGTAGCCGGAGATGGACACCCCTTCGACCGAGGCCCTTACGACTTGCTAACGGGATCCGTACAGCCGCTACACGGGAAAGGCGACGCGGGCGCGAGTGCCCTCGATCGCCTCCAGCTCGAACGACCCCCGGAGCTCGTCGTGCACGAGCGCGCGAACGATCGACAGGCCCGTTCCCGATCCTTCACCCTCGATCCCGGCGCCGTCGTCGGCGATCGTGAGCACCACCTCGCCGTCGCGTCGCTCGAGCGCGATCGAGACATGTTCGCCGCCGTGCTCGAGGGCGTTCTGGAAGAGCTCCGTGAACACGAGCGCGAGCGCCGTCGCGCGCTGGCCGGCGAGCGAGACCGACTCGAGCTCGGCCGTGACGTCCTTCCCGGCGACGAGCCCCTGGACGATCATGGCCCGCAACCGCTCGACGAGCTCGCCGAGGTCGACGTCGTCCTCGCGGTGCTCCGTGAGCACCTCGTGCACGGCGGCGATCGCGAGGATGCGGTTCACGGAGTCCTGCAGCGACTTGCGCGGATCGACGTGCTCCGCGCGCGCCTGGACGCGGAGCAGCGACGCGACCGACTGGAGATTGTTCTTGACGCGGTGATGGATCTCCGCGGCGAGCACGCCGCGCATGACGGCGCGCCCGTGCTCGAGCGCTACCGCCGCGTGGTGGGCGATGGCCTCCAGCAGCGCCTCGTCGTCTGCGGAGAACGGGGTGTCTCGGTCACAGACGAGCTCGCCGATCCGCCGACGCTTCCAGCGCAGCGGCATACGCACGGCGTATGCGCCGGCGCGACCCTCCGGCCACGCGATCTTCCCGTTCTCGAGGACGAGCGCGGCGCCGGTCGCATGCAGCGACTCCATCGTCGTCTTCACGATCGCCTCGAGCGACTCCTCGAGGTAGAGCGACTCGGACACGGCCTCCGAGATGCGCGCGAGGGCCTCGAGCTCGGCGACGCGTCGCTGTGCGCGCTCGTAGAGCTTCGCGTGCTCGATGGTCTGTGCGACCTGGGACGCGATCGCGACGAGGAGCTCGATCTCGGCGTCGGTGAAGGCGCGCGGCTCACGAGTGCGGACGTTGAGAGCGCCCTCGAGCGTGTCGCGGGCCAGGATGGGCACGGCGAGGATCGACTCGTACTCGTCCTCGGGCAGGTTCGCGAACTGCTTGAAACGCGGATCGAGGTGCGCCTGCTCGGCGATCATGACCGGCGCCCTCTCAGCGGCCGCGACACCCGTGATGCCCTCGCCCGGACGCATGCGCGGCGTGCGGGTCAGCTCCTCGACACGGGTGCCGTGGGTCGCACGCAGAACGAGCTCGTCGGCGCGATCGTCGTAGAGGTAGACGAAGCATGCGTCGGTGCCGAGCGCGTCCGCGACCTTGCTCGCGACGAGCTCGAGCACCTCCTGCAGGTCGAGCGACGAGTTGACCGCCGCGATCGTCTCGGTCAGCAGGCGCAGGTGCCGGGCCGTTGTCTCCACGGGCTCCATTGTCCTAGGATCGGCCGTGGCGTGAACTTCGACGAGTGGATCCTTGCGCTGCACGTCCTGAGCGCGTTCGCCTTCGTCGCCGGCGTCGTTCTCTTCTGGGTCCTGGTCGTGGCGGTACGTCGCGCCGACACACCGGACGAGACGATTCGGATGGAGCCGATCGTGAAGGTCGGGAACGGGGTCGTGGGGATCGGCGCAGGCGGAACGATCGTGTTCGGCATCTGGCTCGCTTTCTCGGTCGGCGGATACGACATCTGGGACCCGTGGATCATCGCGGCGATCGTGCTCTGGGCGATCGCAGCGGGCCTCGGTGCGCGTACCGGGAAGGCGTACATGGAAGGGATGAACAAGGCCAAGGAGCTCGAGGCGGCGGGGCAGGCTGGTCAGCCGAACGCAGAGCTGCTCGCCCTCAACCGAACGCAGAACGGCGTCCTCCTGCACACGGGCGTCACCATCGTCGTGCTGCTGATACTCGTCGACATGATCTGGAGGCCCGGCACATGACGAGCGTACTCGCGGCCGTTCGTCCGGACAGCTGGAACTTCCCGCTGTTCGTCCACGTCCTCGGCGCGATGATCCTCGTCGGCGGCCTGCTGACGAGCTCGAGCGCGATCGCATTCGCGCGCGGTGATGCACGCTTTCTTCGCCTCGGCTACTGGACGCTCCTCGCCGTCGCGCTCCCCGGCTGGATAGTCATGTTCGCCGGAGCGAACTGGATCTGGTCGAGAGAGGGCTGGGACGACGTGCCGGAGGAGAACACGCCGACTTGGCTCGGTATCGGCTGGCTCACCGCCACCACGGGCGGCCTGCTGCTCCTGGTGTCGCTTGTCGTCGGCGGGGTCGGCGTGTACCGCCTGCGAAGCGACAAGGGCACAGGGCTGCTGAAAGCGGCGATGATCATCTCGATCGTCGTCTTGGCCGCTTACGTCGTGGCCGTCTGGGCCATGGCCGGCAAGCCGAACTGATATTCCGACTTGCGCGCGTCTGGCGAAAGTCGGAGAATGCGTCCCGCAGGGAACACCGCAAGGCGAGCGGTGAGCCCTGTATCTGACGGCCGATCGCGGGCTCCCTGGTGTGGAGCCCGTGGTCGTCCATCGGTGGGATGGCGCAGAACCAGCGGGACGAACCGACGGACGGTGTGTCGACGCAACGACCTCCCCTCGATTCGATAGACGTCGAGAACGCCCACCGAGGTGGAACCAGGCCCCGCTGAGCGGTGTACTTCGTGTCGAGATGGCCTTGCGCCGTTTGGCACTTGCATCCCTGGCCGTCGTGGCGGCATCACTCGTCGTGGTGGCTCCTGTCGACGCGAAGGACGGCGTGAAAGCGACGCTCACGACGAGCATTCCGCTTGACGCCCAGCCGAGAACGCAGCTCAACGTCGCATGGAGGCTCTTCTCGCTCGACGAGAGCGGGCAGCGCGTGCCGTTCGGTGCCAACGGCGTCTTCGTACGACTTCGCAGTGCGGTGGGAGCAGCAGCAGCCGAAAGCTTCGCGCCGATTGGTGCCTACTCGACGGGTGAGTACGAAGCAACCGTGGTCGTGCCGGAAGGCGGGATTGGCGATGTCGAGATCGGTTTGATGGGGTGGCGGAGCGATGCGACCGGCACTCGCCGCGCGGATGCGAACTTCCCGATCACGAACGACCCGTTGCCGGAGGCGGAGCGCAACGCTTCTCCGGAGTCGAACGAGCGCGTCGCCGGAGATCAGAGCGAGCCTGTTGCCGGAGATTCTCGCTCGGGCTCGACCGCCTGGATCCTCAGCGGCGTCGGTGCGACGCTCGCTGTACTCGCGGTTCTGGCTCTCGCAGTTCAGTTGAGCCGGAAGCGCAAGCGAGCAGCAACGGCCGCAGATCGCGGAGAGCCAGCAGGCGAGTTCGCCGAGCGCGCCGTCTAGGCTGGACAACTCACGTGAGCAGGGCCGGCGAACGGACTTCGGTCGTGCCGCTTCAGGACCTTCGCGAGACCGGGATACGCACTCGCGGATCCCGGTCTCGCGCAGAATCACAGCGCCGCCAGGTACTTCTCCTTCTCCCACTCCGTGACCTGCACGCGGTACTCGTCCCACTCGCGGCGCTTGAGCTCCACGTAGCGCGGGAAGATGTGGTCTCCGAGGGTTCGCCGCATCAAATCGGAGGCGGCGAGCTCGTCGATCGCCTCGCCCAGCGACTCGGGCAGCGAGACGATGCCCTGCTCGCGGCGCTCGGTCGCGGTGAGCCTGTACAGGTTCCGCTCCATGGGGTCGGGAAGCTCGTAGCCCTTCTCGATCCCATCGAGACCGGCCTGCAGCAGCGCCGCGTATGCGAGGTACGGGTTGCATGCCGGATCCGGGCAGCGGATCTCGGCCCTCGTCGCCTGCTCGGAGCCGGGCTTGTAGAGCGGAATACGGATCAACGCTGAGCGGTTGCGCTGCGACCACGCCACGTACACCGGCGCCTCGTAGCCGGGCACGAGACGCTTGTAGGAGTTCACCCACTGTGCGAGCACCGCCGAGATCTCGCGCGCGTGCGTCAGGAGACCGGCGATGAAGCCCTTGGCCGTCGTCGAGAGGTGGTACGGATCCCGGCGGTCGAAGAACTGATTGCGGCCGCCGCGGAAGAGCGACATGTGCGTGTGCATTCCCGAGCCGTTCTCCCCGAACAGCGGCTTCGGCATGAACGTCGCGTAGTAGCCGTGCCACGCGGCGACCTCCTTCACGATCAGCCGATATGTGATCGTGTAGTCGGCCATCGCGAGCGCGTCGGCGTAGCGCATGTCGATCTCGTGCTGGGAAGGCCCGACCTCGTGGTGGTGGTACTCGATCGGGATGCCGACGGCCTCGAGTGCGTGGATGGTGTCGTTGCGCACCTCCGTGGCCGCGTCCTGGGCAGTCATCGCGAAGTACCCGCCCTCGTCGATCGTCTCCGTCCCCTTGTCGTCCTCGAACAGGAAGTACTCGAGCTCCGGGCCGACGTTGAAGGCGTCGAAGCCCATGCTCTTCATGCGGTCGAGAGCGCGCCGCAGGACGTACCGTGGGTCGCCCTCGTAGGGGGCGCCGTCGGGCGTGACGACGTCGCAGATCATGCGCGCGACGTTCGCGCCGATCGGGTCGCCGTGCTCGTCCAGCGGACGCGGCATGAGCTGGTAGCTCCCGGGATCCGGGATCGCCACCATGTCCGACTCCTCGATCGCGTTGAAGCCGGTGATCGAGGAGCCGTCGAAGCCCATGCCGTCGTTCAGCGCCTCCGCCATCTCGGCCGGCGTGATCGCGAACGACTTGAGGTGCCCCTCGAGGTCGGTGAACCAGAAGAGGATGTGCTCGACGCCCTCGTCCTTGATCCGCTTCAGCACCGCGCGGCGTGCCGCTACGCTCGACGTCGCCCGGTCGCGGCTCTTGACCATCGTCCCTCTCGCCTGGGTCCTCGGTGGTGCCATGTCACTCCTTCCCTGAAATCAAAAAGCCCCGGACGGCAACCGCCGCCCGAGGCCACGTCGCCTCACAGACCGGGCGACTCTACCAGGGCTCGTGTCTACCAGGGCTCGTGCGGTCGAGCCGCGAGGTGGACGCGCTCGCGGCAGGCGGCGATGAGATCGCTGAAGACACCCTGCCCGGCGAGCTCGAGCCCGGCGCCGGGACCGAGGATCGTGACCTCGCCGACCGGCACGGCCTCGCACACGACGGCGTTCGTTACCCCGTCGATCCGGGCCAGCGTGTCCGCGCTCGGTAGCGACACGGGCGCCACGCTCGCGGTCAGCCTCCCGTCGGAGCCCTGCAGAGACGAGACGAGACGGATCCTCTCGCCCCTGGCCAGCGCGCTCTCGACTTCTTCGCGGCCGATGTCGGCCAGTCCGCGTCGGAAGACCTCAGCGGGCGCGAGCTGCTCTCCGAACACGAGCCCGGCGAGGATCATGGTCTTGGCCATGCTGTCCCAGCCGTCGACGTCGGCCGAGGGGTCGCGCTCGGCGAGTCCAATCTCCTGCGACTCTGCAAGCGCCTCGGAGTACGTCTGGCCGTTCTCCATCGCAGTCAAGACGAAGTTCGCGGTGGCATTGAGGACGCCCCTGAGCCGAACGGGAGTCGTCCCCACCAGGCCGCTCACGAGCGGGCCGACGACCGGGGTGCCGGACATGACCGTGGACTCGGCACGAAAAGAGACGCGCTGCTCGCGCGCCAACGCGGCCAGCTCCACGCCGTGAAGAGCGACGGGCCACTTGTTGGAGGTCACGACGGAGATCCTTCGGAGAAGCGCATTACGCATGTGCGTGAACCCCGGCTCGCCGTCCTCAGGCGGACTCGACGTGACCTCGACGAGCACGTCGGCCTCCGTCGCCTCCAGCCCCGCGAGCGCGCTGGGCCAGTGGCTGACTTCGGGATGCTCTGTAATCGGCGTCGAGGCAGACACGAGCCCGAGCACCGTGGGCAGGTCGAGCCCACGTGCGTCGTAGACGAAGCCGTCTCGCGCGTTGGCCATGCCCACCACCCTCGGGCGAAAGCCGTAGCGGCTCGACAGGCTTTCCTCTTGTGCGTGAAGCGCCTGCAGCAGCCAACGACCGACGGTGCCCAGACCGACCACCCAGACACGCACCTCGTCGGTCACGCCGACGCGCCCGTGTAGCGCCGGAGACCGAACCGCCAGAACCAGCGGGCGAACACGAAGGCAGCAACCGTGAAGAGCGCGGCGAACGCGAGCGTCCGCCACTCGAGCCGCGACGTGACCGCCTCCGCGGGAACCGTGATCGCGAACGCGATCGGGACGAGGAACGTGATCCCGAAACGGAGCCAGTCCGGGTAGATGCCGACCGGCCAGCGCCCCGTCTGGAAGATGCCCTCGAAGAGCTCGGGCAGGAACCACATGTGCACGACCCAGAACGATCCTGTCGCGAGGACGAGCCAGAAGCAGTAGAGCAGGACGGCGCCGAACGCGAGGGCGATTCCGAACGCGACCGTGTCGAAGAGCCCGAGACGGCCCCCGAGCCGCACGAGGGCGACGACGATGATCACGACCCCGATGGGGATGTCCACGGCCTGCCAGAGCTGTACCTCGCGGACGGAGACGAGCATCTGAGCGTCGACCGGCTTCGTCAGCGCGTGGTCGAGCTTCCCTTCGCGCACGTCCTCGGTCAGCCGCATCATGTTCGGCTGGATCACGGAGTGGATTACGCCGGCCATCACGGCCTGGACGCCGAGGATCGCGAGGAGCTCGGAATGGGTCCAGCCGTTCAGCTCGGTCGTGTGTGAGAAGACGAGCTGGAAGACGATGAGACCCACGGCGATCGCAAGCAGCGACTGCAGCACCTGCAGCGCGAAGTTGACGCGGTACTGGAGATCGGTCATGACGCCGATCCGGAGGTGCACGAGTGCCACTCGGAGCATCGTCATCTCAATTCCCGACAGCCGTGTAATGGCGTATCGCCCGTCGCCAGACGAGCGAGAAGATTCCGATTCCCACGAGCGTCCAGAGCAGCTGCATCCCAAGGCCTCCGAGCAGCTGCGCGTTCGAGAGGTCCCCGACGAGGGCCTCGATCGGGAAGTAGAACGTCCACCGGAAGGGCAGCAGCCAGGCGAGCACCTGCGCCCACTCGGGCATGAGCGTGAGCGGAACGAGCCGGCCCGAGAGCAGCAGCTCGACGACGATGTACAGCGAGAACAGGGCCCCGACACGCGTCGTCCAGAAGCACACGAGTCCGAGCGCCGTCTGGTTGAACGTGCGGATGAGGTAGGCACCCCAGATCGCGACGGCGAAGACGGCGACCTCGGCCGGCCGCACGTCGAACGTCGGGTCGAAGACAAGCGTCAGGACGACGGCGATCGGCAGGTAGTAGACCAGCCATGGGACCTTTCCCCCGGCGAACTGCGCGATGTCGTAGTGGATCGGATGCAGCGGGCGAAGCAGCTGACCCGAGAGCTGTCCCTCGCGGATCCGCCACTCCCATCCGTACGGCGTGAAGACGATGTTCATCGTCCGCACGAGCGTCCAGACGATGTAGTAGGCGGCGAACTCGCCTGCCGTGATCCCGCCGACGGATCCGCCCGACTGGTCCGCGATGGTCGACCAGACGACGAGGTAGATGACCGGCTCGGCGACCATCCCCAGGAGGTACATGTACGTGGCGGCGCGGTACTGGAACTGCGACTGCATCTCCGTCCGCATCGCCGTCACGTAGAAGTCGAAGAGCGAGCGGAGCCGGCTCTCGCGCCGCAGCGGAGCAACAGCTAGAACGACCGTCACTCGACTGCTTCTCGCGCGAAGACGAGCTCGATGACGTCTTCGATCGGCGGGTCCTCGACGTTCAGGTCGAGCACCTCCTGCTCGGCCAGCAGGCGGGCCGTCACGCGCGCAGTGTCTGTCCTCGCGACCCGAAGCGTCACGAGGTCCCCGTCGCGATGAATCACCTCGCCGTAGCGCGAGAGATCTCCCGCGCCGTCTTCGAGCGCAACGGCGATCGTCTTCCACGCGGCGACGGTGTCCGCGAGTGCAGCGAGTTCGCCGTCGAAGAGGATCTTTCCGTGGTGGATGACGATGACGCGCTCGCACAGCGCCTCGACGTCCGCCATGTAGTGGCTCGTCAGCATCACGGTCGCCGCGTGCCGCTTCCGGTACTCGGCGACGAACTCGCGGATGCGCTTCTGCATCGTCACGTCGAGGCCGATCGTCGGCTCGTCGAGGAAGAGCACCTGCGGCCGGTGCAGGAGCGAACCGACGATCTCGACCTTCATCCGCTCACCGAGCGAGAGCTGACGCACCGGCTTGCGCACGAGGTCCCCGACCTCGAGCAGCTCGATCAGCTCGTCCCGCAAGGCGAGAAAGTCGGGGCGCGGGATCTGGTAGATAGAGCGGTTGAGCTCGAACGAGTCGAGTGCGGGCAAATCCCACTGCAGCTGGTTCCGGTTCCCCATGACGAGCGAGATCCGTCGCAGGAACTCGCGCTCGCGCTTCGAGGGGACGTGGCCGAGGACGCGGGCCTCCCCGCCCGAGACGTAGAGGAGGCCCGAGAGCATCTTGAGCGTGGTCGTCTTGCCCGCTCCGTTCGGGCCCAGGAAGCCGACGATCTCGCCGGACGCGATCTCGAACGAGATGCCGTCGACGGCACGTACCTCACGCGTCTTGCGCCGGACGAGGCTCTTCGTCGCCGCGCGCAGGCCCTCGTCCCGCTCCGGGACGTTGAAGACCTTCTGCAGGTTCTCGACTCGAACGGCCGCGTCGCTCATCCGGACCTCTTCAGTTTTCCGTGCCGCTTCGCGTACAGCTCGCCACGCCGGAACACCCAGAGCCCGAGCGGGATCGAGACGACGCCGATGATGACGAGCGGCCAGATCTCGTCCCACATGGCCGTCAGACCCTGGCCGTCGAGAATTGCCTCCCGGCAGCCGTCCAGCGCGTACGTGGCCGGCGAAATGACGGCGAGCCACTGCATCCACTGCGGCAGCACGTCGACGGGGTAGTAGACACCGGACACCACGAGGAGCGTTCCTTGTGCGATCCAGCCCAGCTGGGTGCCTTTCTCGGGTGAGATCAAGGGAAGGACGGACGTCATCATCCCGATCCCCAGAAACGACACCGACGCGACGGCGAGCACGACGAGCGCGGCAATGAAGTTGGCATCTGGCATCGAGAGGTCGAAGAAGAAGACGCAGACGATGAACAGGAACACCGCGCGCAGCAACCCGTAGACGATCGCGAACACGCCCTGCCCCGCCAAATGCATCGCACGCGAGAGAGGCGCCATGAACGTGTACTCGATCGTGCCCTCCCAACGCTCCCAGGCGACCGTCTCCATGAGGAACTCGAACAGCACGCCGAGATAGGCCCAAATGACTGCACCGATGAGGAGGCTTGTGGCCACTTCGTTGACGTCGAGGTCGCCGCCGGTCGACTCGATGCCCTTCGCGATGAAGACGATCGTCAACGTGTTGGCGACGGTCCAGACGAACCAGGCGAGGTCCCACCAGATGTAGCGCTTGGTCAGGTAGTAGTTGCGCTCGACGACGCCGCCGGCGCCGACGAGCTCGGCTCGCAGGGTTGTACCGACGCTCACGCGAACACCTCCCGGTCGTCGTCTTCGTCTTCCTCGGCCTCGAACTCCCGGCCCGTGGCGGCGAAGAACGCCTCCTCGAGCGTCTGGGCGTCGTAGCGGCGCTTGAGATCTTCGGCAGGCTCGAGCGCGAGCAGGCGCCCACGGTCCAGGATCCCGACGCGCTCCGCGAGCATCTCGGCCTCGGCGAGGTCGTGTGTGCAGAGCAAGATCGTCGAGTCGTGCGTCGACCGGATCTCGCGGATGAAGTCCTGAACCTCGAGCTTCGAGCGCGGATCGAGCCCGGTCGTCGGCTCGTCGAGTAAGAGCACGACGGGTGACGTGAGCAGTGCCCTGGCGAGGGCAACCTTTTGCTGCATACCGCGTGAGAGGCTCTCCATCGGCTCGCCGCGCCGGTCGGGCGGGAAGCCAACCCGCTCGAGGATCTCCGGGATCTTGTCGCGGGTCTCACGGGCGGTCATTCCGTAGAAGCGCGACGCGTAACCAAGATTCTCTGCGGAAGACATCTTCTTGAAGAAAGAGGCCTCGACCGAGACGCGGTTCACCATCCTGCGGACGCTCCGCTCGTCGGCGACGACGTCGTAGCCGAAGATCCGGGCGTGGCCGCCGTCCGGGAGCAGGAGCGTCGAGAGCAGCCGGACGAGCGTCGACTTCCCAGAGCCGTTCTGCCCGAGGATGGCAACGGTCTCACCCCGCTCCATCGTGAAGGAGACGCCGTCGAGGGCGACGCGCGTACGCACGCGCTTCTGGCCGCGCTTCCGGGAGTCCTTGCGACGGAACTCCTTGCGCAGCTCGTGCACCTCGACGGCAGCACCCAGTCGTGCGGGTACGGCCTCCATGACTGCTTCCTGTATGTCGATCACCTGATGCTCCTTCGGTTTCGTACGTAACGAGAAACGTGCAAACCAGTGCCCGGCCCTATCGGTGGGCCCCGGCAACCGGTGTCTCAGATACGTGCGAAGCGCATCACGGCTCGGCCACCTTACCAGCGCATCTGGCGAACGGCAAAGGAGATTGACATCCGTCTGCGCTCGCCGCTAAGGTGAGCCGGTCGGAGCCGCGGAAGGCTCCGGCGAGGCGACGTGGCCTCAGGACTCGCGCAGTCCTGGGGTCTTTTTGTTTGGTACGGACGCTCTGCTCGCAGGGCGGGGAGGTGACGAGGATGTCGGAGATCGATGAGCGGCACTACCTTCGCAACGGCGGCGAGACGCTGCCGGACGCGCGTGATGCGCTCGAATGGGCCACCGAGACGCGCGCCTCGATGGTCGATCTGAAGTTCTGCGATCTCCTCGGGACGTGGCAGCACGTGTCGCTGCCGATAACGGCCTTCGAGGAGTCCGCTTTCGACGACGGGCTCGGGTTCGACGGCTCGTCGATCCGCGGCTGGCAGGCGATCCAGGACTCGGACATGCTGCTCATGCCCGACGCCTCGAGCGCGATCCTCGACCCGGCGACAGAGGCGCCGACGCTCTCGCTCGTCTGCGAGATCGCCGACCCGATCACGCGGAGCCCCTATGCGAAGGACCCGCGCGGCGTCGCGCGGCGCGCGGAGGAGTACCTGCGCTCCACCCAGATCGCCGAAACGGCCTACTTCGGCCCCGAGTGTGAGTTCTTCGTCTTCGACGAGGTGCACTACGACCTCGCGCCGAACCGCTCGCACTACTCGGTCGACTCGCCGGAGGGCTACTGGAACTCCGGAAAGCCGGGCCTGGGCTACACGGCACGGCCGAAGGAGGGGTACTTCCCGGCCGCTCCCTCGGACTCGCTGCACGATCTGCGCACGGAGATGGTCCTCACGCTCGAGCGGATCGGCATTCCGTGCGAGTTCCACCATCACGAGGTCGCCTCGGGCGGCCAGTGCGAGATCGACCTCCGCTTCACGACGCTCACGCGGATGGCGGATCAGGTCATGACCTACAAGTACGTGGTCAAGAACGTCGCC
The DNA here is from genome assembly GCA_048594925.1 of Gaiellaceae bacterium. Classification (GTDB taxonomy): domain Bacteria; phylum Actinomycetota; class Thermoleophilia; order Gaiellales; family Gaiellaceae; genus GMQP-bins7. The sequence continues at coordinate 14,524 of JBMDXR010000086.1, forward strand.
CGCCGGTACGGCAAGTCCGTCACCTTCATGCCCAAGCCGATCTTCGGCGACAACGGCTCGGGCATGCACACGCACCAGTCGATCTGGAAGGAAGGGACGCCGCTCATGGCGGATAAGTCGGGCTACGCCGGCCTGTCGCAGCTGGGCCGGGCGTACGTCGGCGGTCTCCTTGCGCATGCGCCGGCGCTGCTCGCGTTCTGCGCACCGACCACCAACTCGTACCGTCGCCTCGTGCCCGGCTTCGAGGCACCCGTGAACGTCGTGTACTCGCAGCGCAACCGCTCGGCCTGCATCCGGATTCCGATGTATTCGGACTCGGCGAAGGCGAAGCGAATCGAGTTCCGTCCCCCTGACTCGGCGGCGAACCCGTACCTGGCGTTCTCGGCGATGCTCATGGCCGGCATCGACGGGATCGAGCGCGGGCTCGATCCGGGGGCGCCCGCCGACTACGACCTGTTCGAGGACGCGGACGGCGACGTTCCGCAGGTGCCGGGCTCCCTCTCGGAGGCGCTCGACGCCCTCGAGGCCGACCACGAGTTCCTGCTCAAGGGCGACGTGTTCTCGGAGGAGCTCATCGAGACCTGGATCGCGTGGAAGCGCGAGAACGAGGTGGACGTCGTCCGCCTCAGGCCGCATCCGGCCGAGTTCGCGCTGTACTACGACTGCTAGGAGGGAGCGCTGCGGCCCTCGACCAGGAGGGCCGCAGCGACCACTCCCGTGAGTGCCGCGAGCTGGGCGACTGCCGTCCACTCCGTACCGACCGGGATCGTCGCGAGGGCGACGGCGCCGGCGACGAGTCGGGGCGCGCTCGTGCCGAGGCCGAGCGTCCGGCTGAACCCGACCGAGCACCAGAGGAAGAGCGCGACGCCGACCGCAAGCTCGGCCCCGATCCAGCCGCCGAGCGCGTCGTATGGATCTCCGACCGCCTTCTTCAGCCCAGCCGCGACTGCAACCACTCCCAACAGCAGGCCGTACTGCCAGCATCCGAAGCCGACGAGGGCGAGTCGGGCTCGCCGCGCCTGCTCGGCCGACTGCATGGCTTTCTCGATCGCTTCCTCGTTGCGAAAGTACATCCACCACAGAGCCGCGCTCAGCGCGAGCGAGAGGAGAGCGACCAGCACCAGCCGGAGATCGAGAGGTGTGCCCGCTGCGCCGACGCCGATCACGACGATCGACTCGCCGAGCGCGACGATGATCACGAGCCCGTGGCGCTCGACGAAGTGCTCCGCGGCGACGACGAAGCCCTCAACGCTCGTGAACCACGGCGTCACCCAGAGAAGAAGAGCCGCCAGCACCCAGAGAACGTCCTGCACGCCGCCACCGGCGATCCCGCCAACGAGCACCAGCACCGCGGCTGTGAGGTTGAACGGGACGATCCGCAGGATTGCCGCGACCTCCGACACCGAGGTCCCCTTCGCGTACATGCCGGCATGGAGGAGGACGACCACGGCGTAGCCGAGCCCGAAGGCCAGGCCCGCGCTCGTATACGCCGTCGGGATCGCGAGAGCGATGACGAGGAATCCGCCCATCCCGCCGAGCAGAAGGAGACGGAAGCGCACGAGATCGGTGGCGATTGCATTCGTCAGCCAGGCGTAGCCGTCGTACATCCACCAGATCACTGCGAGCATCACCACGACCTGCAGCGTCGAGGTCGCATCGACGCCTTCGACGAGCACGCCCGTCAGCTGCGTGATCGTGAAGACGAAGACGAGGTCGAAGAAGAGCTCGAGCGTGGAGACGCGCTCGCTGCGGTCGATGAGCTCCGGCATCGCGCAAGATCATCGCGAAGCGAGCGTCCCGACGTGGCGCCACGGGCCAGGCCGCGACGCCCCGCTCAGAGATCGTCGTCCGCTCTTGCGCGACCGGAATCCGCGAGTGCGGATTCCGGTCATGCGCAGAGGTCAGCTCAGCGGAGGGAGAAAGTGACGCTCACCGTCGCGGACGTCTCCTGCTCGCCCGGGACGATCGGAGTGGACGCATCCGCGGCCTGCGCCTCGGCGCGGTACAGGGGCTCGGGGCCGCCCACGGCGTCGCCTTCGACGATGGCCGTGATCTCGCCGAGCGAGCGGCCGGCGGCCTTCGCGAGCGCCTCGGCGTTCAGACGGGCCTCGGCGACGGCCTCGGCGAGCGCCTGCCGATACAGGGCGTCGGCGCTGGTCGAGCTGAGGCCGGGCCCGGAGACGTTGTTGGCGCCCGCCTCGGTGGCAGCGTCGATGAGTGCCGGCGCGTCGTCCACGTCACTGACGGCAGAGACGCTGTTCGACGCCGAGTACCCCGTGACAGCGCCGGTCTCGTCGGTGAACGGGTAGACGCTGACCCACTGGGTGGCGAGCTCGCGGCCCCCCGCCTGGCGAAGCGCGTTGATCACCTTGCGCATCGCGTCCGCGTTCGCCGAGACGGCGGCCTTGGCGGTGTCGCGGCGCGTCTCGACGCCGAACGACATCTGCGCTTCGTTCGGCACGGCGTCGACCTTGCCGACGCCGCTGACGGTGATCGAGTCCTCGGCAGACGCGGCGTCCTCGGCGCCGGCGAGGTCGGGCAGCCCGACTGCGCCGGCAAGAGCGACCACGGTGAGCCCGGCGGCAGTGAGGAGAAGCAGGCGTTTCATCGAGAACCTCCGCAACGTCGGTGACGAAGCGAATACGCCGCCGCGGAGGCTCTACGTCACACCGTCAGTCCCAGCCGAGGTGCGGGCAGCGCCGCGCCTCGCTGCTGCTCTAAAGATTGTCGACGAAGCGGCGGCGCGCTTCTTCGAGCGCCGCGTGAATACCTCCGGGACCGGGTGCCGCTCGCTTCGCGCCCTTGCGCGGCTTCTTGAACGAGCCGTCCCGGACGCTCTCCGCCACCTGCTCGTGGGCGTCGCGAAACGCGACCCCGGAGCGAACGAGCGCCTCGGCGGCGTCGGTTGCGAGGAGCAGCGGGTCGGAAGCGGCCTTCGCGAGCCGCGCGCGGTCGACCTCGAGCCCGCTGACGAGCACGGTCAGAGCCTCGAGCGCAAGCCACGTGTCGCGGCGTGTGGCAAACACGGGGGACTTGTCCTCCTGCAGGTCGCGGTCGTAGGCGAGCGGAAGGCCCTTGACGGTCGCCAAGAGGCCGGCGAGCCGTCCGATCGCCGTCCCCGCCTTCCCCCGCACCAGCTCGGCGACATCCGGGTTGAGCTTCTGCGGCATCATCGAGGAACCCGTCGCCGCCGACTCCGGAAGACGGACGAAGCCGAACTCGGAGGTCGCCCAGAGCACGATCTCCTCGCCGATTCGCGATAGGTGCGTGAAGAGGACCGCGGCGGCATACAGGTAGTCGAGCGCGAAGTCGCGATCCGCCACCGCGTCGATCGAATTGCGCATCTGACGCGGCGGCGGGGGAAGCTCCAGCGTCGAGCCGGCGAGCGCACCCGCCCCGAGCGGGCTCTCGGCCGCAGCCTCCGCGGCTGCGGCAAAGCGCGTGCGGTCCCGGTCGAGCATCTCGACCCAGGCGAGGAGGTGGTGGCCGAGCGTGACCGGCTGCGCGCGCTGCAGGTGCGTGTAGCCGGGCATGACCGTCTCGGCCTCGGACTCGGCAAACGACAGGACGACGAGTGCGAGGGCGTCGATCGCCTCGCGCGCTTCCGCGCACGCGTGGAGCACGTACGTCCGGAATGCGGCGGCGACCTGATCGTTGCGCGAGCGACCCGCGTGGATCTTCCGACCGACGTCCCCGAGCAACCGCTCGATAGCGCTGTGGACGTCCTCGTCCGAGTCGAGGTAGCTCCGTGGGTCCTGGGCGATCTCGGCGAGGCGCAACTCGACCTCGTCGAGCTCCTCGTCGGTCAGAAGGCCCGCCGCCGCCAGGCGTCGAGCGTGCTCGGCCGTCGCCTCGCAGTCGTACGGCAGGAGCTCTGCATCGTCGACGCGCAGGAACCGCCAAACGTCTGGATCGAGAGCACCCTCGACCCGCCCGGCCCAGGTCGTCACGCGGCGGATTATGCCCTGCTCGTGGCGCGCGCTCTCGCTGCGTGAAGCTCGGTCTCGATCGCGGAGATGCGGATGAAGCCCTCTGCTGCCTCGTGCGGGAACATCTCTCCGGCGCCGTACGAGGCGAGCTCGGACGCATAGATCATGTGCGGCGACCCCCGCCCGGTGACGACCGCGGCGTTCGGCCGGAGCTCCACCCTCACCTCTCCCGAGACCAGCTGCTGCGTCGAGTCGACGAAGGCATCGATCGCCTCCCGTGCCGGGCTGAACCAGCGGCCCTCGTAGACGAGCTCCGTCCAGCGCTGCTCGAGCGGCCGCTTGAGGCGAGCCTCGTCCTTCGTGAGGACGACGTCCTCCAGCGCCGAGTGCGCCGTGATCAGCGTCGTCGCGCCGGGCGCCTCGTAGACCTCGCGGCTCTTGATGCCGACGGCGCGGTTCTCGATCATGTCGATTCGCCCGATGCCAAATGCGCCGGCGAGTCGGTTCAGGTCGGTGATGAGCTCGCCGACGGAGAGGTCCGCTCCATCGAGAGAGACGGGAATGCCCTTCTCGAAGCCCAGGACGATCTCGATGGGCCGAGGCGCGTTCGCCGGATCCGAGGTGAGCACGTACGGCTCCTCCGGCGGCGCGGCCCACGGATCCTCCAGGACGCCCGCCTCGATCGCCCGGCCGAAGAGGTTCTCGTCGATCGAATACGGCGAGGCCGCCGTCTGCAGGACCGGGATCCCCCTGGCGAGCGCGTACTCGATCTCCTCGTCGCGCGTCCAGGCCCGGTCGCGAAGAGGCGCGATCACGGTCACGCCTGGGTACTGCGCCCTGAAGGCGAGCTCGAAGCGGAGCTGGTCGTTGCCCTTGCCGGTGCAACCGTGGACGACCGCCTCGGCGCCCAGGTCGAGGGCGATCTCGGCGACCGCTTGGGCGATGACCGGCCGCGAGAGCGCGGAGACGAGCGGATACTTCCCCTCGTAGAGCGCGTTCGTGACGATCGCGCGGGCGCACTGCTCGGCGGCGAAGGCGTTCTTGCGGTCGACGAGGACGACGTCGTCGGCGTCGGCAGCCCGGGCGCGTGCGAGCGATTCCTCGAGATCGAACTCCTGCCCCACGTCGACGAGGACGGCAACGACCTCGTCGAACCCGTACCAGTCCTCCTTCAGCCAGGCGAGGATGCAGCTCGTGTCGAGCCCGCCCGAATAGGCGACGACCGCGGTTCGACCCATGTCAGGCCGCACCCTGCAGGAGGTGGCCGGCGAGCTCGTCCCGGAGCGACTGCGCAGACGTGCCATCTCGCGCTGCGACGAAGATCGTGTTGTCGCCGGCAATCGTCCCTGCGATCGACGGGTGGTGAGCCTCGTCGACCGCTTGCGCCAGCGCGTTCGCGTATCCGGACGGAGTCGTGAGGACGACCAGCGAGCCCGCCGCCTCGACCGTCATCGCATAGCGCCGCATAGCAGCTCCGAGCGCGCGAAGCCGATCGCCGTCGGTGCTTCCGGGAGGGGCGTAGATGAGGCGGCCGCTCGGCGCCCTGACCTTCACGAGACCGAGATCGGCGATATCGCGCGAGACGGTCGTCTGTACGACCTCGAAGCCTGTCTCCTTGAGCGCCGACGCGACCTCGGCTTGCGTCGAGAGAGCGCGCTCGCGAACGAGCTCGAGGATGGCGCTCTGCCGCTCTCTTCGATTCATAGTATGCGAGAGGCTAGCACGTTATGCAGAACGCCGAGAGCTTCCTCGACCTCGTCGCGTGTCACGGTCAGTGGGGGCGCAAGTCGCACGACGTGCTCGCCGGCCGTGAGAACGAGGAGTCCCTCCGCACGCGCGGCGTCGACGACGTCACCCGCCGGCGCGATCGTCTGGCAAGCCATGAGGAGGCCGCGGCCACGCACGGAAACGATCCCTGCCCGGCCGTTCAGCCCGGCGACGAGAGCCTCCCCGAGCAAGCGAACGCGCCCGAGCAATTCGTCGTCGATCGCCTCCACGACCGCACACGCGGCCGCGCACGACACGGGGTTTCCGCCGAACGTCGACCCGTGGTCGCCTGGCACAAGCGCCCCGGCCACCTCGTCCGCGACGAGAAGCGCACCGATCGGAAGCCCGTTGGCGAGACCCTTCGCGAGCGTGACGAGATCGGGCCGCACGCCGAGTTGCTCGAATGCGAAGAACGAACCGGTGCGGCCGACTCCGGTCTGCACCTCGTCGACGCAGAGGAGCGGAGGAAGCACAGATGCCGCCGCGACGAACTCCGCGTCGAGGGGGATGACACCGCCCTCGCCCAGAACCGGCTCGAGCAGGACGAGCCCGACTTCTTCGTCGACCGCCGCGACGAGGGCGTCGACGTCGTTGGGCGGCACGAAGCGCACGCCTGGAACGAGCGGCGTGAAGGGCTCGCGCTTGGCCGGTTGCCCGGTGGCCGAGAGCGCGCCGAGCGTGCGGCCGTGAAAGCCCCCTTCCAGGGCGACGACTCCCGGCCTGCCTGTCGCCTTGCGGGCGTACTTGAGCGCGGCTTCGACGGCTTCGGCTCCCGAGTTGCAGAAGAACGCTTGCGTACCGCCGAAAAGGTCGGAGAGGAGCGTCGCGAGCTGCTCCGCGGGTTCAGTCCGGTAGAGGTTGGACGCGTGCCACAGTCGATCGAGCTGCGACTGTGCTGCCGCGAGCGGTGTCGGATGGCAGTGGCCGAGCGAGACGACGGCGATCCCGCCCCCGAAGTCGAGATACTCGCGGCCGCCGTCGTCCCACACGCGGCAGCCCTCGCCGCGGACGATCGTGAGATCGGCGCGTGCGTACGTCGGTAGAAGCCGCTCGAGCCCTCGTGACACTGTGTCGCTTGGCAGTGCGCTCACGCGACCACCGCCGTCTCGCCGATCTCCGCGCGGACGCCCGCGTTCGCGGCGCGAACGGCGGCGACGAGCTTCGGCACGATGCCTCCCTCGAAGACGCCGGCCGCGAGCAGGCCCTCTGCCCCAGCGGTCTCGATCCGAGCGATCACGTCACCGTCGAGAAAGACGCCCGGAACATCGGTCACGAACACAACCCGATCGGCCTCGAGGCCGGCCGCGAGGGCAGCCGCAGCCTCGTCCGCGTTGACGTTGAGTGGACCGGTTGCGATGGGAGTCACGACCGGGATCCGCGACGCGGCTAGAGCCTCTTCGACCTGGTCCGGTCGGCACGATCTCGGCTCGCCCACGCAGCCGAGCTCGGGCAGCCGGACAGCCTCGAGCCCGATCTCGTCCCCGATGAGGTGGACGGCGGCCGACCCGAGCGCACTCGACAGCTCGGCTCCGACAGCGACGAGTGAGGCGCGCACGACGACGAGAGTCTCGGGATCGGTGAAGCGACGTCCTCCGACGAATCGCGTCGCGATCCCTCGCACCTCGAGCCCAGCCGTGATCTGCGGGCCTGCTCCGTGGACGACGACGACCTCGTCGCCCGCGGCGTGACGCGCGAGCACGAGCTCGACCGAGTCGGTCGCGGCGCGGCCGCCGAGCTTCATCACGACGCGGGTCACGTCAGGTCGTGTACTCCGCGTTCAGCCGGACGTAGTCGTAGGTGAGGTCGGAGGCGAGGTACGACGCACTGTGCGACCCGAGCCCGAGGTCGAGATCGATCGTGACGGCCGACCCGCCGAGGTCGGGCTTCGCGCCCGTCGGCTCGCCGTTTCTGAAGACGGCGGTCCCGTCGAACGCGACGGTCAGCCGTTCGGCGTCGACGTGCGCGAACCCTCCGTTCCAGGGCGCCGAGCCGGCAGCGGCGAGGACGCGCCCCCAGTTCGGGTCATGCCCGAACGCGGCAGTCTTGACCAGCGGCGACGTCGCAATCCTGCGCGCGACCGCTGCGGCCTCCTCGGCCGATGCGGCGCCGCTGACGCTGATCTCGAGGAGAACCGTCGCCCCCTCTCCGTCGGCGACGATCTCGCGAGCCAGGGCCGAGCACACGCTCTCGATCGTCTCGGCTACCTGTGCGTCGCGCGCGTCCGTGCGCTCGACGCCGCTCGCCCCATTCGCGAGGAGGACGGCGGCATCGTTCGTCGAGCACTCGCCGTCGACGGAGATCCTGTTGAAGGTCGCGTCGACCGCCGTTCGCAGGAGCTCTTCCGGCTCGCCGGGCTCGAGCGGGTAGTCCGTCGTCACGACCGCGAGCATCGTCGCCAGGCGCGGATGGATCATCCCGGCGCCCTTCGCCATCCCGCCGACGACGAACCCGTCGCCGTGTGCCTGCGCCAGCTTCGGCCAACGGTCGGTCGTGAGAATCGCGCGCGCAGCCGTCTCGCCGCCCTCGTGGTTGAGTTTCGAGCAGGCGTCGCGCACCCCCGCGACAGTGCGATCCACGGGCAGCGCGACACCGATCACGCCTGTCGAGAGCACCACGACTTCCTCCGCCCCGATCCCCAGCTCCGCGGCCGCGGCGCTCGCGGTGGTCTCGGCAGCGACGAGACCGGACTCTCCCGTGGCGGCGTTCGCGACACCGGAGTTCACGACTACCGCCTGAGGCTGTGCAACGGCGAGATGCCGCTGCGACACGACGACCGGGGCCGCGAGAACCCGATTCGTCGTCCACACGGCCGCCCCGACAGCCGGAACGATCGACCGAACGACGGCGAGATCGAGGCCCGACCGCCGGATGCCGGCGTGGACGCCGCTCGCAACGAACCCCGCCGGGGCCGTGACGGACATCAGACGAGCACTCCCGCGAGGCGCAGGCCCAGGGTCTCCTCGAAGCCGAAGAGCAGGTTGACGTTCTGGATCGCCTGCCCGGCCGCGCCCTTGCCGAGGTTGTCGAGAGCACAGATGACGATCGTGTAGCCGGTCAGTCGGTCCTCGAAGACGCCGATCTCCGCGCCGTCCGTCTGCTGGACGCGGGCGAGCTCGGGCACGACGCCCTCGGGCAGGACGTCGACGACGTGGCTCTCGGCGTAGTGCTCCTCGAGCAGCTCCCGGAGGTCGGCGCTTCGGCTACGCACCACGCAGGTGGCGAGGAGCCCACGCCGGACGGGGAGAAGGTGCGGGACCAAGGTCACCGGGAACCCGAGCTGCGCCGCGATCTCCGGCGCATGCTGGTGCTCGCCGACACGATACGGCGACACGTTCTCGAGTACCACGCCGGCGTGCGAGGACGGCCGGGGTGCCCGGCCGGCTCCCGTCATCCCCGACTTCGCGTCGATGACTACGCCCGTCGGCTCGATCTCGCTCGCCAACGGGCCGAGCGCGAGCAGCGCCGCCGTTGCGTAGCAGCCCGGGTTGGCGACCAGCCGTCCGGTCGGAGTACGGACCTCTGGCAGCCCGTACGACCACGAGGAGAGTCCGCCGGATTGCGGATGATCGAACCCATACCAGGCCGGGTACGCAGCCGCGTCCGAGAATCGGTGAGCGCCCGAGAGATCGATCACGACCCCGCGTGCGGGCGGCTCGATCGCGGCCGCTTCCTCGTGCGAGAGGCAGAGAAACGTCACGTCGGCGCCGCCCGACAATGCCGCGTCGTTCGTGATGAAGCGCGGCATGCGGCTCCAGCCGTTTCGCCCCAGTCGCGGGTCGAGAGCGTCTGCCGAGTGCCCCGCGAGCGAATCGGACCCGAGCGCGTAGAGCTCGAGCCGTGGATGCGCGAGAACCCGGTCGAGGGTCTCCTGCCCTGCGTAGCCCGAGGCGCCGGCGATCGCGACTGTCGCCATACTCGTATTATGCAGATATTCTGCGTATCATGCGTCACCGTCGCTGAAGTAACGGGCGAGAACGGGTGCTACATTGCGCGCGCGGTGGAGCGCGTCCTCGTCCTCAATGCGAGCTACGAGCCGTTGAACGTCTGCTCGCTGCGCCGCGCGCACGTGCTCGTCTGGAAGGGGAAGGCCGAGGTTCTCGAGACGCACGGGCAACCCCTCCGCTCCTCGACCTCGACGTTCGCGAGGCCGCACGTGATCCGGCTGGTGGCCTACGTGCGCGTGCCCCGCGGCGCGACGAAGCGCATCTCGCGGCGCGTTCTCTTCGCACGGGACGGGTGGAAGTGCGTCTACTGCGGCACGGGCGGGAACCGCCTCACGCTCGATCACGTCGTGCCGCGCTCTCGGGGCGGGACCTCCGTCTGGGAGAACGTCGTCACCTCGTGCGCGCCGTGCAACCACCGCAAGGGCGACCGCCTGCTCGAGGAGACGAGCATGATCCTGCGAGCGCCGCCGCGGCCCCCGACCCCGGTGCTCTTCATCCGGCTCGCGACCGATCACGTCCCCGAGACGTGGCGCCGCTACCTTCCCGGGCTCGACAGGACCGCTGCAGCGGCCGCTTGAACCGCCCTACCGCGCCATGGCGCGGTCGACTGCTTCCTGCTCCTCGGGAGAGAGCGCGACCGATGACCGCCCTCGATCGAGGTCCTTGACATAGATCCGCGCGTAGTCCCGCCCCTGGATGGCAGTCACGACGGTGCCGGTACGCGTGGCGTCGAGCAGAGCCAGGGACGCCGACTGCTGTCCTCCCGTGCCCTCGTAGGCGTCGTAGCGGACGACCGCCGTGTTGGTGACGGATCCGTCGACGCGCCGGTCTACACGTGAGAGGCCGGCCGCCACCTCGTCCACCGCTCGGTGCAGGTCGTCGATGCGGCTCTGGAGCGAGACGGCGAAGTCGAGGAGATCCGCGCTCCCGCTTCCCAGGAGCACCGACTGTGTGGCCTTGACCCGCGAGATGCGCCGCCAGAGAAACGCCACGACTACGAGCGCAAGCGCCGCCGCCACGCCGGCCGCTATTGCCACCACCAGCGAGGTGGTCACAGCGTGAAGATGACGGGGTACTCGTACGTGTTGTTGGTGGTGTTCGTCTCGCCGGCGACCGGGTCGACGTCGACCTTCACGGTCGTCTGTTCGCCGAACGGCACGAGTGCGCCGACCGTGAACGTGACGGCCTTCGTCTCACCCGGATCGATGATCGGGATCGTCGCCGTCTTCACGATCGGGTCGGGCTGCTTCGGGATGGTCAACGTGACCTTGATCGAGACCTCCTGGCTCTCTCCGGTGTCCTCGACGCCGACCTCGAACTTGAGCTCGTCGGTGACCTTGATCGTCGTCTCCGTCGTCGTCGACAGGAGCTGCCCGCTCGGCAGAGCCTTGAGATACGCAATGCCGCTTCCGTGCAAGCCCGTCGGCGTCCCGCCGGTCGACGCACCCTGGATTCGCTGCCAGATCGCGGCGAGAGAGCTCTGGCTCACGAGGTCATCTGCCGTGATGAACTCCGACGACGGCACGTCCAGACCTTCGATGTCCTCCTCGTCGAGCACGACCGTCGCGGGCTCCTGGAAGGAGTCGGTCCAGATGACGTCGCTGGCCAGCAGCCGTCTCGTCTGCGTGAGCAACATCTCTCCCGCGATGCTCGCGTCCGTCTCGTCGGCCGCCTCCGTGAACGCCGTGCGCAGGCCGCGCAGCCCGTTCACCCGGTACCGCAGTGATTCGACCGCGCCCGCGTTGGGTACCACCATCGGCCCCGGTGCGTCCAGGTCCTCGGCCCGCTGCATCTGGTTCTCGGCGGTCTGGATGTAGCCACCGAGCTTCGCGTCGAGCTCCTCCTCGTTCAGGCCTGGCGTGGTCAGGAGGGTGCTGACCTGCTGCCCGAGCCGAGCAGAGGCGTTCCCGATCGCTCCGATCTCGGCGAGGTAGGTGCTGTTGCGGTCGCGCTTGGCCTCCGCGGTGCAGCCCTCGACCCACACGACGAGGAGAACGATGACGAGGATCGCCAGCGCGATGAGGCCGATCAGCCGGAGGAGCGGGGTCACGCTCCGTGGAGGTCGGAACCTGGAGCCGCCGCGTCCGCGCCGTCCACGATCGGGCGGCGGAGGCTGCGTCTCGGGGCCCTCGGGCTCTTCCCACGAAGGCGCGTCCTCCTCGTCGAAGAAGTCGAAATCCAGGATGTCTTCGTCGCGCGTACTCATGCGCCGCCTCGCCACTTTAGAGACTTGGTCGGCCAAAGACGTTTCCCACCCGGCAAGGAGTCGATGTCGCGGCGGCAAAGAGAGTTCCCGCGGTGTCGATCGCGGTCGCCCCATCCACCCAGGAGCTCGTTCTCGGGCGTTACCGGCCCATGCGTCCGCTAGGGAGCGGCGGCTCGGGGTCCGTCTGGCTCGCACTCGACGAGCGAAACGGCCTCGACGTCGCGCTGAAGATCATCCCGCGCGAAGGAAAGGCGGCGGCGCGAGCCGAGCGCGAGGCGCATGCCGCACGGCGGCTCCGCCACGATCGCTGCGTGCGCGCCTACGACGTGGGCCACGACGCGAGCCACGTGTACATCGCGTACGAGTACGTGCCCGGCCGGACGCTCCGAGAGGTGATTCGCGGAGCTGCGATAGCGGACGAGGACGCCGTCGAGGTCGCCGCGCAGGTTCTCGACGCCCTCGCCCATGCGCACCGAGCCGGGATCGTCCATCGGGACGTGAAGCCCGCCAATGTCCTGCTCGAGGACCGCGACGAACTCGCCGTCCGGCTTCTCGACTTCGGTCTGGCCCAGTTCGACGGCGCCGACACCCTGACGGCTGTCGGAGACGTGCCGGGGACGCTCGCATACATCGCGCCGGAACGGCTCGACGGCAGCGATGCGACGCCGGAGAGCGACGTCTGGTCGGTCGGCGTGCTCCTCTGGGAGACCCTCAGCGACCGGCACCCGTTCTGGGGTGTTCCGATCCAGGAGGTGGCGCAGGCGATCCAGGCGGGCGCACCGCCGCTCGCCTCCGAACGTCGCGGGCTCCCGCGACGCCTCTCTGCGGCGGTGGACGCTGCCCTCGCACTCGATCCGGAGGCGCGTCCGGCCGCATCGACGCTCGCGGCGGAGTTGCGAAACGCCATCCGCAGGTCGCCGAGCCGGCCGCCGCGCAAGGAGCGGCAGGCGCAGGAGGAGGCTCTCTCCCCGGCTCGCCGCCACGCGCGCAGGGTCGGCCCCGTGGTGCTCTCGGTCGTGACCGCCGCCGTCGGCGCGACGTTCCTTCCCTTCTGGCCGCCGGAGCTCGTCGCCGCGCTCGCCGTTGCGGCGGGGCTGGCCTGCTGGCTCGACCCCCGGGCCGGGCTCGCCGTCGCCCTCGCTGCACCGGTGTTTCCGCTCGGAAACGTCTCGGCGAGCGCCGCGATTCTCTACGGCGTGCTCGCCCTCGGATGGATGCTGCTGAACTGGCGCGACGGTCGCCACGGGCTGCTGTTCATAGCGGGACCCGTGCTGGCAGCGGTCAGTCTGCTACCGCTCGCACCGCTCGTCCTGCAACGTGCGGAGGGGGCGATGCGGCGTGCGGCGCACGGCGCGCTTGCGGTGCTCTCGGCAGCCCTCGTCGCGGGCGTCGCAGGCGATGCGCTGCCCCTCACGGGCGAGCGCGCCGAACCGCTCGGCATCGGTCCGCTGACCACGGTGACGGACGCCGGGACCGCCGTGTGGAGCTCGCTCATGGCGAGCGCGGTGGTGACCGGAGCTGCCGTGCTCACCGCCCTGGCGACCGCGCTTCTCCCGTGGGCACGGAGTCGCTCGCGCTATGGCGTCGCCGTGATCGGGCTCGTGCTCAGCGTGGCTTCGGTGCTCGCCGGTGCCGGAGCGGCGAGCATGTTCGTCGTCGTGCTCGTCTGGGCGCTCGTAGGTGGATTTGCAGCCCTATTGCGCCGCGCATAGCGCTGGCTGAACCGGGACGACCACTACACTCGTCGCGAAGCACCTGCCTCCATGTCCGTGCTGCGCAGCATCGAATCGAAGATCGAAGGCCTGTTCGAAGGCGTCTTCGGGCGCGCCTTCCGGACGCATGTCCAGCCCATCGAGCTCGCGCGCAAGCTCGTGAAGGAGATGGACGACCACCGCAACGTCTCGGTGTCACGCGTCTACGTGCCGAACGAGTACACCGTCTACCTGTCGCCGGCAGATCGAGAGCAGTTCGACGGCTACGAGGAGGCGCTCGTCGGGGAGCTCGAGCAGTACCTCGCCGAGCACGCGAGGCGCGAGCAGTACGCCTTGCTCGACTCGCCTCGTGTCCTCGTGACCGCGGACGACGACCTCGCGGTCGGCGAGTTCGGAATCGCGACGCGCCTCGTCGCGGGTGAGGACTCTCCCGAGTCGTCGCCGCCACCCGAGCTGCCGGTGGCCGAGCCGGCGCAGACGATGATCTATCGGACGCCGGAGCCCGCGGTGCCCGAAGCGCCTCCGCCCGAGCCCCAGCGCGAGATCGTCACACTGACGGTCGGAGGCCAGAAACACGAGCTCACGAAGACGACCGTGGTGCTCGGTCGGTCGCGAGAGGCGGATGTGCGCATCGCGGACGTCAACGTCTCGCGGCGCCACGCGGAGCTTCGCCAGGAAGGGACGTCCTACTGGATCATCGACCTCGGCTCGACGAACGGCCTCGAGGTGAACGGGAAGCAGGTCGAGCGTAAGCGGCTGCGCGACGGCGATCGCATCACGCTCGGTTCGACGGAGGTCGTCTTCGGTCGCTCGCTGCCGTCGTGACGCTCCTGGCGCTCGAGACCGACGAGACCCTCCTGATCCTGAAGATCGCGTTTCTCGTGCTGCTGTACGGTTTCATCCTCCTCGTCGTGAGGTCCGCGACGAAGGGGATGGAGCAGGCGCCTCAGGAGAGCATCGTCCTCGGCGCCGCGGAGGCGGCGGCGCTTCGGGCCGAGCACGGCTTTCCCCCGACCCGACTGCTCGTCATCTCGAGCCCCGAGCTGCGCGAGGGTCAGACGATCGACGTCAGCGCGCCGACGATCGTGGGACGCGACGAGCAGAGCGGCATTCGCCTCGACCGCGACGAGTTCGCCTCCGGGCGCCATGCGCGCATCGAGCCGCGGCCGGAGGGGGCGTGGATCGACGATCTCGGGTCCACGAATGGGACGTTCGTTAACGGGACGAAGCTGAAGAGGGCGCAGCTCGCGCGGGTCGGTGACGTCATCCGCATCGGCGCGACGGAGCTCCAGGTGCAGCCGTGAGGATCGGACGGGCAGCAGCCGTCACGGACACGGGACGTAGGCGCATGCGCAACGAGGACGCCTTCGTCTGCCGGCCGCCGCTGTTCGCCGTGGCCGACGGCATGGGCGGCGCGCGTGCGGGCGAGGTCGCCGCGCGACTCGCAGCGACGGCTCTCGAGGAGGCCGACACTCAGACGAAGGGCGAGGAGGGCGTCGCGACGCTCATCGAGGAGGCCAACCGCCGTATCTGGGAGCGTGCGGTCACGGATCCGACCACGAGCGGGATGGGGACGACCGTGACGGCTGCGCTCGTGGACATGTCGAGCGGACAGGTTGCGATCGGACACGTCGGCGACTCGCGTGCCTACCTCCTCCGAGGCGGATCGCTCGAGCAGCTCACAACCGACCACTCGCTCGTCGCAGAGCTCGTCCAGAGCGGGGTCCTGACGCCCGAGGAGGCAGAGCGCCATCCACAACGCTCGGCGATCACGCGCGCGCTCGGCACGGAGCCGTCTGTGCGCGTCGAAACGTTCACCGTCGCAGGCGAGGTCGGCGACCTCTTCCTCCTCTGCTCCGACGGGCTCTCGGTGATGCTCGGCGACGACGAGGTCGCGGAGGCAGTCGAGAGTGCCGACCGCGACCCGGCCGTCGCAGCCGAGAAGCTGATCGCCGCGGCGAACGCGCAGGGCGGCGAGGACAACATCACCGTGGTGCTCTTCGAGCTCGTGGAGGGTGACCCCGACTCCGTGGCGAAGCTCGAGGGCGAGGGTGAGCCGGAGTCCGAGCCGGAGTCCACGCCCGCACCGCTCGACCCCGCGACGGACGTTCGAACACATGGAGCCGGTCCAGGGGGCCGCGCCGCAGCGCTCGCGCTCGTCGCAATCGTCGTCGCCGTCGGCCTTCTCGCCGTGTACTGGAGCATCTCGCGGTGAGCGCGCGCAGTCGCGAGCTCACCGGGCTCGTGGTTGCGGCGCTCCTCGCCGGCATCGCGCTCGCGAGTATCACGATCGCGCGAGGCGCGGAAGTCTCCGCGAGCGCCCTCACGTGGGGCGCGTTGTTCCTCGGCCTCTACCTCGTGGCACACGTCGTCGTGCGGAGGACGGTCCCGTCCGCGGACGGCGCGCTGCTGCCGTTGACCGCGGTACTCACCGCGTTCGGGCTCGCATCGATCTACCGCCTCGACGCCAATGACGGCGCCAGGCAGGCCCTCTGGGTCGCCGTGGGTGTCGCGGCGCTCGCGGCGACGTTGATCTGGCTTCGCCACGACTACCGCGTCCTCGAGTCGTACCGGTACCTCTTCGGCGTCGCAGCCATCGCGTTGCTGCTGCTGCCGTCGGTGCCCGGTCTCGGCGAGCGCGTGAACGGCGTTCGGCTCTGGGTCGACGTCGGAGTGTTCCAGTTCCAGCCGGGCGAGCTGGCGAAGATCTGCCTCATCCTGTTTCTCGCCGGCTACCTGCGCGAGAAGCGGGAGGTGCTCGCCCAGGGAAGGCTGAAGGACTTCGGCCCCCTCGCCGTGATCTGGGGCGCCGCCATGCTCGTGATCGTCCAGACGAACGACCTCGGCAGCGCCCTCCTCAACTTCGGGATCTTCCTCGCAATGCTCTACGTCGCGACCGGCCGGGCGCTGTACGTCGCGGCCGGACTCGCGCTTTTCGTGGGTGGGGCGGCGGCGCTCTACAACGCGCTCCAGCACGTCCAGGACCGCGTGACGATCTGGCTCCACCCCTGGACGGACGAGCGTGTCTACTGCGCGCTGACGGGCGAGCTCGACCTCCGTCAGAACTGCGCTTCGTACCAGCTCGTGAAGAGTCTGTACTCGATCGGCAACGGAGGCTTCGGAGGCACCGGACTGGGTGAGGGGACGTTCACCTCGGTGGACGGCGCGCAGCTCATCCCCTACCTCCGCACCGATTTCATCTTCTCCGCGATCGCCCAGGAGCTCGGGCTCATCGGCGCTGCAGGCCTCCTGCTCGTCTTCATGGTCTTCGTCGTCCGCGGCATGCGCGTCGCGCTCCAGGCGCAGGACGGCTTCTCGAAGCTCGTCGCCGTGGGTCTCACCTTCGGGTTCGCCCTGCAGACCTTCATCATCGTCGGCGGCGTCCTCCGCGTCGTTCCGCTGACCGGGATCACCCTCCCGTTGGTCTCGTACGGAGGCACGAGCATCGTCGCCAACTTCCTGTTGCTCGCACTCCTCCTGCTGATCTCGGACCGGGCGAACCGACCGCGATGAACGGGCAGATCGTACGGCTCACCTACGTCGCGCTCGCGCTCGTCGGCGTGTTGGTGGTCATGACGACCTATTGGCAGACGTGGGCCGCGCCGAGTCTCGCCGCTCGCCAGGACAACGCCATCCGCCGCGTCGCCGAGTTCTCGATCGACCGAGGTCTCATCTTCTCCTTCGAGCCGCGCCGGCGCCTCGCCCGCAACCGCGAGCGCGAGATCGACCGCGAGACGCTCTTCTTCCGTCGCTACCCGTACGGGCAGCTCACCGCGCACGTGGTCGGCTACTCGACGACGGGCCGGTCGCGCACCGGGCTCGAGCGCTCCCTGAACGACTACCTCACGGCGTCCAACGCCAACCTCTCCACGCTCGTCGACAAGGCGATCGACGAGCTTCGTGGCAGACCGGTACAGGGGAACGACGTGGTCACCACGCTCGATCTGGACGCGCAGGAGGTCGCCCAGGAGGAGCTCGGCGCCAACTGTGGAGCAGTCGTGGCACTCGATCCGCGGACGGGGAAGGTGCTCGTCATGTCGGCATCGCCGAGCTTCGACCCGAACCTCGCCGAGGACGACTTCGGAAAGATCGAGGCCATCACCGCCGACTGCACGCCGGCAGCTCCACTCCTGAACCGGGCGAGCGCCGGCCTCTACGTTCCGGGGTCCACGTTCAAGGTGATCACTGCGTCAGCGGCCCTCGAGTCGAAGAAGTACACGCCCGACTCGACGTTCTACGACCCCGGCTACTGCACCGTCTACGGCAAGCGCGTGAACAACTTCGACACGTCGCGCCCCTTCGGGACGATCAGCCTGCGCGACGCGCTGACGTATTCCGTCAACTCGGTCTTCTGCAACATCGGGCTCAAGCTCGGCGCGAAACGGATCCTCGACACCGCGAAGCGTTTCGGATTCTACGAGCGGCCGCCGCTCGAAACCCCGGCCGACGAGCGCCTCGCCAGCGGCCTGTACCGGAACGGCACGCTCTTCTACCCGAAGGTCGACGCGAACGTCGACGCGGGACGGATGGCGTTCGGACAGGAGCGGATGCTCGTGACCGCCCTCCAGAACGCGATGGTCGCGGGCGCGATCGGGTTCGAGGGCAGGCTGATGGAGCCGCACGTCGTCGACCGGATCGTCAGGCCCGGAGGGAAGGTCATCGAGCGGCAGCGACCTCGCCTCATCCGGCGCGCCGTCAGCGAGAAGACGGCGGACGAGGTCGCCGAGATGATGCGGCTCGCCGTCGGGCGAGGCACCGGAACCGCGGCGCAGATCTACGGCTACTCGATCGGCGGCAAGACGGGGACCGGCGAGACGGGGATTCCCGGCTCGAACATCACTTGGTTCATCGCCTTCGCCGGACAGGACGACGAGAAGGCACCCGAGCTCGCGATCGCGGTCGTGCTCCAGAATCAGAGCGGCACGGGCGGCACGACAGCGGCCCCCATCGCCCGCGCCGTCATGCAGGCAATCCTGCAGGACACGGAGAATCCCTAACCTCTAGGAGTTCCTCAGGCACCGATGGCGACCCAAGACACCCTCTCCGGCACCCTCTTCGCGGGGCGCTACCGCATCTCGCGCAAGCTCGGCGGGGGCGGCATGGCCGACGTCTACCTGGCCGAGGATCAGGAGCTCGGTCGCAGGGTTGCGATCAAGATGCTTCACGGCCGCTACGCCCACGACGAGCAGTTCGTCGAGCGCTTCCGGCGGGAGGCCACGCATGCAGCCGGCCTCTCGCACCCGAACATCGTCTCGATATTCGACCGCGGCGAGTTCGACGGCTCCTACTACATCGTCATGGAGTACGTCGAGGGGAAGACGCTCAAGGAGTTGATCCGCTCGCGCGGCCTCTGCCCCGTCCCTGTGGCGATCGCGTACACCCGCCAGATTCTCGCCGCGCTCCGCTACGCGCATCGCAACGGCGTCGTCCACCGCGACATCAAGCCGCACAACGTCATCGTCGACTCGGAAGGCGTCGTGAAGGTCACGGACTTCGGCATCGCACGTGCCGGCGCGAGCCAGATGACCGAGGAGGGCGCGATCATCGGGACCGCGCAGTACCTCTCACCGGAGCAGGCCCGCGGCGCGCCGGTCGATCAGACGTCGGATCTCTACTCGACGGGAATCGTCCTCTTCGAGCTGCTCACGGGCGAGGTGCCCTTCACGGGCGACAGCCCTGTCGAGATCGCGATGAAGCATCTCGCGGAGGTGCCCCCCGTTCCGTCCGACATCCGCTCCGACGTACCGGAGGACCTCGACCTCGTCGTCGTGCGTGCGCTCGCCAAGGAGCCCGCCGACCGCTACCAGTCGGCGGCCGCCATGGACGCCGACCTCGAGACGGTCGCGCGCGGCGGTCGCATCGCGGCGGAGACCGCCGAGGCCGCGACGATGATCCTCGCCGGCGAACGGGCGATCGACGCGACCGCGGCCACTCAGATCGTGCGTCGTCCACACCCGCCGCAGTACGAGCCGCCGAAGCGTGGACGTCCGCTCTGGCCATGGCTGGTCGGGATGGGGCTCCTGATTGCCCTGCTCGTCGGGGGTTGGTTCCTCTACGGCCCGATCAAGGACCAGCTCGAAGGGCCCGAGACCGTGGCGGTGCCGTACGTCGTGGGGATCCAGGCGTCGCTCGCAGTCGCGCGAATCGAGGACGAGGGGCTCGTTCCACAGATCCATCGCGTCTCGAACTCGGACGTCGAGGAAGGCGTCGTCTTCGCCCAGAACCCAACAGAAGGGACGCGGGTGGACAAGGGCGAGCTCGTGCGGATCGACGTCTCCTCGGGCAAGCCCGAGGTCACGATTCCGAGTGTCGTTGGCCAGACGGTCGAGGACGCGGTTGCGGAGCTCACTCGCGCCGGGCTCAATGCGCAGGTCGTCGAGGTGAACTCCGACCGCGACGAGGGAACCGTGACGGCGCAGTCACCGGGTGCCGGAATCGTGGTCGTCGAGGGGACACGGGTTCGCATCAACGTGTCGAAGGGCCCACGCCCGGTGATCGTGCCGTCCGTCGTGGGTCTCCCGTACGAGCAAGCAGCGGCAGAGCTCCAGCAAGCCGGGTTCGGCGTGGCGCGGATCGACGTCGACTCCGACCAGGCGGCGGGAATCGTCACCGACCAGGAGCCGAACGGCGGGTCCGAGGGCTCCAGGGGATCCACGGTGACGGTCTCGGTCTCCAAGGGGCCGTCCACCGCGGCGGTGCCGGATGTGACGACGCAGGACGTCGCCATAGCGCAGACCACGCTCGAGGCTGCCGGCTTCCGCTATCGCGTGGTGCTCGAGGACACGAGTGACCCGTCGCTCGACGGAATCGTCATCTCGCAAGACCCGGTTGGCGGATCGCAGGCGAAGCCGAACACCCGTGTCGACCTCTTCGTCGGCCGCTTCGTCGAGCCGACCGAGACGACCGAAACGACTCCGTGAACGCACGGGTTCGGGTGGCCGTGCTCGCGGGCGGCCGCTCGAGCGAGCACGACATCTCCGTCGCCTCCGCGCAGTCCGTAATCGCCGCGCTCGATCCGGATCGGTACGAGACGGTCGTGGTCGAGATCGACAAGCGGGGGCGCTGGGAGCTCGCATCCGGCCGAGCCGAGCTTCCCGCAGCGAGCGCCGAGACGCTCCCGGTGATCGCCCGCTCCGCTCCAGCGGCGACGCTCGGGCAGGTAGACGTCGTGCTGCCGATCCTGCACGGACCGTTCGGAGAGGACGGCACGGTGCAGGGCCTCCTCGATCTCGCGGACCTCCCGTACGTCGGGGCCGGCGTGGCCGCGTCCGCGCTCTGCATGGACAAGGATCTGTTCAAGGCCGTGCTTCGCGACCGCGGGATTCCCGTCGCTCGGAACGTGACCATTCGCGACGGCGAGCCCGCAGACCATCCCTTCGAGTACCCGGTCTTCGTGAAGCCCGCGCGGCTCGGCTCGTCGGTCGGCATCTCGAAGGTGCACGAGGCGGGCGAACTCGCTCCCGCGATCGACCTCGCGCGTCACCACGACGACAAGGTGCTCATCGAGGAAGGGATCAGCGGCGTCGAGGTGGAGTGCGGCGTGCTCGGGAACCGTGATCCGATCGCCTCGGTCGTCGGCGAGATCGTCGCGCACGCGGAGTGGTACGACTACTCGGCCAAGTACGACGAGGGCGGAATGGACCTCGTCATCCCGGCGCGCATCTCCCCCGAGGCCGACGCGCGGGTTCGCGAGCTCGCCGTCGAGTCGTTCGTCGCCACCGAGTGCGAAGGGATGGCCCGCATCGACTTCTTCGTGCGAGCGGACGACGAGGTCGTGGTGAACGAGATCAACACGATTCCCGGGTTCACGTCGACGAGCGTCTACGCGAAGCTCTTCGAGGCTGCAGGTATCCCGTACGCCGAGCTGCTCGACCGGCTCATCGAGCTCGCGCTCGAGCGGCACGAGCGGCGCTCCCGCCTCGCGTACTAGACGCCGGCGAGCACCTGGGTCTGCGAGCGGGCCAGTCCAGCCGGCGCTCGGCAAAGAGCCGGTCTGGCGCTCCGGAGGCCCGCCGTCGTCGCGCACGACGCCGAGCGCGCGAGTGCGAAAGGCTAGCCGAGAACGGCGAGGAGGGCGTCCTCCCAGGCCGCGAGACCGTCGTCCAGCTCCCCGTCCGAGATGGTGAGCGGGCAGAGCACGCGGATGCAGTTCCCGAAGACACCGGCTTTCAAGAGCAAGACGCCCCGCTGGAGTGCCTCGTCGATCACCGCCTTGGCGAGCTCCGGCGCGGGCTTCTTCGAAACCGGGTCCTCCACGAGCTCGATCGCCAGCATGGCGCCGAGCCCGCGGACGTCGCCGATCTGCGGCCACCGGCCCTGCCAGTCGAGCATCCTCGCGCGGAGCGCCTCGCCGAGCAGTTGCGCACGGGCGACGAGCTGCTCCTCCCGGAACACGTCGAGCACGGCAGCCGCTGCAGCGAGGGACACCGGGTTGCCGATGAACGTCCCTCCGATGGCGCCCGCGTGCGGATCGTCCATTATCGTGGCGCGTCCCACGACTCCCGACAACGGGAGGCCTCCCGCAATCGACTTCGCGAGGACGAGCAGGTCGGGCTCGACACCAAAGTGCTCCATCGCGAACATCCGGCCGGTTCGGCCGAAACCGGTCTGCACCTCGTCGGCGACGAGGACGATCCCGTGCTCGTCGGAGATCCGTCGCAGGCCCGTGACGAACTCGACAGGTGCCGGAAGAAACCCTCCCTCTCCCTGCTGCGGCTCGAAGACGATCGCGGCGACATGGTCGGCCGAGACATGGGTCGAGAAGAGCTTCTCCAGCGAAACGAGCGCGGCCGCGGCGTCCGTCCCCCGGTACGCGTTCGGGAAGGGCGCGCGGTACACCTCCGGCGCGAAGGGACCCAGTCCCTTTTTGTATGGGTGCGTCCTCGACGTCATCGTGAGGGCCATCCACGTCCGGCCGTGGAATGCGCCCTCGAACACGATGACTCCCTGCCGCTTCGTGTACAGGCGCGCGAGCTTGACCGCGTTCTCGACTGCCTCGGCGCCCGCGTTGAAGAAGGCGCCGCGCGTCTCACCGGAGATCGGGACGAGTTCTCCGAGACGTTCGGCGAGCTCGATGTAGCCCTCGTACGGAACGACCGTGAAGTCGGTGTGCACGAAGCGGTCGACCTGCTCGCCGATCGCCTCGACCACGCGCGGATGGTTGTGGCCGACGTTCGCGACGCCGACTCCGCCCACGAAGTCGACGAAGGTGTTGCCGTCGACGTCCGTGATCGTCGCGCCACGGGCATGCGCTGCGACGATCGGCTCGTGGACGATCAGTGGGCGCGCGACGGCGCGGCGCTCGCGTTCGAGGATCTCCCGGCTGCGTGGCCCAGGGATCTCTGTCCGAATGTCGATCACGCGCGTCGCCGCCACGCGCGGGAATCTATAGGTCCGACGGGTCGGTGAAGCTTCGTGGCTACGCATGGACGAGCGCGACCTCCTGGAGGACCCCATCGAGCAGCTCCGGCTCTGGCTCGACGAGGCACGGGCTGCCGTCGCGCAACCCGACGCGATGACTCTGGCCACGGCAGCTCCCGATGGACGCCCGTCCGCCCGCGTCGTCCTCCTACGAGGGCTCGACGCCCGGGGTATCACCTTCTTCACGAACCGGACCTCGCGCAAGGCCGACGAGCTCAGGCGGAACCCGGTCGCGGCGCTCGTCGTCCACTGGTGGGAGCTCGGTCGTCAGGTGCGCGTCGAAGGCAGCGTCGAGGAGACGACACCGGACGAGTCGGAGGCGTACTGGAGGTCCCGCCCGCGTGAGAGCCAGCTCGCTGCCTGGGCTTCGCCGCAGTCGCAGGCACTTACTGGCCGCAGCGAGCTCGATGCCTGCGTCGCCGAGGCCGAGGAGCGGTTTGCAGGAGCCGACGTGCCGCTACCGCCGCACTGGGGCGGCTACCGCGTTGTTCCCGACCGGATCGAATTCTGGACGCATCGCGACGACCGGCTGCACGACCGAGTCCTGTTCGTCCGCGAGACCGGTGTCTGGAGCCGCCGGCGCCTCGCGCCGTGAGCTCTACGCGGGCGCGAGTGCTCCGTCGGTGTAGACGCCTTCCGCGTTCCACAGCATGTAGCCCTTCGCGCCGGAGAGGCGCGCCGCCTCGATCTGCGCGCGCACCTCGTCGAGCCCGTAGGGGACCGTGAAGCTGAAGTCCTGCACCCAAGGGACGATCAGGACGTCCTCGCCCCGAAGCGTGAGCTCGAACCGGCGCAGAGCACGGGCGACGGTGGCACCAGGCGACATGCTCGGATCCTGCAGCCCGAGCTCGCCAGCCCCGAACAGCGACGGGTACGTCATGGCATAGACCGTGTCGAGGTACGGCGCCATGCGCTTCGGAAGCTGGCCGATCCCGAGATCTCGTGAGCCCGAGAGCCCGAACACGGCCGCCGCGATCCTCACGTCGTATTGGGCGAGCCGCCGGTTGGCGTAGCGAAGGAACGCCGGAACCACATCGCGTCTCGCGAGCGATCCCCGATTGCGGTAGACGGCGCCTTCGACGTCGCCGTCCGACGGGAAGCGCACGTAGTCGAACATGATCTCGTCGAACCCCGCCCGCGCTGCTTCAATCGCGATGTCGACGTTGTACTTCCACACGCGGCGGTCGTACGGATTCGTCCAGCCGAGCCCCGCCGCGTCACGCCAAACGGAGCCGTCGGCGCGACGAACCGCGAGGTCCCGCCGGCCCCGCGACAGAATCGGATCCTCGAACACGACCACCCGCCCGATCAGGTAGAGACCGCGCTGATGCACGCGCCGCGCGACGTCGCGGGCCACGTAGTAGTCCCTCGCAGCACCGACCGACGAGGCCAAGGGAACGGACGCGGGCACGAATCCGACCTCACCGTCCTCGTCCTTGACGTCGAGCTCGAGCGCCGTGAGCCCGTCACGCTCCAGATCGAGGTACTCGTCGAGCTTCCCGGGTAGGGACGCAAGGCCCATCGTGACGTGGACGCCCCGCAGCTCGATCGGGAGCGTCCTCGGACCGGCATCGGGAGCCGTCGCAAGCGTCGCGAGGTCCGAAATCGACTCCTGACCGTCGTCCGTCCCGACAAACCGCGCACCGACCCCGAGCAGCGCGACCATCACGAGTGTCGCGCCGACAGCGCCAGTCCGCCTCAGGCGCTTCCTTCGCCTTGCCGAAGCCCGACGCTCGCGAAACCGCTCGTTCGGGTCGATGGGTGGGAACAGCATCGACACCGGGGCATGGACCTTACAGCAGCCCTCGTAGAATCGCCGCATGGTCCTCTCCGACCGCACCATCCGGCGCCTGCTCGACGAGGGGCGGATCGGCATCGATCCGTACACGCCGGAGCTGATGCAACCGTCGAGCCTCGACGTCCGCGTCGACCGCTATTTCCGCGTCTTTCGCAACTCCCGCTATCCGTTCATCGACGTGAAGACCGAGCAGGAGGAGCTCACCGAGCTGGTCGAGGTCAGCGGGGAGGAGGCGTTCATCCTCCACCCGGGCGAGTTCGTCCTCGGTTCGACGCTCGAGCGCGTAACGCTCCCCGACGACCTCGTCGCCCGGCTGGAGGGGAAGTCCAGCCTCGGAAGGCTGGGGCTGCTCATCCACTCGACCGCGGGCTTCATCGACCCCGGCTGGGACGGCCACGTCACGCTCGAGCTCTCGAACGTCGCCAACCTGCCGATCACGATCTACCCGGGCATGAAGATCGGTCAGCTCTCCTTCGTCCAGCTCTCGGAAGCCGCCGAGAAGCCGTACGGATCGGAGGGCATCGGCTCCAAGTACCAGGGCCAGCGCGGCCCGACTCCGAGCCGGTATTGGCAGAACTTCCGCGACGACTGACGCTACGTGGGCGGCGCGCAGTTCGTGTCGTCGTCGCCCAGATCGAGCCTGCCGAGAAGCGCGGTCAGTTCGTCGAGCTCGGCGTCGTCGAGACGGGCGCGAAAGAGCGCGTCGATCTGGGCGAGATGGCTTCCCGACGCCTCGCGCAGCTTCTCGAGGCCCCCGTCCGTGAGCACGGCGTACACGACGCGGCGATCGCTGGCGCACGCCGCGCGCTCGACGAGTCCGCCCCCCTCGAGGCCGTCGAGCAGCCGCGTGATGCCTGAGGCGGTGAGCAGCACCTGCTCGGCGAGGTCGACTCGCCGCATCCGGCGGTCCGGAGCGCGCGCGAGCCGGAGCAACACCTCGTAGTCACTGAGCGTCAGCCCGTGGTCCGCGGATAGCTGCGCACTCAGGCGCCTCGTCGCAGCCGCATGGGCCCGGAGGAGCGCCGCGAATGCTCGCCCAGACGCTTGCTCGATCAATACTTGACTCATCATGTTTCTTCCGGTAGATTTGGTTGCGGACTCAATAGTAGCGAACACAAGGAGGAAGACATGTCCATCCTCGCAGACTCTCCGGTCACCGTCATTCCCAAGGGCACATGGTCGATCGACCCCGTCTGGTCCACTCTCGAATTCGAGGTGCGCAAGATCGGGCTCATTCCCATCAAGGGTCGCGTGCCCGGGTTCGCCGGAACCATCCAAGGCGGCCAGTCACCGTCGATCTCGGGCACGGTCGACGCGTCGAGCATCACCACGTTCGACGAGACGCGCGACGGGCACCTGCAGTCACCCGAGTTCTTCGACGTCGTGCGGTACCCCGAGCTCCGATTCGACTCGACCGACATCGGACTGGAAGACGGCCACGTGGTCGTGCGGGGCAACCTCACGATCAAGGGCGCGACCAAGCCCGTCGAGCTCAGGGGGACGTACCTCGGCGCCGGAGCCGACGCGTACGGAAACGACCGCATCGGCCTCGAGCTGGAGGCCACCGTCGACCGGACCGATTTCGGCCTCAATTGGAACGCTCCGCTTCCCGGCGGTGGGTTCCTCCTGCCGAACGAGGTCGCGCTCAGGGCAATCTTCGCGGCGGTCAGGCAGGCCTGACGTGCGCATCCTCGCCCTCTCCGGAAGCCTCAGGCGTGACTCGTACAACACGGCACTCGCGCGGGCGGTGCAGGATCTCGTCCCGGACGGCGTCGAGGTCGAGCTCTACGACGGGCTCGGCCTCCTCCCCCACTACGACCAGGACCTCGATCAAGAGGGCGTCGAGACGCCGGCGGCCGTCGCCGACCTTCGTCGCCGAGTCGCCGAGGCCGACGCGCTGTTCGTGATCACACCGGAGTACAACGGGTCGGTCACCGGAGTGCTGAAGAACGGGATCGACTGGGCGTCGGCCCGGCACCGCGGCAGCTGGCTCCGCAACAAGACCGTCGCGGTCGCAGGCGCGACGACCGGCCAGTACGGGGCGATCTGGGCGCAGCAGGACCTGAAGCGCGTCCTCGGTATCGCAGGCGCCCGGGTCGTCGGCGCCGAGCTGCCCGTCTCGTCCGCCAACACGAAGTTCGACGACGAGGGCCGGCTGACGGACCCCTTGCTCGCCGAACGATTGCGCGCACACCTCGCCGAACTGGTTCACCACGCCAGCCCACTTTCTGTCGCCGCGTAGAACGCCGAGGGGCCGCGGTCGACGCGGCCCCTCGAGACGGATACCAGCGCTGGATTAGTAGAGGCGCTTCCAACATGCCGTCCGTTGCGTGACGGGATGGGCGCGAGTCGCGAGCCCCCTACGCTGGCTAGGCGATTCCCGGTGGTCCCGGGGGCACGCCTCTACCCGCTGGTACCTCCACTGCCCGTACTGTCATCGTTCAAGCCGGACCACCTCCTTTCCGCGGTAGCCCCAGCATACGCACTTCGAGCGGATGGAGGGAGCCCGGCACCTGCTCGACGAGTCGGGCGGCTTCGCCGACCACCGCCAGCTCGTCCGAGGTGAGTCCCTCGAGGAGATCGGCGACCTCGGCTATCCGCCGTTCGCGGCCGCGTTCGAGGATGCGCCGCCCCTCCGCGGTCGCGTGCACCATCAGCGCGCGCCCGTCCTTCGCGTGCGGCTCGCGGACGGCGAGCCCGTCGCCCTCGAGCGCGGTCCCGAGGCGACTCATCGTCGGAGAGGCTGACCTGCTCGGCAGGAGCCAGCTGCCCGAGTGTCGTCGGCCCACCGAAGACGAGCACCGACAGGGCAAGAGCCGAGCCGCTGTGAGACCGCTCTCCTCGTCGACGCGGCGCACCCGCCGAAGCAGACGAATCGCCGCCAAGTGCAGGGATCGGCGACCTCTATCGCCAAAAATACCGTTCTTCCGCGACCCCGACCGCAACCTTCACGGCCTCATGAGCGAGGTCAGGTAGCGACGAGGACGACCGACAGCTCGAGCCCGCGGTCGAGCGGGACCGTGACGCTCGAGAGCGTCGGATCCGACTGGCGCGCCGCCGAGTAGGCGCCGAGTGTGTCGAAATGCGAGAGCACATTGTCGGCGACGACGAGGCCGCCGGGCTCGAGAAGCGGCCGTGCAAGTCCGAAGAGCGGTTCGTAGTCCTCCTTCTCGGCGTCGATGAACACCAGATCGAACGTGTCCTCGGTCGCGCGTAGCGTCTCGAATGCGTTGCCTTCCACGAGCTCGGCCCATTCGTCGAGGCCCGCGTCAGTGACGTTCCTCCGCCACGCCTCGCATTTCACCGGGTCGCCCTCAAGCGAGGTCAGCCGGCCACCGAGCACGCGCGTGCCCGCAGCGAGCCAGATCGACGAGTAGCCGCGAGACGCGCCGATCTCCAATACCTCGATGCCCGCCTGGCTGGCTGCCAGGGCGAAGAGAAAGCGACCGGTCGTCGGCGGGATTTGGCGGGAGCGCTCGCTGGTCGGAAGGCCGACCTGGCGCTCCGCCGCGTCTTCCGCTTCGAGCCGCGCAACGACACCCAGCACGAGCTCGTCGATCACGCGTCGGGCACCTCGACGACGACGAACCCGTCGTCTCGGACCGACACCGGGAACGTCGGCACCGACTGGAACGCCGGCAGCGACATCGGTATACCGGTCTGCAGATCGAAGCGCGAGCCGTGGCGAGGACAGACGACCATGCACGCCTCCGCGTCCCAGTCCCCCTCGCACAGTGGGCCATCGTCGTGCGAGCAACGGTCCTCGATCGCGTACAGGGCGCCGCCGCAGTTGTAGACACCGACGGTGATCGTGCCCGCCGGGACGAGCCTCATAGAGCCGGGAGGAAGCTCGTCGAGCGGCGCGACCTCGATTGCCGGCACTACTCCAACACCAGGTCTCGCGCGGAAGTCCCCCACTCCTCCGGCAGCGGTGTCCCTCGCGCCTTGTGCAGCGCGAGCTTGAGCACGCCGAGACCGAGAATCGCGCACTTCAGACGCACAGGCGTGAGCGGAATGCCGAGCTCCTCGAGCAGCTCCTCCTTGGGCATGACGGCGACCTCGGAGGCGCTACGACCCTTCACCAGATCGCTGAGCATCGAGGTAGCGGCCTGGCTGATGGCGCATCCGCGCCCGTCGAACCCGACCTCCTCGATGACGTCGTCTTCGCCGAGGCGCACGGTCACCGAGACCTCGTCGCCACACAGTGGGTTCTGACCCTCGGCATGAGCATCAGCGGGCTCGAGAAGCCCGTGATTCCTCGGGTTCTTGTAGTGGTCCAGAATCAGCTCGCGGTAGAGCTGGTCGAACTCGCTCATGGCTAGCCGAGGCTTTGCTTCGCCTTGTGGAGGCCGTCGACGAGGCGATCGACCTCCTGCGCGATCGAGTACAGGTAGAAGCTCGCGCGAACCGTCGCGGCAACCCCGAGCTTGATCATGAGCGGCTGCGTGCAGTGGTGCCCGGCGCGAACGGCGACGCCGTCCCAGTCGAGTACCTGTGCGACGTCGTGCGGATGGACGCCTTGAACGTTCAGCGAGACGATGCCCGCGCGGTGCTCCGGCGACGGCCCATACGTCTCGATCCACGGCAGCTCCGAGAGCCGGCCGAGCGTGTATTCGACGAGATCGCGCTCGTGACGTTCGATCGCGGCGAGACCGACCTCGAGCACGTAGTCGACGGCCGCGCCGAACCCGACCGCCTCCGCGATCGCCGGTGTGCCGGCCTCGAACTTGTACGGAAGCTCGTTCCAGGTCGTCCGCTCCATCGAGACGGAGCGGATCATCTCGCCGCCTAGATTGAATGGCTGCATGGCCTCGAGGAGCTCGCGCCGTCCCCAGAGGGCGCCGATACCACTCGGCCCGCACATCTTGTGAGACGAGATCGCCAGGAAGTCGCAGTCGAGGACCTGAACGTCGAGCGGCCGGTGGGGGGCAGCCTGAGCGGCGTCGACGACCATGATGGCTCCACGCTCGTGCGCCCACGACGCGAGCTCACGAGTCGGGTTGACGGTGCCGAGGGTGTTCGACACGAGGTTCGACGCCACGACCTTCACCGTTCCTTCTCGCTCGATCTCGTCGAGCGCATCCAGCCGTAGCTCGCCCGACTCGTCGATAGGAATCGCCTTGAACCCCGCTCCCGTTCGACCCGCGACGTACTGCCACGGCACGAAGCTCGAGTGGTGCTCGAGATCGGTGACCACGACGACGTCGCCCGGGCCGAGGTTGTCGAGACCCCAGGCGTACGCGACGAGGTTCAGCGCCTCCGTGGCGCTTCGGGTGAACACGACCTCGCGCTCGGATGGCGCGTTGACGAGGCCCGCGACCTTCCCTCGTGCCGTCTCGTAGCCCGTCGTGGCGCGCTCCGCCAGCCGGTACACGCCGCGATGCACGTTCGCATACGAGTGCTCGTAGAAGTCGCGCATCGCGTCCAGCACCTGCCCAGGCTTCTGGGACGACGCGGCCGAGTCGAGGAATGCGACGGGCTTCCCGTTGACGAGCTCGTCGAACACGGCGAAGTCCGCCCGGAGACGATGCGCGTCCAGCTTCGGCTGTGCAGTCACGGCCACGTCGCCATCGTACCCCCGACATGCTGCGCTGCCTCGGAAGTCGCTACGCGCGAATTCCGAGGCGCGCGAAAATCCCTGAAGGCGTCCGCTTCGCGGCCGCTGTGCTTCTGTCTACCCGAGGTCGACGCGGCCGTTCGTGGCCGCCCGTTCAGCCGCACGGCGTACGCGCTGAGCGGTCAGCACTGCCGTCTCGAGAAGGTCTTGTACGAGCTCGATGCGCCTTCGCTCGGAGACCTCGCGCAACAGCGTGAGCTTCTCCGCGACCGGCAGCTCGACCTTGCCGGCGAGGGCGAACGAGAGCTGCGCGGCCCGGCTTTGAGGGACCTCCACCTCGCTGCCCGTCAATTCCTTGAGCCGACCGAACAGCCGCAGCGCCTCCTCCACCGTGCTCTCGTCCGGCGCGTCGTCGGCGTCTTCCACCGGCTCCACGCTGCCGGTCTGGAACGAGCGCCCGTCGGTGAGCTCCTCGATCCGAAAGCGCTCGCCGCCCTCGATGAGGATGTTGAGACGCCCGTCGTCGAAGCGCGTGAGCACCTCGACCACCCGCGCACGTGTGCCGATGTCGCGGATACCGTCGTCGTCGGCGTAGACGAGGCCGAACTCACCGTCGGCATCGAGACATTCCTCGATCAGCTCCTTGTACCGCTCCTCGAAGATGTGGAGCGGCAGCTGCTCGGTCGGAAGCAGGACGACAGCGAGCGGGAACAGGCCGAGATCGTCCATCGGGAAAAGACTACGTGCGGGTTGCCGTCGCGCCGCAGCCGCGCCGGCCCTCAACGGAGCTGCCCCCTTGCGGGGGGCAGCTCGTGGTGCGCGGTCGAACGCGCGTCGACTCAGACGAGCGCCTTGAAGAAGACTTCCACCTTCTCCGCCGGGAACGTCTCCGTCTTGATGACGTCGAGCATTCCGATCTTGGCAAGCACCCGGAACGCGGTTTCGTTGTCCGGATACTTGACGATGGCGAGGAAGTCGTAGGGCCCCATGATGGCCCAGACGTCCTCCAGGATGCCTCCCTCCTCCTCGATGATGGTCTTCATCTTCTCGAGGTAGGTGGGGGCGTCGTGGAGCTTCTCCTGGCCCTCCTCGGTGAGCCGAACCAGTCCGACATACGTGAACACCGTTCACCTCCTGACGGGGCGTTCTGGTTCTGCTCCGGGACGCTTGCGTAGGACGCCGTGCCCCGCATCGGGAAACACCACTACTGGCCTGCTCGAAACTACTGACGCTCGAACGCAGCGAACTCCCAGATCGAGCTTCGTCCGCGGTCGACGAGGCGGAGGCCGTCGGCCTCCGCAGCCGCGACGAGCTTCGCGATCGGGTGGACGAACGTCCGGAACGACCAGCGCATGAGCCAGAAGCCTGCGTTCATGAGATGAACGACCGCTCGCGTCCAGACGACGTCGCGCGGGAAGCTGAGCAGCAGCCCCCGCCGAGCCAGACGTGCAGCGGCGGCTGCGAGCTCGATCCCGTCCGGAGAGCAGCACACGACCCGATTGAGAACCACCACGTCCGCCTCCCGTACGGCGTTCGAGCTCTCGAGGATGTCGGCGACGTGGTACGACACACGGCCGTCGAGGCCTTTCTCGCGGGCGAGTTCGTAGGCGTACTGCTCGTAAGCGGGCACGAGCTCGACGATCTCGCCGCGATCGGCGCCCGACTGAAGAATCTCGGCCTGGAGCGCGCCGATGCCACCGCCGATCTCGAGGACACGCACTCCGCTCAAATCGAGCGAGGTAGCCCACTGCACCATCCTCCTCTCGAGACCATCCAGGCCCTTCGAGCGGTAACGGTCCAGATCGCGGCGAGCGACCCTGGGCCTGAACATCTGCTCAGCCGGGCCCGCTCGACAGCAGCTCGCCACGGCCGTCTAGGCCGACTGGTCGAGATCGAGCGCGCAGGAGTTGATGCAGTAGCGAAGACCGGTCGGCGCCGGCCCGTCCTCGAACACGTGGCCGAGATGCCCGCCACAGGCTGCGCACGTCACCTCCGTCCGCACCATCCCGTAGCTCGTGTCGGTCTCGGTCACGACGCTGTCCGACGACATGGGCTCGAAGAAGCTCGGCCAGCCGGTTCCCGAGTCGAACTTCGTGTCCGAGCGGAAGAGCTCTGCGCCACAGCCTGCGCAGCGATAGACGCCGGGTGTGTGCTCCTCCCAGTACGCGCCTGTGAACGCGCGCTCCGTGCCCTTGCGACGCAGGATCTCGTACTGGTCCGGAGTGAGGCGCTCGCGCCACTCGGCATCCGTGAGCTCGACCTTCTCACTCATGGCTCTGAGCGTAGCGGCTGCGGTCACGCACGCCGGACGCGCTCGCAGTCGAGACCCACGAGGTCGACGCGATCGGCCAGTACGGCGTCGCGACCGGCGCCGCAGCCCACCACGTCGAAGGAGCCGTCTCTCGCGAAGAGCGCGTCGTTTCCGTCTCCGCCGTAGAGGCCGTCACGGCCGGTTCCGCCACGAATCTCGTCGTTGCCACCGAAACCGCACAGACGATCGTCGGCACGGGTGCCCCGGAGCCGATCGCCCGCAGCGGCTCCGGGGTGGCTGCAGACCGGCTGCCAGGCGGGGTCGAAGTCCTGCGATTGCGTCTGCGGAGTCAGGTCGATCTTGTCCGCGCCGTCCGGCCTGACGATGAAGACATCATTGGCGAAGAGGCTCTCGTTGCTCGTATACACGAGCCAGTTGCCGTCGGGCGACCACGACGGGGCGTGATCCGACCACACCGGGAATCCGGTCGTGCCCGACGCCCGCTGTACTCGATGCTGACCCGTTCCGTCACTTCGCATCGTCCAAAGCTCGGAATTGAAGCGTCCGGGCTCGCGTCCGCTGCTGAAGGCGATCAAGCTCCCGTCAGGAGACCAGGCGGGTGAGAAGTCCCCGACCTGGTTCTTCGTCAGCGCGCGCAGCCCCCGACCGTCGGGGCGTACGACGTAGATCTCGTTGTCGTACGGCCTGCGCCGCGGTCCCCGGTTCGACGAGAACACGATGAGCGAGCCATCGGGTGACCACGAGGGTTGAAGGTCGTTGTGCCAGGCGCGGGTCAGCAGCCTCTTCCCCGTGCCGTCCGCGTTGATCACAGCTAGATCGCGTCCTCGTCCTCCGCGGGCGATCGCGTGCTGGAAGACGACGCGGCTCCCGTCGGGCGACCACGACGGCTCCTCGGCGATCACGGGTCGGTTCGTCAGCATCCTCGCATTCGTGCCGTCGGCATCGGCCACGATGAGGCGCTGGCGCCGATCCGAGAACGCGATCAGGGAGCCGTCGGGCGACCAGGACGGCTCGCGTCCCGCAAGCGTGCCGAGCTGAGTCACCTTGGCTCCGATGGGATCGAGGCGGTAGAGGCCGTAGCTCGTGTATGCGAGAGGGACCCGGTCGCTTGCGAACAGGATCCAGCCGTTGTCCGCAGGGTAGTGCGCTGGCGCGGGCGATGCGCCCGAAGCGCTCGCGAGAGCGGCCCCGAGAACCACGACCAGGACGAGTCTGCGCACCCGCTCGAGAGTAGCGGGGCGCCGTTAGCGATCCGTGAAAATCCGGCGCTTCAGGCCTGCGGGATGCGGGCCTCGAGTGCGGCTGCCAGCGCGTCGCGCACGGGTTCGAGCTCGACGCGGTCGAGCACGTCCTGGAAGAAGCCGCGGACGATCACGCGTTCCGCCTCGGCGCGGGTCAACCCGCGCGTCATGAGGTAGAAGAGCTGGTCGCGATCGACCTGGCCGAGCGTCGCGCCGTGGGTACAGCGGACGTCGTTGGCCATGATCTCGAGCCCCGGGATCGAGTCGGCGTGGGCCGACTTCGAGAGGAGCAGGTTCCGGTTCTCCTGGTACGCGTTCGTCTTCTGCGCACCCTCCTCGACGCGGATCATTCCGCGCCAGACGGCGCGAGCCGTGTCCCGCAGGGCACCCTTGAACGCGAAGTCGGAGGTCGTCGAAGGCGCGATGTGCTCCTGGAACGTGTCGTAGTCCAGATGCTGTGTCCCGTCCGCGAAGTAGGCGCCCGTCACGCGCGAGGTGGCTCCGGGCCCGGCGAGATCGTTCTGGATACGCACCTTCCCCTTCGCGGAGCCGAACCCACCGGCGACCCAGTCGAGCTCGGCGTCACGATCGACACGAGCGTGATGGGAGGCGAAGTGCCACGTGCCGCGCGAGAGGTTCTGGACCGAGACGTACTCGACCTTCGCCGCCTGCTGGACGACGATCTCGACGGCGGCGTTCGTGTACGCCTCGAGCTCGGTCGTCGAGGACGCGTACTCCTCGATGAGCGTGAAACGGCTCTCCGGCTCGGCAACCACCAGGAGCCGCCAGAAGAGCGATCCTCCCTCGACCGAGTTCGCTACCCGGACGTACAAGGGCGCGTCGAGGACGACGCCGCGCGGGACGTGCACGAGGAGACCGTTCCGCCACATCGCGGCGTTGTGAGCTGCGAACTTCTCGTCCCACCCGACGAGCGAGTAGAGGAGGTCGTGATCCTCGGGCAGAGGCTCGAAGCGGATGCCCTCAGGTGGCCTGACGATCTCGATTCCCGCTTCGCCGACGTATGCGACCCCGGCCGCGTCGAGCTCCACCATGGAGGGCGGTGACGCGATCTCCGTCGCACCGTCGGCGGCCCAAGCGTCGGGATCGAAGCCCGCGAGGTCCGTGAACCGCCAGTGCTCGTCCTTCGTCGTCGGCAGCGGAAGCGCCTGGTAGCGCTCGAGGATCTCCGGCCGCGTCATACGTCGAACCGCCGGTGGAGCATCAGCGCGTTCCCGTCGGGGTCCTTGAACCAGGCCTGACGGCAGACACTCGTCTGGATCGTCTCGCCGTCGAACTCGACGCCCTTGGCCTCGAGCTCGGCCCGAGCGGCGTCCACGTCCGCGACACGGAGCGCCAGCCCGGCCGGCGACGGCGCGAAGCGCTGGCCTATGCTCGACGGGTCGAAGATGTCCAGGGTCACCTGCCCGCACCGGAACTCCATGTCGCTCTCACCCTCGGTCTCGATCTCGAGCCCGAGGACCTCCGAGTAGAACTGCTTCGCCCGGGGGATGTCCTGGGTGAGGAAGGAGACGAAGTCGACGCGCTCGACGTCCATCACGGCAGCGAGCCGTCCGGGTACGGCGCGTAGCGGTGATGGAGCATGAGCCCGTTGCCGTCGGGATCCCGGAAGCCGACGCCGTTGCAGACGCCCGAGTCCCAGATCTCGCTCTTGATCTCCACGCCGGCCTCCGCGAGCTTCGCGCGCGCTTCCGAGACGTCGGCCACGCGCAGCGCGATGGAGCCGGGCGGCAGCGGCTCGAATTCGAAGCCGTGCCCCTCGGCTTCCACGAGCGCGAGCGTGACGTTGCCGGGCTCGAATTCGATCCAGTCGTGAAGGGAGCTCGGGTTCTTCGGCAGCCCGAGGACGTTTCCGTAGAACTCCGCGGCCCTCTCGACATCCTGCGTGGGAACGGCGATGAAATCGACGCGCTGCGCGTTGATCATCCGGCCCGCGTCTCGTAGGGCGTGTAGCGCTTGTGCAGCGTCAGCTCGTTCCCATCGGGGTCCGCGAACGGGGCCATGTGGCAGACGCCCGTGTCGAACGTGTCGCCCGTGAATTGCACGCCCTTCGCCTCGAGCTCCTTGCGCGCCGCGTCGACGTCGTCGACGTGGAGGAGCGCGATGCTCGTCGTCTGGGACTCGTACTCCCCTCCGAACCGCGCCGGCTCCCAGATCGCGAAGCACGTCTGGTCGATCCAGAACTCGTACCGCGCGTTCTCGTCCGGGCGGAGTCCGAGCGTCTCGACGTAGAACTCTCGCGAACGCTCGGCATCCGACGACGGAATGCCGATCGCGTCGACCTTGCTGATGGGGCTGGCCAAGCGGGTTCCTAGCCGACAGAGCCTTCCATCTGCAGCTGAATGAGGCGGTTCATCTCGACGGCGTACTCGAGCGGCAGCTCCTTCGTGATCGGCTCCACGAACCCGGAGACGATCATCGCCGAGGCCTCGGCCTCGGAGAGGCCGCGGCTCATGAGGTAGAAGAGTTGCTCCTCGCCGATCTTCGACACCGTTGCCTCGTGCCCGAGGTCGACATCGTTCTCGTCCACCTGGATGTACGGATACGTGTCGGAGCGGGACTCCTCGTCGAGGATCAGCGCGTCGCAGACGACCTTCGACTTCGAGCCGACCGCCCCCTTCGCGACTTGCAGGAGCCCGCGGTAGCCGGCGCGTCCGCCGTCCTTGGAGATCGACTTCGACGTGATCACCGACGACGTGCGCGGGGCGACGTGGACGACCTTGCCGCCCGCGTCCTGATGCTGGCCCTTACCGCCGAACGCGATCGAGAGCACCTCGCCGTGCGCGCGCTCGCCCATCAGCCAGATCGACGGGTACTTCATGGTCACCTTCGAGCCGAGGTTCCCGTCGACCCACTCCATGGTCGCGTCCGCGTACGCGACGGCGCGCTTCGTCACCAGGTTGTAGACGTTGTTCGACCAGTTCTGGATGGTCGTGTACCGGCACCGCCCGCGGGGCTTGACGATGATCTCGACGACCGCCGAGTGCAGCGAGTCGGAGGAGTAGATCGGCGCCGTGCAGCCCTCGACGTAGTGCACGTACGCGTCCTCGTCGACGATGATCAGCGTGCGCTCGAACTGGCCCATGTTCTCCGCGTTGATGCGGAAGTAGGCCTGGAGCGGCATCTCGACCCGCACGCCCGGAGGCACGTAGATGAACGACCCACCCGACCAGACGGCGGAGTTCAGCGCCGCGAACTTGTTGTCGTTCTGCGGGATGATCGTGCCCATGTACTGCTTGACGAGCTCCTCGTGCTCGCGAAGACCCGAGTCCATGTCGAGGAAGAGGACTCCCTTCTCCTCGAGGTCGGCCTGGAGCTTGTGGTAGACGACCTCCGACTCGTACTGCGCGCCGACGCCGGCGAGGTACTTCTTCTCGGCTTCGGGGATGCCGAGCTTGTCCCAGGTGTCCTTGATGTCCGCCGGCAGGTCCTCCCACGACTCGGCCTGCTTCTCGGTCGGCCTGATGTAGTAGAAGATGTTCTCGAAGTCGATCCCCGAGAGGTCGGCGCCCCAGGTCGGCATCGGCCGCGCGAGGAAGTAGTCGAGGCTCTTGTGCCGGAACGCGCGCATCCAGTCCGGCTCCGACTTGTGGTCGGAGATCGCGTCGATGAGCTCGTGTGAGAGCCCACGCGAGGACTTGAAGAAGTAGTCCTCGGTATCGGACCAGCCGTACTGGTAATCGGAGCGGATTCCGCGGACGACCTCGGTCTCATGAGTGCTCATGCGTCACCTCCGACGCTGGCAGGCGTGAATGCTTCGTAGCCCTCGGCCTCCAGAGTATGCGCCAGCTCGGGCCCACCCTCGGCCACGATGCGTCCGTCCATGAACACGTGGACGAAGTCCGGCTCCACGTACTGGAGGATCCGCTGGTAGTGCGTGATCAGGAGCGCACCCATGTCCGGTCCGACGAGCGTGTTCACGCCGCTCGCGACGATACGGAGAGCGTCGATGTCGAGGCCGGTGTCCGTCTCGTCGAGGATCGCGATCTTCGGCTTCAGCATGGCGAGCTGGAGCACCTCGATGCGCTTCCGCTCGCCACCCGAGAACCCGTCGTTCACGTACCGCGAGGCGAGCTCACGAGACACCTTCAGCTCCTCCATCGCCTCGGTGAGCTGGTCGCGGAACTCGGGGATCGGGATCGGGTCGTCCTCGCCGCCGGCGCGCGCCTTCCGAATCGCGTTCAGCGCGCTGCGGAGGAAGCTCGTCACCGTGACGCCCGCGATGGCGTGCGGATACTGGAACGCGAGGAAGAGGCCGCGCTGCGCGCGCTCGTCGGCCCCGAGCTCCGTAAGGTCCTCGCCGTCGAACAGGATCTGGCCTTCGGTCACCTCGTACGCCGGGTGGCCCATCAACGCGTAGGCGAGGGTGGACTTCCCCGATCCGTTCGGGCCCATGATGGCGTGCTTCTGCCCGAGGTCGACCTCGAGGTCGACACCCTTGACGATCTCGGTGCCGTCCTCCAGGGCGACGTGCAAATTCTTGATCTCCAGTTGCGCCACGCGTAGGAACCTTTCCGGGTGGGCGAAGTCGTTACACAGGGTAGTTGCCCGCCTCGGGTGCATGGTAGCCGGTTGCCCTCTGCCGGGGGCGACGCCTTGCCCCGCGGACTCGTCGACCTTGCGCTCACATTGCCCACGTGACCATTCTGAAGTGTGGAGTCACCGGAGACGAGGTACGCAAAGGCAGGCGACGTCCACGTCGCGTACCAGATCGTCGGCGAGGGCCCTCCCGATCTGGTGCTCGTGTCGACCTGGTTCAGCCACGTAGAGGCGCGCTGGGACTTCCCAGGCTTCGCGTATTACCTGCGCCGTCTTGCGTCCTTCAGCCGGTTGATCTCGTTCGACAAGCGAGGGATCGGACTGTCCGATCCGGTCGCGCTCGACCGGCTGCCGCTACTCGAGGAGTGGATGGACGACGTTCGTACGGTGATGGATGCGGCGAGCTCCGCGCGCGCCGTCGTGATGGGCGCCAACGAAGGAACGCTTATGGCGGCGCTCTTTGCTGCGACGCATCCGGAGCGCGTCAGCGCGCTCGTGCTTGCGAACGCAACAGCCCGACCAGCCTGGGCGCCGGACAGCCCGTTGGGTGTTCGGCCCGAGGTCATCGACACTCTCATAGAAACGGTCGATCAAACGTGGGGCGAGGGATTCACGATGGCGGCGGTGAACCCGAGCGTCGCCGGAGACGACCAAGCCATACGAGCTTGGGGACGCTTCTTGCGACTGTCCGCGAGTCCGGCAGTCGCCGCCGCCGTGATTCGGATGATCTTCGAGCTCGACGTCAGGGCGATCCTGCCCTCCATCAGGGTGCCCACGCTCGTCGTCTCCCGACGAGACGCTCTGTTCACGGCCGAGGCCGGTCGCGCGGTAGCCGAGCTCATCCCCGGAGCCAGATTTGTCGAGGTGCCTGGGGCCGACTACGGCCTCGCCGTAGGTGATGTCGACGTCGTCATCGACGAGATCGAGGAGTTCGTTACGGGAACACGCCCGACGCATGACGTGGACCGGGTGCTCGCGACCGTGCTCTTCACCGATATCGTCGAATCGACGAAGCGCGCGGCAGAGCTGGGCGACCATGGCTGGCGCACGATGCTCGACGCGCACGAGGAGCTTGCACAACGCGAAGTGAGCGCCCACGGCGGTGTGATCGCCGACTTCACAGGCGACGGCCTGGTGGCCACGTTCGACGGTCCGGCACGCGCAGTGCGGTGCGCGCTCGCGCTCCGGGACAGGGTGCACGCCATCGGCGTCAAGCTCCGCGCCGGCGTTCATACCGGCGAGATAGAGAGACGGGGTGAGGACGTCGCCGGGATCGGGGTTCACATCGCCGCACGCGTCATGGCCCTCGCCGCGGGTGACGAGGTCCTCGTCTCGCGCACGGTGAAGGACCTCGTCGCAGGATCAGGTCTCCGGTTCCACGAGCGAGGAAGCCACGAGCTCAAAGGCGTGCCGGAGACGTGGCAGCTCTTCCGCGCAGAGTGAGGCTGCTCGCGCCGATACACCACAACCGGCCGCGTGTGCTGCAAACACGGGTGGTAAGGTGAGGACATGCCTTTCGGCATCTCGATCTGGGAGCTCATGATTCTGCTGATCGTGCTCCTGCTCATCTTCGGGGCCAAGCGCCTGCCGGAGATGGGCCGCTCGCTCGGCAAGGGAATGCGCGAGTTCAAGGACTCGGTCACCGGAGTCGAGGAAGCCGTCACGACGACGACTCCGACTCCGACACGCGTCGAGCTTCCGTCCGCACCGGCCGCGCCCGACACGCCGACCGACGAGTCGGAAGCCCGGACCGAGCGGGAAACCGTCAGCTAGGAAGCCTCTCGAGTGCTCCGCAGGTGGCTCCCGCGCCGTCTCGGCCACGGTGAGGAGGCGACGCTCGTCGAGCATCTCGACGAGCTGCGGTCACGGCTCATCATCGCGCTCGTCGCGATCATCCCGATCTTCGTCCTCACGTTCGCCTTCCACGAGCAGATCATGGAGTGGCTCACGGGGCCGCTGCCCGACGACAAGAAGCTTGTGACGCTGGGCGTGACAGAGCCGTTCACGACCTCGGTCAAGGTGAGCCTCATCGCTGCGCTCGCGATCGCGCTGCCGATCCTCCTGTGGCAGGCGTGGGCGTTTCTCGCGCCGGCCGTGCAGCCCCACTTCGAGCGGATCATCCTCGGGTTCGTCGTCCTGGCGACGGCGCTCTTCGTCGCCGGCGTCGCGTTCATGTACTACGTCGTGCTGCCTCGCGCCCTCGACTTCCTCACGTCGTACGACGACGAGCTGTACGACATCCAGGTCCGCGCGAGCTACTACTACACATTCGCCGCCATGACGCTGCTCGCCGGAGGGCTCGCGTTCCTGATGCCGATCTTCGTCCTCGCGCTCGTGCGACTGCGCGTGCTGACCTCCGACCGCCTCCGGCAGAACCGGCGCATCGCGTTCGTCGTCCTTCTCGTCTTCGCGATCCTGCTGCCGACGGTCGACCCCGTCTCGCTCGCCTTCGAGGTCGTCCCGCTCGTCCTCCTCTTCGAGCTCTCGATTTGGCTCTCCGTGTTCATGGAGAGACGCTGGAACCGCGGCTGGGACGAGGACTTCGCCGAAGTAACGTGAGGGTTCTGTCGGCGGACTGGGTGGTCCCTGTCGAGGGGCCTCCGATCAGAGACGGCGCCGTCGTGATCCACGACGACGGCTCGATCGCTGCGGTCGGGACGCGAAGCGACCTCGGCGACGGCGAGAACTACGCGGAAGCCGCCATCCTCCCCGGCTTCGTCAACGCCCACACGCACCTCGAATACGACGTCTACGCGGGGTTCGGCGACGGCCTCGGGTTCGCCGACTGGATCGGCCTGCATGTCGAGCGCAAGGCCCGGATCGACCTCGAGGACATGGAGGCGATCGCTCGCCTCGGTGCGCTCAACTGCCTCCGGTCGGGGATCACCACGGTTGGCGACTGCAGCTTCAGCGGAGCGGCGGCGACGGCCTGTGCCGAGCTCGGCCTGCGCGGGACGATCTACCTCGAGGTCTTCGGCGAGACGGCTGACCCGATCCACGAGCGATTCGGGCCGATGCGAGACCGGATCGCGGCATCTCTGTCGGAGGACGTCCGCCTCGGGATCTCCCCGCACGCTCCGTACACGTGCACGATCGAGCTCTACCGCGCATGCGACGGGCTCGGCCTGCCGGTTGCCACTCATCTGGCGGAGAGCGACGCGGAGACGGAGTTCCTGCGCACGGGCACCGGTGCCTGGGCGTCGTTCTCGGATCTCCTCGTCCCGCCGCCGGAGACCACGGGCATCCGCGCGCTGGACGACGCTGGCCTCCTCGGCGCGCACGT
Source organism: Gaiellaceae bacterium (assembly GCA_048594925.1). GTDB lineage: Bacteria > Actinomycetota > Thermoleophilia > Gaiellales > Gaiellaceae > GMQP-bins7. Next base: position 56,210 of record JBMDXR010000086.1, read on the forward strand.
CCTCGCAGCGCACTGCGTGAAGGCAGACGAGGAGGAGATCGCGATCCTCGCGAGGCTCGACGTCGCCGTCGCCCACTGCCCACGCTCGAACGGCATCCTGGGCTGCGGCGTCGCACCGCTGACGGCTCTGCGCGAGGCCGGGATCCGCGTGTGCATCGCCACCGACAGCCCCGCGTCGACACCGTCGTTCGACATGTTCGACGAGATGCGCGCGGCGATCGTGGGCGCTCGGGCGCGCGAGGGGCGTCCGGACGCTCTCACCGCGGCCGACGCGCTCGAGCTGGCCACGCTGGGCGGCGCGCGGGCGCTGGGGCTCGACGACTCGCTCGGGTCGCTCGTACCGGGCAAGCAGGCCGACCTGACCGTGGTCTCGCTCGCCGAGACGTCGTTCGTCCCGTGGGAAGATCCCGTTACGGCCGCGGTTCTCGGAGGATCGTCCCAGGCGGTCGTCGCTACTCTCGTGTCCGGCAAATCCCGGTATGAGAAGGGAGGGAAGGCATGGCACGAGCTGATCGACGCCGCGCGCAGCGCGCGAGGCCGGCTGCTGCAGCACGCAGATCCGAGGTCGTAATCGAGGACACCATGTTCTTCCCGCGGCTTCGCAGGCACGCGAAGTGGATGTTCCTGTTCCTCGCTCTCGCGTTCGGTCTCGGTTTCGTGGGTTTCGGCGTCGGCGCCGGCGGTATCGGCATCGGCGACGTCTTCCGCGATGCGGCCGGCGGGAGCGGCGTGCCTTCGATCTCCGACGCCGAGAAGCGCGTGCTCGAGAACCCGAAGGACGCGCAGGCGTTCCGGGATCTCGCGACGGCGCAGCAGGCGGCGGGCAACGCGGACGAGGCGATCGAGGCGCTGCAAAGCTTCGTCTCCCTTCGACCGAAGAACACCGACGCGCTCCGCGAGCTCGCCGCCCTCTACCTGCAGCAGGCGTCAGCAGCGCAGGAACGTGCCCAGATCTACCAGACACGTGCGGCATATCTCGCCCCCGGCACGATCCGAGACACCGTCTACCAGCTCGGCGACAACCCGCTCGAGCGCGATCCGATCACGAGTGCGGTGAGCACGGGCTACGAGCGGGAGATCTCCGTCGCCTACTCGGAGATCCAGACTGCGTCGGCCCAGGCAGTCGAGCAGTACAAGAAGATCGCGGCGCTCCAGCCGAACGACCCGTCGGTGCAGCTCGAGCTCGCACAGGCCGCCCAGTCGGCCAACGACACCACGACGATGATCGCCGCGTACGAGAAGTTCCTCGAGCTCGCGCCGAACGATCCGACGGCGCCCGAGGTGCGCAGGATCCTGAAGCAGCTGAAGCAGTTCGGCGGTAGCGGGTAACGCGACGCGGTTAGACTCGGCCACCGTGAGGCCGGTCGTACTCGTCGCCGCCGCGTGCGCGGGAGCGCTGGCGCTCGCCCTGTCCGGCTGCGGGACCGGCGGCTACACGAGCGAGGGCAGCCAGGGCGCCGGCAAGGAGCTCTTCGTTCAGCGGTGCGGCGGATGCCACACCCTCGCCGACGCCGGAACCAACGGCAGGATCGGGCCGAATCTCGACGACGCCTTCGCACAGGCACGGGAGGCGGGCATGACGTCGGCGACGTTCACGCAGGTGGTCGCCCAACAGGTGCGCTTCCCCATCGAGCAGACCTCCACCGGCGCGCCGGGGATGCCCGGGCCGGATGGGTCGAACGGAACTCTCCCACAGTGCGGTGACGTGGAAGGCGACGGCTTCTGCGTGCAAGATCAGGATCAGGCGGTGCAGGACGTCGCCGTCTACGTCGGAGCGGTTGCGGGGACCGGGGTCACAGCGGAGAAGCCCACCGACGGCAAGTCGATCTTCTCCGCGAACTGCGGGTCGTGCCACACGCTCGCCGACGCGGGGACCACGGGAACGGTTGGGCCGAACCTCGACCAGGCGAAGCCGCCCAAGGACCTGGTCGTCGATCGCGTGACGAACGGCAAGGGCGCGATGCCCTCGTTCAAGGACTCGCTGGACCAGGCGCAGATCGAGGCCGTCGCCGACTACGTGTCCTCCACCGCCGGCAAATAAGTCGCGCTAGCTGCTCGGCTGAGGTTCGAGATCGACGACGACGTGCGTGACCGGCACGTCGTAGCGGGCGCGCACCGAGTCGACGACCCCTCGCTCGAGCCAGTTCGACTTGCCCGGAGGATGCGTCGAGATGACGATCTCGTTGGGGCCGAACGTCCGCACCGCGTCGTCGACGGCGACGAGCGGGTCGCCGTCCCCCACCTCTCCGTGCGCGTCGATGCCGACGGCCGCGAGGCGCTCCAGCGTCTCGTCGAGCCGCTTCTGCGCGGCCTCCCGCGCCGGATCCTCGTCGGACGTGTACGTCTTCAATCGCGAGTTGAGGGCGGGACAGACGACCCGAAACTGCGTCTGCTCGCTTAGGGCGAGGGTGCTGATCGTGCTGAGGAGCTCCTCTCCCGCGACCGTCTCGTTCGCGACGACGAGCACGCGCCGCTCGTCGGGACCGCCTCGCTGCTGCACGCGAGTGGGCTCCGGCGCAGGCTCGCGCTCACGCAGGTACACGGCGATGGCAGCGGCCGAGAGGCCGAGGAAGGTGAGGAATCCGAGCGCAGTCGAGGCCCAGGATGCGAGCACGATGAGCGCGAACGCGCCGATCGTGATCAGCAGAAAGCGGAAAGCCGCAGCCTCGCTCCGAAACGGGCTCTCCACGCGATCGGCCTCCTCAGATGAGATAGACGGTCGAGTAGACGACGATCCACATTACGTCCACGAAGTGCCAGTAGATTCCGGGCAGCTCGACGCCGTGATGGTGCTCCGGCGAGTAGTGACCCCGGAAGCCGCGGATGATGACCATGAGCAGCAGACTGAGGCCGACCGCGACGTGGGCGCCGTGGAGGCCGGTGAGTCCGAAGAAGACCGACGCGAACGCTCCGTCACTCGTGTTGAAGCCCACGTTCAGGTACTCGATGACCTGGGTGAGGAGGAACGCGAGGCCCATGAGGAACGTGAGGACCATCCCGGCGAGGAAACCCTTGCGCTCCCCGCGCTTGATCGACTGCAGCGCCCAGTGCATCGTGAAGCTCGACGTCACGAGGATCGCCGTGTTGACGCCCGCGACGAACACCGGGAAGTGGTACGGCTCTGGAGGCCACTCGGCCGGCGCGTCCGGGTTCACGACACGCACGAAGAAGTAGGCGGCGAAGAAGGACCCGAAGAGCATGATCTCGGAGCCGATGAACAGGAGCATCCCGAGGGTGCGCGCGTCGACACGGGAGCTCTGGTTCGCGGGCGGAGGGCCGTGATGCTCGCCGTGGTGACCGTGGACCGCCTCGACGTGCGATGTCATGCGTTCGCCTCCACGAACTCCTCGGCCACCACGTGCTGCACCGGAAGGCCGCTCGCCGACCGGAGTCTCCCCACGAGATCTCGGCGCAGCCAACCCGAGCGCTCGCCCGCAAATGTCGACACGATGATCTCGTCCGTGCGCTCGTCCTCGATCGACTCCATCGCAGCGGTGAAGGGGTCAGGGTGAGCAACCTGACCGTGTGCTTCGATGCCTTCGGAGCGCAGGATCGCGAGCGCTGCCCGCAGGCGCCGCTCCGCTTCGGGATGCTCGCCGCGCGCCGGGTCGCTCTGCGGGCACACGATGAGGAAGCTGCCCGGACCCTCCCGAGCGCGCTCGCGGATGCGGTCTAGGAGCGGCTCGCCCAAGACGGTCTCGTTTGCGACGACGAGCACGTTCGCGCCGCTGCGCACGCTGACGTCGGACACGATGTGCTCTACCGGGCGATCGCCCGCCGCCTTGCGAACCTCCTCGACGAGGTTCTTCCGCAGCCAGCCCGACTTCGTCTCCGGATGCGTGCAGACGACGATCTCGTCGATGTCCTCGGATGCAAGGATGTCCTTGACCGCGGCCAGCGGCTCGTCGTCGAACACCCCACCATGGGCCGGGATGCCGGCGGTGCGGAGAACGTCGAGCACGCGGTTGAGGCGGCGCGCGGCGGCTGCGCGGCGCGAGTCACGGTAGACCACGTACCCCTCGCGCGGCTGCGTGATCGGCGCGACGACCGCGACGCGGATCGGTCCGCGCTCGGCGCGCCGGCGTAGCGTCTCGACGAGCTCGTCTCCGACGAGCGTCTCGTTCGCAACGACGAGGACCGACGATGCCGGAATCACGCGTGCACCTCCTGCGCCTCCTTGGCGGGGCTCAGCACCGCGTGGCGCGCGCCGGGAACGCCGTACTCGTACGGCCCGCCGACGACCTGCGGGATCTCGTCGAAGTTGAAGATCGGAGGCGGGGAGGACACCTGCCACTCCAGCGTGCGCGCATGCCACGGATTCGCGTCGGCAATCGGTCCGCGCACCCAGCTCGTGACCACGTTGTAGACGAACAGGACGAACGAGGCGCCGAGGACGAACGAGGCGATCGAGATGAACAGGTTGAGATCGCCGAACGCCTCGTCGTAGTCGAACACGCGGCGCGGCATGCCGCGCAGGCCGACGTAATGCATCGGGAAGAAGGTCGCGTTGAAGCTCACGAACGTCAGCCAGAAGTGCCACTTGCCCAGCCGCTCGTCGTACATGCGACCGGTCATCTTCGGGAACCAGTAGTAGACGCCCGCGTAGATCGTGAATACCGAGCCGCCGAAGAGCACGTAGTGGATGTGGGCGACGATGAAGTACGTGTCCGAGGCGGCGATGTCGATGGGCACCGACCCGAGGTAGATCCCCGAGAGGCCGCCGATGACGAACATCGTCACGAATCCGAGCGCGAAGAGCATCGGCGTCGTCAGATGGATACGGCCGCGCCAGAGCGTGGCGATCCACGAGAACACCTTGATGCCCGTGGGGATCGCGATCAGCAGCGTCGTGATCATCATCGGGACGCGCAACCAGTCCGCCATGCCGGCGACGAACATGTGGTGCGCCCACACCGAGAAGCCGAGCACGAGGATCCCCACGAGCGACAGCGCCATCAGCCGGTACCCGAAGATCGGCTTCCGGGACATCGACGAGATGACCTCGGAGACGATCCCGAAGCCGGGCAGCATCATGATGTAGACGGCCGGGTGGCTGTAGAACCAGAAGATGTGCTGGTAGCCGAGCACGTAGCCGCCGCCCTCCGGGACGAAGAAACTCGTGTGCATGATCCGGTCGAACATCACGAAGAACTGCGAGCCTGCGATGAACGGCGTCGCGAGCACGACGAGGAGCGACGTCGTGAAGTTCGCCCAGACGAGGAGTGGCATGCGCCAGAAGGTCATGCCCGGCGCACGCATCGTGATGATCGTCACGAGGAAGTTGAGCGCGGTCATGATGCTCGACGCCCCCGCCCACTGGACGCCCATGTTGAAGAACGTCTGTCCGAGCGGCTGCCCCTCGGCGAGCGGCGCGTAGCCGGTCCAGCCGGCTCCGAACGCGCCACCGGGAGCGAGGAAGCTTGCAATGAACATGATCCCCGCGATCGGGAGCAGCCAGAACGACAGCGCGTTCAACCGCGGGAAAGCCATATCCGGCGCACCGAGCATCAGGGGGACGGCGAAGTTCGCGAGCCCGGCGAAGGCGGGGATGACGAACAGGAAGATCATCAGCGTCGCGTGGACCGACACGAGCCCGTTGAAGGTCTGCGAGTCGACGAACTGAAGACCCGGCTGAGCGAGCTCGGCGCGGAAGAACATCGCCATGAGCCCGCCGATCGTGAAGAACACGAACGTCGTGACCAGGTACTGGATCCCGATCACCTTGTGGTCCGTGTTGACGCGGAAGTAGTCCCTCCACGTGCGCGCGCCGTGCCCCGAGTGATCCTCCGGCCGGGTCGCGCGTCCGGAGATGTAGTAGAGCCAGTAGTCGAACGAGCCGATGCCGGCGAGGAAGAAGATCGGTGCGGCGACCATCGCTCCGACGACGAGAACCACCTCGGTGTTCCACACGGGGTCCCAGCCCCACCAGGCTCTGAGGACGAGGACGAGCAGCATGCCGAGGACGAACCCGAGCGCCGCCATCCACGCGCCGCGCACGAGGCCCGGCCCGAAGAGCAGCTTCCACGTCGAGCCGTGCGGCGGCTCGAAGTGCGCCGGGTACTCCTGGACCTCCTGCTCGGGATGCGTTGCGGTCACGCTCGCAGCTCCTGGATCCATTGGTCGAACTCGGCCTGGGTCACGACTCTGGCCTTCGCGCGCATGGTCGCGTGACCGAGGCCGCACAGCTCGGCGCAGACGACGGCGAACTCACCCGTCCGCTTCGGTGTGACGAGGATCGTGGTCTCGATGCCCGGAACGGCGTCCATCTTCTGGCCGAAGTTGGGCACCCAGAACGAGTGGATCACGTCCAGCGCCTCCATCGTGAACTTCGCCTCCCGGTTCACCGGCAGCACGAGCTCGCCGGACTGCGCCTTGCCGAAGTCGCTGTACTCGAACTTCCAGGCGAACTGCTGGCCGATCGCCTTCACCTGAAGCGGGCGGTCGCCGGCCTGTCCGTTCTCCGAGAGCACGACGGCGCTGACGACGCCGAGCGCGATCACGATGACGGCCGGGACCGCCGTCCAAACGATCTCGAGCGCGGTGTGCCCGTGGATCGGCGGTCCTTCGGCGTCGTCGTCGGGAGGCACGCGCCACTTCCAGACGGAGTAGACGACGACCGCGGAGACGAGCGAGAAGATCACGATCGACATCACCGTCGCGAACCAGTAGATGTCCTGGATTCGGTCGAATTCCTCGGTCGCCGAGGTGGGCAGCCACTGGAAGAGAACGGCCACCAACGTGACGGCGACGGCGATCACGACGCCGATCGCGACGAGCTGCACGATCCCCTTGCGCACCGGCTCCGAGCCTACTTCAACTGCTGGTTATCGTGGTGCGTCAACCCGCATCCTCCCCGCGCCCCTCTCGTGCCACGCATCGCAAAGCCCATCCTGACCCTCGCGATCCTCGCTCTGACGACGGGGGTACTCCTCGGCGCGGTCATCGAAGGGGAGGAGCACGCGGCCCCGGAAGCCCGTGCCGCACCTCGACCGGCGGCGCGGCCGGCGGGCCAGCCCGTCGTCCTCGCGTTCGGCGGCGACGTGCACTTCGAGGCCCGGATCGGCGCCGAGCTCCGGTCCGGGCCGAGGCTCGTACTCGCGTCGATCGGTCCCCTCCTGCGCCGGGCAGACCTCGCTGTGGTCAACCTCGAGACCGCGGTGACGAGCCGTGGGGTCCCGGCCTCGAAGGAGTTCGTGTTCCGAGCGCCGGCCAGCGCCTTCGCCGCGCTCGCAGCGGGCGGAGTGGACGTCGCCTCCATGGCGAACAACCACGGCATGGACTTCGGCGAGACCGGTCTTCGGGACTCGCTCGCTGCGGCCAGGCGGTACCGGTTCCCGGTCATCGGCATCGGCCTCGACGACGCGCGCGCCTACCGCCCCTACCGAGCCACGGTGAACGGCCGGCGGATCGCCGTCATCGGTGCCACCCAGGTCCTCGACGACCACCTGACCTCCACCTGGACCGCCGGGCCTGGCAAGCCGGGCCTCGCCTCCGCGAAGGACGTCCCACGGCTCGTGCGGGCCGTGCGGCAAGCCCGGGCGACCTCCGACACCGTCGTCGTGTTCCTCCACTGGGGCGTCGAGCTCCAGCGGTGCCCGTCCTCCGACCAGAGGGCGCTCGCGAAGCAGCTCGTCGCCGCCGGCGCCGACGTGATCGTCGGCGGCCACGCCCACCGTGTGCAGGGAGCGGGACGGATGGGCACGGCGCTCGTCGGCTACGGCCTCGGGAACTTCGTCTGGTACGGGACGAGCGAGCTCTCGACGCAGACCGGAGTGCTGCTCGTGACGATGGACGGCCGACGGGTCGTCGGTTACCGCTGGGAGCCGGCGCGCATCGTCGACGGTACGCCCCGTCCGCTGCGCGGAGCCGAGCGCCGGTCGGCGATCTCGTCGTGGCGAGCGCTCCGCGGCTGCAGCGGCCTGAAGCCCTGAGAGCGGGGCTACACTTGGCCTCCGGGGCCGTTAGCTCAGCTGGTAGAGCAGGGGACTCTTAATCCCAAGGTCG
>JBMDXR010000087.1:0-34832 GCA_048594925.1 Gaiellaceae bacterium
ACGTCCACGACACGACCTACGGCACCGCCGGCCACGTCGGCGTCGGCATGCGCGGCACCATCGGGCGTCTGGACGACTTCGGCGCGCGCTCGCTGGGCGCACCGTCGCCCGACACCCAGCCGCCGAGCGCACCCGGCACCCAGAGCGCGAGCGCCGTCACCTCGAGTCGCGTCGACCTCTCCGGGGGGGCGGCGACCGACAACGTCGGCGTCGCCCAGTACCGGATCGAGCGCTGCCAGGGTGCCGGCTGCTCGAACTTCGCCGAGATCGCCACGACCCCCTCGACCAGCTACCAGAACACCGGCTTGAACCCCTCGACCTCGTACTCCTACCGCGTGCGCGCCGAGGACGCGGTCCTCCTGCTCGGGCCGTACTCGAACGAGGCCAGCGCGACGACGCCGGCGCCGCCCGACACGGATCCGCCGAGCGCTTCGGGCACGCTGAGTGCGAGCGCGGTCTCGTCGACTCGTATCGACCTGAGCTGGGGTGCGGCCACGGACAACGTCGGCGTGACCCAGTACCGGATCGAGCGCTGCTCCGGCGCGGGCTGCTCGGACTTCGCCGAGATCGACACCACCACTGCAACCAGCTACCAGAACACCGGCCTCGCCTCCTCGACGTCCTACACCTACCGTGTGCGCGCCGAAGACGCCGCCTCCAACCTCGGCCCGTACTCGAACGAGGCGAGCGCGACGACACCCGCGCCGCCCGACACGGATCCGCCGAGCACTCCCGGCACGCTGACCGCAAGTGCGTTCTCCGAGAGCCAGATCGCGCTCGCCTGGGGCGCGTCCACGGACAACGTGGGGGTTACGCTGTACCGTGTCGAGCGCTGTCAGGGAGCCGGCTGCGACGACTTCGCCGAGGTCGCCCTGACCACGGCCACGAGCCACATGGACGTCGATCTCAACGCGTCCACCTCGTACACCTACCGTGTGCGCGCCGAGGACGCCGCCACCAACCTCGGGCCGTACTCGAACGAGGCGAGCGCGACGACTCCCGCGCCGCCCGACACCGAGGCCCCGAGCGCACCGGGGACGCTCAGCGCGAGCGCGACCTCTACCAGCCAGGTCGACCTCTCATGGGGTCCGGCGACGGACAACGTCGGCGTCGTCCAGTACCGGATCGAGGGCTGCCAGGGTGCCGGCTGCTCGAACTTCTCCGAGATCGCCACGACCCCCTCCACCAGCTACCAGAACACCGGCCTCAACCCCTCGACCTCGTACTCCTACCGCGTGCGTGCAGAGGACTCCGCCTCGAACCTCGGGCCGTACTCGAACGAGACGAGCGCCACGACGTCCAGCGGCGTGAGCCCGCCGTCCGAGCCGCTGCCGGTCATCGACGGGTTCAATCGCAGGAACGAGAATCCGCTCGCGGGGGGCTGGTCGAACGGCGTGAACCCGGTCGAGACCGGACTGCGGGTCGTCTCGAACACTCTCGGCTGCACGAGAGCAGCGGTCTGCAGCGCGTGGCGGAACACGGGCACGTTCGGTCCGGACACCGAAGTGTGGGCGCGGGTCACGACGCTTCCCGGAACGAGCAACGACGTGCGCCTCTACGCACGTCTCCAGCAGCCGAGCACGCCTGGGTACGACGGCTACGTGCTGCGAGCGACTCAGTCGAGCGGAACCGACCAGGTCACGCTGGAGCGGATCGACAACGGCGGGCTCGTCTCTCTCCTCGGCATCCCCTACGAGCTCGCTGCGGGCGACACACTCCTTCTGCGAGCCCAGGGCTCGACGCTCGAAGCCTGGCTCCGGCGTGGCTCGACCTGGACCCTCCTCGGCTCCGTGAATGACACGTCGTACGGCGCAGAGGGGTACGTGGGAGTGGGGCTACGAGGGAAGACCGGCCGCCTCGACGATTTCGGCGCGCGCTAGGGCAGCGCGGCCGACTCGGCCAGGTGCACGGGCGGAAGCGCGGCCAGCATCGCGCGCACCGCATCCGCGTCGCCCTCGACGGAGACGGCCTCGATGTCCCGGTCGACCATGAGGGAGTAGAAGCCGGGCGGATCGCCGGCGATCACCGCATCAGGGTCGTCGAGCGGGCCCTCGTGCACGATGCCCTCGGCGACCGACGCGATCTCGTCACCGATCCGGAACTCGAGACGACTCGTGCCCGAAGGCGGAAGCGCGATACACAGTGCACCAGGGAGCCAGCCCGGCTCGAGATCGCCTGTGGCGGCAGGCGGGCGAAGGCTCCGTGCGCCCCAGTGGGCGAGGACGTGCATCACGGGGCGGAGACCCTCGCCGTACTCGGTGAGCTCGTACACCCACGACGCTGCGGGCGGGTCGAGTCGATGACGGCGGACGACGCCGCCCTGCTCCAGCGCCTTCAGGCGCGCCGCGAGGATGTTCGTACCGCAACCCTCCAGGCGGGCGTGGAGGTCGGAGTAGCGAAGCTGCTTGTCCTCCAGCAACTCGCGCACGATCAGCAGCGACCAGCGCTCGCCGACGAGGTCGAGCGCGTGCGCGATCGGGCAGTACTGCTGGTAGCTCCTCGCCACGGCAACCATCATAGCTGCTTTGCTACCAAATTGTAAGACTTAACTTGCAAAAAGCAAGTAGAATCCTGTAGCATCCCCCGCTCACCGAACAACGCCACTCGAAGGCTCGAGATTCCGGGGGTTACACATGGTTGGCACGGACAGACGAAAGTGGTTTGCACTCGCGCTCATCCTCGCGGTGCAGTTCATGACCATCCTCGACATCGCGATCGTCAACGTCGCGCTGCCGTCGATTCAGGTCGATCTCGGGTTCTCGCAGGAGAACCTGCAGTGGGTGATCAGCGCCTACGCGCTCGTCTTCGGCGGCTTCCTGCTGCTCGGAGGGCGCTCTGCGGACCTGCTCGGCCGCAGGCGGATCTTCATGGTCGGCACGCTCCTCTTCACGTTCGGATCGCTTCTGTGCGGTCTCGCGTGGAGCGACGAGTCGCTGATCGCGTTCCGCGCGCTCCAGGGACTCGGAGCCGCCACGATCACTCCCGCAGCCCTGTCGATCCTGGTTGCGACCTTCGCCGAGGGCCGTCAGCGGAACATCGCGCTGGGCGCCTGGGGCGCGGTCGGCGGCGTGGGTGCCGCGGCCGGCGTCCTCCTCGGAGGCGTCCTAACGGACCTGCTCTCGTGGGAGTGGATCTTCTTCGTGAACGTTCCGGTCGGAGTCGCGGCGCTAATTCTCACGCCGTTCCTGCTCTCGGAGAGCCTCGACAAGCACGGCCAGGGCTTCGACTTCGCGGGAGCCGTCCTCGTTACGTCAGGGCTCTCGCTCCTCGTGCTCGCGATCACGCAGGGGAACGGCTGGGGCTGGGGCTCGGCCGAGACGATCGGCGTCTTCGCCGTGGCCGGGGTGCTCCTGCTCGCGTTCGTCGGCTGGGAGAGCCGCGTGAAGGATCCGCTCGTCCCCTTCTCGATCTTCCGGCTCCAGACCCTGACTGCGGCAAACGTCGCCGGCTTCATCATGGGAACGGCGCTGTTCGCGATGTTCCTGATGCTGACGCTCTACATGCAGCAGGTGCTCGGGCTGACCCCGATCGAGACCGGGGTCGGGTATCTCGCAGTGGCGGGTACGGCCATCATCTGGGCGAACGTCGCCGCGGCCGCCGTCACCCGAGTCGGGGTGAAGCCTGCCCTCGTCTTCGGCATGTCGCTGATGACGGTCGGGCTCCTGTACTTCACGCAGGTGTCCGTCGACGGCTCCTACTGGACCGATCTGCTCCCGGGCTTCCTGATCATCGGCCTCGGGATGCCGTTCGCCTACGTCGCGATCACCATCGCGGCCGTCGCAGGCACGAAGCCGCAGGAGGCAGGCCTCGCGTCGGGTCTCATCAACACGTCGCAGCAGATCGGTGGTGCCGTCGGCATCGCGATCCTCTCGACGGTTGCCGTCACCACCACGACGGACGAGCTCGCGACGGGAACCCAGCAGTCCGTCGCGCTGACCGACGGCTTCCAGGCCGCGTTCTGGACCGGCGCGGCGCTCGCCTTCGTCGGCGTCCTCGTCTCGCTGTTCCTCGTGCGCGGGCGTGACCTGCGTCGGCAGGAAGTGCCTGCCGGCGAGCCCGCGTTCGAGTCAGCCGCCTAGAGCAGCCCATCGCACCGCGCTACCGGAGCCCGAAGCGGGGTTCCGGTAGCGCGTTTCGGGGGTACTGACGTCTCGCGATGCGCTTTCGGAAGGACGCGAAGCTCGACCCGTCCCAGGTCGAGGACCACCGTGGGCGCGGAGGCGGTCTTCGGGGTGGGATCCCGGTCACGCTCGGCGGAGGCGGCGGCCTGGTGGCCATCGTCGTCCTGCTCGCCTTTCTCCTCTTGAGCGGCGGTGGCGGTCTCGGCGATCTCGGCTCGCTCACCGGTCAGACGGTCGGCCCCAACACCGCGCCGGGCGACCTGTCGCCGGAGTGCCAGACGGGCGCCGACGCGAACGAGCGAGAGGACTGCCGCATTCTGGCGGTCATCAACAGCGTGCAGACGTACTGGAATCGGGCGCTACGTGGGTACGAGCCGACGAGGACGCGGTTCTTCGACGCACCCATGCAGACGGGGTGCGGTGTCGGCTCGCCTGCGACCGGTCCCTTCTACTGCCCCCGTGACCGCTACGTCTACATCGACCTCGGGTTCTTCGACCAGCTGCAGTCGCAGCTCGGAGCCAGAGGCGGGCCGCTCGCGGAGGCGTACATCCTCGCCCACGAATACGGGCACCACGTCCAGAACCTCCTAGGGACACTCGAGAGCGCCGACCGCGACACCGGCCCACAGGGCGGCCAGGTCCGGATCGAGCTGCAGGCGGACTGCTTCGCAGGCCTCTGGGTCGGCAAAGCCCTCGAGACGGGCTTCGTCGAGGAGCTCACCCGCCAGGACGTGGCGGACGCGCTCGACGCCGCGGCGGCGGTGGGGGACGATCGGATCCAGGAGCGCACGCAGGGTCGCGTCACACCGGAGTCGTGGACGCACGGCTCTGCCGAGCAACGGCAGAGCTGGTTCGTGCGGGGCATCGAAGGCTCCGACCCGCAGAGCTGCGACACGTTCGAGGGGCGTGTTTAGTCACCCCGCGCCGCGGTCGCGCTCAACTCCTTGCGGGCGCGGCTTCGTGTGATGAGGAGATAGGCCACGAACGCAATGAGAAGGCACGCGAGCAGCGCTCCGGCCAGACTGCCGCCTCGGAACGCGGGTGCCTCGACGTCGAGCACGCGGTCTCCTGCATGGGCCGCGTTCCCGCGCCCGACGGTGATGCTCAGCGTCAGGAGGTTCGGGAGGGCGAACACGACCGCGACGACCAGGGCAACGACGACCGTCCTCCAGGTCCGGCGCCACCTGAGGATCAGAACGACGACGGCGATCGGTACGAGCGTGAACACGAACCCGTAGAAGAGCCCGAGGAGCGTTCCCTGGGTGATGCTTCCATCGACCTGGTCGCCGATCCGCTGCGCCCACCAACGCGGGACGGTCGCCGAGGCGATGAGAACGGCAACCACGAAGACGGCGAGGCCGCCCCCGATCCACTTCGCACGGCGTCCCCAGACCGATCGTGACTCGGGTTCCGCTGACATTTCGCCCGCGGGCGAGGATATGCGATTCCTCGTCCCGACTAGACTCGGGAGCGAGCGATTACCGACACCGACACGGAAGGGGTGGGCGCATGTCCGTTGCCAAGGTCGTGGAGATCACCGCCAGCTCTCCGACGAGCTTCGAGGATGCCGTCAAGAACGGGATCGACAAGGCCGGCGAGACCCTGCACGGCATCATGGGCGCGTGGGTGTCCGAGGAGAAAGTCGACGTCGAAGACGGCAAGATCGTCGAGTTTCGCGTGACGTTGCGGGTCACGTTCGTGCTCGACTAGTCCACGGCGCGCAGCCCCTCAGGCGCTCGTCTCGTCGAGGAGCTGGAGGAGCTCGTGTGCGGCGAGCTCGATCTCCTTGTGCCGCCACTCGGCTGCACGGTAGTGGCACGCGATGATCCCGCTCCGATGGATGCGGCGGAAGTCGCCGTAGACGAACGCGTACCGGGCCTTCGTCCCGTCCTGCACGCCCTCGGTGAGCCCGAGATGCCACTCGGCGTACTCGTCCCATGAGTGCGTGCGTAAGAACGCGTTTTGGGCTTCGGTCTTCGGCTGAACCTCGCCCCATTCGCTGGCGAGGACGTACTGGCGGCTCCGGATCAGCTTGCGAGCGTGGGCGACTGCACGCTCGTTGACTGCGTACGAGGCCACGTCGCCATTGTCGCCGGATGACGACCCCCGCGGCGATATGTTCCGCGCGGTGGGAGACCTCTTGCCGACGACGGTCGTTGGGAGCTATCCGCAGCCCGAGTGGCTGATCGACCGCGAGCGCCTCGGCGCCAGGCTTCCGCCACGCGTCAGGGTGCGGGAGCTGTGGCGAGTCTCGGAGCACTACCTCGAGGCAGCGCAGGAGGATGCGACGCGGCTCGCAGTTCAGGACATGGAGCGCGCGGGCGTCGACGTCGTGACCGACGGCGAGATGCGGCGGGAGAGCTACTCGAACCGCTTCGCCACCGCGCTCGAGGGCGTCGATCTGGACAACCCGGGCGTTGCGCTCGACCGAACCGGCCACGAGAACCCCGTGCCTCGCGTCGTCGGGCCGATTCGCAGGACGCGGCCGGTGGAGGTGCGCGACGTCGAGTTCCTGCGCGCGATCACGGACCGACGGATCAAGATCACCGTACCCGGGCCCTTCACCATGACCCAGCAGGCACAGGACGACCACTACGCGAACGACCGCGAGCTCGCGCACGCGTATGCCGACGCCGTGAACGCGGAGCTCCGCGACCTCAAGGCCGCCGGTGCCGACGTCGTCCAGATCGACGAGCCGTACCTCCAGGCCCGCCCGGAGCCGGCGCGCGAGTACGCGATCGAGGCGATCGACCGGGCACTAGACGGCATCGAGGGCGAGACCGTCCTGCACACGTGCTTCGGCTACGCGCACATCGTCCACGACCGCCTCAGCGGCTACCCGTTCCTCCGCGAGCTGGACGACTGCGCCGCGACGCATCTCTCGCTCGAGGCCGCGCAGCCCGCTCTCGACGCCGAAGTGCTGCGCGACGTGCCGAGCAAGGTGATCGTCCTCGGCGTCCTCGACCTCGGTTCGCCGGATGCGGAGACGCCCGAGCAGGTGGCTGACCGGATCCGGCACGCGCTCACCGTGGTGCCGCCCGAGCGTCTGGTCGTCGCACCGGACTGCGGTATGAAGTACCTCTCGCGAGACCTCGCGTTCTGCAAGCTGGAAGCGATGGTTGCGGGCGCCCGACTCGTACGGCAGGAGCTCGCGGCGTGACGCCGGACTCCGCCGTCAGCCGCATCTCGAAGGCCTATCCCGACCGCGTGGAGGTGCGCGGGCGAGACCTCACCGGCGACGTCATGGGCCGGATGACGTTCACCGAGTACTTCCACCTTCTCCTCACCGGCCGCGAGCCGACCGACGAGCAGCGCTTCTTCCTCGATCTCCTGCTCGTGGCGATCGCGGAGCACGGGATGATGCCCACGAACGTCGCCGCCCGGATGACGCTGGCGGCCGATCCCGACGCGCTGCAGGGCGCGGTCGCGGCGGGGATACTCGGCGCCGGTCCGGTCGTCCTCGGAACCCCGGAGGAGTGCGCGCGTCTCCTCGAGGATGCGCAGCGCAGGGTCGCGGGCGGAGCCGGGCCTTCGGACGCTGCCCGCGATGTCGCGCGCGACATTCGCGAGTCGGACGGGAAGGTGCCCGGTTTCGGGCACCCGGTGCACCGGCCGGTCGACCCGCGCGCCGAGCGGATCCTCGAGCTCGCCGACGAGCGTGGCCTGAGCGGGTCGCATGTCGAGCTCGCTCGTCGCCTCCGCGAGGCCGTGGCGGAGGTCTGGGGCAAGGACCTGGTGATGAACGTCTCGCTTCCGATCGCAGCCGTGATGCTCGATCTCGGATATCCCGCAGCAGTGGTGAAAGCCGTCCCGATCCTCGCCCGTACGGCCGGTCTGCTCGCGCACCTCGCCGAGGAACAAGAGAGCCCGCTCGGCTTCTACATGGCCGGCAAGGCGGAGGAGGCGATCGAGTATGAGGCCGCGCCGGACGCCTGATGCTCGAGCCCGAAATCGAGACCCGTCCCTGGGCAGAGCAGCTCGCCCTCGACGACGCAAGCTACCGGGCCCAGATCGCCTACCTCTTCGAGCGCTCGGCCTTCTATCGCGAGAAGCTCCGGGCCGCCGGGGTCGAGGCGGCAGGCGATGCGGGCGGGCTCGCGGACATGGCGAAACTGCCGTTGACGGAGAAGGCCGAGGTCAGGGCGACGGTCACGTCGGACGATCCGATCGGCGCCCACCTCTGCGCGGAGCCAGCGGAAATGGTGCGCATCTACTCGACGAGCGGAACGAGCGGGACACCGAGCTACGTCCCGCTGACCGCTCGCGACCTGGACGACTGGGTCACCGGCTCGGCGCGGAGCTACGCCGCTTCGGGTGTCGTGGCCGGCCAGCGGATCGTCTCGACCTACAACGCCGGGCCGTTCGTCGCGGGCGCGGCGCTGGCGTCGTTCGACCGTCTCGGGCTCTGCCACATCCCCGTCGGCACGGGCAACACCGAGCGGCTGCTGCGCGCGATCGAGCTCCTGAAGCCGGCCGCGGCCGTGCTCACGCCGTCCTACGCCGCCCATCTGGTCGAGTCGGCGTCCGAGCGAAGCCTCGATCTGCGTGGCTCGAGCGTCGAGCACGTGCTCGTGGCCGGCGAGCCGGGTGGGGGAGAGCCTGCGTTCCGCGCGAAGCTCGAGGAGGGCTGGGGAGCACGCGTCACGGAGGCCATGGGCATCGGCGACATCGGCATCTCCCTGTGGGGCGAGTGCGAGGAGCAGGACGGGATGCATCTCGGGGCACGCGGCTTCGTCCATCCCGAGTTGATCGAGCCCGAGTCGGGTGCTGCGCTCTCCCTGGAGGACGGCGCGACCGGCGAGCTCGTGCTCACACATCTGCGGCACCAGGCAGCGCCGTTGCTCCGCTTCCGGACGCGTGACCACGTCGAGGTCCGCACGAGCCCCTGCCCGTGCGGGCGAACCGGCCCGCGGGTGCGCTGCGTAGGTCGTACCGACGACATGCTCATCGTCCGCGGAGTGAACGTGTTCCCGTCCGCCGTTCGCGAGGTCGTGACCGGGTTTGCACCGCGGGTCAGCGGTCACGTGCGCATCACCCCGCGGGCCGCAGGTGTCAAGCAGGAGCCGCCGCTTCCGGTCGCAGTCGAGCTCGCACGCGGGGCGGCGCCGGACGACACGCTCGCAGAGGCGATCCGTGACAGACTCCGCGACGTGCTCGTCGTCTCCACGCGGGTCGAGCTCGTGCCCTGGGGAAGCCTGGAGCGGAGCGAATACAAGGCGACGTTGATCGAGCGCTGACGATGCGAAAGCTGCAGACGCAGGGCGTCCACCACATCACGATCAACGGCGCCGACCGGCAGACGGCGATCGACTTCTGGGAAGGCGTCCTCGGGATGCCGTTCGTCTTCGAGCAGCCGAACCTCGACAACGCGTCGGAGAGCCACCTCTACTTCGATCCGGGCGACGGGCGCCTCATCACGGTCTTCACCAACGAGGAGCGCGAGCCCGAGCAGAGGTCGGCGCCGAGGGAGCCCGGCATCGTCCACCATCTCGCGTTCGCGCTCGCGCAGGCCACGTTCGCGCAGACGGTGGAGCGTCTCGACGAGCGCGGAATCGAACACTCGGGGGTCAAGGACCGCGGCTTCATGGACTCCATCTACTTCGAGGACCCGCTCGGGCTCCCGATCGAGCTCGCGTCCTATCGCTTCGAGCCTCCCGCCGGGCACACGCACACGGACGTGCTGCTCGCGGCGCACGAGCTGCGCGTCGAGCGCGGGGACGCCAACATCGATCGGGTGCATCTGGCCGACGCCATCGAGCTGCTCGTCACGCGATCCCAAGCGTCGCTCTCGGACGACCGATCGCCGAAGGACCCGTACCGCTAGTCGGAGGAGGAGACATGGCCACGAACACGCTGAGCATCCTCAAGCCGAGCGTGAACAACCTGACGACGCGCGTCTTCGTGCGCGCCGCCGGGCTCGACTTCGAAGAGGAGGACGTGTGGGGAAAGAAGACGACTCCGGAGTTCCTCGCGAAGGACCCGGCCGACCTCACCCCGCTGCTCGAGGAGACCGGGCTCCCCAAAGGCGCGCTCTGGGAGAGCTGCGCGATCATGCAGTACCTCTGCAACAAACACGGCCTCGACCGCTTCTACCCGACCGATCCCGGCGAGCGGGCCATGGTCGACAGCGCGATGTTCTATTTGATCGGGACGCTATATCCCCTCGTGGCTCGCGCGACGTATCCGAACCTCGGGTTCGCGCAGTATCCGGGCGAGGTCGCGACCGCGGACGTGAGCGACGAGCTGAAGGAGAAAGCGCGCCAGGACGCCGAGGATGCGCTTGCCGGCCCGATCGATGTCTACCGGGCGTTCTTCCTCGACGGCAAGAAGTTCATCGGCGGCGGGGAGCCTTCGATCGCCGACATCCGCTTTGCGGCGACGCTCGAGTTCCTCCGCGTCATCGACTACGACTTCCCGGACTGGGTCGAGGAGTACCTGGCGGCGATGGAGTCGGCGCTCGGCGACGCGTACTCGGAGCCTGCCGCGGACGTCCGCGGATACATCGACTACGTGAGGTCGCAGAGCGCGGCGTGAGCTAGGACCGGGGTAGCACCCCGGGAAGCCACTGCCGAATCGCGTCGGCCACCGCCGCTAGGTCCGCACGCAGGCTGTGATCGCCCGGGACGAGGGTCACGGCTCGTCGAGCTGCAGCGGGCGGGATCCCGAACGGGTCCCGCTCTCCCTGGACGACGAGCACGGGGACCGAGACGGCGTCGAGCTCCGGGAGCCGGCTCGACGATGCCGACCCGGACGCGCGCCGCGGCGGCCGGAGCGGGAACGCGAGACAGAGGACCGCGATCGCGCCGGTCGCGTCGACGGTCCGACAGGCGACGCGGCCTCCGAGCGAGCGGCCGCCGACGACGAGCGGCAATCCCTCGAGCACGCCGCGGGCGAGCTGCTCGACGACGGCGATCCATGACGCGTCGAGCTGCTGGACCGGTGCGGGCGAATGCCGGCCCGCGACGCGATACGGCTGCTCGACGAGCGCGACGCTCGCGTCCAGCTCGAGGGCCACGTCCTTCGCCGTCACGAGATCTCGTGACGCGACCCCTCCGCCGGCGCCGTGGCCGAGGACGAGGCCCGCGCGGGGCCGCCGGGCCGCGTGCAGGTGGACGTCGGCGCGGCCGTGCGGCGTGTCGAGATGGAGCGTGCGAATCGCTCCTCCTTACCGATCGCGATCCGGCTGGTAGACGGCGATGGTGATCCCGTCGCCCACCGTCTTCGAGTCGACGAGACGAAAGCGCTTCTTGTCGGTGGTCTCGGCGAAGAGGCGCTTGCCGGCGCCCAGGATCACGGGGAACACCATCAGCCGGAGCTCGTCGACCAGGTCGTGCTCGACCAGGCTCTGCACCAGTCTCGCGCTGCCGTGGACGACGATGTCGCCGGCGTGCTCGTTCTTCAGCTCGGCGACCGCCTCCGCGACGTCCCCCTGGAGGACGGTCGAGTTGTTCCATTCGGGGTCGGTCAGCGTCGAGGACACGACGTACTTCGGCATGGCGTTGAACTTGTCCGCGAAGTCGCCCTCCTGGGAGGGCCATGCCTCTGCAAAGCCCTCGTACGTCACGCGCCCGAGCAGCAGGGCGTCCGACGACATCGTCTCGTCCAGCTTGAACTGCTGCCCCTCGCCGTAGTCGAACTCGAAGGTCCACGCGTCGTGCTGGAAGCCCTCGCCTCCGCCCGGCGACTCCATGACGCCGTCGAGCGAGACGAACTCGGACACCACGATCCTTCCCATCGTCAGCTCCTCTCGGTCGTACTGGGGTGGTGACGGCGTGTCGGATCGAACGTCATCGGTGGCCTGTCACACGCGTGCAAGGACGCGATCCAACGGACGCGGAACGTGCGCGAGATCGAGCGCGCCGACGAGGAGCGGCGCGTACTTCCCCTTGCCGCCGTAGCTGCCGAAGAAGCGTCGTAGCTGCTGCTCGGTCGCCCGGCCTCGCCAGGCGGGCTGCTTCTGCAAGGTGCGGAAGGAACCGAGCTGACCTCCCGCCTCGACGACTTCCTCCACTACAGCCGCTCCGAGTGCGCGGATCAGCTCGTCCTCCAGGTCCTCCACGCACAGGTAGAAGCCGAGGCGCTCCAGGTCGTCGCGAGTCAGGTTCGACCCGAGGCCGGCACGCTCGAGCGCGCGCTTGAAGTAGCGCTCCTCCCCGAGGTCGCAGAGCCCACCCAGCCTCACGTCTCGACCCTTCGGCCCGTAGTGGTCGAGAACCTTCCCGATCGCCTGTGCGCCGCCCATGGCGAGGACCGCGACGCCCTCGGCCTCGAGGTCACGGCCGCGGCGCTCGGCGAGAGCTTCGACCGCGAGCTTGTCGCTGATCCCTTCGACGAGAAGGACGGTGTGTGAGGAGCCGACGTCGGCCATGTCGCCACGGTAGCGACGGAGAGGGCGATGATTTCGGCGGTTCCGGCGATCTCGGTCCGGACACCTCGGCGAAAGGAGGTCGGATGCTGGTCGGCAAGTGTGAGTGTGGTGCGGTTCGGTACCGAGTCGCGGACGAGTTCCTGTACGCGGCCAACTGTCATTGCTCGCGCTGTCGCGCGGCGACCGGCTCGGCGTTCAAGTCGTTCGCGGGAATCGAGCGGGAGAAGCTCGAGATCACGGACGGCGCGGAAGCGCTGCTCGTCGTCGGCGACGACCACCTGAACGATACGAGGTGCGCCGCGTGCGGCTCGCTCTTGTTCTCCGTCGTGCGGGACGGCTTGTACGTCCACGTCGCGATGGGGTCGCTGGTGGACGCCCCGAGCATTCGCCCGACGAGTCACATCTACGTCGGGTCGAAGGCGCCCTGGTTCGAGATCACCGACGACCTACCCCAGTACGAGGAGCTCGGATGAGCGCTCTCGCACGGGGGCTCGGCGCGATCATGCTCTTCGTCGAAGACCTCGAGCGCGCGAAGAGGGTCTATCGCGACGTCTTCGGCCTTCCGGTGATCTTCGAGGACGACGACTCGGCCGCCTTCGACTTCGGCAACACGATTGTCAACGTGCTGCGGTCATCGGCGGCGCGCGAGCTCATCCAGCCGGCGACGGTCGCGGGCCCGGACGCGGGAGCGCGCCTTCAACTCGCGATCTGGGTCGACGACGCAGATGCGACCTGCGCAGAGCTGCAGGCGCGAGGCGTGGATCTCCTCAACGGGCCGATCGATCGCGCGTGGGGAGTGCGCACCGCGGCGTTGGCCGGTCCCGCCGGGCACGTCTGGGAGGTCGCGCAGAAGGTCTAGCGAGGCGCTAGAGGAGTGGCGTGAGGACGAGCCTGATGCGGCCCGAGGCCGCGCCGCGCCGGACGACGTAGCGCGTCAACAGCTCCTCGTACGCCGGATGGATCACGGCGATGTGGATGTGCGGCGGCCGGAATCCGGAGGACGCGGGTACGGGGCCCTCGAAGCGGAACCGCCCGAGCCGGTCGGTCAGCACGCTGCCACGTCCGCGCGGCCGGTAGACGTAGCCGTTCGGGCCGGCCTGCCAGAGGATGACGAGCGCCCGCGAGACCGGCGCGCAGTCCGTTGCGCGGAGGATGCGTCCTCGCAGGACGTGGCCCGTGCCGATCTTCGCGCGACGTGGCGCGTCGAGCCGCCCGAAGGGGCCGGCGACATCGCTCGTGGTCGGCTCGCAGGCGGCCGCTCCACCGGAGGCGGTCACGGCGAGCATGCTGGCAACGGCCGCTGCGGTTGCGACGCAAGCTAGCGTGCGAAGCATCCCGCCGAGGATAGCGCCGCGTCTCGGCCGGGTCACTGCCGGCTGCGCGTGCTGCAGCCTTCGCTTGACATGCAACCTTGCGGCTGCATATATTAGGCAGCCAGATGGGTGCATATCCGCGGATGGATGACGTGTTCAAGGCGCTCGCCGACCCAAGTCGCCGGCAGCTTCTCGACAGCCTGAACAGCCGGAACGGGCAGACTCTGCGCGAGCTCTGCGAGGGGCACGACATGGCTCGGCAGTCGGTCAGCAAGCACCTCGGCGTCCTCGAGGCGACCAACCTCGTCACGACCGTCCGCCGCGGTCGGGAGAAGCTCCACTACCTGAACGCAGCCCCGATCAACGAGATCGGCGAGCGCTGGATCACCCGCTACGAGGGTGAACGTGTCCGGGCTCTTGCCGACCTCAAACGAGCACTGGAGGAGACGACCGTGAACAAGCCTTCCTTCGTCTATACGACCTATATCCGCACCACGCCGGAGCGACTCTGGCAGGCGCTCACCGACCCGGCCTTCACGCGGCAGTATTGGGGCGCCACGTTCCGGACCGACTGGAAGCCGGGCTCCACGATGGGCTGGGAGCTCTTCGGTGTGAGAATCCACGACCCCGAGCAAGTCGTGCTGGAGTCGGAGCCGCCCCGTAGGCTCTCGTACAGCTGGCATACCCCGACGCCTGAGCTCCTGGACCTCCTCGAGCTGACCGAGGAGGCCCGCGAGCGGCTCACCGCCGAAGGCCGGTCGAAGGTGACTTTCGAGATCGAGCCGCTCGACGAGCTCGTGAAGCTGACGGTCGTCCACGACGGCTTCGAGGCCGGCAGCCTCTTCGCGTCGTTGGTTAGCCAGGGCTGGCCGCGCATCCTCTCCAACCTCAAGACCCTGCTCGAGACGGGCGACACGCTCCCGGCCAACCACGAGCCGCCTCCGACGGTCCGGCTCGGGCTCACGACGCATCAGGAGACGGGAGCGACAGGAGTCGAATGACGCACCACGTGACGGGCGCGGGGGTCGCGGATCCGCCGCCCGACGAGTATCAGACCGCGTGGACGGGCATCACGAGATCGAGACGCCGTGAACACGACAGCGCCTGAACCGGACCAGGACCGAAAGGAGATCAAGCGATGAACACGCCCCCGATCGTTTCGCCGGAGGAGTGGGAGGCTGCGCGCCAGCAGCTGCTCGAGAAGGAGAAGGAGCTCACCCGCGCCCGCGACGAGCTGGCCGCCAAGCGTCGGCGGATGCCGTGGCTGGCCGTGGAGAGGGAGTACGCGTTCGACGGGCCCGAGGGCAAGGCGAGCCTGCTCGACCTGTTCGACGGCCGCCGTCAGCTGATCGTCTACCGCGCCTTCTTCGAGCCGGGCGTGTCCGGCTGGCCCGAGCATGCCTGCATCGGCTGCTCCATGGTGGCCGACCAAGTCGCCCACGTCGCCCATCTGAACGTCCGCGACACGACTCTCGTGTTCGTCTCGCGGGCGCCGCAAACGGACATCGAGCGCGTGAAGGCGCGGATGGGCTGGGAGATCCCGTGGTACACGATCACCGACGACTTCGACACCGACTTCGGCGTCGACGAGTGGCACGGCACGAACGCGTTCATCCGCGACCGTGACCGCGTGTTCCGCACGTACTTCATCAACGCCCGCGGCGACGAGGCGCTCGGGAGCACGTGGAGCTACCTCGACATGACTGCGCTCGGCCGCCAAGAGACGTGGGAGGACTCGCCGGAGGGCTACCCCCAGACTCCGCCGTACGAGTGGTGGATCTGGCACGACGAACCGCTCCGGACGGATCCCGAGCGACCCGGCCTGGTGCAACTCCGCGCCGCGGGCTGACAGCCGAACGACGGGTGACACCGCCCGCGGCCTACCGTGCGGCCCTGAGCTCCGAGAGCCTCGACCGCGTGCCTTCCGCCGTGACTTCGCGGGACCGGACGAGCGAGGCGGAGTAGCCGGCGACCCCGACGAAGAGCCACCGGCTGACGCCCACGAACGCGGCCAGCAGGGGGAACCAGGGATTGACGAGGAACGAGAGGGCGAGGCTTCGCAGCGTCATCGAGTCCGCGAGCGCGAACAGCACCTCCTCGAGCGGCCAGAGGTTCCGCATCAGCGACCCACCCCCAGCACGAGCTCGTTCAGCGCGCGCAGCTGCTGCTCGAGCGAGCCGCACACGTCCTCGCAGAGCCCGAATACGCCCTCGTCGATGATGCGGTAGTAGACGTGCGTCCCGGCCTTGCGCCGGCCGAGGATTCCCGCTTCCGCGAGGACGGCAAGGTGCTTCGAGACGTTCTGTTGCGAGGCCGTCAAGGACTCTGCAAGCTCGTTCACGCTCGCCTCGCCGTCGCGCAACCGATCGAGGAGCCTGATCCGCATCGGCTCGCCGAGCACACGGAAGCGCTGGGCGATCAGCTCGACCAGTTCGTCAGGAACGGGGTGTGGAAGTGCCATGCGATTTCCTCTATCACAAATATAATCTGATACAGTTGTATAGCAGTAGAGACAGCGAAGGGCAAGGCGAGGGAGGACGAAGACATGGACGTGACCGCGGAGACCTTCGAGCGCGATGTCATCGAGCGCTCACACGAGCTGCCGGTGGTCGTCGACTTCTGGGCCGCCTGGTGTGGGCCTTGCCGCATGCTCGGCCCCGCGATCGAGAACGAAGCGGCGAAGCGAAGTGGAAAGCTCGAGCTCACGAAGGTCGACGTCGAGGCCGAACAGTCGCTGGCGGCCCGCTACGGCATTCAGAGCATTCCGACCGTCGTCGTATTCCGCGAGGGCAAGCCCGTCACCGGCTTCGTCGGCGCGTATCCGCCGGCAGCGATCGGCACGTTCCTCGATGACCAGCTCGAGAAGGAATCCGCCGCCTGAGAGGCGCGGTCGGACCCTAACGCCCCGGCTCCTATCGGCTCAACGCGTGCGAGTTCTCGGTTGCGACTCGGGCTCCAAAGCGGCGACCTACCACGTATGACTCGCCGCCGATCTGTCTTGAGCGGCTCTTGAGCGTGGCGCGGGACGATCTGATCGCGATTACCGAGCCAAGTTCTGACCAAGAGAGTCCCGCATGATCAGGAGGTTTGGAGCGTCTGTGGCGGCGCGATGCCACTTGAGACCTTGCACACGTCGGCGGAGGGTCGAGATGTCCAACACCCGCCTCGCGCGAGGACGACAATGCGCCCATGCGCTTGATCTCGACCGGGACCCTTGGGCTGGCACTTGCCTCGGTGCTCGCCACGCTCGCGTGCGAACCCTCGCTGTCGAGCCCAGCAGCCGCGAAGCCGGCGTCAGCCGTTGTGGCGGCAGCGTCCGCGGTCGACGGTCGTGTGCGCATCGACGCGCGTTTCCGCAAGTCGACGAGCGGCACGTTCACGACCACAGGTGCCGTTTCCGAAAGGGGCTCGTTCACGGCGAGCCGCCGCGTGACGAGCGGCCGTTTGCAGCTCGTGGAGACGCTCCGCGGGGCGAACGGGACGATCCGGGTCCGAGTCGTACGGCCATGCGCCGGCGGTCCCGGGACATGGCGCGTCCTCGCCGGATCCGGGGCCTACCGCGGGATGACCGGCGGCGGCACAACGGGATCAGGCCCGCGCTGCGTGGGGACGGCGTACCCCGTGATCGCGGTCCACGCAGGAACGGTGCGTATCCCGGCGCCGCCTCCTCCGCCACTGCTCGCGCAGCCGGGCCGCTTCGGTGGGGGAACCTCCCAGCGTAGGGAGGTCGTGCTCACTGTGGACGCGGGCGGTCGCACCGTCAGCGGCCTCCGCCTCGCGGTCGACGCTCCCTGCACCGGCCCGACTGCGCTCTCGACGACCCAGGTGACGTTCTCGTTCCCAGAGCCCCATGAGATCGGTCCCGAGGGACGCTTCTCGATTCCATCCCCCACGAGCTGGTGGACGGGTATCGTCTCGGGCCGCTTCACGTCCCGGACTGCGGTGCAGGGGACGGCGACGGTCTCCACGCAGATCACCTCGTCCAACACAACCTACCCCTGCTCGGCGAACGTCACGTGGTCGGCGTCGATTCCGCCACCTGCGGCCACCCCGGGGAGGTACTGCGGGTTCACGCTTCAGGGCCCTGGCGTCTGCTTCGACGTGGCGGCGAGCGGGAGGGAGGTCACGCACTTCGAATCAGCGGTCGTCGTCCGCTGCTTTCCGGGCGGTGCTCCGCCGTCGGAGATCGAGGTTTCACTGACGTACACGGGCTCGGTCCCGATCGGAGGTCATCTCGGATTCGCGTCGGCTCGGCTTCCCGTCCAGGGGCTCATCTCGGGCACGGCCAGCTTCTCGGGGCTCCTGGAGACGTCCGGGGCGACGGCTTCCGGCACGGTCAGCCTCGGCCCGGCCACGCTGGACTACGAGGGAACGCGCTACACCTGCTTCTCGGCGACGGGTAGGTGGGAGGCGAGACGGCAGGCGTAGACAACCCGAACGGAGCGCCGGCGGAGTCCGCGTCCTCACGATTGGCGCTCATGCGGACGGGGGCTCGGCACCTGCGCGGCTTTGGCCATCCGCGCAGCTGCGGGGGGTGGGACGGGTCTGGCTGGCGATCGAGCCACCCGCCCATGTCTCGATGAACGTCAGCCACTGATACGCCGTCGGGAAGAAACTGTTCCTCACGATCTGCGGCGAGTCGATCACCTCGTCGACGACCGCGCGAGCGCGGTTCCGGATAGCGAGGTCCCCGAGTGGCATATCTCCTCCTGGTGCGTGGTGCCATTGGGGCCAGGCTAGGGAGCCGCATCGGCGCCGTCATCGGCAGAACTGCCGCATCGGCTACCGACGTTTCGGCCGCTTGCCTAGGCAATGACGCTCGGCTCGTCACACGAGCTCGTGCTCGACTGCATAGCGCGTCGCAGCACCCCGCGAGCCGAGCTCGAGCTTGCGATAGATCGAGCGCAGGTGGGAGTGAACCGTCCTCGGGCTGACGACGAGACGCGCCGCGACCTCACCGTCGCTCAGTCCCATCGCCACCAAGCGCAGAACCTCAGCCTCCCGCTTGGTAAGCCCACCCGGAGGCTCGGTCGGTTCACTATCGTCTCGACCGACCGCCCTACCGGCCATCCGCTCGGACGAATCGACGGCGATCGCTGCGCGGACGGCGAAGGTCTCGGCGAGGCGCAGGTCCTCGTCGGAAAAGCGATCGTCGTTGCCGACCTTGTTCACCGCGGCTATCAGGCCGATTGCGTCGTCCTCGACGAGCATCGGCACGAGCAGGGCCGCCCGCGCATTCATCAGCCGGGCGACCGGCTGGTACACCTCGACGTCCTCGATCAGCACGTCGACGCGCTCGCTGCGGCGCCGCTGCAAGACACGGCCACTCTTGGAGCCGTCGCGCGGAAGGCGTACGCCAACCAGACCGGATGCGCCCTCGCCATCGGCGCAGCGGATCTCGAGATCACCCTCGACGGTCGGCAGCATGATCAGGACGACGCGAGCTCCGATCAGCTCGCGTAGCCGTTCGGCAACGAGGCGCAGCAGCTCGGTGAGCTCGAGCCCGCGCCCCAGGGCGTTGCCGACCTCGGTGAGCGCCTCGAGCCGCTGCAGCCACCGCGTCGCCGACTCGTAGCGCCGGGCATTCTCGATGGCGACGGCTGCCTGGGCTGCGAGGAGCGTAACGAGCTCCTCGTCGTCCGCCCCGAAGGAGCTTCCGTCGCGCTTGTCGGCCAGGACGAGCTTTGCGTAGGGCGCATCCCGGAGCGTGATCGACACCGAGAGGAGCCCCTCCTCCGTCGAGTGCTCGGTCGCGCGTGCGGGGAGGTCGGGCTGGCCCAGCGTCAGCTCGAACCCGGGCGAGCCCCGGCCGAAGACGCCGATGGCCGCCCGAGATGCGTCGGTGTGCGCGAGCGCTTCCTCGAGCAGCCTCTCGAGAACCGCTTCCACTGAGAGTTCTGCGCCAAGCGTGATTCCGGACTGGACGAGACCGCGAAGGCGATCTTCGGTCAACATCTCGAGCTTCCTTTCCGGACGCGAGCCTACTCCGATATCCGCGTCAGGGGGAGCCGGGAACGGCCGTCGGCTCAGCCAGGCCGGCCTCGGCCGTCAGGAAATACGTCCTCGTCGCGTCCGCGTCGCCGCGAATCCGGGCGCGGGTCGTGAACGTCTCTGCCGGAACCGCTTTGCCGCTCGCGAGGTCGAGGTTCTTCTCGTAGCCGGCCCGTGTCGCTTCGTTCCGGTGTCGCTCGTACTCCTGGAGTGCCCGAGCCTCGGGACGCTCTCCCGACAGCGCCGCTTGGACTCGGAGAGCGCGGCGGTGGCTCGTTCAGATGGGAGAACCCGACCGACAGCTGCTCCCTCGGTCGAGCGGTCGCGTCCCAGTCAGAAATTCGAATAGGACGCACGCGAGAGAGTACCCGTCGGCGCGACCATCGATCTCCCCGCCGTCGATCTGCTCGGCCGAGATGTAGTCGACGGCTGCTCGGCAGCGTTCCACCTCGGCGAACCCGACAGCCGAAGAGAACTGATCGAGCGCCTCGCTCAGCCGCTGGCGCGAGATCGGTATCGCACCCATCGCCGCGCAAGCCGTGTCGGTTGCCGGCGCGAGTGGGGATCCCGCCGCCGCACGGGCGGGATCCCCGGGAAGCTCGGATCCGGATGTGAGGTCAGTCGCTGATCTGGAATGGAACGGCGACGATGTTCGAGGCGACGCCATAGGCCTTGAGGTCGGTCGCGTTGATACGGCCGTCGCGGTTCGCATCGGCGACCACCGCAGGTGCGTCGTTGTAGATCCCGTCCTGGTTCTTGTCGGCAGCAACGGCGACCCGCAGCACCGAGCGGACGTTCCTTCCGAAGCTCGGGGTCCCGACGATCCAGGTATCCCAGATCTCGTTCGTCTTCTGGTTCGTGAAGGCGGTCAGATTGAAGAGATTGGCGAGGTTCTGGGCGTTCCTGGCACCGACCGTGGCGGTCGAGAGGAGCACGATCAGGCCGGGAAGCTTCTCGTCGACGCCGGGTGCGAAGGCGCCCGGGACCGGGGCCTGATTCTGGTGGGCCGTCGGTCCCGTCAGCTGGAAGCCGGCCCCGCTCGAGTCGAGACTCGGGTAACGGACCGCGAGGTCGACGAGGAAGCCCTTGCTCTCCTTTCCCGCGACGTCGCCGGAGCGAGGCGAGAAGACGGTGACGTTTACGGGAGGCGTGGCCGTCTTCCCGCCGGACGCCGCTGACTTCCCGCTGGCGGTGCCGGATATCGAGCCGGCCGTGGCCGCGATGGCGACGAGCGCGAGGGCATAGAGCAGATGTCGTTTGCGCATTTGAGTCTCCTTTGTCCGAATAGGTGTCTGCGAGCCAAGGACTCCGAAGGGACCACGGTTATTCCGGGGTCATCGCGACTGCGTCACACGACGCGGAAGCTCCCGCGCATCGAGCCGGAGTGCGGATCGCAGACGAAGCGGTACGTGCCTTTCTTGAGCGCGAGGATCACACTCTTCTTCCCGGTGAAGTCCACCGTCGTGAGCTCCCGGTTCAGCCCCGGACCGCTCAGGTGGAAGTTGTGGATCGAAGACCGGTCAGTGATCAGGAAGCGATAGCGCACACCCTTCTTCAGCGTGGTCACCCTCTTGCCGCCGAGGGTCAGATCGATGGTGAAACCGGGGCCGACCGTGCCCTTCAGCGTCTGCGGGGCGGGGGCAGCTGGGGCGCCGGCGACGATCGCCAGCGCGAGGCAGGTTGCAGCGGTGGCAAGTGCAGCGTGGAACGGGCCAGGCATCACGTCCTCCTTCGTTGGATTGCGATTCCAACTGCCAAGGACTCCTGCCGACGTTTGATATTCCGGCCTGGCAGGCGCCTTCGAGCAGCGGACCCGTCTGCTCGCTCCCCGACTCAGGCCGATTCGCCGTCGATCCGTTGCACGACCTGTTGGCGCGCGCGGTAGAGGCGGCTCATCACCGTCCCCACCGGGATGCGCAGGACGCGTGCCGCTTCCTTGTAGGAGAGGCCGGTGACGTCGACGGCGACGAGAACGTCGCGGAAGCCGTCCGGGAGCGCCGCGACTGCGGCGTAGAGCTCGCCGGCCTCGAGCGCGGCCTCCGGCCGGCGCGCAAGCGGGTCGGCGACGAGATCGAGCTGGTCGGGGAGCGGGCCGGGACGAATGCGTCGGCGTTCGGCTCGCTTCTGTGTCAGAAAAGTGTTATGCAGCGCGCGCAGGAGGTAGCCGAGGTCGTCCTCGCGGTGGAGCAGGCGCGGGCGGGCGAGCACGCGCACGTAGGTTTCCTGCACGAGGTCCTCGGCGTCCTCGCGGGAGCCGCAGAGTGCCCAGGCGGCCCGGTACAGTCGGTCGAAGTGGTCCCCTAACCTGGCCGGATTGAGCGGGCGTACGAGCGCGTGACGGCCCGCAGCGGGCGAGGCGTCGCGGCGAGCGTGGGGCCGGGTACGCGCGGCGAGTTCCATCGTTGTCCGTGCTACGGCGCGATGTTGTGGTTGAGGTGGAAGACGTTTCCCCGGATCACGCCGCCCTGCGCCGTGGCAGTTGCCTGCTCGGGATCGATCGCGATCCCGTTCATCTCGGCGAGGTCGATCGTGACCCCGCCGTCCGTGACGGCGCCGCCCGCGACGTTGTGACCGCCGTCGCGGATCGAGATCTCGGGTCCCGCTCGCCGCGCAGACGCGAGCGCTGCAACGACATCGTCGGTCGTCCGGCAGCGGACGATCAGAGCGGGTCTGAGGTCGACGAGGCCGTTGTGCACTGCCCGCGCCGCGTCGTAGCTCTCGTCCTCCGGCCCAAGCACTACTCCCGAAACCCGTCGGGCAAGTTGGCTGACGAGTGCCGAGTTCAGGATGGCGGTCATGTGGCGTTCCTTTCGATCGGGAGTAGGCCGGGCGCGTCGAGCTCGACGACAGCGGTCGGGGCTCGCTCAGGCACCCAGGATGGAGCTCGAGAGGACGGGGCACATCGAGGGCGCCCCTAGACATCACCCCCAAACCTGAGCGCGCGTTCCCTTAGGTTTTTCAGTGCCCGAGTGGGGACATTGCCGACGAAGACCTACGATGGCGCGGTGAACGCAGACGAGGGTCGGGCCACAGTTGAGGCGCCCACCCGACGCCTGCTCGAGCGCGAACGAGAGCTCGAAGCACTCGCAGCCGCCATCGGGGCAGCCGCGGATGGAACAGCCGGCCTCGTGTTCGTCCAGGGCCCGGCGGGAATCGGCAAATCCTGGCTCCTCGCGGAGTCGAGGATGCTCGCCGAGGAGCGCGGGCTGTGCGCGCGCTCCGCGCGCGGGAGCGAGCTGGAGCGGGACCTACCGTTCGGCGTTGTGCGTCAGCTCTTCGAGTCGCAACTCGTCGATGACAGCGAGCGTGCACGGCTGCTCTCGGGCGCCGCTCGGGCGGCGGCGCCCGTGTTCGGTCATGACGACGCGCAGGAGGTCGGCGAGCCTCCAGGCGATCGCACGTTTGCGGTTCTGCACGGGCTCTTCTGGCTGACCGTCAACCTGTGCTCCGAGCGCGCGCTGTTGCTGGTGGTGGACGATCTACATTGGTGCGACAGTGCCTCGCTGCGGTTTCTCGCCTATTTGGCGCGGCGGCTCGAGGACCTTCCCGTCGCGCTCGTAGCGAGCCTGCGGTCTTCGGAGCCCGAAGCCGATCAGGCGATCCTGGAAGAGCTGACCAGCGAACCGCACGCACAGGTGCTCATGCCCGGGCCACTGACGGTGGAAGCGGCAGCGGTGGTCGTGCGCGACCGGTTGGGCGGGGGCGTCGAGGCCGCCTTCGCCGAAGCCTGTCATGCCTCGACCGATGGCAATCCGCTCCTGCTCAACGAGCTTCTCAAGGCGCTCGTCGCAGATCATGTGCCGCCCGACGCGGCCCACGTCCATGTCGTCACGGAGCTGGGACCGCGGGCCGCGTCGAGAGCGGTGCTGCTCCGGCTAGCCCGCCTCTCGGCGGACGCGCTGAAGGTCGCACGCGCGATCTCCGTGCTCGGCGACGGTGCGGAGCTCATCATCGTGGCCGAGCTCGCGGAGCTCGAAGCGCCGGCCGTCGCCGCCGCGACACGAGAACTCGTGCGCGCCGAGATCCTGCGCCCCGAGCCGCCGCTCGGCTTCGTGCATCCACTTGTGCAGGCGGCCGTCTACTACGACCTCGCACCGGGGGAGCGTGAGTTGCAGCACGAGCGCGCGGCCACGCTGCTCGCTTCGGCGGACGCTCCGAAGGAGCGGGTCGCCGCTCACCTGCTCATCGCGCCTCCACGCGGGGCGGAGTGGGTGGTTGACGTGCTGCAGGTGTCGGCGGAAACAGCAGCCGGGAGGGGCGACCTCGACGCAGCGATCTCGTCGCTGCGACGGGCGCTGGACGAGCCTCCGCGACCTGAGTTACGCCAGAAGCTCTTGCTCGCGCTCGGGCGGTTCGAGTCGAGGACCTTTCTGCCTGATTCAGCCGGGCATCTGCAGGGCGCGTACGAGCTCGCAGTCGAGCCTTCGGTTCGCGGCAACGCAGCCCTCCACCTCGCCCGTACGTTGCTGTTTCTCGGCGCCCCAGACAAGGCGGCCGAGCTCGCCGGCCGTGCCGCGCTCGAGCTCCCCGCCGAGCTCTCCGATCTCGCCCGAAGCCTCGAGGCGGTTGAGCTCTTCGCTCCCGTCTTCGGGGCCGAGCCGCTGGGTGATCGGTACGAGCGACTCCGGGCGTACCGGGAGATCGACGCCTCCGGTGGCCTCGGCGCCAAGGCGCTCGCCGCGGTCGCCGCGTGGAACTGGGCGCAAGCAGCGGGTCCCGCCGACCGCGTGTGTGCGCTCGCACGCGCCGCGCTCGAAGGTGGCGGGCTGCTGGCGAATGACGTCCTCATGTCTATGGTCGCCACGGTCCCGCTCTCGCTCTCCGACCTCGACGACGCCCTCGAGGCCTGGGACGCTCATCGTGCCGAGGCTCATCGCCAGGGCTCGGTGTTCAGGATCGCGGGCGTGCAGCTCTGGAGCGGCTACACCCGCTATCTGCGTGGCGAGCTTGGCGAGGCCGAGTCGGAGCTGCGCGCCTCGCTCGAGACGTTGACGCTCTGGGGCATGCCGGTGCGGTCGCAGCGGACGCCGTCGCCGTTCCTCGCCGAGGTCCTTGTCGAACGCGGCGAGCTCGGCGAGGCCCGTGCACTGCTCGACAACGCCGGCTCCCCGTCCGCCGCCTCGGACCAGGCGATCCTCCTCAATGGAGCTCGAATGCGGATGCTGCTGGCCGAGGGCCGGCCCGAGGAGGCGCTCGCATACGCCGACGACTACGAGCTCCACACAGGATGGAAGCGACACCCGCGATACGTTCCCTGGCGGTCGCTCAAGGCGCAGGCGCTCGATCGGCTCGGCCGGCAGGACGAGGCGGCCGCGCTGGCCGGTGAGGAGCTCGAGATCGCGCGCGGCTGGGGATCCCCGGGAACTGTTGGACGATCCCTGCGTGTGCTCGGAACGATCCTGCGCGCCGACGGAATCGGGCACCTCGAGGAAGCGTGCACTCTGCTCGAACAGGCTCCCGCACGGCTCGAGCAGGCGAAGGCGCTTGCCGCGCTCGGGTCCGCGTTCCGGCATGCACGAAGGCCGACCGAGGCGCGCGGGCCGCTGCGGCAGGCGCTCGAGGCTGCGGACCTCTGCGGCGCTCAACCGCTCGCGGACTACGTCCGCACGGAGATCTACGCCACGGGCGCCCGTCCGCGCACGACTGCCCTCCGTGGAGTGCTCGCCTTGACGGCCAGCGAGCGACGGGTCGCAGATCTCGCCGCCGATGGACGGACGAACCGCGATATCGCGCAGGCCCTCTACGTGACGCCGAAGACGGTTGAGGTGCATCTCAGCAGCGCCTACCGCAAGCTGGACATCGGATCCCGGCGCGAGCTCGCCCGCGCCCTCGCCGAGACGACCTGAGTCCGCAGTCGAGATCTGGCTCGGAGACACAGATCACGCGGCTCGGAATAAGCGTCGTGATCGAGCGTCCTTGTGCCGGACAACGCGCAACCCGCGAAGGGACGCAGCCGCCCGAGCTCGGGCGCGAGGGGATGCGACTTCGTCCGCGGGAAGATGTCGCCGGAAGTCGCTGCGAGCGGCTGACCTTCGTACGACCCCGCATCCTCGCCTCGTCGTCCGCGTGGACATCGCGGCCGGCCGCGCTCTCGCCGTGGTGGGAACTACGGTTGCGGCCCGGCTCATGCCCTCGGCTGGCGCGCTGCGGGAAGGGTCCGAGAGCCTAGCGCGAGCTGGCGTGGCTCACTGAGCGCAGCTGCCGAGCTTCCTGCGCCTCGGCCGACGTGACCTTCGCTCCGGTGGGAATGAGCAGCAGCGGAACACGGCTTCGCTCGAGCGCCGCGCGGACGACGGCCGCACGTCCGGGGCTGAGATCCTGGGACCAGCCGAGAGCGATCAGGTCCGCCGCAGTCTCCTCCGCCACCTGCAGCACGTTCTCGTCCGGAGTGCCGATTCGCGTCTCCAGTCTGACGAGTTCCGGACACGGGCAGTGCCGACGCAAGAACTCGTCCACCCAGGACTCGAGCTCGTGCTGGCGTTGGTCGCTGAAGAGCGGGATCGACTCCTGATCGTGGACGTGGAGGACGACGACCTCGAGCTCTCGATGGCTCGCCAGCATGAGCGTCTGCGCGAGGGCAGACGCCGACACTCGTCGGCCGTTCAAGGGCACGAGGATGCGGCGGAGCGCTCCGGTAGCCTCGGGGGGTACGACCACCAGCGGCTTCGGGAGGGAGAGCGCGAGCTGGAGCGCCACGTGACCGGCCGGACGCCGTCCGGGCTCGATCCCGCGTGCACCCAGGGCGATCGCGACGACATCGGGCTCCGCGCCCGCCTCGAGGAGCGCAGCAACAACCGGTTTTGTGATCGAGCGCAGCGGGATCCCTGCGGCCTCAGCCTCGGCGCGCGCTGTCTGCTCGCCGTCCTCCCGCGCGTGCACCGCCTCGACCTCCGCGCCGAGCACGTTGGCAAGGACGGAGGCGACGTCGAGCACGGGACGGGCGACGGCGCTGTTGTCGATCGCAGCGATGATCTTCATCGGGTCACTCTCCTCCATTGTTGCCCGCGGCGCTCGAGACGCTCGCCGGCCGGGGTTGCGAGAACATGCGACGTTCGACCCGCGGGGAGCACCGGCGTCGGGGGATCTGAGCTCACGGTGAGCGCGTCGTGCGCGGCACGGATCTTCACCCGGGCTCCCCGGAAGCACAGGTTCAGCTCGAGGGCCTGCCAGGCATCGGGCAGGACGGGATCGACTCGTAGCGCGTCGCCGGCGGGGCGGACGCCCGCGAAGCCGAAGGCGAGTGCCTGCCAGAGGCTTCCCATCGTCGCGAGGTGGAGGCCGGCGCCGGTCGTCTGGGTCACGTCGTCGAGGTCGATGCGGCTCGTCAGGCGGAGCCACTCGAGCGCCTGCTCGAGCATGCCCGCACGTGCAAAGAGACTCGCGTGCACGCCAGGGGAGAGCGAGCTCCCGTGGGCCGTGCGGGACTCGTAGAAGAGGAGGTTGGGCTCGAGCGAGCCCTGAGCGACCTCCTCCGGGACGAGCTGGTGCAGCATCAGGACATCGGCCTGCTTCACGACCTGCGCGCCTCGTACGCGCTCGAGGCCGAGCAGGAGCTCCGCTGCGACCGGCCGTCGCCGCGCGATCTCCTCGATGACGAGCGGCTCGAGGCCGAAGAACCCGGCGAACTGCTCGTACAGGCCGCTCTCGGAGTCGTACCCGTCGACGAGCGCGTCCGCCAGCGCGAGCCAGCGCGTTTGCTCGGAGTCGCCGACTTCGGCGTCGTACGCAGCCGCAGCGGCGGCCGCCCGGCGGAGGTTCCAGCGGGCCATGACGTTCGTGAACGCGTTGTCGTCGACCTCCTCGTGGTACTCGTCCGGCCCGATCACGCCTTCGATGTGGCCCCGTCCGTCGCTATCGAGTCGGATCCGCGACGCCCAGTAGCGCGCCGTCTCCACGAGGAGGGTCAGCCCGGCGCCGGCCGCGAACTCCTCGTCCCCCGTCCAGTCGAGGTAGCAGGCGGCAGCCCAGGCTGCGTCGGCCACTATGTGCTCCTCGAGCTCGCCCGTGCGTATGGGCAGCACCCGTCCGTGTAGGCGCATCTGCGAGGGCGTGACGTCTCGGCCGCTGCGCGCCGATTCCCAGGGGAAACGGGCACCTGCTCGGCCTGACCGGCGCGCCTCGGAGCGGGCGGCGGGCAGCCGGCGGACGCGGTACTCGAGCAGCGCTCGCGCCGCCTCAGGCGACGTGGCGGCGAGGAAGGGCAGGACGAAGACGTCGGTGTCCCAGAACACGTGGCCGCGGTATCCCGCCCCGGTGAGCCCGCGTGCACCCAGCGCGGTCTCCCCCTCGGCGGCGACCGAACCCATGAGTTGGAAGAGGGCGAGGCGCACCGCCCGCTGGAGCTCCGGATCGCCCTCGATCCGCACGTCGGCCTTGTCCCAGCGCTCGCCCCACGCCGTGCGGTGCTCGTGCAGCAAGCGCTCGAACCCTGCGTCTTCGGCTGCGAGGAGCACCTCGACCGCTCGCTTGGGCTCGGGTACGGTCTCCGGGTTGGCGACGTAGGCGCCGAGCCGCTCGAGCACCCTCGTCGCCCGGCCGGGACGGACCGTGTCGTGCGCGGCTGCGGTGACGCCGCCGTGGAGTGCACGCACCTGCAGCCACGCGCGCCGTCGATGCGTCCCGCTGCGGATTCGGTTCCCACGCCGGGGGCCCAAGAGGGGTTCTCCGCGCACAGGCCACGCTCCCGCCGCGCGCAGGACGACCGTCCCGGGGCGGGAGGCGGAGGAGAAGCGAACCGCCTGTAGAGGCGGAGCGCCGACCGCACAGGATTCCTCGAACAGCAGGCCCGCCCGGAGGTCGAGTACCCGCTCGAGCGGCCGTGCGGGATCGAGCTCGCCCGCCAGGTGCGCCCAGCGTGGCCCCTCGAGCAGGTGGCTCTCCGCCCCGTCGCCGTCGTAGACCCCGCCGACTAGGACACGCGGGCTCGCCGCCTGGTGCGCGGGAAGTGGAGCGCCGCTCGTTCCGATCCTGCCGTCCACGAGGCTGAGCAGTGCCTCGTGTGCGCGCTCGAGCGCAGGGTCGACGCCGTCGATCGCGAGCGACCACTCGGGATCCGCCGTCGGGGCGGGCAGCTGGCCTTCCTCGCGCCTGCGTAGCTGGTCGGTGAGGATTCGAAGGAACGTCTCCGTTCCGCCGTCGAGCGCAATCACGCCCCGAGGGACTCCGGTCGGCTCGACGCCGACCGAGAACGCCGTCGCGCCGGTCGCTTCTTCCACCAGCAGCAGGGAGTCGCTCCCCGGCAGCCCGCCGGCCGGCCCGAACTCGTCCCCGGCGACGAGGACGGAACCGGGCCCCAGCCCGTGGCGGGCGAGCTCGCCGAAGACCCAGCGTGCCGAATCCGATTTGTCGGTCAGGCCGATCTCGACGTGCTTGACGTCGCTCGTCACGCGCGGAGCGGTAACGCCGGCCACGCGCGCCGAGGAGTGGGCCAACGCGGCGACCTCGACGAGCCCGGCGATGCTGCAGGCGGCCAAGCGCTCCTCGACGTCCGCGAGCAGCTCGGCGATTCTCGCCTTCGGCGGGTCGGCCCACTCGGGCTCTGGGATGAGGTCGATCTTGCGCCGGTTCAGTCGCGCCGAGACGATCTCTACGCGGAGGCCCCGCTCACGCAGCCTCGTGGCGGTGACGTGCGCGGCGCTCGTGAGCGCCTCGTCTTCCGCGGACGTGGCCACCCGGCGATGGAGGAGGACCGGGCCGTCGCGTTCGACCACGAAGACCTCGGATCCGCGGTTCAGGCACAGATAGAGGCGGCCGGGACCCTCCGGCCGGGCGGCGAGCTGCGAGTAGACGTTGTCGACGTTCGTGCCGCTCACGATCGCGACGTCGAACCCCGCCTGCGAGAGCTGCTCGATCACCCGGCGCAGATCGCTCGCGTCCGCGCGCCGGCCGGGCACGGCGGTCCCGTCCCAGTCGAACACCGCCGCCTCGAAGCGGCGGGCCAGCGGGGCGGGCAGCTCGCCCGGGGCACGTGGAGGCCCGTGTCGGGCGGCGAGCGATCCTTGAGCAGCCATCTTCTTACCGTCGCGCCGGTACGTCGGACGGCGACTCGAACGCCACCCGGAACGCGCGCAGGTAGCCGGCAACCAGGGGACGGCGCGAGAAGCGCTCCTCGACCGCACGCCGGCACTCAGCGGGGTCGATCCGGTCGACCTCCGCGACCACCGCGGCGAGGTCCGCGTGCTCCTCCACGACGATTCCCGTGCGGCCGTGCTCGAGAACCTCGGGGACGGAGCCCCGGCGGGTCGCGACCACCGGCGTTCCGCAAGCCAGCGACTCGATCATGACGAGGCCGAACGGCTCCTCCCAGTCGATGGGGAAGAGCGTGGCCCGCGCGTTCCGAAGGAGCTCCACCTTCTCCTCGTGTCCCAGCTCGCCGAGGTACTCGATCGCCCCGCCGAGATAGGGCTCGACCTGCTCGGCGAAGTAGGCACGCTCGGCAGGCTCGCGGCACTTGGCGGCGATCTTGAGCGGCAGCCCGGTCTCCCTCGCGACGTCGATCGCGTGCCGCGCGCCCTTCTCCGGCCCCATCCGGCCCAGGAATGCCAGGTAGCCCTCGTGCGTCGAGCTCCACCGGTAGCGCGAGGGGTCGATCGCGTTCGGGCAGTTGGCTACCCAGGGCAGCCGCGGCCGGGGCCGGCGCTGGCTGCGGGAGAGGGAGACCAGGCGTAGCTCAGGGGTCATCCTCGCGATCTGCTCGTATGCCTCCCCGAGCTCGCCGTCCAGCGGGCCGTGGACCGTGTGCAGAACAGGTACTCCGGCAAGCGGTGCGAGTGCCGCGGCGGACGGGCCGGTGTGATCGCCGATCACGTCGAACTCGTACGCGCGCTCGTAGCAGGCCAGCACGTGGCGGAGCTCGGGCAGCGGCTCGCCGATCCGCTCGCTCGGCGCCCGCGGATAGATCCACGAGACGTCGGCGTCGACCCGGGAGTCGCCGGAGGCGAAGACGGTCACGTCGTGCCCGGCATCCGTCAGCCCTTCCGCGAGCAGCGCGACCACGTTTTCGATGCCTCCATAGAGCGGAGGCGGGACCGGAAACCAAACCGGACTGAGCAGGGCGATGCGGAGCGAATCGCGCTGCGCCCCGCTTCGCAACCGCGCTCTGGGCGACCCGTCGCGGGCGCCGAGTGCGTTGCCTCGCGGTGCGCTCAGAACCATGCAACTCCTTCCGCCGGTGCAGCGAGAATGCCGCTTTGAGCGACGGAAGGCATCCGGGCGACTACTGATTCGGCGTCAGGGAACTGCCCGGCGGTGCGGCTCTCAAGAACGGAAGCATGCACCTCAGGACCGGCAGCGCCCGTAGAAGGCCGCACGAGGAGTCCGTGGAAGCACGCTTGCTGCCCCGTGTGCGCGACCGGACACTGGAGATGCCTCAATGGACGGAGGAGGTGCGGTCATGACCGTCGTAGCGATACCACGCCGGGAGCGAGTCGCCCGGGGCGGCGCACGTGCTCGCGCCAAGCCCGACTCCGCCGGTTGGGCCGCGGTTGGCCGTGCGCGGCGCATCGTGCGAGAGCTCGGCGGACGGTTCTCGATCGAGCTCGGCATCGAGGTCGATCGCGATCCCGCAGCGGTGGAGCGCTGGGCGCTCGCCGCGACTCTGTTCGGTAACCGCATTCCGGCAGAGACTGCGATGCGTACCTACCGCGTGCTGGCGCGAGCCGGGGTGCGTACGATCGAGGACGCGGGAGGCCGAACCAGGCCCGAGTTGGTGACCCTCTTGGACGAGGGCGGGTACGTGCGGTACGACGAGCGCACCGCAACGCGCCTTCTGGCTCTCGCCGACGTGATCGCCGACCGCTTCGGAGGGGGCTTGGCGGCCCTTGGCGAGCACATCGAGCAGCCTGCCGATCTCGAGCAGGCGCTTCGGGACCTGCCCGGCTGGGGGCCTGTCGCCGTCCACGCGTTCCTGCGCGAGCTCAGGGGGCTATGGCCGGGTGCGGCGCTGGGCCTTGACGATCGAACCGTGCTCGCCGCTCGCCATCTCAGGCTTCCCGACGAGCTCGAGGGGCTCTCCGCCCTCGCGGACGCCGCGCACCTCGACGTGCGCGATCTCGAGGCGGCGCTCGTGCGGCTCAGTCTGTGCCACAGGTTCGAGGGCTGCCCGGGAGGAGAGGAGTGTCCACTCGCGTGCTTCGACCCGGAGCAGCTGAAGCACTTCTGACATGCATCGGTGGAGCCGGCTGGATCTGCGCGCCTGAACCGCTCAGCTTCGTGGGCACCCATGGGCGCTGGGCCGACCCATCGGGAGACGGTGCCCCCGACTCCAGCTGAACCCGATCGTCTTCGAACTTCCCCTGGACGAATCCATCCTCGGTCGGAGCGGGCGGCTCCGCCTGGAGGACGACGGCGCATCGAGGGCGGCGCAGTACAGTCGGCGTGTGGCCGGAGGCTCCGTTCGAGGTTGGTTCGAAGCTGACGACCTTCGCCGTGTTCTCCCGTTCTTCTCGCTGGCGTTCGCGCTTGTCGCGGCGATCACCCAGCCGTCGTCCGCCTACGACATCGCCCTCACGGCGGTGCCTGTCGCCGCCTGGAGCCTGTGGGCTTTCGCCCCTGGTGTGCCGCTGGCGGCAGTCTCAGTCGCCATCGTCTTCCCGGTGGTCCTGGTGCAGCGTTCCGGAGAGCTGGAGCCCGTCATGTTCAACGTCTCCTTGCTCGCGTTCGCGGCGGCGCGTTGGTCTCGGTCGCTCACGGAGGCCGCGTCGCTCGGTGCGCTCGCCGCGGCGACACCGGTGCTAGTCGCCTTGGTGCAGGATCCGATGGAGGTCGCCGTCGCCCTCTGGGTCGTGGCCATCCTCTTCATATGGGTCGTCGGTCGCGCTGTCGCGCGCCAGGAACGACTCGTGGTCGAACTCGTGGGCACGCGGCGTCAGCTGGCCCAGCAGACGCTGCTGGCCGAACGCCGGCGGATCGCCCGTGACGTCCACGACTTCGTCGGTCACGGCCTGGCGGCCGTGATGCTGCAGGTAACGAGTGCCCGACATGTGCTGCGCCGCGACGCTGACGCTGCCGAGGAGGCGCTGCGCTCCGCGGAGGAGGTGGGCCGTCGCAGCATGCAGGAGCTCCGTCGGACGGTGACGCTGCTCCGCAGCGACGACGAGGCCGGCGTGGCGGCGCCGGTCCCTACGGCGACCGAGATCTCTGCGCTCGTCGACCACGCACGCGCGGGAGGTCTCGCCGTCGAGCTGCACACGCGAGGAGACCTCTCGCGAATCCCGCCCAGCGTGGGGCTCGCGCTGTACCGGATCGCGCAGGAGGCGCTGGCCAATGCAGCTCGCCACGCGCCACGCGCGCGGACGGTGCTTGGGCTCGAGTTGGCGAACGGACGCGTCGCGCTCGTCGCCGAGACGAGCGGACCCGTCGTCGCAGGGTCCATGTCCGAACGGGAGCGACCCCATTACGGGCTGATCGGGATGCAGGAGCGGGCGACGGCGCTGGGCGGCGAGTTCGCCGCCGGGCCGACAACAAACGGCTGGCGGGTGCGCTGCGAGCTGCCGCTGGAAGATGGGACCAGCCGGTGATCCGAGCTGCCATCGTCGACGACCAGGCGATCGTCCGAGCCGGTCTGGCGCGCATCCTGTCGCCCGCGGACGGCTTCGAGGTCGTTGCCGAGTACGCCGACGGCCGGCAAGCGGTCGAGGAGCTCCCGGCCGTCCGCCCGGACGTCGTGCTCATGGACGTGCGGATGCCGGGACTCGATGGCATCGCCGCGACCGCGCAGCTGCGGCGCCTCGTCGACCCTCTCGACGTACTCGTGCTCACCACGTTCGGCGAGGACGAGGTCCTTTGGGGCGCGATCGAGGCGGGCGCTTCCGGGTTCGTGCTCAAGGACTCCTCGGCCGAGGACCTGATCGCGGCCGTGCGGGCGGTCGCTGGCGGCGGCGCGTGGTTCGATCCCGGAGTCGCGCCCCGACTGCTCGACCGTTACAGGCAGGTCGTCGCCCCGGCCGTGCGTGACGCGACGAAGCTCGACGACCTCACCGACCGCGAGCACGAGGTACTGCGGTTGATGGCGCGAGGCGCGACCAACGCCGAGATCGCAGCAGCCCTGTTCGTCGCCGAGGCCACGGTCAAGACCCACGTCAGCAGCATCTTCGGCAAGCTCGGCGTGCGCGATCGCGCCGCCGCGATCGTGTTCGCGTACGACCACGGCGTAGTCACGCCCGGCAGCGAGCCGGGCTAGCGGGTCTCGCCTCCTCCCGTGGGAGGAGTACAACCCGGGCCCCCGGGCCGATGTGGAGAAGCGCGTCGAGGTCTACCGTCGCCGCATGACCAGTTGCAGGCACACCGGCCCGCCGGCCACTCACGGAAGGGAAGCGCAGTGATCGAAGGAGTGAGCCAAGTCATCGTCGAGGTGGAAGACCAGGACCGTGCTCTGCGGTTCTGGACGACGACGATGGAGTTCGAACTCGTCCAGGATGCACCCTACGGCGAAGCGGGACGCTGGATCGAGGTGCGGACGCGGGACAAGGCGACGAACCTCGTGCTCGGGCTTCGGCAGGGTGACCGTCCGAGGGCACGCGAAGAGCTGCCCACGTCGAACGTCTTCTTCTACTGCGACGACCTTCGACGCACGTACGACGACCTGCGCGGGCGCGGCGTCGAGTTTCCGCAGCCGCCTGTCGAGCAGAGCTGGGGCTGGTGGTCGATGTTCCAGGATCAGGAGGGCAACCGCTTCGCCCTCCACCCACGCGAGGCGCACCGATCAGGAGCTGACGACGAGTGAGCTGCCTGACCGATCGTCCGGAGGAGAGATGACCGAGAGGCTCGCGCGGGCGAGCAGTCGACGGCCTTGGCTGGTCGTCGGTCTCTGGCTGATCGCCATCCTCAGCGCCTTCGCGCTGGTCGCGACGTTCCTGGCGTTCGAAGGCGAGGCCGAGATCACGAGGACGACCGAGTCGTAGCAGGCCGACCGGATCCTCGAGGAGGGCTTTCCGCAAGACGCCGCGAACGCGCAGGCGATCAGCGAGGTCGTCGTCGTCCGGGCCGAGGACGGGGACGTTCGATCGCCTGCGACGCGCGCGCGCGTCGCCGCGCTCGCGG
>JBMDXR010000088.1:0-1663 GCA_048594925.1 Gaiellaceae bacterium
CGCCTCGTGAGCGAGCACCGGCTCGTGACGCTGTGCGGGCCGCCGGGGGTCGGAAAGAGCCGGCTGGCGCTCGAGGTCGCCCGCTTGCTCGAAGGCGAGGCGCGCGACGGGGCGTGGCTCGTCGATCTCGCGCGCGCAGGCAGCCCCGACGACGTCGCCCGCCTCGTCGCCGGAGCCGTCGATGCTCGTGGCGCCGATCCGCTTGCCAGCGCGATCGCGCGTCTCCGCGACGGTGACGCGATCCTGTTCCTCGACGCGTGCGAACCGGTCGTCCAGGAGGCGGCGCGGGTCGCATCGGTATTGCTCGCCGAGTGTCCGGGCCTCCGGGTGCTCGCAACGAGCCGCGAGGCGCTCCACGTCGTGGGCGAAGTGCGAGTTGCGGTCGAGCCGCTCGAGCTGCCCGATCCAGAATCGATTGGCAGCCTTCCCTCCCCGGCGATGCAACTCTTCGTCGATCGCGCTCGCGCTGCCCGGCCGCGGTTCGAGCTGACGCCCGAAGCTGCCGAGATCGTCGCCGAGATCACCCGTCGGGTCGACGGACTGCCGCTCGCGATCGAGCTCGCCGCGGCTCGGATGAACGTGTTCGGTCTCGCGGAGATCCTCACCCTGCTCGAGCGCCAGTTCGCATCCCACCTCCGGAAAGCGACGGACGCCCCGCACGGCCTGGAGGAAGTGGTCGCGTGGAGCTACGACCTCCTCCATGCCGACGAGAAGACGCTGCTTCACCAGCTCGCGGTGCACCGAGGCGGCGCGCCCCTGTCGTCGCTCGTCGCCGCGGGCGCCGACCATGGACTCGACGAAGCGACCGTGATCCAGTTGCTCGGTGCGCTCGCGGACAAGTCGATCGTCGCCGTTTCCTTTCCGAGCGGCGCCGCGCGCTACGACATCCTCGACACGGTTCGGTCGTACGCAACCGCGCGCCTCGCCGAAAGCGGCGACCTCGCCGCTGCACGGCGAGCACACGCGGAGTACTTCGCGGCGCTCGCCGACGCCTCGCGGACGGAGCTTCGTGGAAGCGAGTGGAAGGCAGGCGTAGCCCGCCTGGAGCTCGAGCACGAAAACCTATGGGTCGCACTTGCCTACGCCCGCGATGCACCCGATCCCTCGATTGCCGTCCGGTTGGCGGCCCTCGGCTGGTACCTCACCGTCGCCGAGCGCGTCTCTGAGGGCCGGCGCTTCCTCGAGCTCGCACTCGCCACGGCTGGCGAGGACCTCCCGCTCGACGTGCGACTCGACGCGACGGTGTTCGTCTGCTTCCTCAAGACGGAAGAGCTCGATCTCGAGGGGGCGATCGAGACGGCCGAGCGGGCCCTAGCGGTCGTCCCCGACGATGCAACTTCACCGGAGGCAAGCCTCTTGCAGGCGGTGCTGGCGGTCGCTCTGGTGGAATCCGGGAACGACGAGCGGGCGGCTGCGCTCGCGGAGAAGGCCTATTCCGGCGCCAAGGCGACCGGAGACGATTGGACCATCGCGGCGACATGCAGCCTCCGCTCCCACATCGCCGCTCCCATCGGAGACGTCTCCACCGTCGCCGCCATGGCGGCGGAGGTCAACCGTCATGCCGTCGCGATCGGGTTCGACGCGCTCGAGGTTCCGGCGATGCTGCTCGAGGGGTGGGTCGCCGAGCGGCGGAATGACCGCGAGGCAGCTGCCCACGCCTACG
>JBMDXR010000089.1:0-13965 GCA_048594925.1 Gaiellaceae bacterium
GCGGCGCGCTGGGGCGAGCCGGGGGCCTCGTCGGCGCTGCCGTCTTTCTGTCCTCGTCTGCCTCCGACTTCGTCACCGGCGTCGCGCTTCCGGTCGACGGCGGCTACTCGATCGCCGACCGGCTTCTTCCGGAATAGACGCGGCTGGCCCAGCCCGCGAGCTTCGGCGTGCAAGGCCGGCGCCGCCATTCGACGTCACCTGACCCCGCTCGCCAAATTTGATCGATCCCGACCGGGTTCACTGACCTCGCTCGACTCCACCCGACACGAAATCATCAAGGTCCGCTCGCACCGCGCTCGCACCGGCGTTTCCGG
The DNA here is from genome assembly GCA_048594925.1 of Gaiellaceae bacterium. Taxonomy (GTDB): domain Bacteria; phylum Actinomycetota; class Thermoleophilia; order Gaiellales; family Gaiellaceae; genus GMQP-bins7. Next base: position 315 of record JBMDXR010000089.1, read on the forward strand.
TCTTGACACCAGTGCGAAGAAAAGGCCTGCAAATCGGCTTATTTTTCGTGATATGGAGCGTACCGGGATCGAACCGGTGACCTCCGGCTTGCAAAGCCGGCGCTCTCCCAGCTGAGCTAACGCCCCGCGCGGGATCAGTGTAGATCCAGCTCAGCTGTTCGACGGATGTCCGCGGAGGCCCTTCTGCTCGAGGCCACGGAGGGTCTCGCCGAAGCTCGAGCTCGCCGTCGCGTCGCGCGTCTCCCGCTCGAGCCGCCGGAGCCGCTCGTCGAGCTCGGCGAGCTCGGCGCGACTCGGGATCGAAGGCCCGCCGCCGTCGACGATGCCCGTGCGCTCGATCTCGGCCAGCGCGGCCGCACGGTTCGACAGGTCTGCGCTGCGCGCGGCGAGCTCTGCCTGGGTGCGGGCGAAGGCCTTCTCGGCCTCGTGGAGGGTCGCGAGCCTTTGCTCGATGTGTGCGAGCCGCTCCTCCGGCGTTTCCGCGGCTGCCGCCGCCCGGCGCGTCAGATCGGCCTCCATCTTGTAGAGGAGGCTCTCGCGCGTCTCGAGCTCGCGCTCGCGACGGTTGAGCTCGTGCGCGTACGCAGCGAGCCCGGTCTGGGCATGCTCGAGAGCAGCCGCCTCGCCCGGTGACAGGTCGAAGCCGCGACGGTTGATGCGGTGGAGTGCATCCGTGAGCTCGCGCTCACGCTGCTCGACCGCGGCAACCCGCTCGGTCAGCTCGGCACGAAGACGCTCGAGCTCCTGCTCGGCGGCGATGCGTATGGCACGGAGGCGCTCATGCTCCCCGCCTATGGATATCGGCTCGGTCCTCTGCTTTCCGAACAAGGCCACGCGTCGATGATATGCGCGGGCCGGCCGTTCTCCTGCTTCTGCCTACGCAGCGCGCTCGAGGCGCTCTTCGGCGCGGGCGCGGCGAACGATCTCTTCGCGCTCGCCAAAGCGAAGGCGGGCCTTCTCGATGCGAAGCGCCTGCCAGAGCTCCTGTAGGCGCGCGTCGAGCTCCTTGATCTGGCCCTGTACGGACATGTCAAGCCCCTCGGAGAGGCGCTGCCAGAGCTCCTGGCGCTCTTCCGAGAGTTGCTCGATCTGAGTGTGGATCTGGTTCGGTGTCACGTGGCCTTGTAACGCGTCGATGTAGGCCCGCATTCCCTGTCGCAGCCCGGCTGAAACCTCATTCGTAGCCCAGATCGGCGATTCGATCCTCGTCGAGGCCGAAGTAGTGCCCGAGCTCGTGCAGGACAGTGATTCGGATCTCCTCGCGAAGGTCGTCGGGATCGGGAAACGACTCCTCGAGCGGGATTCGGTAGATCGAGATCTTGTCGGGAAGCATTCCGGCGACGTCGCCCCGTTCCGGCAGCGGAACGCCGTGGTAGAGCCCGAACAGGTCCGGGTCCTCAGGGTTCTCGTCCTCCACTACGACAGCGACGTTCTCGAGCGCCGTGGCAATGGTCGGAGGCAGCTCGTCGAGCGCAGCACGGACGTGGTCGTCGAACGTCATCGGATCACTAGCGCCATCAGTGCCTTCTGGGTGTGAAGCCGATTCTCAGCCTGTTCCCATGCCAGGCAGCGGGGCCCGTAGAGCACGTCCGCGGTGATCTCCTCGCCCACGTGGGCGGGAAGACAGTGAAGTGCGACGGCGTCGCTGTCGGCGAGGGCCAGCAGTGTCTCATCGATTCGGTAGGGCTCGAGATCTCGAAGACGCCGCGCCCGCTCGTGGTCTCGTCCCATGCTCGTCCAGACATCCGTGTACAGGGCCTGTGCACCTCGTGCTGCTTCCCGCGGATCGGTGACGAGCTGGACGCTACCCCCATTGGTCTGCGCATCTTCTGCAGCTGCGGACGCGACCTCCGGGTCGGGCTCGTAGCCCGACGGCGTCGCCGCGACGAAGTCCATGCCGAAGCGGCCGGCGATGCGCATCAATGAGTTGCAGACGTTGTTTCCGTCTCCGACGTAGGTGAGGCGGAGCCCGGCCAGCGAGCCGAATCGCTCACGAATCGTCATCGCGTCGGCAAGCGCTTGCAGCGGGTGCGCGAAGTCGGTCAGTCCGTTGATCACCGGGATCGACGCGTGCTCGGCGAACGTCTCGACCTCCTCCTGGTCGAACGTTCGGATCATGAGCGCCGAGAGGAAGCGCGACAGCACGATCGCGGTGTCCCGAAACGACTCGCCGCGGGCGAGCTGGAGCTCGGCGGCGGGAAGGAAGAGGGCCATTCCCCCGAGCTCCGCGATTCCGACCTCGAATGCCACGCGAGTGCGAGTCGAGGGCTTATGGAAGATCAGGCCGATCGTCCTCCCAGGGAGAAGTCGGAGCTCCGGCCGCCGCGCGCGCTCGGCCTTGAGCTCGTCGGCGACGTCCAGCAGCGTCTCGAGCTCGGTGCGGGACCAGCCCCCGACGCGGGTGTAACTGCGCCCTTTGAGGTCGGTGGGGACCCCTTTCATCAGGGGCGATCCTACCCGCGGCAGGAAGTTGCGCAGATAGAACTCAAGTTTTATACTGCCAGAGACATAAATGACGAACAGGAGGTACGGTCGATGACCACACTGGTTCGCTGGGAGCCGTTTCGCGAGCTCGCATCCCTCCAGACCGAGATGGGCCGTTGGATGAATGGGCTGCTCGAAGGCAACGGGCGCACGGGGCAGAGTTGGGTCCCCGCACTCGACGTCTGGGAGACCCCGACCGACGTCGTGTATGCCTTCGACCTTCCCGGCATTCCCGAGGAGGCGATCACCATCGAGGTGAAGGACGAGACGCTGTCGGTCTCGGCCCAGCGCGAGAAGACCGAGGAGACGAGCGAGGACGGGTTCTACCGCTTCGAGCGTCGCTACGGAACGTTCGCGCGCGCCGTCGGCCTCCCCCAGGGGGTCGACCAGGATCAGGTCTCGGCGCGCTACGAGAACGGCGTGCTCGAGATCCGTGTGCCGAAGCCCGAGGAGCAGAAGCCGCGGAAGATCGAGCTCTCGAAGACGATCGAGTCGTAGTCACCCGACTGCGACGCGCGAGGAGCCGGTGCCGAGCCGGCTCCTCGTGTTTGGCGCGGGCGGTAGAGTCGAGGCCATGTCGTCATTTGCATCCGCCCTGAACGAGCAGATCGGACACGAGTTCGCGGCGTCACAGCAGTACATCGCGGTCGCCGTCCACTACGAGGCGCAATCGCTCCCGCAACTCGCCGGCCATTTCTACCGTCAGGCCGTCGAGGAGCGGAACCATGCGTTGATGATGGTGCAGTACCTCCTCGACGCCGACCAGGACGTCGTGATTCCGGGGATCGACGCGCCGAAGACGCAGTTCGAGGACGTCGTGGCACCCGTCGCGCTCGCGCTCGCACAGGAGAAGCGTGTGACCGAGCAGATCGTCGAGCTGGTCAAGCTCGCGCGCGACGAGGGCGAGCTCGTCGGCGAGCAGTTCCTGCACTGGTTCCTGCAGGAGCAGCGCGAGGAGGTCGCGTCCATGACCGAGCTCCTCGCGGTCGTCGAGCGCGGCAAGGACAATTTGCTGACGGTCGAGGAGCACTTGAGCCGCGTTGCCGGCGGCGAGAATCCGCTCGGGGCAGGTGCGCCCCCGGCCGCCGGCGGCGCGCTCTAGCACTACGTGGACGAGATCCGGTTGCGCACGGCGCGGCGAAGCCACGTCGTGGACATCACGCGCGAGGTGCGCGAGGCGGTGGGTGGCCGGGGCGGATCGGCGGTCCTCGTCTATGTCCCGCACACGACGGCGGGCGTCACGATCAACGAGCACGCCGATCCGGCGGTTGCTCGTGACTTCGAGACGGCGCTCGAACGCGTGGTCGAGGACGTCTGGCCCTGGCAGCACGTCGAGGCCGGCGAGGAGAACGCGCCGACGCACGTGCGGGCGGCGCTCATGGGCCCGAGCGTCGTCGTGCCTCTTCGCGACGACGGCTCGCTCGCGCTCGGGACGTGGCAAGGCATCTTCTTCTGCGAGTTCGACGGTCCACGCGATCGCACGGTCTACGTTTCGATCCTGCAGTAGCGGATGATCGAGGTTGAGGGCCTCACGAAGCGGTACGGAGCGACGCTCGCGGTCGACGACCTGTCGTTCGCCGTCTCGCCGGGAACGGTGACCGGTTTCCTCGGCCCGAACGGCGCCGGAAAGTCGACGACGATGCGCGCGATTCTCGGCCTCGTGCATCCGAGCGCCGGCAGGACAGCCGTTCTCGGCGTCCCCTATCGGGAACTCGACCGGCCCGTTCAGCGCGTCGGCGCACTGCTCGAGACGTTCGACGCACATCCGGGCCGCTCGGGACGCAATCACCTGCGGGTGCTGGCGCTCGGCGGCGGCATTCCGAAGTCACGGGTCGACGAAGTGCTTTCGCTCGTCGACATGAGCGGAGCCGGCCGGCGTCGCGTGAAGGGGTACTCGCTCGGAATGCGGCAACGTCTCGGCCTCGCGGCCGCGCTGCTCGGTGATCCGGAGGTGCTCGTGCTCGACGAGCCTGCGAACGGACTCGATCCGCAAGGGATCAGATGGCTTCGCGACTTCCTCCGGTCGCTCGCGAGCGAGGGTCGAACCATCCTCGTCTCGAGCCACGTCCTCTCCGAGGTCGCCCAGACCGTGGACGACGTCGTGATCATCCATCGCGGAAAGCTCGTCCGGCACGTTGCGATGGGCGAGGTCGAGGCGGTGGCCGCCGGCGCCACGACGGTTCGGTCGCCCGATCTCGAGAGACTCACTGCGCTCCTGGCCGGAGCGAGCCTGTCGGTCGACCCGATCGGCGACGGCCGCATCTCGGTCGCCGGCACTCCGGAGCAGATCGGCGAGATCGCGGCTGCCAACGGGGTCGTGCTCCACGAGCTGTCGTCCGAGCGCGCGACCCTCGAGGAGGTCTTCCTCGAGCTCACCGGCGAGCCGGGGGAGCGCGGCGAGTGACCCGGCTCTTCGCCACGGAGCTGTTGAAACTCAGAACGTTGCGAAGCACGTGGGGCTTTGCGCTCGTCGCCTTGCTCCTCGCCGGCCTCGTGACGGCCGGGAACATCGGCGGAGTTCCGGAGCAGGATCGGTTCGAGGACGAGTACCAGTTCCGCATCGTCCTCGACGCCGCCTTCCCGGCGTCGTTGTTGGCGCTCCTCCTGGGCATGGTCCTGGTGACGAACGAATTTCGTCACGGCACCATCGCTCGCACGCTTCTCGCGGTGCCCAGACGTGCCCGTCTCGTTGCGATCAAGATCATGGCCGGTGCTGCAACCGGCGCCGGCCTCATGCTTCTCGCGCTTGCCGTCGTCGCCACGGTCGGCGTCATCTGGCTCGGCGTTCTCGACGTGCCCATCGAGCTCGGCGACGGCTCGGAGGCTGCCGGGCGAGCGCTCGTCGGCGCCGTGCTCGCGGGGATGCTCGGCGCTGCGATCGGCGGCGCGATCCACTCACAGGTCGGCGCTCTGGTGGGGGCGCTCGTGTGGATCTTCGTCGCCGAGCCGATCTGCTGGGTGCTCCTCGGGCTTCTGGACCTGGACGGTGTCTCCGAGTACCTGCCGGCGGCGTCGCTCGGCGCGATCGTGGACTCGGATGACGAGGGTCTGCCGCTCGCCGGCTCGGTCGGGATGACGCTGGCCTGGGCGACCCTCGCGACTGCGCTCGCCCTGCTCCGGACGACGCGGCGGGACATCACGTAGCCGTCGCTACGCTGGGTCGGCCGTGGCCGCGCCTGTCAGGAAGGGGGAGGAGCTCGACCTCCACGTGGACTCGCTCGCTTACGGCGGGAGCGGCGTCGCACGACGGGACGGCTTCGTCGTGTTCGTGCGCGGTGGACTCCCGGGCGACGATGTGCGCGCGCGCGTCACCAAGGTCAAGCGCGGCTTCGCGGAGGGCGTGGTTACCGAGCTGCTCGGCCCGAGCAGCGCCCGAGTCATCGCGCCGTGCCGGCACTTCGGCGTGTGTGGCGGCTGCAGATTCCAGGATCTGGCGTACGAGGCGCAGCTCGCCGAAAAGGAGCGGCAGGTCCGAGACGCGCTCGTCCGGATCGGCAGGTTCGTGGATCCTCCTCTCGAGCCCATCGTGCCGGCCGCTTCCGAGTACCGCTACCGGAACAAGCTCGAGTACTCGTTCACGGCCGGTGAGGACGGCGTGGTCGATCTCGGGTTCCACCGGGCAGGGCGGTGGGATGAGGTGATCGGGATCGAGGAGTGTCTGCTGACGACGGACCTCGGAAACGCCCTTCGGCTCGCGGTGCGTGACTGGGCGCGCGAGGAACGCCTCGAGCCGTACGATCAGGCGACGGGTGCCGGATACCTCCGCCACCTCGTCGTGCGAGAAGGAAGGAACACGGGGCAGGCGCTCGTCGTGCTCGTGACCGCGCCGGGCGAGCGCTTCGAGACCGGGTACTTCGTCGACGTTCTGCGCCGGTTCCCCGAGGTGCGATCGATTCATTGGGCGATCAACGACACACCCGCGGAGCAGACGAATCTGCCGACTCGACTCCTCTGGGGGCGCGAGGCGATCGGCGAGGAGATCCTCGGGCTTCGATTCCGTGTGAGTCCCTCCGCGTTCCTGCAGACGAATACGGAGATGGCCGCGCAGCTCTACGAGCTGACACGCGACTACGCGCAGCTCACCGGCGGCGAGAACGTCTTCGATCTCTACTGCGGGACGGGGACCATCGGCCTTGCGCTCGCCGGGCGTGCGGGCACCGTGTGGGGGCTCGAGATCTCCGAGGAGGCGGTCGCCTGCGCGATCGAGAACGCGGAGGTCAACGGCATCGTGAATGCGCGCTTCTTCGCCGGTAACGTCGGTCAGACGATCGGGGAGCTGCGCGAGAGGGCCGGTGACCCGGACGTCGTCGTCGTGGATCCGCCTCGCGCGGGACTGGCCGGGAAGGCTCTCCGCCGGACAGGTGCGCTCGGCGCAGAGCGGATCGTCTACGTCTCGTGCAACCCGACGACGCTGGCTTCCGACCTGCAGGTGTTACGAGACGACTATGGCTACGAGCTCGAGCGCTGCCGCCCGGTCGACATGTTCCCGCACACGCCGCACGTCGAGTCCGTGTCGGCGCTCAGCTTGGCTCCGTCGGGCGAGCGCGCGCACGACGTAGCTCACCCCAGAGCAGGTCGGCGTTCGCAGCCAGGAAGCCCAGGCAGACGGCGGGCAGCGCAGGCAGCCCCGACACGCTCTCCCACGACCAGACCAGCAGGAGGGTGAGGGCGAGGCAGGTCGTCATCCCCACCCACGTGGCGGCGACGCGAAGGCGGAAGCGTTCCGCTGCGGCGAGGAACAGCGAGAAGAACACGACGTCGGGCGGGCCGAGGCTCACCGTCCCCGTACCCCCTGGGCTCGGGAACGCGATCGCGACGCTCTCGAAGATCCCGGGCCGCTCCTCGACGACGTATTCGGTCGGGCCGGCCGCGACCGACCAGATGTCCACCCATGGAACGAGCACTGCCACCAGCGCCAGCCACCACAACTCCTCGAAGAAGGTCAGGAACCAGAAGCCGACGAGCGCGTAGCACGCGAGCTTGGCGACATTCGCGACCGAGTCGACATCGAGCACAGAGAGACCCGCCGAGAGGGCGCCTGCGACAAGTGCGAGCACGAGCAGCGTCCTCGTCCCACTGCCGGCAAGTGGGAGGGCGAGCCAGATCGCGGCAGCGAACGCCGGGAAGACGACGAACGCGTGAAATACCGCATCGACGCCGGACGGGACCCCTGGCAGATGGCGTGCGATTGCGCCGTACGCCACGAGCAGGAAGAGGAGCGCAACGAGCGCAGCGGCTCGCCGCGCGCTCAATACGGCGGCTGCTCCGCCCACCACGGGCCGAGCGCCTTGAAGGCGTTCCAGAACGCGGTCTTGGCGGGCTGCTCGTCGAGCGCCTCGTCGACGTCTGGTGTCACGAGGGCCTGGATGGTCGGCGTGAAGCGCTGGAGCTCTCCGGGTGCGGACGCGTCCAGCCGATCCGAGAGGGGGAACGCGAGATCGTTCAGGAAGGCAACGCAGCGATCGCCCATGATGACGACGATCTTCGGCTGGACGATGTAGAGCTCGCGCGTGAGCCAGCCGGCTGCATCTGCCGGGTCCTCGGTGCCGAACTTCAGGCAGTTCGTCCCGTACACGGCGAGCGGGTCGATGTGGAGCCGCTGCAACGACTTCAGCACGGCCTGGCCCGAGCGCCCGAAGAATGCGACTCCTTCCTGGATCTCCGCGGGCTGCGGGGAGAACTTCAGCAGCATGATGTCGGCGAGGGGATGGCCGGATCCGACGACGGGAATCCTCAGCTCGTCGCCGGCACGCGCGAGCTCGTCGCCGAGCTCGTTGATCTCGGCGATGGCTTTCTTCAGATACCGCTCGTAGATCTCGTCGGTGGGCGTGGCGGCAGGCACGGAGTCGGAGGGACCCTTCTCGCTCAGCGAACCTTTTCCTTGACCTGCGCGACCCACTTGAGCGACTGGAGGTACGCGAGGGACTTCGGACGGCGCAGGATCTCCGCGGTGCGCAACGAGAGGAGGAACTCCTCGGGCCCGTCGAATCGCCGCATGCGCACCGCCCCGGTTCCCACGCCCTGGAGGACGTGGGCGTCCGAGCCCGCGCCCTGCAGCAGTCGGTACTTGCGCGCGAAACGGAGCGCCTCGTCGTTGAAGGTGTCGCGGAGAAGGCGCGCGTTGTAGACCTCGAAGACGTCGATCTCGGCGAGGTGGCGGTGGACCGTGGCGGGATCGGGGATGGCGTGCAGGCGATCGAACGGATGGGGCAGATACACGAGCCCACCCTGCTCGCGGATGGCGGCGATCGTGTCCGCGAAGCTCATCCCGCGCGGGATCTCCTCTTCGAGGAAGAGCCCGATCACCTCGCCCTGGTTGTCGGTCTTCACCTCCTCGCCCGGGATGACGACGAGCTCGCGGTCACGGGCCAGCTCCTGTGCCTCGAGCGCACCGCCGAACACGTTGTGGTCCGTGACAGCGATGCCTCCGAGGCCGATCTCCTCGGCGTGCTCGAGCAGATCGGCGGCCGGAATCGAGCAGTCGTGCGACCAGTCCGTATGGAGATGGAGGTCGATCGTGATCCAGTCGCGGTCCGCAAGCGGGTCGCGCGGCGAGGTCGACCGCGAGCGGCGCTTGACCGTCAGCTTCGAATAGAGCGCGTCCAGCTCCTCGGCCACCGCCTCGAAGCTCTGTATGGAGGCCCGCTCGCGCGCCGAAGCGGCGGCTGCGGCCCGATGCTCCGGGCTCCTGAGGAGTCGCTCGACCTCGATCGGATCGCCGTCGACGAGCGCCGTCTCGCAGGCTGCAGCCTCGAGGGCGAGGCGTTCCTCGCCTCCCGGAGCCGAGACGAAGATCGCGGCGGACCCGAGGATCTCCGCGCGCTGGAGGTCGGTTCGTGCCGCGCGAACGTGCGCGCGCTTGCGGAGCGAGCGGGGAATCGCAGGGCGAAATCCGAGCGGCTTCGTATGGATGAGCGTGGCCTCCCAGTCGGGAAGATCGGCGAGCAGACGGAGTACCGCTCGTGTCGTCGAGCGCCCGGCCGGTTCGAGCTCCACCACCACGAGGTCCCGTTTCGTGGCCGGCCGGAACCGGTCGAGGTCGATCCCGATCGGAATGACCTTGTAGTCGCCGTCGAAGCGAAGCGCGGCAGCCGCAGCCGTCTCCGGCGACGTGGCGAGCAGGGCGTCCACACGAGCTCGCAGGCGATCGCGGCGCGAGCGCCTCGCCGGGTAGCCGAGCCGGTCCACGGAGAAGAACGTCGCCGCCGTGAGGGCATCCGTTGCGGATAGAGCCAGGTAGGAGAGGCTCGGCAGACCCGGCTCGAAGCCGTGCACGACGTCGAACTGGCCTCGCGCGAGCGCGAGCCGGAGATTCGCGCGTACGGCGACGGGTACGCCCATGTTCGTCCTGCGCGAGAGAGGGATCGAAGGGCCGACCGCGATGACGTCCGCGCCGACCCCGCGGTGGAGGGCCCGGCGGCCCGCCAGAAGATCACGCGCGCGCGACGAGGGAGCCAAGACGGTGACGCCGTGGCCGCGCCGGCGCAAAGCCGCCGCCGCACCCTCGACGTGCGTGTTGACCTCATGGGGCTGCGACCACGCGAAGGGCGTGACGAAGCAGATGCGGAGGCTCACCACCCGCAAGTTACTTGCTTGTACCGTGGGCGAATGGCCGAGGTCACGATCAAGGCCCGGGCGAACGGGCCGTACAGGGTGGAGGGACCGGTGCGAGTAATCGACGCTGACGGGAACGAGTTCGTGCTGCCGGAAGGAAGTGGAATCGTTCTGTGCCGGTGCGGGCATTCGCGGACGAAGCCGTTCTGCGACAAGTCACATCGCCGCGTCGGCTTCGTCGCGGACGACTGTGCGCCGCGCGTCCGCGCCTAGGCGCGGCGGCGGAGCAGCAAGCGCTCGCCGGGCTCGAGCCGCGAGTCGATGGTCGCCGAGCTCGAACGCGTCGCGACGAGCTCGACGCCGTCGAGCTCGGCGAGCACACGCTCGGGTCTCTCCTCGAGCCCGGCGCTCGTGAAGCGCTGCAGTACGGGCACGAGGAAATAGCAGAGGCCAGCGAGGATCCACAGGACAGCCACCGCCTTCCCGAAAGCGCTGTCTTCAGGCTCGGTCCAGATGCCGACCACGGACACGGCGGCACCCGCTCCGGCCAGCGCCCCCGCCCCGCCGGCGAGTCGAACGAGACGCGGCCCTCTCGCCAGTAGAAGCGCCGTAGTCGCCATGAGCCCGGCCAGCAGGAGGATCATCGAGGACCACGCCAGCTTTTCGACGGTCTCGTTTCCCTCCTCGTCAAACGTGAACGACCAGATCGCCCAGGCGACGAGGGCGAAGCTGACGGGCGCGGCTGCCGTGACGGCCCACCCGACAGGCTGTGCTCTTCCCTGGTCGACGAGAGCGAGCCCCGCGAGTGCCGCCGTTCCCGTGTACAGGAGTGCGCCCAAAGTCACGAGAATCCGGCCGTCGTTGTCGCTGAACTCCCCGCGGACGACGGCAGCGAGTGCGACGAGGGCGGCGGCGACCAGGATCGCCGCTGCCCCGATCCAGAAGATCCGCCGACGGCGGACGCGCGTCACGCCGTGGTCGCTGCCTTCGGTTTCTTCGCTACCGCGTTCTTGACGATGAAGCGCTCGATCTGCTCGTGCGCCTCGTCATCGCGGATCTGCTTCGGAGGCGACTTCATGAGGTACGCGCTCGGTGCCTCCAGCGCGCCGGAGATGCCGTTGTTCAACGCGAGCTTGGCGAGCCGGACTGCGTCGATCACGATGCCCGCCGAGTTCGGCGAGTCCCAGACCTCGAGCTTCAGCTCGACGTTCAGCGGCACGTCACCGAACGACGAGCCCTCCATGCGGATGTACGCCCACTTGCGGTCGGTGAGCCACGGCACGTAGTCCGAGGGGCCGACGTGGACGTTCTTGTCGCCGATCTCGTAGTCGAGCATCGACGTGACTGCGTTCGTCTTCGAGATCTTCTTGGACTCGAGGCGCTCGCGCTCGAGCATGTTCAGGAAGTCGGAGTTGCCACCGACGTTCAGCTGCATCGTCTTGTCGAGGTGGACGCCTCGGTCGCCGAAGAGCGTCGTCAGGACACGATGGGTGATGGTCGCGCCGACCTGTGACTTGATGTCGTCGCCGATGATCGGCACACCGGCCGCCTCGAAGCGCTCCTGCCAGTACGGCTCGCGGGCGATGAAGACGGGCATGCAGTTCACCATCGCCACGCCGGCGTCCAGGATCTGCTCCGTATACCACTTCGTCGCCATCTCGGAGCCGACGGGGAGGTAGTTGACGACGACGTCCGTGCCGGTGTCCTTGAGGATGCCGACGACGTCGTCAGTCTGGCCCGGTGCCTTCTCCACGATCTGCGAGAGGTACTTGCCGAGGCCGTCGTGAGTCATGCCGCGCGACACCTTGACTCCGGTCTTCGGGACGTCTGCGAACTTGATCGTGTCGTTGGGGTGCGCCCACATCGCCTCTGCGAGATCGACGCCGACCTTGCCCTTGACGACGTCGAAGGCGGCGGTGAACTCGATGTCCGAGATGTGGTAGCCGCCGAGGTCGACGTGCATGAGACCGGGGACCGAGTCCTCGGGCGACGAGTCCTTGTAGTACTCGACCCCCTGCAGGAGCGAGTTGGCGCAGTTGCCCACGCCGATGATCGCGACACGCACTTTGCCCTTCGCGCGGCCGTTCTTCCTGCCGTTCGTGGTGGCCATGGGTTCCTCTCCTTTGCGATTGCTCACCGATGGGACGCCGAGCCCGTCGGCGAGCGCGGCGAGGATGACGTCGTTTGCGTTGGCGCCCGAGCGGGCGGCCTCCGCGTGGATAGCGTCCTTCAGCTCCGGCGGGACGCGGAGCAGGAGGACGGGGCTCGAGCCTGCTAGCACTTTCCGGCGACGTCCCGTAGGCGCATAGGCGATATCGAACTCCCCGGCAAGTATGCCCGCGGCAACGTCATTGACGTTGGAGCCGCGGCGCGCTGTCTCGCGGACCAGCGCCTGCTTCAAGGGAGCAGGCATCCTGACGAGGATGCCTGCTCGTTTGGGTGAATTGCTAGCAGCCAAACTGCTAGCAATCTAGCAGGGATTGCTAGCGAGCGCTGTTCAGCTTCCGCGTAGCGCGCGGATGAGGTCCCACTTACCCATCTTGGACCGGCCGCGGATGTTCCGCTTCTGCGCGAGGTCGTACAGCTGCTCGCGCGTGCGGTCCTCGAGGGCGCGCCCGGGACGACCTCCCCGCTGACGAGCCATCGACCCCTGCTTGCCGAGATCACGTCGCGTGGCCTCGGGCAGCTTCGTGATGGTTCGTTTGCTCTTCGCCGCCGCCTGCGCCTTCGTGACGTTTCGCTTTGCGGCTGTCACCTGCTTCTGGGTAGCCACGACTGAGACCTCCTCTCGTCGTTCCACTCGGGGCTACCCGATCGGTGGATCGTTACACCTCTGCTGACGCCTCGGCGAGCTCGCGAAGCTGGCGGCGGACGAACAGCATGCGCTGAACGACCGTGATCCACGCCATCGCGGCGAGGAGGTAGATCGGCCATTGGAGCAGCCCCCACGGCGCCAGTCCGAGGCCGACGGAGATGAGCACGACGCGCTCGACCCGAGAGCCGAAGCCGACGTCACCGCGCAGACCGAGCGCCTCGGCCTTCGCTCGCGTGTAGCTCACGAGGAAAGACCCGATGACGGCCGCGAACGTCGCGACGAGCGCGACCTCGTTGCCGTCGCGCATGAAGACGAGCCCGATCGCGGTGAGCATCGCCGCCTCTCCGAGGCGGTCGAAGGTCGAGTCGAGGAACGCGCCGAAGACCGTTCCCTTGCTGGCAGCACGGGCGAGCGCGCCGTCGTGGAGGTCGGCAACCGAACCGACGACGAAGCGCGTGCCGCCGAGCCAGAAGAAGTGCTTCTCGTTGCGCTGCTCGAAGCCGACGAGCACCGCCCCCGCGAGACAAAGCGAAACGCCCGCGAGCGTCAACATGTCCGGGGTCAGCTTCGTCTTCGCGACCCCGCGCATCGAGCGCGCGAGGATGACACGCGCAGCCTGCGTGTACTCCTGCTTGACCTTGTCGAGCTGACTTACCCGCGGCTCGACGCGCGGGTCCGGCCGCCGGTCGCTCACGGCCGGCGAAGCCGGCCTCGGCTACCGGCTGGCGACGCTCGCAGCGCGATCCTGCGGGCTCGCCGCTTGTCCCTACCACTTGTACTGTCCTGCGCGACTCGCCC
>JBMDXR010000009.1:0-79971 GCA_048594925.1 Gaiellaceae bacterium
GAAGGTCACGATCTTCCAAGTCGACGAACGGATCGCGCCCGACGGGGACCCCGACCGCAACCTCACGCAGCTGCTGCGAAGTCTCCCTCCCGGAGGAGCCGCGGACGTCCGTGCGATGCCGGTCGGCGCCGGCGACCTCGAGCGGGCGACCGAGGACTACGCCTCGGCGCTCCCGGATGCACTCGACCTCGTTCATCTCGGCCTCGGACCGGACGGACACACGGCGTCGCTCGTCCCCGGCGATCCCGTGCTCGACGTCACCGACCGCGGCGTCGCCGTCACGGGCGCGTACCAGGGACACCGGAGGATGACGCTCACCTTCCCCGTCCTCGACCGAGCGCGGCACGTGCTCTGGCTCGTGACCGGGGCGGACAAGGTCGACGCGCTGCGCCGCCTGCGCGACGGCGACCCGACGATCCCCGCCGGCCGCGTGAGCGCCGAGAACGCGCTCGTCCTTGCGGACGAGACAGCGGCACCGAGAGGATCCGGGTCATGAGCGAGCGCAAGTACCCCGTCGAGCCCCGTGCGCCGGCCGTTCTCACGGTCGACGTCGGAGGCTCCCACGTGAAGGCGGTGCTCAACGGCGTGGACGAGCGGCGTCGCTTCGTCTCCGGCGACATGCTCACCGCCGAGGAGATGGTTGCCGGCGTACTCGAGCAGACGGACGACTGGGACTACGTCGGCGTCTCGGTCGGCGTTCCGGCACCGGTCAAGGACGGCCAGGTCGTGCGCGAGCCCGTGAATCTCGGCACGGGCTGGGTCGGATTCGACTTCGAGAAAGCGTTCGGCAAGCCGACGAAGGTCATCAACGACGCGGCGATGCAGGCCCTCGGGAGCTACGAGGGCGGCCGCATGCTCTTCCTCGGTCTCGGCACCGGCCTGGGAACGACGATGATCTTCGACGGCCTCGTCGCGCCGATGGAGCTCGGGCACCTGCCGTATCGGAAGGGAACCTTCGAGGACTACGTCGGCGAGGCAGGCCTCGAGCGGGCCGGGCACAAACGCTGGAAGAAAGCGGTGCTCGACACCATCGAGAAGCTCTCGGCGGCACTCCTTCCCGACTACGTGGTCCTCGGAGGGGGGAACGCCAGGGATCTCGGCGAGCTCCCCCCGAACTGCCGGCTCGGCCAGAACGAAGACGCCTTCCTCGGCGGCTTCCGGCTCTGGGTCTCGGATTGACGCGACGCCTCGCCCGCGCCGCGGCGGTGTTCGCGGCCGCGGGCCACGTCGTCCTCGTACTCCACCTCCTCGGAGCCGACGTCGAAGGCTGGTTCGCGCTCTGGGATGCCCTTACCGCGGTCGATCCCGAGTACGTCGCGCTCGGTCTCGTCTCCAGACCGTCGAGACGTTCCTATCCGGAATCGCCTGGCTCGCGATCCTCCGCGCGGCATATCCGACGGCGGAGATCCGCGCGCTTCCGATCCTCACCTGCTACGCGGTGGCGGTCGCCGGGAACGACGTGCTGCCGGCGAGCCTCGGAACGCTCGTGATGCTGACCGCGATCATTCCCGGATCGACCTTCCCGGGGCCGTCGGCGGTCAGGTCGTCCACAAGCTCTTCTTCGTCGTCGCCGGCGCGTTCGTCTACCTCTACCTCTTCCTCTCGGTCCCCGGCTCGTTTTCCATCGAGCTCGGGCTCCCCGCCGACCATCGTGCGCTTGCGATTCTCGTCCCCGTGATCGTGGTGCTCGTTGCCGCGCTCGTGACTCGCGCCTTCTGGAGCAAGCTGCGCGGGCTGTGGGAGCGCGCGCGACGAGGCGGCGCGATCTTCGCCACCCACGTGCGTACGCGGCGAAAGGTCCTTGTTCCCGAGCTCGGAGCGTGGCTAGCAAGCTCGGCGTCATCGCCATCTTCCTGGCCGCATACGGGATTCCGGTGACACTGCACACGGTGATGACCGTCGCGGGCGGCAACTCGCTGGCGAATGTCGTCTCCGTAACCCCGGGCGGGCAGGCGTGAATCAGGCCGTCAACTCGGCGACGCTCACACGTGAGGACGTCGACCACGCGGCGGCGCTCGCCCACTCGGCCGGGCAGCAGCTCGTCACGACGGCCTGGAACGTCGCCCTGGCGGTCGTCCTCGTGGCGGCCGTGTTCGGCTGGGCCGGCGGCAAGGCGCTCGTCGGCGCGTCGTACCGGGAGGCGCGAGCGCGCGCTCCGGGAGTCGCCTCGACGACCGGCTAGCGATGCGAGCGGTGCTCGATTCGCTCGCCTCGCCCCACGATCACGTCCGAGACCAGGTCGGAACGGAACAGCCCGTGCTCGACGACGCCGACGGTCGCCGAGAGTCGTGCGGCGAGAGCCTCGGGATCGTCGAACGCGGCGACGTAGTCGGCGATGACGCCTCCGTCTGGGCTGCGCGGCGCGTCCCGTAGCTCCACCGAGCCAAGCCGGTCGAGCGTCGCGGCGAGGCCGAACTCGAGGAGCTCGAGCGGCACCGGCGGCGCCAACCGTTCGACGAGCTTGTCCGAGGAGACGATCACGACGAAACGGTCCGCCGCTGCGGCCACGGCCTTCTCCCGCGTGTGCGCCGCCCCTCTTCCCTTCACGAGCCAACCCGTTGGCGCGACCTGGTCGGCGCCGTCGATCGCGATGTCCAGTGCCGCGAGAGCCTCCGTTCCGGAGAACGACTCCACGGTGAGCCCGAGCTCACGGGCGGCCCGCTCCGTCGCCGGCGAGGTTGCCACGCAGCGCAGCGACAGGCCACGACGTGCGAGCGCTGGGAGCAGATGCCCGACGGTCGACCCCGTTCCCAGGCCCACGCGCATCCCGTCCGTGACGAGCTCGGCAGCCGCCTCGGCAGCGACTCGCTTCTCGAGCTGCCTATCCACCAAGCCGCTCCAGCGGGATGTCGAGGAGGTCACCGACTCCCTCTATGGTGACGTCGGCCGGAGGGTTCGCGGCGACGACCTCCGGATCGTTCGCGAACTGTCCCTGCCGCGGCAGCACGGTCGTGACGCGCTCGCCCCAGAACTCCTTCGCCGCGGTCAGGATGCGCAGCTTGTCGTCCACGAGCACGTAGCGCTCGGCCGGGTACCACCGCTCGACGTCCGCGAGCTCCTCTTCCTTGTGGACGTAGACGAGGAGGTTGCCGCCGACTGCGTCCCGAATGCCGGCGCGGACGATCTTGTGCGGCTGGAACACGGCGTCCCCGTCCGTGAGCACGACCGTCGGTCCTACCCCTCGCGTCCTCCTGAGCACGTCGAGCGCACCGGGATAGAGCCTGTCCGCGAAGGGGTACTCGATGAGGAAGCGCGCGACGTCGAGGAAGCGCGGATCCATTCGCGCGCCCAGCCACCACTCCTGAACCGCGC
Source organism: Gaiellaceae bacterium (assembly GCA_048594925.1). Taxonomy (GTDB): domain Bacteria; phylum Actinomycetota; class Thermoleophilia; order Gaiellales; family Gaiellaceae; genus GMQP-bins7. The sequence goes on from JBMDXR010000009.1 coordinate 3,313, forward strand.
CGAGGTAGTCGCGGTATCCGAGCTCGGCGAACCGCCGCTCCTGGATCGTCCAGTACCCGTCACGGACGTCGGCGCCGTACTCCACGGCCAAGTGCTCCTCGATATCGCTTCTGATCCGGTCGTTGTCGAGCAGCGTGTCGTCGACGTCGAAGAGGAAGGTCGGCTGATGCGCGCTCACCGCGACATCCTCTCGTAACTCCGTCATGATCTGGGGCCGATCGAGCCCGGCGAGAAGGAGACGACGTGAGCGTCACACTGAAGTGGGTACTGGCAGCCGTCGTCGCGGCACTGGTGATCGCGGGCTGCGGTGGGTCGGACGAACCGGAGACGGTCAACGACTGCGTGATCGAGGCAGGAACGTCGTGCCCGGGCGCCGATCTCTCGGGTGCCGATCTCTCGGGTGCCGATCTCTCGCGGGCAACGCTCAGCAGCGCGAACCTGGAGGACACCAACCTCAGCGGGGCGAACCTCACGGAGGCGAACCTGAGCGGAGCACAGATCGTCGACGCCGACCTCTCCGACGCGGACCTCACGCGCACGAACCTGAACGGCGCGACGATCACGGGAACGATCCTCGGCGGCGCGACGCTGTGCGGAACGACGCGCACCGACGGCACCATCGACGACACCGGCTGCCCCGAATCGACTGAAACGACCGAGACGACGGAGACGACGACGACGACAACCGAGGGGGCACTCGCCGAAGTGACGTCTTTCGACGTCGGCGAGCTCAACTGCGGCGCTGCAACCACCGCTCCCGTCGCGGTCTCGTGGACGACCGAGAATGCGACGGCCGTCGAGATCGGCGTCGACAGCGTGTCGCCCTCGGGTCACGGGCCGAGCGGAACGGCGACCATCGTCGTCCCGTGTGACGACGAGTCGCACACGATCACGCTCACACCGCAGAGCGACGCCGGACCGGGCGAGTCGGAGTCGAAAGAGGTGTCGCCGAGCTAGAGCTCAGCGGCGAGACGCACGCCTCTCCACCTCGACGCGACCGCGGCCGAACGCGTCGATGCGGCGCCAGCGGCCGGGAATGTCGAGGAGCGCGATGTGGCCGATCTCGCTCGGGAGGGCAGGATCGACGATGAGGTGCTCTCCGTGCGGCTCGAGCCCGAGCATCGTGCGCAGAAGGAGCAGCGGCGTCCCCGTCGACCACGCCTGCGGACTGCATGCCGTCGGGTACTGGACGGGGTACTTCGTCTGCTTCCTCGGGTAGCCGCCGAACGCTTCCGGGAGCCGCCCGTCGAAGAACTCGGCGGCGTCGAGGATCCCGGCTGCTATCACCGCAGCCTCGTCCTTGAAGCCGTAACGCCGCAGGCCCCACGCGACGAACGAGTTGTCGAACGGCCACACGGTGCCGGTGTGGTATCCGATCGGGTTGTAGCGGCCCTCCCCTTCCGCAAGAGTCCGAACGCCCCATCCGGAGAACAGCCGCGGCCCGAGCAGATGACGAGCGACCGCACGCGCCTTCGACTTGTCGATGATGCCGCTCCAGAGCAGATGGCCGTTGTTCGACGCGAGGGCGTCGACCTGTCGGCCGTCGGGATCGAGCGCGAGCGCGAAGTACTCGCCGTCCTCGACCCAGAAGTCGCGGTTGAACCGCCGCTTGAGATCGGCCGCTTCGCGCGTCAGCTCGTCCGCGAGCTCGTCGTCCTTCCAGATCTCGCGCGCAAGGCGGGCGCCGCGTAGCTTCGCGTCGTAGGCGTAGCCCTGGAGCTCGCAGGTCGCGCGCGGGAACCCGGGGAGGGCGCCGTCCCGGAAGGAGATCGAATCCCACGAGTCCTTCCAGCACTGGTTCTCGAGTCCCGTCTCCGCGTTTCGCCGGCGATACCAGATGTAGCCGGTGCCCATGAGGTCCGAGTACTCGTCGATCCAGCGGAGCGCGGCGCGTGCCTCGATCTCGAGTTCGCGCACCAACGAGCGGTCGCCGGTCCAGCGCTCGTACTCGTCGAGGAGGACGACGTACAGTGGAGTGGCGTCCACCGACCCGTAGTAGGGCGAGTGCGGGCGCTCCTCGAATGCCGTCATCTCTCCGTACCGCATCTCGTGGAGGATCCGCCCGGGATCCTCGTCGCGGAAGTCGTCCAGCCGCACGCCCTGCCAGTCTCCGAGCGCGCGGAGCGTCGTCGCGGCGAGCTCGGGAGTGAACGGCAGCGCTTGGAGGCTCGTGAAGATGCTGTCGCGACCGAACATCGTCATGAACCACGGGAGCCCGGCCGCAGGAAGCGCACGACCGCCCGCGATCGGCGGCGAGAAGCGCAGCGCGGCCAGGTCGACGAGGCTGCGGCGGTAGGTGGCCTTGAGAGAATCGTCGTCGCACTCGAGGCGAGGTGCGTCCGCGATCCACCTGTCGAGGTTCCGTCGCATGCGCGCTGTCGAGCGCTCGTGGTCTTGCGGCTCGAGCGGCGCCTGCCCTGCCCCGAGCTGCGCCGTGACGACGTCGATCCCCGTGCTCCACTCGCCGTGTGCGGGAATTCGGATCTTGAACGTCAGCCCCTCGGCGTCGAACCGTGCCGGGACTGTCGCCGAGATCGCCGTGGCCCGCTCGAACGAGCCGCGCCGGTAGCCGAGGACGAGCGAGCGCCGCGAGGCCTCTGCCGAGTAGTGCCCCTTCTTTCGGAGCGCGTCCTTGACCTCGAACAGGTCGGCGAAATCGCACGCAGCGTCGATGCGGACTTCGAGGTTCACTGGTCGGTCCGCGTGGTTGAGGATCGTGAGCTCTTCGTGGAAGCCGGTCGAGACGGCGCGCAGCCTGATGACGGAAAGCTTCGCGTCGATGTACACCGTGCCGGTGCCCGGCACGAGGAAGAACCGGGTCTCGAAGTACTGCAGATCGTCCACCGAGAGCGGGTTCAGGCGCTCGCCGTTTACGGTCAGCACCCAGCGCGAGAGGAAACGCGTGTCGAACGAGAAGAGGCCGGTCGGGTCGGTGAGCGACGCTTCGATGTCGCCACGCACGTCGCTTACGACGAACGTGTTGCCGTCGAGGATCTTGACGAGCCCGTCGTTCACGCTGCGCTCTTTCGCCGCGAGGCCCGCGGGCCCGGGAAGAGCCGCTGCATGAGAACGAGCAGCCGCCAGTCGCCCTCGACCTCGACCTCACCGCGCAGCACCGCGGCGACGGCGTTCAGCCGTCCGCTCGCGAGCTTGTCGAAGAGAGCCTTGTTCACGCGGATGACGCAGTCGGCGTCACGTCGCCCCGAGGTGACGACGATGTCTCCCCGATCGACTGCCACACGCCAGGAACGCGTCGTCCTCCCATCGACGATCTCGAACCGCATGGCGCCTGATGCCTTCCGCAGGAGGGGCTCGTGCGCTCGGCCCGCAAGCTCGGCGAAGAAGCGCGCTGCCGGATCGCTTTTCGCCGATCTCATGCCGGGAGCCTAGTGCTCCGCCGCGTCGCGCGAGAGGCCCGAGCCGCGTCGCGATGAACCGGTAGACGAGGGATGAGAGAGGCGCGGACCGGGTCGGTCACGGCACCCACGCCGGCACGCCGCCGACGAACGGCACCACCTGCAGGCTCCCGCAGATAGCGGTGAAGCCGAAAGGCGACGCTCCGAGTCACTTGTGACTTAGGTTTCGGCCACGAGCGGCTCGAGGGATCCCGAAGCCGTCGCATTGACGACGCCGGTGTCCAGTGCGTGGTACGAAGCGAGGAGCTCATCCTCGGCCGTGTGCTTCGGGAACATGAAGAAGACGAGCGCGGCGCCGAGCAGAATCGCGACCGCACCCGCCGTGTAGGCCCAGTCGTCGCCGTCCAGGAACGCCTTCTGCGCGCCGGCGATGATCGCGTCCGCGTACTGGGGATGCTGCTGGGCGACCTCTTCGGCGCTGGAGAACGACTTCGTCAGCGCGGCCTGCGTGCTCGACGTGACGCCCTTGTCCGACTCCGCGATCTGCGACGACACGGATGCGGCGTAACCAGCCGTGAGCAGGGCGCCGAAGATCGACTGCATGATCGCGCCGCCCAGATCGCGCTGGAGGTCGGCCGTGGCCGAGGCCATTCCTGCGCGGGTCACGGGCACTGAGCCCGTGAGCGAGTGCGACGCCGGAGTTCCGGCGAGCCCGACGCCGATCCCCACGAAGATGTATGCGGCGGCGATCTGCCAGTAGGACGCACCCTCGTCCCAGACGAGGAGCATCGTGAGGAACGCGAGGAAGAGGAAGACGTAGCCGAAAAGCAGCGTGAAGCGCGCTCCGCGGGCCTCGACGAGCTTCGCTGACCGAGGAGCGACCAACACCATCGCGAGCGCTGCAGGCAGGATCGCAGCGCCCGCCTCGAGCGTCGAGTAGCCGAGCACGTTCTGGAGGTACTGCTGGCTGATGAACGCCGCACCCATCAGCGACCCGAAAACGATGATTCCGGCGCACGCGGCCACCCAGAAGATGCGCCGGCCAGCCACGTCCAGGTCGTACAGCGGATTCTTTGCGCGACGCTGACCGAGGTAGAACCCGAGCCCGGTCGCGAGCGCGATGAGCGCCGTGAGGACGACGAGCGTCCCCTCGTTCGGCACGGGCGCGAAGTTGATCGAGAGGATCAAGGAGCCGACGAGGACGACGGAGAGAACCCCGCCGAGGTTGTCCACGGGATCGGTCGTCTCGTTGACATGGCTCGGTACGAACAGGAACGCCATCACGAGCGCGACGCCGGCCAGCGGAAGCGTGACCAGGAACACCGATCCCCAGTAGAACTCCTCCAGGAGCGCGCCGGAGGCGAGCGGGCCGAGTGCAGCGATTGCGCCTCCGAGCGCGGACCAGAGCGCGATCGACTTCGTCCTCGGTGCTCCCGACCACAGGGCCGTGATCAGCGCGAGGGTCGTCGGGAAAGCCATACCGGCGGCGAGGCCGCCCCCGACCCGGGCGACGAACAGGACCTCGTCCGACGGTGCATACGCTGCGAGGAGCGACATCGGAATGGCGAGCGCCGTCCCGAGGACGAGCATCATCTTGCGGCCGTGGCGATCGCCCAGCGCGCCCAGGTAGAGGACCGAGGCCGCAAGCCCGAGCGAGTAGCCGACCGCGATCAGGTTCAGCATGACCTGCGAGGAGTCGAACTCCTGTCCGATCGAGGGCAGCGCGACGTTCGCGACCGACAGGTTCAGGTTGGCGACCGCGGCAACGAGGATGAGCGTGACGAGGACGAGGCCCGCCCGATCGGGCCTGGACTCGCCCACGCTCGCGCCGCTCACGCGCGCGATTCCATCACACACGGATGCGCCGCGATGTGCATAGGCTATGCCGCCAGCGCGACTGAAATGGAGGAGAGGATGGAAGAGATCGGCCCCGTCGATTACCTCGTGGTGGGGTTCCCGGGCAACCAGTTCAAGGGCGAGATTGCTCCGGCCCTCGCAAAGCTGGTCGAATCCGGAACGATTCGCATCATCGACATCGCGTTCGTCGGCAAGGACGAATCGGGCAACACGGTCGCCATGGAGTTGACAGAGCTCGATCCGGCCGTCCAGGCGGGACTCGAGAGAGCAGGGGTCGAGGTCGGGGGCCTGCTGAACGAGGACGACCTCACGGATGCAGCCGAGAGCCTCCAGCCGAATTCGTCCGCTGCTCTGCTCGTGTGGGAGAACGTCTGGGCGCGTGAGGTGGCGCAGGCGATGCGCGATGCGGGAGGCATTCTGATCGCGTTCGAGCGACTCCCGCACGAGGTGGTCCAAGCTGCCCGCGAGTGGGCGCTCGAGCAGGCCACGGCCTAGAGAGGAGATCGCGATGTTCGCCAGACGAGGTCCGGGCCTGGTTCGCGCGGCTGCGACGACCGCCGTCGTCGCCGGAACCGCGGGTGCCGTCCGGCACCGCCAGCAGCAGAGGTATGACAGCCAGGATCAGGAGCGGTACGAACAGGAGCTTGCTGCCCAGCAGGCCTACTCGGCACAAGTCGCCGCAGCAGCGCCGGCGCCCGCCGAACCCGACTACGCCGCCGAGCTCGAGAAGCTCGCGCAGCTGAAAGCCCAGGGGATCATCTCCGAGGAGGAGTTCGAAGCGAAGAAGAAGCAGATTCTCGGGATCTAAGCCATCGCCGAATCGACCCCGTAAAGGAGGCTCAGTGCTCGCAGCCGATTATCCGTTCCTCGACGTCCTCTGGACGATGTTCATCTTCTTCCTGTTCATCATCTGGATCTGGATCCTGATCACGGTCTTCGTGGACATCTTCCGCCGCAAGGACACGTCGGGAGTCGCGAAGGCTGCGTGGATCATCTTCGTGATCCTCCTGCCGTACCTCGGCGTGCTCATCTACCTGATCGTGAACCACGACGGGATGGCGGACAGGAACCTTCAGCAGGTGCAAGCGCAAAAGGCCGCGACGGACGATTACATCCGTTCGGTCGGCGGCGGCACGGCGGCGGAGATCGAGAAGGCGAAGGGCCTGCTCGACTCGGGCGCTATCACGCAGGCCGAATTCGACGCGATCAAGCAGAAGGCGCTCGCGAGCTCATAGCTCGCCTGCAGCAGCTCACTCGCCGAGGAGTCGCGGCTCACGCGATTCCTCGGCGAGCACGTTAGGCTCGTCCGATGTCCGACGTAGCAGTCGCGCAGCCGCCGGTCGAGGCCGATCCAAGGCGACGGAAGATCATTCGGGTCGCGGCGTGGATCCTCGGCACCGTCGCCGTGCTCATTGCCTGCCGCCTCGCAGGAATCGACGTCTGGGGCTGGTTCCAGCAGCTGTGGGACACGCTGACCGAGATCTCCATCGGCTACCTCATCCTGGGCTGCTTCTTCCAGGGACTGCAGACGGTCCTGACGGCCCTCGGTTGGTACGGGATCCTCCGTTACGCTTACCCGGGCGGCGTCACGTACATGCCCGTCCTCGCCGCGTACGCGACGGGTGTCGCTCTCAACAACTTCGTGCCCGCGAACATGGGCACGTTCGTGACGCTCCTCATGTACGTCGCGATCGTTCACGGCGCGACGTTCCCCGGCGTGCTCGGCGGTTACGTGGTGCAGAAGATCTTCTACTTCGTGATCGGCACGCTCATCTACATCTACCTCTTCAGCGCGGTCGCCGGCTCGTTCGACTTCCAGTTCGGGAACGAGTGGGATGCCGTGTCCGGTCATCCTGTGCTCGTTCTCGGGATCGCCGCCGGGGCGATCTTCCTTCTGACCATCCTGCTCCGGGTCTTCTGGGCTTGGGTGAAGAAGATGTGGGCGAAGGCGGTGCAGGGCGCGGCGATCCTCCGTGACTTGGGGGCCTACCTGAAGCTCGTGCTTCTCCCGCAGCTGGGCGGTTACGCAGCGAAGGTCATGGTCATCATCGTCTTCCTCGCCGCCTACGGGATCCCGGTTACCTTCGGCTCGGTGATGAGCGTCCTCGGTTCGAACCAGCTCGCGAACATCCTCTCCTTCACGCCCGGGGGGATCGGAGTGAACCAGGCGTTCAACTCGTTCGCGCTGGAGAGCTACACGACCTCGACGACCGCGACGGCGTACTCGCTCGGCCAGCAGCTCACCACGACGGCGTTCAACGTCGGCTTCGCGATCCTCCTCATCTGCGTCGTCTTCGGGTGGAGCGGAGGCTCCAAGCTCGTCAGGGACTCCTACGAGGATGCGAAGGTCAAGAAGGAGGAGATGAGCGAGGACCGGCGGGAGAAGCGCACGGCGAAGCGCGAGGCTCGTCGCGACGAGGGGCGCCAGGGTCTGATGCGTGTGCTCCGGCGCTCCGGCGACGAGGAGCAGGACGACACCTGAGGCTTGACGCCTGGCGGTGAGTGCGAGAGGGTTGGGCGCACATGTGCTGCCTCGCCCTGACCGCCGGAGTCCTCGGCCCGCGGATCGCCCTGCTCGCCTGGTGGATCTTCGGCGACAAAGTCGACGCGGCTTTCGACACCTGGGCCTGGCCGCTCCTAGGCCTGATCTTCCTGCCCTGGACGACGCTCGCCTACGTGCTCATGTGGTCGCCGATCACCGGCGTCGAGGGCTGGGAGTGGCTGATCGTGGCCCTCGGCTTCGCCGGGGACATCGCGACGTACAGCGCCCGCGCCGCGAAGTCCCGGTACCGCTCCGCCTACTGAGGCGGGACGGGTCGGTTCCAGTGCCGTTCGTAGCCGAACGCACAGTCGGCTGAATGGCTGACCCGATCTTCGAGCACCCACGTCTCGCTGCCATCTACGACGCGCTCGACCCGGACCGGAGCGACCTCGACGTGTACGTCGCCATCGCGGAAGAGCTCGCTGCTCGCCGCGTGCTCGACGTCGGCTGCGGCACGGGGACGCTTGCAGTGTTGCTGGCCGAGCGTGGTTTCGAGGTCACAGGCGTCGATCCGTCGGGCGAGTCGCTTGCCGTCGCGCGGTCCAAGCCGGGCGCGGATCGCGTCCGCTGGATTCACGGAGACGCGCGCGTGCTACCGTCGCTCGCTGTCGATCTCGCGGCCATGACCGGAAACGTCGCTCAGGCGATCGTCGAGGAATCGGACTGGGAGGCGACGTTGCGCGGTGTGCACGACGCGCTGCGCCCGGGAGGGCACCTCGTGTTCGAGACGCGCGAACCTGCCTTCGAGGCATGGCGGGGATGGACGCGCGACGCATCGTACGAGGTCACTCGGATCAACGGGGTTGGCGCTGTCGAGCATTGGGCCGAGCTGACGGACGTGAGCCTGCCTCGTGTCACCTTCCGCTGGACCTTCGTCTTCCCCGACGGGGAAGTGCTGACCTCCGACTCGACGCTGCGCTTCCGCGACCGCGAGGAAGTTCGGTCGACGCTGGCCGCACATGGCTACGTCGTGGAGGAGATCCGCGATGCTCCCGACCGCCCGGGCCGCGAGCTCGTCTTCCTCGCGACACGCCGGCAGTAGAGCGCCGTTCGCATCCCCTACCCGGAGGTCAGCGCCAGCGCGGCCCGCTCGATCTCCTCCTCCGAGACGAGTACGAGGCGCGCCGCATCTCCCAGCGGGACGAACGAGTCCTTGCTCGTCACCCGGGCGATCCGGCCGTCGAATCCCGCATCGACGAGCTCGGCGACGATCCCTTCGGAGACACCTCCCGTCCGCCGCGTCTCGTCGACGACGAGCACCTTCCCCGTCGCGTTCGCCTCCCTGAGGACGTCGTCGACCGGGAGCGGCGCCAGCCAGCGCAGGTCGACCACCCGTGCTGCGACGCCTCGCTCGGCGAGCCTGCGCGCCACGCGCAGCGACAGGTGCAGCCCGTTCGCCCAGGTGACGATCGTGAGGTCGCCGCCATCCAGATGGGTGCGCGCCGACGCGACGGGAACGTGCTCACCCGTCAGGGCCGCGACCCATCCGTCGTCGCCCTCTTCGTGCAGGTCGCGCGTGTGGTATAGGGCGATCGGCTCGAGGAAGACGCACACGCTGCCGTCCACGAGCGCGGACTCGGCACACGTCACGAGCATCGCCCCTGCGTCCTCGGGCCGCGCCGGCGAGGCGATCACGAGCCCCGGGATGTCGCGAAGCACGCCGATCGCGTCGTCGTTGTGGAAGTGGCCGCCGAACCCACGCTGGTAGCCGTATCCCGCGATCCGGATCACCATCCCGTTCCGGTACGCACGTCGCGAGAAGAACTGCAACGTGGACGCCTCCCCCCGCAGCTGGTCCTCGGCGTTGTGGAGGTATGCGAGGTACTGGATCTCGGGAATGGGCAGGAAGCCGCTCACCGCGGACCCGAGCGCGAGGCCGAGGATGGACGTCTCGTCGAGCAGGGTGTCGAAGACGCGACCCGCCCCGTACCGTGCGTGGAGGCCGCGCGTGACGCCGTAGACGCCTCCCTTGACCGCGATGTCCTCCCCGAAGAGGAGGGCGTTCGCATGGCGCCCGAGCACGGCCTCGAGCCCGGCGTTGATCGCCTGCGCGAGCGTCAGTCGAAGATCGCCCGCGAGGTGGGCCCGGCTCGCCCTCTCCGCAATCGCATCCGGCGAGCGCGGGGCGAGCGGAGCCATGACCTGCTCCGACGAGGTCATCTGCGGTTGTTCCGCAACCTCGAGGGCGAGCGCTTGCACCTCCTCGCGTGCGGCCAGGTAGTCGTCAGCGAGCTCCGCGCCGCTCGCGACGCCGGCCGAAACGAGCCATCGCGCCGTGCCGAGGATCGGGTCGCGCTCGTAGTCCGCACGGATCGCCTGCGGCGAGCGGTATGCCATCTCGGCGTCGGCGCCCGCATGGCTCATGTACCTGACGCAGCGGAGATGCAGGACGGCTGGACGTCGCCGCTCGCGCACCCAGCCGGCGAGCTCCGACGCGACGCCGAGCACCTCGGCCGGGTCGTGTCCGTGCGCAACCTCGTACCGAATCTCCGGTCGCGCGGTCAGCGCCGACTCGACCCAGCCGGGAGGCGTCGGAACGCTGATCCCGAGCCCGTTGTCCTCGCACACGTACAGCAGCGGCAGCGGGAGCTTCTGAAACGTGCACTGTGCGGTCGTGTTCAACGCCGCTTGCGCGGTCGCGTGATTCAGCGAGGCGTCGCCGAACGAGCAGACGACGATTGCGTCGTGCTGCCACGGGCACGCCACTCCCAGGCGTGCCGCACGGTCGATGGCGAACGCCATCCCGACGGCGCGCGGAAGGTGCGAGGCGATGGTCGACGTCATCGGAACGATCGAGAGCTCGCGACGCCCGAAGACCTTGTGCCGGCCGCCCGCGATGGGCTCGTCCGCAGCGGCGACGACGCCGAGCATGATGTCCCTGAGGCCCTCGATTCCCGCCTGCGCGGCGCGCGCGAGGTAGAAAGCGCCCGAGCGGTAGTGGAGCAGCGCCGGATCGTCGACCCGAAGGGCCAGCGCGACCGCCGCGTTCGACTCGTGTCCGGCTGAGCCGATCGTGTAGAAGCTCCGCCCGTGCTGCTGCAGCCAGCGCGCGGCGTAGTCCGCCTGCCGGCTGTCGACCTGCGCGCGCCAGATCTCTTCCACCTCGGGCGGCGCGGAGCGCAGGGACGCGCTCGGCTCGAGCGCTCGCAGTTCCTCGAGGACGTGCTCCTCGAGCGGATCGGGCTCGTCAGGCGGCGACCGGTTGCTCCAGCTCGGCGCTCCACTCGCCTGCGACGGCGAGCGCGTTCATTCGTGCGCGGTGCACGAACGCAGCCTGCGCGGCCTCCGTGTTGGCGGCATCGCCGCCCCAGGCGTGGAGAGCCGACTGCTGGAGCGCGCGACCGTACGAGAACGAGAGCGGCCAGGGCCCGCCGAGGCGATTGATGGCGTTCAGGTTCTGCGTGGCCTGAACCTCGGACTGGCCTCCGGACAGGAACACGATTCCCGGGATGGCCGCGGGAACGACGCCGCGGAAGCATTCGACCGTCGCCTGCGCGACGCGCTCGGACGATGCCTGCTCGGGACTGCCCTTCCCCGCGATGACCATGTTCGGCTTGAGCAGCGTGCCTTGCAGGTCGATGCCGAGGTCGTAGAGGGCGTCGAAGGTCTCGTGGAGCGTTCGCGTCGTCACCTCCCAGCAGACCTCGAGAGAGTTGTCCGCATCCATGAGAACCTCCGGCTCGACGATCGGGACGATCCCGGCCTCCTGGCAGAGAGACGCGTAGCGCGCGAGCGCGTGTGCGTTCGCGGCGATGCAGGCGTCCGTCGGGATGCCGTCGCCGATCGTGATCACGGCGCGCCACTTCGCGAAGCGCGCGCCGAGCCCGCGATAGTCCTCGAGCCGTGCACGGAGGCCGTCGAGGCCCTCGGTCACCTTTTCGCCGGGGAAGCCGGCCATGTCGTGCGCACCGGTATCGACCTTGATCCCCGGAACGACGCCCTTGGAGGCGAGCACGTCCGGGAGCGGAGTACCCTCGTCCGTGGACTGGCGGATCGTCTCGTCGTACATGATCACGCCGCCGATGTACTCCTCCATCCCGGGTGCGGTGAAGAGGAGCTGGCGATACGCGCGGCGACTCTCCTCCGTCGACTCTACGCCGATCGAGTCGAAGCGCTTCTTGATCGTTCCGGTCGACTCGTCGGCGGCGAGGATGCCCTTGTGGTCGGCGACGATCGCCCGTGCGGTCTCGTGCATGTCATGCGCTCCCATCAGCGCGCTCCTTTCATCAGGCTCTGGATCTTCGTGAGTGGATGTGAGGCGACGATGCGCCTGAAGGTCCCTGACCGCGAGCGCATCACGATCGACTCGGTCTCGACCCGGTCTCCGACGACGCGGACACCGCGGAGCAGTGCTCCGCTCGTCACGCCGGTCGCGGCGACGAAGACGTCCTCGCCCTGGACGAGGTCGTCAGCAGTCAGGACCCGGTCGATGTCGTAACCGGCGTCGAGCAGGCGCTCCCGCTCGTCGTCGTTCCGCGGCCACAGCTTTCCCTGCATCGCTCCGCCCAGGCATTTGATCGCGGCGGCGGAGATCACGCCCTCGGGCGTGCCGCCGATGCCCATCAGCAGGTCCACGCCTGTCCCCGCCTGCGCCGCTGCGATCGCCGGCGCGACGTCGCCGTCGCGGATCAGGTTCACGCGGGCTCCCGCCTCGCGAAGCTCGGCGATGAGTTCGTCGTGGCGGTCGCGCTCGAGGACGACGACCGTGAGGTCGTTCACGTCATGGCCTTTCGCCTCGGCCACGCGCTCGAGATTCTCGGTCGGGGTAGCGTCGATGTCGATGGCGTCGGCCGCCTCCGGGCCGACGGCGATCTTGTCCATGTACAGCGCTGCCCCCGGGAAGAACATCGTCCCGCGCTCGGACACGGCGATCACCGAGATCGCGTTCGGCATGCCCAGCGCGGTCAGGCGCGTCCCTTCCAGTGGATCGACGGCGACGTCGACTTCGGCGCCCGAGCCGTCGCCCACCTCCTCGCCGTTGAAGAGCATCGGCGCCTCGTCCTTCTCGCCCTCCCCGATGACCACCATGCCGCGCATGGCCACCGTGTCGAGCATCAATCGCATCGCGTCGACCGCGGCCTGGTCAGCCGCGTTCTTGTCCCCGCGTCCGATCCAGCGAGACGCGAACGTGGCGGCCGACTCGGTGACGCGTACGAGCTCGAGAGCGAGGTTGCGATCCGGTACCTCGGCGCTCACGTCACTCGATCCTACATCCGTTCCGGGGCATCGACTCCGATGAGATCGAGACAGCGCGCGATGACGATCTGCACGGCGCGAACCAGGCCGAGGCGGAACGCTTCCTGGTCGGAGTCGAGCACGCGGTGCTCGTGGTAGAAGCGATGAAAGTCGTCGGCGACCCTGATCGCGTACGTCGGGATCGCGTGCGGCGCACGTCGCTCGGTCGCCTGCGCGACGACCCCTGGAAACTCGAGCAAGCGCTTGACGAGCTCACGCTCCTCCATCGCGAGGGCGCCGGCGGGAGATCCGGCCTCGGAGCCGTCCGCGTCCGCGTTTCTCAAGATCCCGGCGATGCGCGCGTGCGCGTATTGCACGTAGTAGACGGGGTTCTTCTGCGTCTTCTCCGCAGCGAGGTGGACGTCGATCTCGATGGTCTGGTCGTGCCCGCGCGAGACGAGGTACCAGCGTGCGGCATCCACGCCGATCGCGTCCAGCAGCTCGTCGAGGAAGACGACGTCGCCGCGGCGCTTCGCCATCCTCTTCGTGGCACCGCCTTCGACGAGGTGAACGAGCTGGTAGATGAGGACCTCGACGGACTCACGCGGACGTCCGAGCATCTCCGCGAGCGCCTGCAGACGCGCCACGTACCCGTGGTGGTCGGCGCCGAGGACGTAGACGAGCCGGTCGTGGCCGCGTGCGAACTTGCGGCGGATGTAGGCCGCGTCCTTCGCGTAATAGGTCGGCTCGCCGTCGGAGCGGACGAGGACCCGATCCTTGTCGTCGCCGTGGCTGCTCGTTCGAGCCCAGACTGCGCCGTCAGCCTCGTACGTGTCGAGCAGCGAGATCGCTTCGGGGATCTCGGCCTCGACCTCGGTCTCTCTCGTCCACGAGTCGAAGTGGATCCGGAAACGCTCGAGCGACTCTTCCATCTTGGCGAGCATCGGCGGCACCGGGTCCCCGGGCACAGCGGCGAGATCGTCCATGTACTCGCCGCCGTAGCCGTCCTCCGGCGGCTTGTCGCCACGACGCAGCGCCTCGATGGAGGCATAGAAGCGCTCCATCTGCGCGCCGGAGTCGTTGTAGTAGTACTCGCGCTCGACGTCGTTGCCCGCGAACGCGAGGAGCCGGGCCACCGAGTCGCCGTAGGCGCCATTGCGGGCGCTCGCGACGGTGATCGGGCCGGTGGGATTTGCGGAGACCATCTCCACCTGGATGCGCTCGTGCTGCTCGGCCGACTCCGCGCCGAAGGTGTCCCCGCACTCGACGATCTCGCGAACGCAGTCGGCGAGCCACGCGTCGGAGAGCCAGAGATTGACGAACCCGGGACCGGCGGACTCCGCACGCTCCGCGAGGTCGCTGTCGACGGCCCTCGCCGCGATCTCGTCTGCGATTTCGCGCGGTGGGCGCCGCTGCAGGCCTGCCAGCTTGAGCGCGACGTTCGTCGCGTAGTCCCCGTGCTCGACCTCACTCGGGCGTTCGAGCGTGACAGGGGCGCCGACGACCTCCTCGAGCTCGTCGGCGAGACGTGCGACCGGGTCAGCCAACCGGGGCCTCGCGCGGCTCGAAGAGCGCTTCCAGCCGAGCCATCTCCTCCGTCGTGCCGACACCGATCAGCACGTCTCCCGCTTCGAGCACGGCGTCCGCGTCCGGCGTCGGATCGAACGAGCCGTCCGCCTTGCGAAGCGCGATGACCAGCGCACCGGTCTCCTGCCGCACACGGAGATCTCCGATCGATCTTCCGCACGGGTCGCAATGCTCGTCGACCATGATCTCCTCGAACCGGAGCTCCGGCATGGGTCCACCCGCCGTGGAGACGATGTCGAGGAATTCCGAAACCTGCGGCTTCAGCACGAGGTTGGCCATGTTGAGCCCCGCGGCGGAGTAGGGCTGCACGACGCGATCGGCCCCCGCCAGCTCGAGCTTCACCCGAGCGTCCGCAGTCGAAGCACGCGCCACGATGAAGAGGTCGCTTCGAAGCGCCCGTGCCGAGAGCGTGATGTAGAGGTTGTCCACGTCCGAGTCCGACGAGGCGATGAGCCCGCGCGCACGGAGGATCCCAGCGCGCTGGAGATCGTCGTCCTGCGTACCGCGTCCTTCGATGTACGCGTCGCCGTGGCTCCGCGCGTACGCGATCGCCTCGGGCCCGTGGTCGAGCACGACATACGGAACTCGAACCTCGCGGAATTCCAGCACCGCGCGCCGTCCGACGCGGCCGTACCCGCAGACGATTACGTGATCGGTGAGCTGCTCCACCCTTCTGGCCAACCTCCGCGCTTCCCAGACCCCGCCCACGGTCCCGCTGACCGTGAGCTCGATGATCAGGCCGAAAACGTAGAGGAAGATTGCCACACCCCAGACGACGAGCAGGATGGTGAAGGCCTTCGCCGCCGTGGTCTCCGGCGCCGCCACGAGTCCAGCCGTGTATACGGTGATGATCGTCCTGTAGAGGGCGTCGAACGGCGATTCGTCCGAGATCAGCGTGAAGCCGATCGTCCCGACGACGCAGAGCGCGGCGAACGCAACCGACGCGATCAGGACCTGGCGCAGGGAGACCGGCGAGCGATTCACGCTCGCCATCGTACGGCGGCTATCCGCTCCCTAGCGGCTCTTCGCGGAAGGCGCGGCCGTGATCGGAATGACGACGCCGTCGCGATGGAGCGCGAGCTGCACTTCCTCTCGCGCCTTGTAGATCCGCCACTTCACGGTCGCGAGCGTGATCTCGAGCGTCTCCGCGATCTCCGTGTACGAGAGCCCGACGACGTCGCGCAGGAGGAGCGCCATCTTCAGGTCGGGGTTCAGCGCCTCGACCGCGCGCCAGACGGCATCGATCGTCTCGGAGCGCTCGGCTGGCGCATCGACGACCTCGAGCGGCGGGGCGTCCTCGATGTTCACGACGGCACGCGGACGGCGCTCGATCGCCCGGAGCTCGTCGAGCACACGGTTCTTCGTGACCTGGAAGAGCCAGGTCGTGAACCGCGAGCGGAGCGAGAAGCTCGGAAGCCCCTGAAACACGCGCAGAAAGACCTCTTGCGTCAGATCTTCGGAGAGACTCCGGTCGCCCGTCAGCCGCAGCACGTAGTTGTAGACCGGCTGCTCGTACGTCCGCACGATGATGGAAAACGCCCGCTCGTCGCCCCGCTGGGCCTTGCGCAATACGCCGAGGTCTGGCTGCGGGAGCGACATGTGCGCGGCGAGTATAGAGGGAGAGTTGTAAAGGGTTCTGACGCGGGATCGTTACGGACTAGTTGTGAGCGAATTCCCTGTCATGTCAACGGGAATAGCGATGCCGAGCAGCGTGAGAATGGTCGGTGCGAGGTCAGAGAGCTCGCCCACGTCGGCCAGGACGAGGTGCTCGTCCGTCGCGATGAGCGGGACGGGGCTCGTCGTGTGCGCCGTGTGCGGGCTCACGCCGTCCGGTTCGAGCATGACTTCCGCATTCCCGTGGTCCGCAGTAACCAAACACGCTCCACCGGCCGCGCGGACGCACTCGACGACCCGACCGAGCGCCCGGTCGGTGGCCTCGACGGCCGACACGACGGCGGGAATCGAGCCCGTGTGCCCGACCATGTCGGGGTTTGCGAAGTTCACCACCGCGAACCCGTAGCCGGCGCCGATCTCCTCGCAGAGCTCTTCCGCCACCCCGGCGGCGGACATCTCGGGCTTCAGGTCGTAGCTCGGGACATCTCTCGGCGAGGGAACGAGGATCCGCGTCTCTCCTTCCCACTCTCGTTCCTTGCCGCCGTTGAAGAAGTACGTGACATGCGCGTACTTCTCGGTTTCCGCGACGTGGAGCTGCTTGACCTGGATCGCGGCCAGCACCTCGGCGAGCGTGTTCCGCACCTGCTGCTCGTCGAAGACCACCGGAAACGGGAAGTCGGCGCGGTATCGCGTCATCGTGGTCACGTCGATGCCGGCTTCGAGCAGCCGCTGCGAGAGCTGTCGCGCGCGATCGGGCCGGAAGTTGAAGAACATCGCCGCGTCGTTCGCGGTGAGGCGAGGTCGACCGTCGAGCACGACCGGCTCGACGAACTCGTCGGTCACGCCGCGCTCGTAGCTCGCCCGAACGGCCTCGACGGGATCCTCCGCGTGCGCACTCTCCCCGGCGAGGATCGCTGCGGCCGCTCGATCCGTCCGCTCCCAGCGACTGTCGCGGTCCATGGCGTAGTAGCGGCCGCAGACGGTGGCGATGCGCTTCGCCGGGAGCTCGGCGAGGTCGTTCACGGCCGAATGCGGCGAGACGTCGCGGCCGTCCGTGAACGCGTGCACCCAAACCCGATCCCGCATGCCCTCGTGCTCGGCCAGGGCGAGCAGCGCACGCAGGTGGTCGATGTGCGAGTGAACGCCACCGTAGGAGACGAGGCCGAGCAGGTGCACGTCGCCGCCGCGCTCCCGCGCCCGCCGAAAGGCGGAGACGAGCGCGTCGTTTCGGGCTAGCGAACCGTCGGCGACGGCGCGGTGCACGCGCACGAGGTCCTGAAAGAGGATCCTTCCGGACCCGATCGTCAGGTGGCCGACCTCCGAGTTCCCCATCTGCCCGGGCGGAAGTCCGACCGCCTCACCCGACGCGGAGAGCGTCGTGTGCGGATAGCGGGCGCAGAGCTCGTCGAAGACGGGCGTGTCGGCCAGCTGAACGGCGTTGCCCGGGCCTGGAGGAGCGATCCCCCAGCCGTCGAGGATCACGAGCACGACCGGCTTTCTGATGCTACTGGTCACCTTCGGCTCCCGTCGGGCAAAGCCCGGCTCCGCCGGAGGCTCACGCCGCTCGCGGCAGGATGCTTCGCGCTCGGCGCGTGTCCGGACCTCTCGTACTGGTCGGCGCGCCTCGCGCTCTCCTTCTTTGCGAGCGGCGCCCCAGAAGCATCAGGGTTCAAGCCGAGACTGCCTCTGCGGCCGCGCGACAGATCCCCTCGAACGACGGGAGATCGAGCGAGGCGCCGCCGACGAGCGCGCCGTCCACGTCGGGCAGCGAGAGGAGCACGCCGGCGTTCTCCGGCTTCACCGAGCCGCCGTAGAGCACCGGTGACTCGTGCTGCGACTTCACGAACGCATGCGCCTCCTGGGCGATCTCGGGCGTCGCCGTACGACCGGTGCCGATCGCCCAGACCGGCTCGTAGGCGACGACGAGCCGTTCGTGGCGCGGGACAACGGAGAGCTGACGCTTCAGCACCGCCTCTGTCTCCCCCGCCTCGCGCTCTGCTTCCGTCTCGCCGATGCAGGCTATGACGCGAAGACCGGCCTCGAGCGCAGCCTCTGCACGTCTCCCGACGGTCTCGTCCGTCTCGCCGAAGAGCTGCCGGCGCTCGGAGTGACCGACGATCGAGCCTTTGACGCCCAGCTCGAGGAGCATCGGCGCGGAAACCTCGCCGGTGAACGCACCCTCGAGCTCCCAGTGCACGTTCTGCGCGTACACGCGAATCGCGCTCTCGCCGCCGAGCCCCTGAATGGTCGCTGCGAGCGATACGTACGGGGGGCAGACGACGACGTCGACTCCGGGCAGGCGATCCGGCAGGTTTCGAATCTGCACCGCGAACTCCCGCGCCTGGTGCGATCCCTTGAACATCTTCCAGTTGCCTGCGATCAGCACGAGGCGCGATCTTAGTGTGCGCGAAACTCCTGAAGCCCGGCCGCTCCTCGGCCGGGTGCGGTCGACACCTCGGCTGTTAGCCTCGTCCGATGACCGAGGCGCGCCGTGCCCCACGCTGGGAACAGCGCTTCCGCGCACCCGTATCCTTCCTGCCGGACTGGTCGCCACGGGCGCCGAATCGCGTCGTCTACGCGTCCAATGAGTCCGGGATCTGGCAAGTGCACGCGTGGGACGTCGCGACCGGGACGCATCGTCAGGTGACGTCGAGCTCGGTGGGCGTCACCGACGCCACGCCCACGCTCGACGGTGGAGGCGTCCTCTGGTTCGAGGACCTGACGGGTGACGAGTCGGGGCGATGGCTCGTGCAGCCCTTCCACGGGGGCGAGACGGGCCCGTTCCTCGAAGGGGTGCCCGACGGATGGAACGACGGGCTCGCGCAGGCGCCGGGAATCGTCGCGGCCGCGATCAGCGACCGGGACGGGTTCGCCGTGTACGTCTCGCTCGACGGCGGCGCCGCGGAGGAGGTCCTTCGCTCCGGTGAGTCGCTGTCGATCGGCAGCGTTGCGAAGGGGGGATTCCTGCGCGGGGGCCTTTCCGCGGACGGCGCGCTCCTCGCCCTCGAGCACGCCGAGCACGGCGATCTCATTCACACCGCCATACGCGTGATCGATCCGCGAACCGGCGAAACCGTCGCCGACCAGCTCGACGAGAGCATGACACTCGAGGCGAGGTGCTGGTCCCCGATCGCCGGCGACTCCAGGCTTGCAATCAGTCACGAGCGTGAGGGTAACGTCAGGCCGGCGGTCTGGGATCTGGCGACGAACACGCGAACCGACCTCCCGCTCGAGCTCGACGGAGCCGTAGCAGTTCGCGACTGGTGGCCGGACGGAACCGCCCTTCTGCTCCAGCAGACGTTCGAAGGGCGCTCCTACTTGCACCGCTACGAGCTCGCGACGGGCGCGCTCGGACAGATTGCCACCGAGCCCGGCTACATCTGGCAGGCGTGTGTCCGACCCGACGGGCGTATCTGGTTCCTCCACGAGCAGGGCCGCCGACAGCGTCTCGTGCTCGACGACACGCGGGCCGAAGTGCTCGAGCCGGCAGCCGCAGCTCCACCAGGAAGGCCTTACGAGTCGTGGCACTTCGAGAACGAGCACGGCCAGCGCGTCCACGGCTTCCTCGTCACGCCTGACGATTCCGGCGGCCCGTTCCCGGCGATGATGTTCGTGCACGGAGGGCCGACCTGGCACGACCTGGACCGCTGGCAGCCCGAGGTCCAGGCGTACGTCGACGCGGGGTTCGCCGTCGGGCTCGTGAACTACCGCGGCTCGATCGGATACGGGCGCGAATGGCGCGACGTCCTCATCGGAAACATCGGCGGGCCCGAGCTCGAGGACGTCAACGCCGGCCTGCGCGATCTCGTCGCTCGCGGGATCGCCGACCCGCAGCGCGCCGTGATCGCGGGCTACTCCTGGGGCGGCTACATCACGTTGCTCGAGCTCGGCAAGCACCCCGAGCTCTGGTGCTGCGGGATCGCAGGAGTCCCGGTCGGCGACTACGAGGCGGGATACGAGGATCTGTCACCACTGCTCCAGGCGTACGACCGTGCCCTGCTCGGCGGCAGGACGCCGAAGGAGGTCCCGGAGCTGATGCGGGATCGCAACGCAATCAACTTCGTCGACTCGGTTCGCGCGCCGGTCCTCTTCTTCATCGGGAGGAACGACTCGCGCTGCCCTTACGCGCAGGCGATGGCCTACGTCGACCAGCTCGCGGAGCGCGAGCACCCGCACCAGGTCTACGTCTACGAGACCGGGCACGCCTCGTTCGAGGTCGACGAGAAGGTGCTCCAGGTCGGTATGGCCCTCGACTTCCTGCGCCGCCACGTTTCGGGGCTGCGGAGTCAGACGTAGCGTCCGAGGGACTCGTCGCCTTGGGCGACGTCGATCAGCACCTTGCCGACTGCGCCGGCCTCGACCGCCGCATGCGCCTCGGCGGTCCTCTCGAGCGGGAAGCGGTGCAACGGAAGCCCGGCCTCCTCTCCGACGGGCAGGGCGCCGTCCGCCACCGCCGCGGAGACGTCGGCGACCGCACCGTCCTTGACGGGCACCGGAACCGTGTACACGAGAACGAACTGGTAGCGGACATTGCTGGCCATGAGCGGCCAGACGCCAAGCTCGAGCTCGCCTCCTCCGTCGGTGGCGTAGACCGCGACCGTCCCGTTCGGCGCCAGCACGGCTGCGTCGAGGGCCGCGTTCACGCCCGGCGCGACCTCGACGACGACGTCGACACCGCCCGGAGCGACGTGCCGGATCTGCTCGGCCGCGTCCGCGCTCCGGTAGTTGACGACGTGCTCGACTCCAGCCGCTGAGGCAAGCCGCCCCTTCTCGTCGCTGCTGACCGTGGCGAGCACGTGCGCTCCGGCCCAGCGCGCGAGCTGAACGGCGGCATGCCCCACGGCGCCTGCGCCGCCGGCGACCAGGATCGTCTGCGAGCCGAGAGCGCCGGGCGCCAACCGACGTGGTCCGACCTCCGAGACCGTCAGGCAGCGGTGCGCGGTAAGCGCCGGGATGCCGAGGCTCGCGCCCGCGTCGAACGAGGCGAAGTCGGGAAGGCGCACCGCGTGTCGCTCCGGCAGTACGACGAGCTCCTGAGCCGTGCCGTCCGCGCGCTGCCACGCCGCCTCCCACAACCAGACTCGCTCGCCGATGCGCGAGCCGTCGACACCTTCGCCCACGGCCTCGATCGTTCCGGCTCCGTCCTGGTTCGGGACCACCTCCGGAAAAGCCGGCGCTCTCGCACTGCGCGCCTTCCAGTCGGTCGGGTTGACACCCGAGACGTGCACGCGCACGCGGACCTCGCCGGGCCCGGGATCCGGAGCCTGGCGCTCGACGAGGCGCAGCACCTCGGGCCCGCCCGACTCGGAGTACACGACCGCTCGCACGCCTCCGTCATAGCACCCGAAGCACTGGGGATAGCCACCCGTCGAGAACGCCGGGTGCCCACGGGGTAGGACACCAGTCCCCGCCATTGGCCTGCGCGGCGCACCCCGTCAGCCTCGAGCTAGGCGCACATCGAGGAAAGGGGCAGGCGATGAAGCTCAATCTGGCAAGCCGCGCGGGGCACTGGAGCGCGTCCCACTGGAAGACCGCGACGTTCGGGTGGATCGCGTTCGTGATTCTGGCGGTGGTCCTCGGCGGGGCCGTCGGCACGAAGCAGCTCAGCGAAAGCGAGTCGACGCCCGGCGAGGCCGGGCGCATGGCCAGGATCCTCGACGCAGGCTTCGAGCAACCGGTGGAAGAGACCGTCCTCTTGCAGAGCCGGACGATGAGCGTGAAGAGCCCGGCGTTCGAGGCGGCAATCGACGACGTCGTCGAGCGCCTGGAGCGGACACGTGTGGCGACCGAGATCGAAAGCCCGCTCGAGGCAGGCAACTCCGACCACATCTCGGCCGACGGCCGGTCGGCGACCGTCACGTTCGACGTCCGCGGCGACCCGGACACCGCGGTCGAGAGGATCGACCCGGTCGTCGACGCCGTCGCAACGGCGAAGGCGGCCCATCCCGACCTCGTCGTCGGCGGCTTCGGCGAGGCGACCGCCGAGAAGGAGATCGACGAGAGCGTCGGCGAGGACCTGGGACGGGCAGGAATGCTCTCGCTTCCGGTCACGATCGCGGTGCTGATCGTCGCATTCGGCGCGCTCGTCGCGGCAGGCATCCCGGTCCTGCTCGCGCTCACGGGCGTGATGGCGACCATGGGCCTGCTCGCGATCCCGAGTCAGCTCTGGCCCGTCGACGAGAACCTCAGCGCCGTCGTTCTGCTCATCGGCCTGGCGGTCGGCGTGGACTACTCGCTCTTCTATCTGAAGCGCGAGCGCGAGGAGCGTGCCGCGGGGCGTAGCGAGCGCGCGGCGCTGGAGGCGGCCGCAGCCACCTCGGGCCGGGCGGTCCTCATCTCCGGCCTCACCGTGATCATCGCCATGTCGGGCATGTTCCTCACCGGCGACAGGACCTTCGGGTCGTTCGCGATGGGGACGATCATGGTGGTCGCGATCGCGGTGCTGGGGTCGCTGACCGTGCTTCCGGCCCTTCTCTCGCGGCTGGGCGATCGCGTCAACAAGGCGCGCGTTCCGCTCCTCCATCGCCTGCAGAGGCCGCAAGGGGGGCGGGTCTGGGGATGGCTGCTCGATCGCGTCCTGCGCCGGCCGCTGCTCACGGCTCTTGCGTCAGCCGGGGTGCTCGTGGCGCTCGCGCTGCCCGCGCTCGGGATGAAGACGGTCTTGCCCGGCGTCGAGGCACTCCCGCAGGACCTGGGGGTCGTCCAGGTCTACAAGCGGCTCGAGGCGGCGTTCCCCGGCGAGCAGGAGCCGGCCGTCGTCGTCATCCAGGCGCGGTCGATCGACGACCCGCGCGTCGCCGCGGCAATCGACGATCTTCGTGGGCAGGCGTTGGCGACCGGAAAGGCCCACGAGCCGATCACGGTCGACGTTAACGACGACAGGACCATCGCGCGGGTAGCGGTTCCGATCGTCGGCAGCGGCAACGACCAGGCATCGCGGGACGCCGTCTCGACCCTCCGGGAGGACGTCGTCCAGGCGACGGTTGGACAGCTGGAAGGCGTCGAGGCCGGCGTGACCGGAGAGACCGCAGGCGCGATGGACTTCAACACCGCTCTGGCCGGAAAGGCCCCGCTCGTGTTCGCCTTCGTCCTGGCGCTCGCGTTCGTGCTCCTGCTCATCTCGTTCCGGTCGCTCGTGATCGCCGTCAAGGCGGTCGTGCTCAACTTGCTGTCGGTCGCAGCCGCCTACGGCGTGCTGGTCCTCGTGTTCCAGCACGGGTGGGGCAGCGAGTTGCTCGGCGTCGAGCAGACGATCGGCGTGATGGCCTGGCTTCCGGTGTTCCTGTTCGTCATTCTCTTCGGGCTCTCGATGGACTACCACGTCTTCATCCTGAGTCGCATGCGGGAGGCGTATGACCGGGGCATGAGGACCGACGATGCGATCGCCTACGGGATCAAGTCGACCGCGGGCGTCGTCACGAGCGCCGCGATCGTCATGGTGTTCGTGTTCTCGATCTTCGCGACGCTGTCGCTGATCATGATGAAGCAGTTCGGCGTGGGGCTGGCAGCGGCCGTACTGATCGACGCCACGATCGTCCGCGGCGTCCTGCTTCCTTCGACCATGAAGCTCCTCGGCGACTGGAACTGGTACCTGCCGCGGTGGCTCGGTTGGCTCCCTCGAGTCTCGCTCGAGGTCGGCAGGCGGGCGGAGGCCGCCGCGGACCTTCGTTAGGGAGCATGCACCGACTGCTGACACCGTTCGCCAGGCTCGAGACGTACCGGGCGCTGCTCTACTACCTCGTGGGGCTCGTCATCGGAAGTCTCGGACTGGCCGCCCTGATCGCCGTCTGGTCGGTCACGCTGGTCTTCGCCATCACGCCGCTGGTCTTCCCCCTGCTGTTCGGCCTGCGCTGGGGCGTCGGTCAGCTTGCGCGAGCACAGGCTGCTCTTGCCCGCGAGCTGCTCGGCGCGGAGGCGGGCGCAGCGGTCACCTATACGGGCGTGAGCTTCTGGAGCCGGTCGCTGAACGTCCTCAGGGACGGTGCGTTCTGGCGCCAACAGACACACATCCTCGCCCTCTGGGCGATCGCCTTGATCCCGATAGCGCTGCTCTCGAACGCTCTCCAGCTGCTGGCGCTGCCGCTCTGGTACCGATGGGCGCCCGGCGCAGACGTCTTCGGGTTCACGGACATCGACACGTTCTCCGAGACGCTGCCGCTCTTCGCGATCGGCGTTGGTCTCCTGGTACTCGCGATCTACGCGGCGAGCGGGTCGACGCCGCTGTCTCGCGGGCTTGCGTCGCGACTGCTCCGGGGTACGACCGGCGGACCGGTGCGATCGCCGGCCGAAGCGAGAGCTCGCCGCCTTGCGGGTCTCACGATCAGCGCGCTGATCGCGACCGGCCTCGTCGCCCTTCTCGTCGTGATCTGGGCGCTGACGTGGACCGGCTACTTCTGGCCGGTCTGGCCGATGATCTCGCTCGCGCTCGTGGTAGGGATCCCGGGCTGGATCGTGCTCGTCCTCGAGCGTCCCGACATCACTCGGTTCACGCTCGGCAGCCAGGCGCTCGCGATGCAAATCGGGATCTCGGCAGTGCTCTTCGGGTTCCTCGTCGCCGTCTGGACGCTAACGGGCGCCGGCTACTTCTGGCCGATGTGGGCCGGCCTCGGTCTTGCGCTCCTCGCCGCGGCTCACGCAGCGGTCATTCACTTCCGGCGCGAGCTCCACCGGCTGCATCGAATCGAGGAGCTGGAAGAGTCGAGGGCGGGCGCCGTCGACGTTCAGGAGTCCGAGCTGCGCAGAATCGAGCGCGACCTGCACGACGGGGCGCAGGCCAGACTCGTCTCGCTCGGCATGAGCATCGGCATGGCCGAGGAGAAGCTCCGGACCGATCCGGAGGGCGCACGGGCGCTGCTCGCCGAGGCTCGAACCGATGCGCGACGGGCGCTCGAGGAGCTTCGCGACCTCGCGCGCGGCATCCGACCTCCGATCCTCACCGATCGCGGTCTCGAGGCCGCGATCGAAGCGCTCGTCGCGCGTAGCCCTGTTCCCGTCTCCCTGCACGTCGACGTGCCGGAGCGCCCCACGGGCGCCGTCGAGACCGCGACGTACTTCGTCGTCGCCGAAGCCCTTGCCAATGCGATCAAGTACGCCAATGCGACCGAGATCGGCGTCACCGTGCGTCGTGCGAACGGGCTGCTGGTCGCGGAGGTCAGAGACGACGGACGAGGTGGAGCGGATCCAGGTGGGAACGGGCTGCGTGGCCTCAGGCAGCGCGTCGGCGCGCTCGACGGGACGCTGCGCGTGGCGAGTCCCGCAGGGGGACCCACGACGGTGAGGGCGGAGCTCCCGTGCGCGTAGTCATCGCCGAAGACCTCGCGCTCCTCCGCGACGGGCTCACCCGGCTACTCCGCGACAACGGCTTCGAGGTGGTCGCTGCCGTGGAGGACGCCGATGCACTCCTCCGGGTCATCGTCACGGAAAGGCCGGACATCGCGATCGTCGACATCCGGCTGCCGCCCTCGTTTCGCGACGAGGGCGTGCGTGCGGCGATCGAGGCCCGTCGCCGCGCTCCCGAGACCGCGATCCTCGTCGTCTCGCAGTACGTCGAGCAGACGTACGCGACGGAGCTCCTCGCCGACGGCCAGGGAGGTGTCGGCTACCTCCTCAAGGATCGGATCATGGACGTCGCCGACTTCGTCGACGCCGTACGCAGAGTTGCAGAGGGCGGCACCGCTCTCGACCCCGAGGTGGTCGCACAGCTCTTTGCCCGGCGTGCGCCCGACGGGCCGCTCACACGCCTCACGCCCCGCGAGCGCGAAGTACTCGGGCTCATGGCCGAGGGTCGCTCGAACGCGGGAATTGCCGAGCAGCTCGTCCTGACCGTCGGCGCGGTGGAGAAGCACATCGCAAGCATCCTCACGAAGCTCCGACTTCCGCCGTCCGAGAGCGACCACCGGCGCGTGCTCGCAGTGCTCACGTACCTCCAGGAGGAGCCAGCACCGTGACGCTCGCCAGGCACCGGGCCGCAGCGCTCAGGCTGACGGGATAGCGGCCACCCCGGGAAGCTCCTTCCCCTCGAGCAGCTCGAGCGAGGCGCCCCCGCCGGTCGAGACCCACGAGACGCGGTCGGCGAGGCCGAGCTCCTGGATCGCGCGCACGGAGTCGCCACCGCCGACGACGGTGTACGCGTCGGCATCGGCAACCGCTTGTGCAACCGCCTTCGTCCCCTCCGCAAAGCGCGGCCACTCGAAGACGCCCATCGGCCCGTTCCAGAAGACGGTGCGGGCTGCGCGGATCCGCCCGGCGAAGCTGTCCCGCGTCGCTGGGCCGATGTCGAGCCCGAACCAGCCCTCCGGGAGATCGGCGTAGGGCGTCACCGTGCTCTCGGCCTCGGCGTCGAACGACGCAGCCGCGACCACGTCGCTCGGAAGCTCGGCCTCGTACGGCAGCGGGCTCTCGTCGCGCAGCTCCTCGGCCATCTTGCCGCCGATGAGCACTGCATCGGCGCGCTGTCCGAGATTCACGAGCACGCCGAGCTTGTCCTCCACCTTCGCGCCACCGGCGACGAGCAGGAACGGACGCTCCACGTCCCCGAGCAGGCGCCCGAGCATCTCGAGCTCCTGCTCGAGGAGCAGGCCGGCGTACGCAGGCAAGAGGTGGGCCACGCCTTCGGTGGACGCATGCGCCCGGTGAGCCGAGCCGAACGCGTCGTTCACGTACAGGTCCCGGCCCCCCGCGAGCCGCCGCGCCGTCTCCAGGTCGTTCTTCGTCTCGCCGGACTCGAAGCGAGTGTTCTCGAGCACCTCGACGCGGTCGTCCGGGAGAAGCTCGCGAAGGCGCTCGGCGACGGGATCCATCGCAAACGCGGGATCTGGCCCCTTCGGCCGGCCGAGGTGCGAGCACACGGCCACGTGCGCGGCCTCGCGGCCGAGGAGAAGCTCGAGCGTCGGTATCGAGGCGCGGATGCGCGTGTCGTCCGCGACGCGCCCCTCCTCGAGGGGGACGTTGAGGTCGGCCCGGACGAGGACGCGCTTGCCTGCCACGTCGGCGTCGCGAACCGACCGTGGCATGTTCATGTCACGGCAGCAGCTTGGGGATGATGTCCACGAGCCGACACGAGTAACCCCACTCGTTGTCGTACCACCCGAACACCTTGACCGTGCTCCCGTGCACCATCGTCAGCTCGCTGTCGAAGATGCAGGAGTAGGCGTTTCCGTTGATGTCCGTCGACACGATGGGGTCCTCCGAGTAGTGGAGGATCCCGGCGAGCGGCCCGTCAGCCGCCGACTCGTAGGCGGCGTTCACCTCGTCGATCGTCGTCTCGCGGCCGAGGCTGACCACGAGGTCGGTCAGCGAGCCAGTTGCGACGGGCGCCCGAACCGAGATTCCGTCCACTTTCCCCTGCAGTTCCGGCATCACGATTCCGATCGCCTTCGCCGCGCCTGTCGTCGTGGGGATCAGATTGATCGCGGCCGCACGGGCACGACGGAGATCGCGGTGGGGGAAGTCGAGGATCACCTGGTCGTTCGTGTACGCGTGGATGGTCGTCATGAAGCCCGACTCGATCCCGCCGAGCTCGTGGAGGATCTTCGCCAGGGGGGCGACGCAGTTCGTCGTGCAGGACGCCATCGAGACGATGTGATGCGACTCGGCGTCGTAGGCCTCGTCGTTCACGCCGAGGACGAGCGTGACGTCGGGGTCCTTCGCAGGTGCTGAGACGAGGACCTTTTTCGCCCCGCCCTCGAGGTGCTTGCCGGCCCCTTCGCGATCCGTGAAGTGCCCGGTCGACTCGACGACCACGTCGACCCCGAGATCACCCCACGGGAGAGCAGCCGGGTCCCGCTCGGACAAGATGCGGACCTCCTCACCCGCTGCCCTCAACACCCCGTCGGCGAGCTCGACCTCGCCTTGGAACGGCCCCAGGTTCGAGTCGTAGCGCAGCAGGTGGGCCATCGTCGTCGCGTCCCCGAGATCGTTCAGCGCCACGATCTCGAGATCGGAGCCGAGCGCGTGCTGCGCGCGGAAGAAGTTCCGCCCGATGCGACCGA
Organism: Gaiellaceae bacterium; assembly: GCA_048594925.1. Taxonomy (GTDB): domain Bacteria; phylum Actinomycetota; class Thermoleophilia; order Gaiellales; family Gaiellaceae; genus GMQP-bins7. The sequence continues at coordinate 31,434 of JBMDXR010000009.1, forward strand.
ACCCGTTGATGCCGACGCGAATGCCCATCCTCTCCCTCCGTCTTGTCGCCTACCCGAATCGGAGCGAGTCTAACTGCGGTCTCCCGCCAGCTCTTCGAGGGACCGAAGACGGCGATGGAGCGCAGCCTTCGTCGCGGGTGGATCGGCACGCGCGGCGAGCTCTCGCAGAGTCTCGGTCGGATAGCGCAGCCGAAGCTCGGCTGCCTCGCGCAGCCGCTCCGGAAGCGCGTCGAGCTGGTCATCCGCACGGAGCCGCGCCACCGCCGCAAGCTGCCGCTGGGCCGAGCGGTTCGTACGGACGAGGTTGGCGTGATCCGCGTTCGCGAGCCGATTTGCGCGAGATCGCGTCTCTGCGACGACGGCGCGCTCCTCGAGCGCCAGCACGGTCTCGGCAGCGCCCATCACCGCGAGCAGCGACTCGACGGCATCCCAGCTCTTCGCGTACGCGACGGAGTGTGTCCTGCGCTCTGCCGTGGCCAGCTCGACTCCTTCCGCCCGCGCCAGGCTGGCGAGCAGCGCGGCGGACGCAGGTGACGAGGCACGGAGCTCGAGGTGCGCGGAGTGCCCGAGCGACAGCGACCCCGCGCCGAGAAACGCGCCGCGGAGATACGCAGCTCGGCAGCAGCTGCGCGCGATCACCCTGCGCGGCGGCCGGTCGAGGGGCCCGTGCCGACGGTCGACGACGCCTGCAGCGGCCAGCACGCGCTGCGCGCCTTCGTCGCCGGCGACGTGGAGCTGGAAGCGCGTCGCCCGGTCGAACGCGCGCCGCCGGTAGGTCCGGATCTCGGAGCGGACCCCGCTCTCGCGCAGGAGTGCAAACGCGCGGCGGGCGGCAGCACCGCTGCCGAGATCGAGATGCAGCGCCCAGCCGCCCGCGCGCCGAAGGTGCAGGCTCCCGGCGGCGTGGAACAGGGCCGAGAGCTCCGCTCGCCGGTCGCACTCGCGTTGCGGCGCGATCGTCGCGAGCTCCTCGCGAACGTCCTCGGACGTGATCAGATGGAGACTCCCTCGAGCGCGAGAAGACGACGCTTGACCTCGACTCCCGCGCCGCCGTAGCCGCCGATGCCATGCGCCGCGACGACTCGGTGGCAGGGGACGATGAAGGCGAACCGGTTCGCAGCGCAGAACGCACCAGCGGCTCGCGCTGCGCCCGGGCGGCCGGCGAGCGCAGCCAGCTCGCCGTACGAGACGACCTCGCCGCGCGGAACGCAGCGAAGCGTGTCTGCGAGAGCGCGTTGCAGCGGCGTCGTCCAGGCGAGATCGAGCTCGACGTCCGCGAAGTCGACGTCATCGCCCGCGAGGAAGGCCGCGAACCTCCCGACGAGCTCGTCTTCCCAGTCTTGTGACAGAGTGTCACAAGACCCTCCGCCCGGAGAGCTCTGCGCGAAGTGGAAGTCGTGCGCGACTACGACGCCCTCCGAACGCCAGAGCTCGCCGCGGCCCCAGCCCGGCACCGTGTACCGCGTCTCCTGAAGACCCACCGTACGGACTGTAGAGCGCGGCAGTTCTACAATCGGCGGCATGAGCGCACACGGCATCTTCACCCCGCCCGCCCACGAGAACGAGCCCGTCAGGTCGTACGCGCCGGGTACTCCCGAGCGCGCGGAGCTCCAGAAGCGGCTCGCCGAGATGGAGGGCGAGCGCATCTCGATCCCGATGATCATCGGTGGCCAGGACGTGTACGCCGACGAGACGTTCGAGGCGGTCGAGCCGCACCGCAAGAGCCACGTCCTCGCCGACGTCGCGAAGGGCGGCCCCGAGCAGGTGCAACAGGCGATCGAGGCGGCCGCCTCGGCGCACAACGAGTGGTCGCGAATGCCGTGGCACGAGCGGGCGGCGGTGTTCCTCCGCGCCGCCGAGCTCCTGTCCGGGCCGTGGCGCTCGACGCTGAACGCGGCCACCATGTTGAACCAGTCCAAGACCGCCCACCAGGCCGAGATCGACGCCGTGTGCGAGATGTGCGACTTCTGGCGCTACAACGTCGACTTCCTCGTCCGCGTCTACTCGGAGCAGCCGCACTCCCCCACGGGAATCTGGAACCGCATGGAGTACCGCCCGCTCGAAGGCTTCGTCTTCGCGGTGAGCCCGTTCAACTTCAGCTGCATCGGGGGGAACCTCTGCTCCACACCAGCGCTCACCGGCTGCACCGTCGTCTGGAAGCCCGCCTCCACGGCGGCGCTCTCCGCGTACTACTACATGCGGCTCCTGCAGGAGGCCGGCCTCCCCGACGGGGTCATCAACCTCGTTTACGGGTCCGGGTCGACGATCGGAAACGCCGCCCTCGCGAGCCCTCAGCTCGCCGGCATCCACTTCACCGGGTCGACCGCTGTCTTCAACAGCATGTGGGAGACCGTCGGACGGAACATCGCCGCCGGCTCGTACCACGGCTACCCGCGGCTCGTCGGCGAGACGGGCGGCAAGGATTTCATCCTCGCCCACCCGTCTGCCGAGGCCGAGGCCGTCGCAACGGCCGTCGTTCGCGGCTCGTTCGAGTACCAGGGCCAGAAGTGCTCCGCGGCGTCACGGCTCTACGTTCCCTCGAATCTCTGGCCCGAGGTGAAGGAGCGCCTGGTCGAGGACGTCGGCACGATTCGGATGGGCGATCCTGCGGACTTCGAGAACTTCATGGGCGCCGTGATCGACGCGAGCGCGTTCAAGACGCACGCCGACGCGATCGACGAGGCGAAGGCAGCAGGTGCCGAGATCCTCACCGGCGGCACGACCGACGACTCCGAGGGGTACTTCGTGCAACCGACCGTGATCACGACCGAGGACGAGGGCTTCCGCCTCCTGCGCGACGAGCTCTTCGGTCCGATCGTCACGACGTACGTCTACGACGAGAAGCGCTGGGACGACACGCTGCGCCTCGTCGACGAGACCGCGCCGTACGCTCTTACGGGTGCGGTGTTCGCGACGGAGCGCTCGGCGATCGAGGACGCCCACGACGCGCTGCGCTACGCAGCGGGGAACTTCTACGTCAACGACAAGCCCACCGGCGCGGTCGTCGGCCAGCAGCCCTTCGGCGGCTCGCGGGCCAGCGGGACGAACGACAAGGCCGGCTCGATGTGGAACCTCATCCGCTGGGTGACGCCGCGAACGGTCAAGGAGACCTTCGTGCCGCCGACCGACTACCGGTACCCGTTCCTGGCGCCTGATTCGGATGGAAGGCACTAGAAGGCCGACGTGTCGATGCCGCGAACGCGGCCGCGAAGCGGCCGCGCTTTAGGGGTTTTCGCGCGCCCTGAACCTCGCGCTAGCGAGTTCCGGGCGCTGCGCTGGAAATGCTAGTCCGCGTCTTGGATGGAGTCGAAGCGTTCCTCGACCAGCTCGGGTCGGTCAGCTTCCTGCCCCTGGCCGCGGCGATCGGCTGTCACCTGCTCAAGATGGCCTGCACGAGCCGCGCCTGGCGCAACGTCCTCGCGGCTGCCTATCCCGAGAGCCGGGTGCCGTGGATCTCCATCTACGGCGCGTACCTCGCGGGAGTCGGGATCAACGCGATCGTTCCCGCGCGTGCAGGCGACGCCGTTCGGATCGTGCTCGCGCACCGGGCCATCCCCGGAAGCACGTACACGACGGTCGTCGCCAGCACGCTCGTCCTGAGCTTCTTCGACATGTTCGCCGCGAGCGCCCTGCTCGTCTGGGCCCTGAGCACCGGCGAGCTCCCGGGACTGGACGTGCTGCCGACCCTGAAGAGTTTCGACTTCGCGTGGCTCTTTGCACGGCCGCTGCTGCTCGACCTCGTGCTCGCCGGCGTGCTCGTGGCGGTCGGGTTGGTCGCGTTCTGGATCGCCGGTCACGTCGCCGACTTCCGCGAGCGCATCGCACAGGCGTTCAGGGTGATGTCACGCCCTACGCGCTACCTCGGGCGAGTGGCGACATGGCAGGCAGCCGACTGGTCGCTGCGCCTGGCCACGATCTGGTTCCTCCTGGCAGCGTTCCACATCCCGCAGACCCTCGAGAACGCAGGGCTCGTGCAGGTGTCGACGAGCGTCGCCACGCTCTTGCCCATCACGCCCGCCGGCGTCGGGACGGAGCAGGCGTTCCTGCTCTACGTGCTGAGCGGCGTCGCCTCCGCAGCTGTGCTCCTCGCGTTCAGCGTCGGCGCGAAGCTCACGCTCACACTGACGAACGTCGTCGCCGGGTTCACCGCCATCGCTCTGACGCTACGGACCGTCCGCTACAAGAAGGCGCTCCAGCCGCCGCCGGAGGTCACGGAGGCCTAGGACGGCCCCGCCTTGTGGAGCTGCGCATAGAGCGTGCGCGCGGTCTTCTGCGGCAGTCCCGGGACGCCCTCGAGCTCCTCCTGCGAGGCCTCGAGGAACCGCTCGACGGAGCCGAAGTGCCGGACGATCGCACGGCGCCTGACAGGCCCGATTCCCGGCAGGCCCTCGAAGATCGTCTCCATCGACCGGGCACCGCGCTTGCGCCGGTGGTAGCGCAGCGCCACGCGATGCGCCTCGTCGCGGATCCGCTGGAGAAGCTGGAGCGCCGGGCTCGTCCGGTCGAGCGCGATCGCAGCCGGGAACCCGGGAACGAAGACCTCCTCCTCGCGCTTCGCAAGGGCGATGACCGCGACGCGCGGAAGGTCGAGCTCCTCCATCGCCGACAGCGCGGCCGCGAGCTGGCCCTTGCCGCCGTCAACGACGACGAGATTCGGCATCTGCCGGAAGCTGTCGTCGGGCTCGCCGGCGCGCCCGTGCGCGAACCGGCGCGAGACCGCCTCCCGCATCGCGCCCACGTCGTCCTGGCCTTCCAGGCTGCGGATGGCGAACGTTCGGTAGTGCGCGTTCTTTGGCTGCCCGTCGACGAAGACCGTCATCGACGCGACGATCGACTCGCCCTGGATGTTCGAGACGTCGAAGCATTCGATGCGCACGGGCAGGCTCTCTAGGTTCAGCACTTCGCGAAGCTCCTCGAGTGCAGCTACGCGCTTCGAGCGCGCGGCCTCGCGGATCGCGGTGTCGGACGCGAGCGCGAGCCGTGCGTTTTCCGCGGCGAGCTCGACGAGGCGCCGTTTCTCCCCGCGAAGAGGAGTACGCACGACGACACGCGAGCCGCGTCGCTCGGTGAGGAACTCCGAGAGCGCAGCGGTGTCGGCGATCTCGCCCGGAACCAGGACCTCCGGGGGTGTGCTCGGCGTCCCGCCGTAGTACTCGAGCGCGAAGGCCTCGAGGACCGACTGCGGATCCTCCCCCGCGACGTTCTCGAGGTGGAACCCGTAGCGGTCGATCATCTTGCCGTCGCGCAGCGGGAAGACCTGCACCGCAGCCTCGTCGCCGTCGACCGCCAGCCCGATGACGTCGACGGTTCCGACGGCGCGCTTCTCCGTCGCCTGGCGGTCCGCGAGGTGGCGGATCGAGAAGAGCCGATTCCGATAGCGCGCCGCCTCCTCGAAGCGCTCCTCGGCAGCGGCCTCGCGCATACGCTCGGTGAGCTCGGCCTGGATCGTCTGCGTGTCCCCGGAGAGGAAGCCGATGACGCCGTCGATGACCTTGCCGTAGTCCTCCTCCGAGATCGCGCCGATGCACGGCGCAAAGCAGCGGTCGATGTGGAAGTCGAGACAGGGAATGCCTGAGTGCCGGCCTGGCCGAGGGCCCTCGCACGGCCGGAAACGGAACACCCGATTGAGGACGTCCAGCGTCTCGCGCACCTTCTTCGCGTTCGCGTACGGCCCGAAGTAGAGCGTCCCGCGCCGGTGCCGTTCCCGCGTGAACATCACGCGCGGGTAGTCGTCGGTGAGGGTCACGGCGATGTAGGGGAACGACTTGTCGTCCCGCAGCCGGATGTTGAACGGCGGCCGATGGCGCTTGACGAGGTTCTGCTCCAGGTGCAGCGCCTCCGTCTCCGTGCGCGTGACGATGACCTCGACGTCGTCGATTCGCTCCGCCAGCTGCGCCGTGCCGACTCGTGCGTCGCCCCGCTGGAAGTAGCTGCGCACCCTCGAGCGGAGCGACTTCGCCTTCCCGACGTACAGGACTTCACCCACCTCGTCGCGAAAGAGGTAGACGCCCGGACCGCGCGGAAGCGTTCGGAGCTTTTCTTCAAGGTTTTCTCGCATTCTCGGGCTAGCGTATCCCCGTGCGTCTCCCGCTCCTGACAGTCCTCGGCAGCCTTGTCGCCCTCGTCGCGCCAAGCCTGGCGACGGCCGGTCCGGGGCTGATCGTCGGCGCTGTCGAGGAAGATGTGCGCGCGTCGACGCTCGTGGAAGCCGAGGCGCGGATGAAGACGTTTCGCCTCTCCGGCTTCCGCGCGGTGCGGATCACGAGCGTGTGGACGCCCGGCCTCACGAAGCCGAGCGAGGATGAGCTGCGTGTCATCCAGAGCGTGAGCGACGCTGCGGTGCGGAACGGCGTCCGCCTGTACGTCACGGTCATGCACCCGGGATCTCGCACGACGCCGCTGACCGACGAGGCACGTGCCGACTTCGCCTCGTACGCGGCGACGGTCGTCCACTCCGCGCCGTCGGTGAAGCACGTCATCATCGGCAACGAGCCCAACCTGAACCGCTTCTGGCTTCCCCAGTTCGCGCTCGACGGGTCGAGCGCCGCGCCGGCCGCGTACGTCGCACTCCTCGCGAAGACGTATGACGCGATCAAGGAGGCGTCGAGCTCGGTCACGGTGTACGGAGGTGCGGTCTCCCCGCGTGGCACGGACCGTCCCGGCGGAGTTCGCCCCACGCACTCCCCCACGACCTTCATCCAGGGCATGGGAGCCGCGTACCGCGCCAGCGGTCGCACGCGACGCCTGATGGACGCTCTGGCGATCCACGTATACGCCGACAACTCGAGCGTGGCCCCTACCGTCGCCCACCCTCTGAACACGTCGATCGGCGTCGCCGACTACGACAAGCTCGTTCGGCTCCTGGCGGAGGCGTTCGACGGTACGGGGCAGCCGGGAACGTCGCTGCCGATCCTCTACGGCGAGTACGGCGTCGAGACACAGATCCCCGAAGGCAAGGCGGCTCTCTACACGGGAACGGAGCCGACGACGACGAAGCCGGTGAGCGAGGAGACGCAGGCCACCTATTACGAGCAGGCGCTCGCCGTGGCCTTCTGCCAGCCGACGGTCGTCGGGACACTGCTCTTCCTCTCCCGCGACGAGCGCGCACGCGCAGCCTGGCAGTCAGGGATCCACTACGTCGACGGGACGCCGAAGACGAGCCGACCGCGAGTCACCAAGGCGCTCGACCGGACTACCGGCGGCTCGATCACCCGCTGTCCCGGCGTCGAGCTTCCCGTGCACGCGTCGTATCTGCGCTTCGGAACGCGCTCGGCGGCGAAGCGTGGCGCGTTCCGCGTGAGCTTCGCCTGCAATCTCGACTGCCGCTACTGGGTGCGCCTCGAGAACGCCGTGACCCATGCGACCAAGCTGGCTGCGAAAGGCTCCGCACTGGTTGGTGAGGTGGTCCGGCCCGACCTCGGAACGCGGCGGCTCAAGGCGGGCCCGTATCGCTACACGCTGCGGCTCGTGCACCCGGTCAATCCCGCAGCTCCGACCGTCCGTGCGGGACCGACCTTCACCCTGCCATAGCGGCTCAATATCGGTGCTCGATGCGCCAGATGCGGACGATCACGTAGGCGCACGCCCCGATCACGACCACGAGCGCAAACGCGTCGCGGCTCTCGGGGATGCCGTAGCCGATCCAGAGGCCGATCGCTACCACCGCCAGGACGATCGCTGCATAGAACAGCTTCCGGTTCCACTCCGACCACGCCTCGAGATCGCCACGGCGCTCGCGCCAGAGCAGGAACAGGAAGAAGGCGACAGCCAGGAAGAACGCGATCTGGAGGAGTCCACCGACCGTGTCCACGACGGCCTCGAGCTGCAACAGCACCACGAGGAGCGCGATCACCGCGACGATCCCGAGGCCGCGGGCGAGCGGCGGGATGCGGTCCCAGAGCCTCCTCATGACCCGGTCATGAACGCGCGCACTGCGAGGGCTCCTGCGACGAGCGTCGTCACGGCGAACCAGAGCAGGCGCCGCGGCCCCGCTCCCGGCGCGTAGAACCAGGGCGAGAGCGCGAGCCCGAGGGCGAGCGCGCCGTACGTGTAGTGCAGTCGGTCGGGCGCCCGTTTCCCGTCCGACAGCAGTAGGAGGCCCACGGCGGCCTGTGCGATGAGCAGAGTCTGCGCCAGGACCAGGGCATGCGAGACGAACGCGCCCCCTCCGACGGCGCGGCGATACGCGACGAAGCCAAGTGCCGCCGACGCCACGCATACGACGACCAACGCGACTCCAAGCGCGACGTGAAGGCTGAGCATCGCGCGCACCCTAGCGAGGTGGACACGCGGGATTGACCGGGTCCGTCTCGCGTACTAGGGTGCCGCCCGGCGCCAGAAAGGCGTCGACTGCGGACATGGGGAGGGGAACACATGAGCAAGAGATCCTTGCTGGCCGTGGCATTCAGCGCAGCCATCATCGCGGGTCTGACCGCGAATGCTGCACTCGCTGGTGAGGTCACGGGGAACGGCAAGCCAACTCCGATTGGGGCCGCGCCCGACACCGATCCACATGCGCACTCGATCTGCTCCTTCTCCGGGCAGAACGACTTCCATCCGCCGGACGACGTTGGCCGGACTGCCGAGCACGTGCAGAGCTGGGGGCAGATTCCCAAGGAGGTGCGCGACGAGCTCGCCGCTCACGGAGAGCATCCGGGCGATGCATGCAATGGGCACACCGGCTTCTTCGCGGGCGGGTAGTAGCCGCTCCTGACTGACTCGTTGGCCCTGGGCACCAGTCCGGGGCCAACGCTCGCGCGACCCCACTCGCCGAATTGCATCTGCTGGATGACCGCCGAAGGACGGCTTCACGCTGCCGAGCGACTCCGGCGAGAACGTTTTTGCTCGAGTCTTTTCGAGGCAAGCCGGTCGTTCTCTACCTCTTTCCCAAGGACGACTCGCGCGCAAGTATTTGAAGTAAGAAGCACGAAGAAATCGTGCGCAGGGGCGGTTGTCCTGCCAGCAAGCATGGTGTTCGGGTCGCCGTCCGGCCCTCGAGTGCCTGGTCTTTCGTCCACTCGCGGCGTACGGTTACCCCGTCGACGAGAATCCGAAAAGGTCGGCTCCCCAAGCCGGAATCTGGAAGCTGCTCGACACGTGGAGCGGGCGGGTCGCGCTGCTAGCGGCCTTGGTGGTGGGGCTTGGAACTGTCGCAGGTGGGGTTTACGGGGCGTGGGGGTGGATCACTTCGCGCTTCGAGGATGAGCCCCCTCCTGCGAAGCAGAGTGGGGAGTTGGCCCTGCACAGCTTCGTCCCTCGAATGACCTTGCGGGCCTATCTCAAGAACCATCCTGAGATCGAGACAGCGCAATATGTGGACCATCTCTCCTCACTCGGTGTTCAGGTGCGCGTCACCATCCACCTCGTCGGTTTTGGAGAGAGAGAGGTCGAAATTCGCGTCTCCGACCCACGCGCGGGGTCCCTCGGCGCCTCGAAAGCATTTGAACCGCCCGTCGATGACTTCCGGGGCGAAGTCGACCACTGGGCCCCGTACAGTCGAGGCGGCGCGCAGGCCTACATAGAGCTTGTTGACGTAGAAAAGATCCTCGCAAGTGTCACGACGGAGCTGTTCAGAGTGCCCACGTTTGAATGTGTCCCACCCGAGTGTTTTCCGGCGGACCGGGAACCGCGACCCCCCGGCAAACTCCTGGTGCCGGTGCTGGTCGAAACTCCTTGAACAGTCGCCCTTGCTCGTTAGGCTGGCGGGTATGCCGACACTTCGCATGGCCGACGGCGAACGGGAGCTCCAACCGGGCGACTCGGTCCTCTTCCGGCGGGGCGAAGCACACCGGATCACGAACCGCTCGGATCAGTCGGTCCGCTTTCTGTTCATCGCTCCGCTCAATCACCCGGAGATCATCGAATTGCCTGATACCGAGCGAATCACCGTCTTTGCGGGTCGTGCGACGAGCGGCAGGGGCGACTTCACGTTGCTCAAGGTCGTGAACGCCGAGCGTGTCGACCAGGGCTCCTTCACAGCCGAGCCTCCTCCGTCATGATCGACGAGGGCAAGCCTGCACCGACATTCACTCTTCCGAGCGACTCGGGCGAGGACGTCTCTCTCGAGTCGTTCCGCGGTCAGCCCGTCGTCCTCTACTTCTATCCCAAAGACGACACGCCCGGCTGTACGGCGCAGGCATGCGGAATCCGCGACGTGTGGGGCGAGCTCCAGCACAAGGGTGCCGTCGTGCTCGGCGTGAGCCCGGACAGCCCGAAAGAGCATGTGAAGTTCCGGGAGAAGTACGGGCTGCCGTTCACGCTGCTCTCGGACGAGGAGCACGAGGTCGCCGAGAACTACGGCACGTGGGTGGAGAAGAGCATGTACGGCAAGACGTACATGGGCATGGAGCGCTCGACGTTCGTGATCGACGCCGACGGGAACGTCGCGAAGATCATGCGGAAGGTGAAGCCGCTCGAGCACGCCGACGACGTGCTCGCCGCGCTCTCCTAACGTCGTTCGAACAAGCGCGTTCTAGCGTCGCGGCCGTGACGGATCTGTCACGCGCGACGTACACCCTCGAATGACGCCCTCGGCCGTCGCCCGCTATCGCCGTCTCGTTGCGCGAGCCCTCGTGGTGGCATCGATCGCCTCGCTCGCGCTGACGTCGTCGTCGACCGGAGCGACGCCGTGCGCGGAGAAGATCCTGGGCGACTGGTTGGACAACCACCGGATCGACGGCATCTACGAGCTGAGCTGCTACGACGAGGCGATCGCAGCAGTACCTCCGGAGATCCGCGACTACGCGGACGCCGAGGAGGTCATTGCTCGCGCGCCTGCAAACGCAACTCGCAGGAGCGGCTCGACGAAGCCCCCTTCGACGCCACGCGACACCACAACCGTCGACGACACCGGCGGCACGCGAGAAGCGACACGTGCAGTGGGCAGGTCGGCGCCCGGTGCGGTTCCGATTCCGCTCATCGTCCTCGCGAGCATGTCGCTTGTACTGCTGATCTCGGGAGCGCTCGGCTACCTGTCGCGACGGCGCCGCGAGGCCGACGCGGGCGACGGCACCTAGAACGAGCGAGCCCAGTTCCTGGGCTGGAGATCGAGGTCCCACCCTCTGGGCTCACGCTCCGGCCCGTCCAGAAGACCCAGACGGCGTGACGGACGATCGTTTCCCCCTCCCAGGACATACTCACACTCTCAGGCGGTTGGCTCGACGCAGCCACGGGAGGCGAAATGCAGCCCACCAGGCGACTGCAGCGAGCCCGATCCACCAGACCAACGCGAGGAGCCAACCCCACCACGCGGAAGCGCCCGGTTCGTGGTACCCCGGGACATCGAGCTCGCGCCAGGTCGCGACGAGGAGAACGGCGACGGTGACCAGCCACCAGAACACGTGGTAGAGAGCGGCGGCGACGAGGGCGGCGAGGATCCGGGCGAGCACCAACACGCGCCTGCCTCATACCCGGAAGGTGTCAGGAAACCATGGGCGGGCTCGCGCACGTTCCGCTCGAAACGGTTCCACGACTCGTCGCCGCGAAAAGGTTCTCCACCGGGATCGGGAGCACGAGGAGTGCGGAGTGGGGAACGGCGGCGTCCAACCTCTCGTGATCGTGGGCTGCGTCCGCACAACCTCCCTCGAACGAGGGATCCCCGGTGGGCTGCACACCGTCGCCACAATTCACGGCATGCATGCGGATGTGCACTGCGATCCGGCAGCTGAGCCGGGCTCCGCCCCAGCGGGAGCGCTCCGCGACCGAGGAGGGCGAGTGCGGATGAGAGGACTTGAACCTCCACGCCCTTACGGGCACACGGACCTGAACCGTGCGCGTCTACCAATTCCGCCACATCCGCGCGGCCTTCCGATTCTAGCTTCGCGTCGTCTCAGTCCTCGATGACTCGCCTGGTCTTTCTCGCCGTTGCGGCGCTCGCCGTACTGCTCCCTACGGCGCTGCCCCCGACGTCGTCCCTCGGCAGCAGCGCGCGCACGGAGGTCGTCGTCCTACTCGACTCTCCCCCGCTCGCGCGAGCACCGGGCTCGGCGAACGCGATTGTGGCGGAGCAGCGCGCGTTCCGCCGCGGGCTCACAGCACAGGTGCCCGAGGCGCGTGTGGGCTGGCGGTACCGCCTCGTGGCGAACGGCTTCTCGCTCACCGTCCCTGGGAGTCAGGTGTCTCGGCTGCGCTCGCTTCCGGGCGTCCGGGAGGTGCTGCGCGCCGCGAGCTACGAGCCTCAGCTCGCTTCGTCGCCCCAGCAGATCGGCGCACCCGCGCTCTGGGGCTCGACCCTCGATACGGCAGGCCAGGGCGTCAAGATCGGGATCATCGACTCGGGAATCGACCCCGAGCATCGTTTCTTCGACCCGTCCGGGTACACCATGCCGGCGGGCTTCCCGAAGGGTCAGCAGCGCTTCACGACCGCGAAGATCATCGTCGCCCGCGCCTTCGCGCCGAAGAGCGCGACGGCATCGAGCGCACGGGTCGCCTTCAGCGGGCGCGACTCGAGTCACGGCACGCACGTGGCGGGCATCGCAGCGGGGAACGCGGACACGCCCTCGGGCCAGCGGCGCGTCTCGGGCGTCGCACCTCGCGCGTATCTCGGCAACTACAAGGTCTTCGTCCAGACCGACTCCGGGCTGAGCCCGAATGCAAACTCACCCGCGATCGTCGCAGCGATCGAGGCAGCAGTCGCCGACGGGATGGACGTCATCAACTTCTCGGGCGGCGAGCCTGAGATCGAGCCGAGCCGTGACATCGTCGCGCGAGCGCTCGACGCTGCAGCGGCCGCCGGTGTCGTTCCCGTCATCGCCGCGGGAAACGACTACAACGACGTCGGTGCAGGCTCTGTGTCCTCTCCGGCGAACTCGGCACGCGCAATCAGCGTCGGTGCCGTCGAGATCAGCGGCAGTCCGGTGACGCGCACCCACGCCGAGTTCTCCTCTGTCGGCCCCACGACGATCTCGCTGCGCCTCAAGCCCGACGTTGCCGCCCCTGGGGTTGAAGTGCTGTCGTCCGTGCCCGACAACGGATGGTCCGAGTTCTCGGGGACGAGCATGGCCGCGCCGCACATCGCCGGCGCTGCGGCGCTCTTGCGTCAGCGTCATCAGGAGTGGACGGTGGAGCAGCTCAAGTCCGCACTCGTGCAGTCGGGAGTCGACTCGGTCGAGGACCGCGGGCGCACCGCCGGGCCACGCTTCCAGGGCGGCGGCGTCGTGGTGCTCCAGCGAGCGGATCAGCCACTCCTCTTCGCCTCGCCGAGCGCCGTCTCGCTCGGTCTGCTCTCACGCGGCGAGGAACGGGTCACCACGGTGCATCTCACCGACGCCGGGGGCGGGAGCGGTACCTGGCAGGTCGCGCGGGTCGTGCGCGGCGCGCCGGGAGGCGTCGGGCTCGTGCTCCCGGCCGCGGTCGACGTGCCGGCTACGCTCTCCGTGACCGCGACGGTGAGCCGTACCGCAACGCCCGGCGATCTCGACGCGTACGTCGAGCTCCGGCGCGGGTCGGACCTGAGGCGTGTCCCGGTGTGGGGACGCGTGACCGCAGGCGCACTCGCGAGGCATCGGCCCGTCGCGCTCGTGCGTCCCGGTGTGTATCGGAGCACCACGTCGGGGCAGCCGTCGCTGGTGTTGCGCTACCGCTATCCCGAGACACCGAGCGGCATCGGAGTCACGACCATGCTCCGTGGTCCCGAGCGGGTCTTCCGTCTTCGGCTGACCCGGCGGGTCTCCAACTTCGGCGTCGTGATCATTCAGCGTGGCCGAGGGAGCAGCGTCGAGCCGAGAATCGTCTCCGGGCTCGACGAGAACCGCCTGACCGGCTACGCAGGCCTGCCCGTGAACCACAACCCGTACATGGACGAGTTCCGCGAAAGTGTCGACGCTGCGGGAGCGCTCTCGCCTGCGCCCGGCGTCTACGCCGTCGTTTTCGACAGCCCGGCGCGCGCTGGTGCGGGCTCCTTCACGTTCCGCTACTGGACCAACGACGTGACACCTCCCACACTCCGGCTCCGAACGCCATCCGTCCGGGTCGGTCAGCCGCTCCGCGTGGCGGCCAGCGATGCCGGGGCGGGCATCTATCCGCAGTCAATCGTCGCTGCGATCGACGGCGACCTGCGCAACGCGGCCTACCGGGACGGCGTGCTCCGGATCTCGACAGGCGGGCTGGCTCCGGGGCAGCACCGCCTCCGCCTCCGGGTCTCCGACTACCAGGAAGCCAAGAACACCGAGAACGTCGGGCCTATCCTTCCGAACACGCGCACGCTCGTCCTGACGTTCCGGGTTCGGTAGGGCCGCGGAGTCGCAGCGTCCCGGCCGCGAACCGGCCGGCTGTTAGGGGTCTCCGCGGGTCCGGATCCGCGAGTAGCGGATCGCGACCTGCGCAGAATCAAGTTCTGCGATCCCGCTCTTCGATCGTCGGGAGCGCGTCGAGGTCGCTCTGGACCGAGCGGATGAACTCCTCGCTCTCATGGTCGGGCGTCACGACGCGGAGCTGTCTCTTTCGCTTCTGACGCTCGCGGTCTCGCCGCGCCGCGGCGCCGAAGCGGCGCTCCAAGCGCGGCTTCTCCACCGCGACCGCAAGGGCGGCCGCGAGGACGAGCAATACGAGCCACGGCCAGCTCACCTTCCGGATTCTAGGCGAAGTCTTGCGCGGACCGGAACCCCGCTAACGCCTGGTTCCGGTCGTGCGGTGACCTTTGAGGGGCGCAGCCGCTTCGAGGCTGCGGGTCGCAGCCCTCCATCGGTCATCTGCGAAATACCTGCATGGGGAGCGACGAGAGCGGAGTGCCGCCCTCTTTCGTGACGAGCCAGGTCTCCTGCATGTACAGGCAGTCCTCGCCGTTCTCGGCGATCGCGTGCGGGTGCAGGGAGAACACCATGTTCTCCGCGAGCTCGGTCTCGACGCCTTCGCCGACTTTCGGGAACTCGATCATCGTCATGCCGATCGAGTGCCCGGTCACGTGTCCGAGGTGGTAGCCCCGCTCGGTGAACCCGGCCGAGACGGCGCGGTGCACGTCGTGACAGCTCGCGCCCGGCCGCATTGCGCCCCGCGCCGCCTCGACGTACTCGAGGTAGGCGTCCAGCATCCGCTCGGTGTCCTCCGAGAGCCTTGCGTCACGCGACGCGATCGCGCGCGAGACCTCGACCCAGTGCATCCCGGGCCCGGCCACCTCGAGCGACGGAAGCAGGAACTCGCCGAGGGCCTCCTCGCGGCGCGCGATCTTGAACTCGGGTCGCGCGAACGTGTCCGTGCCGGTCAGCACCATGTTCATCGTCAGCCGGCCGCAACCCTCGGCGACGAACCACTCCTCCGCTGCTGCCATCACCTCCGCGGCCGTCCTTCCCGGGGCGTACGCGTCGAGGAAGATCTCGAACCCGCGCTCGTTGATCCGCATGGAGTTGCGGACCGACTCGAGCTCCGCATCGCTCTTCACGGCCCGCGCGAGGTCGAACTCGACGTCGAACGGCACCATGTCGAGCCCATTCAGCGCGCGGTAGTCGCGCACCGCCATCACGTAGTCGAGCCCGAAGACGCCGACCCGCTTCCATCCGGCAGCGCGCGCGCGGGACGCGATGAGCTCGCCGGGCCTGTCGTGGAAGATCTGCTCGAGCTCGGCGGTCCCGTGCTCGCCGACGTATCGGGCCTCGGTCGGGAAGACGACGAAGGCATCACCGTCGGCCGGTACGACGACGTACGCGTAGCGGTGGACGATCTGGAATCCGGAGAGGTACGTCACGGCGCCCTCGAATCCCGTGTACTCGCTGCCGGAGACGATCAGCGCGTCGAGGTCGTGCGCCGCCATCGCCTCGCGGACGTTCGCGTGCCGCCGCTCGAGCTCCGAGTTCATTGCCACGATGCCTCCAGTGCCTTGATTAGTTGATTGACGGCGTCGTTGAGGGGAGTCGGCACGCCGAGGTCGCGCCCGAAACGCGCGATGCCGCCGTTCAGGTAGTCGATCTCGGTCGCGCGGCGTGCCTCGACGTCCTGGAGCATGCTCGCCTTGTGGCCGTACGCGACGTCCGGCTTCGCGGCGTGGTCGATGAGGTCCTCGGGGTCGGCGTCCAGCGTGATTCCCTGGGCGGTCGCGACCGCCTTGCCCTCGTCGACCAAGGCACTCACGATCGCACGGAGGTCGGGACGTTCGCACACCCGCCCGTGCGTGAGCCCGGTCAGCGCTCCGATCGGGTTCGTCGCGGCGTTGAAGATGACCTTGCGCCATTGCGCCGGGCGCGCGTCCGCGACCGGCGTCGTGGGCATCCCCCCGCGCGTGCAGGCGTCGGCGAGGCGCTCGATCTCGTCGGCATGCGCCGGATGTGGCTCGAAAGGGCCGAGGGTCGTGTCTCCCTTGACGTCCCACTGCACGACACCGGGTTCGAGGATCTTTCCGGCGGGGAACGTCGTGCCACGAATCACGCGAGCGACGTACTTGGCGACGACCTCCTCGTTCCCGACGCCGTTCTGAACGGTCGCTACGGCACCGTCCGCGACGGCATGCGCCACCGCGGCGACGGCTCCGTCCGTGTGCATCGCCTTCGTCGCGACGATCCCGAAGTCGCAGGGAGGAAGTGCGGCGGCGTCCGTCGTCGCAAGCAATCGCCCGATGACCTCCCCCGCGCCCGTGAGCCGAAGGCCGTTCGCGTTGATCGCGTCGACGTGCTGCTGCGAGACGTCGTATGCCCACACCTCGACGTCGTCGAGCTGCGCGAGGTTCGCCGCGAAGAGCGAGCCGACGGCACCGCACCCCACGACGCAGACCCTCACTTGGCCTCCGCCGTTCGCAGTCGCGCGAGTGAGGGCATCGAGAACTCGCGTCCGCCGGTCAGCCCGCCCGGCCGCACGATGAGCACGAGCGCCATCACTGAGCTCACGACGACGATGCGCGATCCGGCCGGGAGGTCGATCGTCGCCCCGAGCAGCGTCATCCCGTCCTCCATCTCCGCGAGAAGGGAATCGAGCGTGCTCACGAACAGAGCACCCACCACCGCGCCCCAGAGGCTCGTCGTGCCGCCGATGACGAGCATGGCGAGGGTGATGAACGTGAGGTCGAGGTACACCGCGTCGACGTTGATGGGGATGAAGTGGATGTAGAGACCGCCTGCGAAGCCGGCGAGGAAGCCGGAGAGCGCGAACGCCGCAAGCCGCTGTCGATAGATCGAGACGCCCACGGCGCGCGCCGCGGCCTGATCTTCACGGGTCGCGCGGAGCTGCCGTCCCAGCCGGCTTCGCTGATACACGAAGGCGGCCGCGACCACGAGCACCGCACCCACGGTCGCCTGGAAGACATCCGTCGTCTCGGGCACCGACGAGAACGTGTTCAGCCCCGGCCCGATCTTCTCGTAGTAGCGAAGGACATTGTTCGTGATGCCCAGCACGGCGAAGGTCGCGATGCCCGCGGCAAGCCCCGACAGCCGCATCAGCGGCAGGCCGACGAGGAATGCGAACACTCCGCCCACCGCAGCCGCGATCAGGAGTGACGCCACGTTCCCCACCGTCGTCGAGCTCAGGAACTCGAACAGGTAGGGCATCGTCGCCGGCTTCTCCTGCTCTGGGATCGAGAGCACTCCGGCCGCCCATACGCCGACCGCGAAGAAGCTGATGTGGCCGAAGGAGAGCACGCCCGAGTTGCCGACGAAGACGTAGATCGCGACCACCGTCGAGACCGAGATGAGCGCGGTGACGAAGTAGATCTGCGTCGTCTGGGACGTGACCCCACCGAGGAGCCCGGTCGCGACGACGAGCGCCGCGGGCGCCAGCAGCTCGATGGCGCGCGAGCTCCTCACACTCGCTCCACGAGGCCTCGCCCGCGCGTGAACAGCCCGTCCGGCCGCACGAGGAGGACGAGGATCACTAGCCCGAACACGAGCGAGGGCAGGTACTGGCTCTGGCTGGACGGCAACGCGCTGCCCAGAAGTCCTGAGACGTACCCGATGAGGAACCCGCCCAGGGTGGCGGAGAGGAGGCGAGTCATTCCGCCGACGACGACGCCAGCCAGGACCAGGATCGTCTCCTGCAAGGCGTACGTCGGCGTGACGGTCGGAAACTGGACCGTGAGCATGACGGCAACCACCGAGGCAAGCGCGCCGGCGATGAGCACGGCAACCCCGCTGACGAGGTTCGCACGCACGCCGAGGAGCCGAGCGGTCGAGAAGTCCATCGCCGCAGCGCGCATGTGCAGCCCGATCGACGTGCGGTTCAGCAGCAGCACCAGAAGTGCGAGACAGACGGCGGCGACGACGATCGCGACGATGGTGATCTTCCGAACGTCGAGGCCGAGGAACGAGACCGGCCTGTTCAGCTCCACCAGCGTCGTCGCCGTCTTCCCCAGTGGGCCGAACCAGAGGAGTGCGATCGATTGGAGCAAGAACGCGATCGCGAACGTCGCGATCAGCATGACCGCGGCCGACTGCGTCCTGAGCGGTCTGAAGACGACCCGCTCCATCGCGAGCGAGAGCGCCAGCACGACGGCGAAGCACAGCGCGATCCCGGCCCATGCCGGCCAGTCGCGCTCCGACGCGAACGCGAGCGCGAACCCGCCGGCCATGATGAGCTGGCCATACGCGAAGTTGACGAGCCGCATGACGCCGAAGACGAGGCCGATGCCGACCGCCATGAGCGCGAAGATCGCGCCCAGGCCGATGGCGTCGATCTGCACCTGCCGATCGAGGGCGTCGCGGACGAAGTCCGTGAGGCCGCTGGCGAGAAGGAGGCTCACGACAGGTACGCCGCGACCATGCGGTCGGTGTCGTCCGCGTCGGCCGGCGTGAGCGTCAGCCGGAGCTCTCCATTCGCGAGGACATGCGTCCGATCTGCCAGCGCGACGGTGCGCTGCGCACGCTGCTCCACGAGCAGGACCCCGAGCCCTCGCTCCCGGATCGCTTGGAGCGTCGAGAAGACGAGGTCGACGACCGTCGGCGCGAGGCCGAGCGACGGCTCGTCGAGAAGCAGGATCGCGGGCTTCGCGACCAGCGCTCGGGCGATCGCGAGTTGCTGCTGCTGTCCGCCTGACAGCGCTCCTGCTGGCCTGCCTCGAGCCTCCTTGACCACCGGGAACAGCTCGGCGATCTCCGCGAGGTCGGCGTCCGCGCCGTTCGATCCGGAGCGGGCAGCGAGCCCGAGCCGGAGGTTCTCCTCCACGGTGAGCTCACCGAACAGCCTCCGCCCTTCGGGAACGAGCGCGATTCCCCGGCGCGCGATCGACTCGGGCGAACGTCCGCGAAGCGAGTCGCCGCCAAAGCGGATCTCTCCTCCCGCCGACGGGACGAGACCCATTACCGCGTGCAGGGTCGTCGACTTCCCGGCGCCGTTCGGGCCGATGAGACCGACGATCTCGCCGGGAGCGACGGTGAGCGAGAGCCCCCTGACGGCAGGGACGCCGCCGTGGGAAACCTGCAGGTCGTGGAGCTCGAGAGTCACTCTGCCACCGCGGACTCGCCCAGATACGCCGCGGCGACGTCGAGGTTGGCGCGTATCTCCGACGGCGCACCCTCCGCGAGCGTTTGGCCCTGGTCGAGCACCTGGATCCGATCGCAGACGTCCATGATCAGCGCCATGTTGTGATCGATGAGGAGCACGCCCGCCTCGTGCTCGTCGCGCACGGAGCGCACGACCTCGGCGAATGCCGGCACTTCCGCCTCCGGGAGACCGGCCGCGGGCTCGTCCATGAGCACGAAGCGGGGCTCCGTTGCAAGCGCGCGGGCGACGCCCAGCCGTCGCTCGTCCCCGTGTGGGAGCGAGCCGGCGGGGGCGTCGGCGTAGTCACCGAGCTGGAGCGACTCGAGGAGCTCGTTTGCGCGCTTCCGAGCCTCACGCGGACTCGCCCCCACGCCTAACGCGGCAACTTCGACGTTCTCTCGCACCGACAGCCCACGGAACGAGCGGCTGTGCTGGAAGGTGCGCGACAGTCCCGCGCGCCCTCGCCGGTGCGGTCTCCAGCGCGTCACGTCGCGACCCTCGAGCTCGACCGATCCTTCGTCCGGGAAGTCGAATCCGGTCAGGACGTTGACCAGCGTCGACTTCCCCGCGCCGTTAGGGCCGATGAGGCCGACGACCTCGTGTCGATGGAGCTCGAGCGTGACGTCGCGGAGCGCCTGGACTCCATGGAACGAGCGCGAGACGCCGGCGGCCCGGAGCGACGCTCCGGACCGCCGAGTCTCCTCAGGCTGAGTTTCCGTCAATCCCTCAGATCTTCGGAACGACCTTGGCCTTGATCACGCCGACCGTCTTGGGCGTGTTGCTCGTCACACGGATAACGCGGTACGTCCGGCCCGACACCGTGTGCAGGCTCTTGGAAAAGGTCACGAGCCCCGACAGCGTCACGACGTTCTTGAATCGCTCCATCTGCGCGGCGAGGGCGGCGCCGTTCGGATTGCCGCCGGTGCGCTTGAGCGCGAGGTTGATCCCGTCGATGGCCGACCATCCTGTGACGAACGCGCCCGTGTTGCCACCTTTGGCGATCGCACCCTCGTACTTGTCGCGGAGTGCATTGACGGCCTTCACCGGATCGTCGCCGAAGGCCGACGCGAACGTCACGTAGTAGTAGTTCGAGAGCTTCGGCTCCAGTGTCCCGTACCAGTAGTTCCCGTCGCCGGCCCATGAGTTCAGGATCGGCGTGTTGTTCCCGAGCGTCCGCAGACCGGTGATGATCGGCACTTGTGCGCCGAACGGGGGTGCCGTCGAGGTCACGATGACGTCGGCATCCTCGTTGTTGAGGCGATTGACGACATTCGTCCACGACGCCTGGTTGCCGCCGAGCGACTGGTACGTCTCCTTCGTGGCGATCTTTCCGCCGAGCTGTGTCCAGCGGGCCTCGAACGCCTGCACGACGTTGCGGAAGTACACGATCACGGTATCGGTCGCGAGCGAGGCGGTGCGCCACCCCCGCTTCCACGCGTACTCCGCCATCGCCGATCCCTCGTCCTGGGCGACGTTCCCGAACGAGAACGCGAGCCTGCCCTTCGCGCCGAACCGCTTCGGCCCCATCTGATCGGTGCCGATGCACGCCGCCACCGTCAGTTTGCCCCGGTTGATCGCCGTCTGCACGACCGGAGCGGCGAAGTCGACGTCGCAGGTCGTCATGATGACGTCTGCTCCCTGGGCGAGGAGCTTCGTCGCACATGCCTTGGCGATCGCCGGCTTGTTGCCCTGCGTGTTGCAGGTGATGATCCTGAACTTCGTCGTGTTCGACTTCAGCTTGTTCAGCTGCGCAACTCGCTCCTTGGCGGTCGCGAGCGCCGGCCCGTCGTAGGCGGCCATCGGCCCAACCCCGTCGTACGCCCAGCCGATCGTCACGGTCCTTGCCTGTTGCGATGCGGCTGTCCCCCCGCCGACGACGGCAACGGCCACCACCGCAACGGCGGCGAGAGCGCCCGTCGCCTTCCCTACCTTCGTCATCTGTGCCCTCCTGTCGGTTCCTGCGTTACGCCTGCCACGATGCTTCCTTTCCTCTGACGAGCGCGTACAGCAATCGGTGGAGCGGAACGGGCACGTCGCGCCGCTCCGCCTCACGCACGAGAGAGCCCGTGATGAGCTCGATCTCGGTCTCCCGGTGTGCATCCATGTCCTCGAGCATCGACGGGTAGTGCGCCGACCCCCGCCGGGTCGCGAGCACGTTCATCTCCCACGGATCGTCATGGAGCTCGATCTCGGCCGCGGCCGCGACGGCCTTTCCCTCGTCGACGAGGCCGTGGACGAGGTGCCCGAGGTCGCCTGGCCGGGCCTCCTGCGCGAAGTGGAAGTCGTGCGAGAGACCGGTCAGCGCAGCCGTCGGGTTGACGGCCGCGTTGAAGATGAGCTTCGACCACTGGGCCGGGCGCAGATCGGGAAGTGCCTCCGCCTTCAACCCGCAGGCGCGGATGGTCCCGGCGATGTCCTGGACGACCTCATACGGGGTGTCCTCGTACGGACCGAGCCAGGTCTCGGTATCGAGGATGTACTCGACGTGGGTGTCCGAGTGCTTCGTCCCGCTCATGAAGGTGACGCCCGAGACGATCGGCCACGCACCGTGCGCGCGAACGACCTCCTCGGCACCGATTCCGTTGAGAACGGTCATGATCGTCGCGTCGGGGAAGCGGCCCTCGAGCGCGCGAGCGGCCGACTCGAGCTCCGACGCCTTCGTCGCGACGATCGCGACGTCGAACTCGGGGAGCGCCGCTGGGTCGTGGGTCGCCGTGACCGTCGCCTGACGATCGCTCTTCCCGCTGATGCGGAGCCCGCCCGCGTTCAGCGCAGCCGCGTGTGCGCGCCGTCGCGTGAGCACCGAGACCTCGCATACGCGGGCGAGATGACCCGCGAAGAGGCTCCCGATGACGCCCGCCCCGACGATGCAGACCCTTTCCACGCTGCCCTGCGAGTATCTCAGCGCGGTGACATGTCAGTCAAACGCGACTGCTCTTCACTCGACTGGCGAGCCTGCGGAACTCGCCGTCCGTGACGAGCCCACGCTTCTTCGTCCCCGCGCGCTTCACGGCCTCCAGCAGGGCGGGAAAGCGGTCGTCGGGCACGTCGAGACCGAGCTCCTCGACCTTGATCCGGATCGAGTCGAGCCCACTCTTCTTGCCGAGGACGATGCCACGCGTGGCGCCCACGAGATCCGACGCGTACGGCTCGATCGCGGGCGGATCGTGGAACTGGGCCGCCACCGCGCCGGACTCGCGGGTGAAGAGGTTGTCGCCCGTGACCGGCTTCCAGGGAGCGAGCTGCGTCCCGGCCAGCTCCTGCACGAGCGCACCGAGCGCGCGCGCCTGCTCGAGCCGCAGGCGCGTCGGGATGCCGTACAGCGCCTCGAGCGCGAGTGCGACCTCGACGAGGTCGGCGTTGCCCGCCCGCTCCCCCATCCCGTTGACGGTTCCCTGCACCCAGGTCGCGCCCGCCTGCACGGCAGCAACGGCGGCTGCCGTAGCGAGACCGAAGTCGTCGTGGCCGTGCCAGTGGACCGGGACCTCGTAGTCCAGCCGCTCCACGACCTCGGTCACGAGGAAGGCTGCAGCCTCGGGCGTCGCGACGCCGAGGGTGTCGACGACGACGACCTCCTGCGCACCCGCCTCCACTGCGGTCTCGTACGAGACGCGCACGAACTCGAGCTCGGCTCGCGTCGAGTCGACGCCGAAGAAAGCCACTCGAATGCCCTCTCCGGCTGCGAACGCGACAGCCGACCGGATCCGCTCGAGCATCGCCTCTCGCGAGACGCCCAGCGCGGCGAGCTTGCCGTCGGAGATCGGGCTCTCGATGACGGACGCCTGGAGCCCGAGCTCGACGAGCGCCTCGACGTCGGCCCGGACCGCGCGCGAGAAGCCCCAGATCTCGGCCTCGAGGCCGACCTCCAGGATCATCGAGATCGCCCTCGCATCGTCCTCAGATACGCGCGGAAAGCCAGCCTCGATGCGATCGACGCCGGCTGCGGCCAGCGCGCTTGCAATTTGTAGTTTTTGCTCTGGATCGAGAACGACGCCGACCGTCTGCTCGCCGTCGCGGAGCGTCGTGTCGTAGAGGCCGACGGTGACTCGTGGCTGCGGCTCGAGCGCCTTCGCGTTCAGGTCGCCCGTCCAGACTTTCGAGCGATCGATCGTCACGAGGCGACTCTACGGCGCGGGAAGCGTGAGCGCGAACAGCCGCTCGCCGCGCGTGTTCACGACACCGAGCGCAAGCGTGCCGTCCCTTCCCACCTCCACCGTGCCGAAGTTGAACCAGCGCTTCGCCTCGTCCCACGAGCCAACCGCCTCGGCGCTCGCAGGGCCGACGAACCCGAGCACCACCGGGTCGAGCGTCTCGTCGAAGGCCCGTGTCGGAAAGATCCCGGCGTTGAGCGGCCCGGTGGCGAGCTCGTGGACGACGAAGTCGGGGTCGTCGGCGAAGGGCGCGTAGCGGAACGCCTCCGCGAAGTGCACGTCCGTCGTGATCCAGACGGGCCGGTCGATCCCCTGCACCTGCATGAAGCGCAGGATGTCGAGGAGCTCGCGCTCGAAGCCGGTCGTCTGATCGAAGTTGGCCCAGCCATCGCGGCCGTTCGTCGGCGGGAACCCGGTGGGGATCGACATCGGAACGCTCGACACGACCACCTTCCACGTCGCGTCCGAGGACGCGAGTCCCTGCTTCAGCCAGGCGAGCTGCTCCGTACCGAGCATCGTCTTCGGGCGCGCCGCATCATCCGAGGCGGTGTTCGCGTCGCGGTAGGAGCGCGTGTCGAGTACGAACAGCTCGAGGTGCTTCCCCCACCGGAGCGACCGGTACAGCCTCGTCCCGCCCGACGTGAGTGGCGTGTAGTCGACGAAGGCCTGCCGGCCGAGCGGAAGCAGGTGTGCGCCCGTGTACGGCGGCGTCGCGGGCGCATCCGTGAGCGGCCCGAAGTCGTTCACGACCTCGTGGTCGTCCCAGACGCCCACGTAGCTCGCGCTCGCGAGGAGCTCCTGGAGACCACTGTCGGCGCGGTTGTAGCGCCAGTGCGCCCAGAAGCCGGGCAGGTCCATCGCCGGGCCGAAGCCGCCCGGTACTTGCGCGTTGCCGTAGCGGCCGACCGAATCGCAGGCGTTGTCGGCGTAGATCATGTCGCCGAGTCCGACGAAGACGTCCGGGCGCCACGCGCGGATGGTGCGCGCGACAGGGAGGCCTTCGACGAGGTCGCGGCAGACGTTCTGGCCCGAGACATCGCCCCCGAAGGCGAGCCGGACCGAGGCTGAGTCGTCCTGGGCGGGCGACGTCCGAAACGAGCCCGTCACGGCTGGGCCGTGCCCCACGCCGCGGGCGCCGAGGCTGAACCATGCGCGGAAGCGGTAGGTCGTGTCCGGGGCGAGCCCGACGAGCGCGACGCTCGTCGTGAAGTCGTGGGATGCGATGACCTGCGACGGAGGAACCCGCCGGTGAGCGCCTCCCGAGAGGACGACGTTCAGCAGCGCTTCGCCGTCTGCGCGGGCCCAGAGCACCGCCGAGGTCGCGGTCACGTCGCCGATGACGACCCCGTGCGTGACCGCCGGCCCGGACCGAGCAGGCGGCGCTGGGCTACCCACGGCGCCGACAGCAGCGATAAGGGCCGCACCGACCGCCAGCGAGACGAACAGCCGCGTCATCCTCTCCCCTCCCTCATGCTCCGCGCCCAAGCGTTGCGCGTTCGCGGCGCGGATTCAAGCCCCCTGCGCCGCCGGCACTATCCCGTCGGGGAAGGGAGAGAGCTTCTCGGCTCCGTCTTCGGTGATCAGGAAGTTGTCCTCGACCCGGAGCCCGCCGCCGCCCTCGATATAGCATCCTGGCTCGATCGCAAGAACCATGCCGGCGGCGATGTCGCCGCCTCCCGCCTGGTGCGCGTACGGCGGCTCGTGCGCTCGCGCACCGACGCCGTGGCAGATCGGGTGCGAGGGTTGGCCCGGAAAGCCCATCGCCTCGATACCCGCGCGGATCCTGCGGTCGAGCTCGGCGAGGCTCGCTCCGGGGCGGGCGAACGCGATCGCGTCCTCGTACACGGTCATGAGAGCGGCCTCGAGGTCGCGATATCGCGTCGTGAGATCGCCAGGCACGAGGTTCTTCGTGTGGTCGCACCAGTAGCCGTCCGCGCACACCCAGATCTCGAACAGCGTCGGCTCGCCTTCGACGACGGGACGTGACGTCGTCGCAGTGAACGTCTTGATCCCCGGTCCCGACCAGACGAGCGAGAAGCCGAGGGCGAGCTCGATCCGCTCGTCCCAGCCCGTGCCCTCCCCATGGACGAATCCCTCCCACTCCGCCGCGATCTGCGCCTCGCTCATGCCCGGCTCGATGACGAGCCTGCAATGCTCCATCGCAGCGGCGGCGATCTCGTTCGCGAGGCGCATGCGCTCGCGCTCCTGCTCGGTCTTCAGGGCACGGGCCGCCACGAGGAGCGGCGTCGCATCTTCGACGTCGCCGAAGGCGGTGAACCAGTCCGAGGTGAACGTCGTCGGCTCGCCGACCATCCGGTCGGAGGCCTGCGTTCCGAGGGAGAGCTCGAGCCCGACTCGGCCGTACTCGCTCGCGGCCTCGCGCGCGAGCTCCAGGACGCGTGCCGTCGGCGGCCGCGGATCGATCTCGTCGTAGCCCTTGAAGAGGCGGACGTCGCTCGTCCAGGCCGTTCGCGCTGCGTCGTCCTCCGACGCCTCGAGGCAGATGAGCACCGGCTCGCCCTCTCGCGCGAAGACGCAGGCGTCGTACCCCTTCATGCCCCAGAAGTTCGTCAGGTAGAGGACGTTGTCGGGAGCGCGGACGACGACAGCGTCGAGCTCGCGCTCGGCCATGAGCGCCCGCACACGCTCCAGCTTTGCGTCGTCCCGCGGCCACGCCACGGGACGATCCTACGGCTGCGGCTACCGCGCGAGAGTCTTCAGCGCGGCGCGAAGACGAGTAACCGTGCCCACGCTCGGCGGGCTTCCGAGCATGGAGCACGCGAGGTTCCGGAGTCGCAGGCCCACGACCCGAGCTCGACGCCTCCTCCACTCGAGCCGGCGCTCCGCGATCGGCCGGGCCGTAGACGTAGCAGATGACGACGTCCGCATCTGCATGACCGACGGCTGACTCGGGGACGCGGACGCGGTTCCCAGCCCGGGAGGCGGACGCCCCATCTCGGACATCCAGCTCAGCGCTGCGCTCAGCGGGCAGAGCTCGAGGTCGACAACGGCGGCGGGCGGCGCTTCCTCGGCGTCCTCGAGCTTCGGATTCCTGAGGTCGGCGACCTTATCCGCGGGCGGCGCCTCCACCCGGACAGAGCGACCGAGATTGAAGAACTCGGCCGTGATGTGTGCGTCTCCGTCCGCAACCGTCGCCGGGCGTACGCGTCCGTCGTCATCGATCCAGTCCTCGACGTCCGTCGTTTCCGAACATTCGAGATCGGCCTCGCAGCATCTGATCGTCACCCGGTAACGCGCGGTCTCGTGCCCGCGCACCACGTCGTACGACGTCCAGCGTTAACGACGAGGGGGCCCTATGCAGCCGCTTCCGCGACCGCGGGCTCGACGAGGCGATGGCGGCTGACGGCGATCGCGACGAGTCCTGCGGCGACCGGAATCGCTCCGGCCAGGAACAGCGTCCAGCGCGCGCCGATCGCGGTCACGAGCAGGCCGCCGCCGACGAGCGCAACGAGCTCTGCTCCGTTCCGCAGCGCGTTGTATGCGGCGTACGCGCGGCCGTGCAACGCCTGCGGAACGCGTTCGTGGATCAACGTCCGGACGAGGACGTTCTTCGTTCCGTGCGCCAGGCCCCCGACGAAGTACAACGCGAACGCGAATGCCGGCACGAGCCACAGCGTCGGCGCAGCGAGCCCGAAGCCCTGGACGACGATCGCAACCAGCGCGGCGATCGCGAGCATCCCGGATGCGACTCGGCGTGGAAGCAGCGTGGCGCCGAGCGCCATTCCCAGCGTCCACGAGGTGAGGAGCGCCCCGTAGCCGACGTCCCCGATGTCGAGGTAGTCCTTCGCGAAGAAGACCTCGGCGGTCATCGACGCGGTCATGAAGAGCAGCGAGACGAACGCGACCGTCATCACCACCGCGAGCACTCGATCGCGGGCGAGATATGCCGCTCCCGCCCAGACCTTGTCCTTGGTCGGCTCCGGCGTTGCGCAGCTGTCTTGCTCGCGACAGCGGACGACGAGCGCAGCACCCGCGACCACGAGAAACGTGAGCGCGTTCACGAGCATCGCGACCTGCAACCCGCCGGCAGCCGCGAGCAGACCCCCGGCGAGCGGGCCGACGGTGAAGCCGACGTAACGGGCCGTCTCGACGCGACCGTTCGCGATAGTGAGCTTCGCCTCGCCCGCCACCCTGGGTACCAGCGCGAACTCGGCGGGCTGGCCGAGTGCGAACCCGGTCCCGAGGAGCGCGGCGAGAACGATGATCGCGGCAGATCCGCCCACGAAGGCGAGCGCGACAGCGACGACGGCCTGGGCGAGCGAGACGACGATCAAGACGTGTCTCGAGTCGAACCGATCGGCCAAAAAACCCGCCGGTCCCGCGAGGACGATCGCAGGCGACCACACGGCGACGAAGAGGAGCGCGACGACGATGCCCGAACCGGTCGACTCCTCGAGCTCGAGCGAGAGCGGTATGAGCGCCAGCCAGTCGCCGAGCGCGGAAATCCCGACGGCGCCGACCAGGATGTTCAGGTCGCGATCCATGACTCGCTACCAACTCACCCGTGGCGGCGCCGGCTCCCCGTGTGCCTCCTCCCAGGAGATGACGGGGTTCCGCAGCACGCCGATGCGCTCGATCTCGGCCTCCATCACGTCCCCTGGTTTCAGGTAGAGCGACGTGGCATCGGGCGAGAAGCCCGCGACCCCCGAAACGGTCCCGGTGGAGAGCACGTCTCCCGCCGAGTAGCCGAGCGCCGAATAGTGGCTGAGGATCTCCGGGATCGTCACGGACATCCGGCTCGAGTGCGACGTCTGGCGGACCTCCCCGTTGACCCTCAGCTCCATCGCGAGATCGTGCGGGTTCGGGATCTCGTCGGGAGTGACGATCCAGGGGCCGAGCGGGCAGAAGGTCTCGATCGCCTTGCAGAAGGAGAACACACCGGACCGCATCTCGCGCCGCTGGATGTCGCGTGCGGTGATGTCGTTGAAGATCAGGTATCCACCGATGTACTCGTTCGCCTCCTCGGGCGGGAACCACGAGCCGGACTGGCGCACCACGACCGCGAGCTCGAGCTCGTAGTCGAGCTCCTCCGTGAGATGCTCGGGATACACGACCGGCTCGTCGGGCCCGACGATCGCGTCGACGTTCTGGAAGAACACGATCCAGGGCGCGATCTCGTGCGACCAGCCGACCTGCTTGGACTCCTCCTCGTGCTCGCGGAAGTTCCCGGCAGTGTGGAAGAACTTCTTCGGCACGATCGGCGCGTTGAGCTGCGTCTCGAGCAAGGCGACGCGCTCGCCGATCTCGTCCGCCCCTCCGAGCTCGAACAGCTCGCGCATGGACGCGACGTCGAGGACGACGATCTCCTCGCCGTCGAGGTAGCCGACTCGATCGTCGTACCCGAACGTGACGAGCTTCACGGCTCGACGATCTTCCAGAACGAGTTCTTGACGAGCACCTCGTCGCCACGGAACATCCAGATGTCGCAGCCCCTGACCTCGAGGCGCACGCCCTCGGTCGTGGTCCCCGTCAACGTCCATTCCGAGACGCCGCGATCACCGGCAACGAAGTGACTGCCGTCGCCGTAGTGGACATCCGGAATGGCCGTGAACCGCGCACCGAGGCCCTCTCGAACGGCCGCCTTGCCCTCGAACCGCCGTCCCCATGGATCGGGCCCACGTGGTGACTCGAACACGCAGTCGTCTGCGAAGAGCGACATGATCACGTCCAAGTCGTGCGCGTTGAACCCATCGACCATGCGCTCGAGCACCTCCAGCCGGCTTCGGTCGTCCGTCGTCTTAGCATCCTCACTCCGCAACGCCGCACACCCTCATCGCCGCGCGGGCGTAGACCTCGGCGGTCTTGACGAGCCCGTCGATCTCGAGGTTCTCGCCCTTGACCGTGTCGAGGAGGCCCGTCGACATCCCGTAGTTGACTGTCGCGATCCCGTAACGGGTCAGCACGGACGCGTCGGAGAACCAGCGCGTGACGTCCCGTTCCGGAGCCGCGCCGAACACCTCGGCATGCGCGGCGTCGAGGGCACTGACGAGCGGGTGATCCTCGGCGATCTCGGCACCGGGCGCCGTCACGTACACCTCGCCCTCGATCCCGTGATCCGGGAAACGCTCGGCGAGCCCTCGGACCATCGCGAGTACCTGCGCGCGTGCCGCAGACATCTCCTTCGTCGGGGGCACGCGAACGTCCAGGAAGAGATCGGTCCGGTGCGGTGTGCGCGACACGCGCCAGCCGAACCCGCCCTCGACAGCGCCCACGTTCACGATCGCCTTTGCGCCACGATAGGCGTTCGCGGGGTCGTCCTCCCAACTCGGAATCCATTCGAGCACCGCTTCCAGCACGTCTCGCATGCGAACGATCGAGTTCTGGTCGCGCTTCCCCTCGCTGAAGGCCGTATGGATGAACGGCCCCTGCGTCGAGATGCGGAGCCACAGCGAGCCGAAGTGACCGAGCACGACCTTCGACTCGGTCGGCTCGCCGAGAATGCACATGTCCGCGACGCCTCCGTGCGACACGAGGTAGCGCGAGCCGGCCGCATAGCCGCGGTACTCGGCGCCCTGCGCGTCGCCCCACTGCGTCTTCTCGATCTCCCCCGAGACCGCAGCGACGAGCACGTCGCCGCGGAGCGTGACGTTCGCGTCCGCGAGCGCACGAAGCGCCTCGACGTAGCAGGCGAGTGCTCCCTTCATGTTCGAGATGCCGAGGCCGTAGAGCCGCCCGTCCTCGACGAAGGCGCTCGGCTGGAACCCGGGAACGTGTCGCAACCACGGCTCCTTGCCCGAGTAGGACGTGTCCATGTGGCCGTTGAACATGAGACTCGGTCCACCGCCGGACCCCTCACGCGTCCCGAGGACGTTCGCACGCCCCGCCTCCACCTGCTGCCACTGCACCTGGAGCCCCATGTCGAGAAACGTCTCTCGCATCAGTTCGGCCATGGCGTCCTCGGAGCCCGTGAAGCTCGGGGTGGCGATCGCTTGCGAGGCCCACGCCACGAGCTGAACGCGATCGATCTCGATCGCGGTCACGACGGCTTCCTTCCACTCGCGATCTTGACCGATGCCGGAACGACGTACGCGTCGTCCCCTCGCCACTCCTCGAGTCGACCCGTCAACGACTCGCGAAGACGGGAGTGCTGCTCCCCGTCGGCGGCTCGCACCAGTGCGCCGGTTCGGACCGTACCGTTGGCGAGGGCCTCGAGCAGCTCGTCCGCAGATCGGAGACGGAACTCGACCGAGCTCACACTGATCTCGACCGCGTCGAATCCTCCCTCTTCGAACAGCAGCGAACGAAAGGCCGTGTCGTCGGCGAACTGGAAGAACGACGGACCCGCGGGGACCTCGCTCGGAGGCGCGATCTCCGCATCGGAGACGGCTCCTAGGAGCGCCGCGAAGAACGGAGAGCGCTCGGGTGCGCCCCACGTCGACAGCGCAACGCGCCCGCCCGAGACGAGCACGCGAGCGAGCTCGGAAACCGCGCGACCGGGCTCGCCGACGTGCTGAATCACGATGTTGCCGAGGGCCGCGTCGAACGAGTCGTCGGCGAACGGCAACCCCGTTGCCGAGGCGTGGACGAACGTCGCATCCGGGTGTCGCCGTGAGGCGATCTCCACCATCGCCGCCGCGATGTCCACGCCGGTCGCAACCGCTCCTCGCTCGGCTGCCCGGCCCGCCGCGACTCCGGGCCCAGTCCCGACGTCGATCACGCGCATGCCTCGTCCGACGCCCGCTGCGTCGAGCAGTGGATCGACCGCCTGGCTCGTCAGCGCGCTCCACTGCTCCGCGTAGACAGCCGCTACTGCTTCCCAGCCCGCCGACTCGTAGGCGTCGAAGGCGCCGGCGTCGTACTCCGTCACGACCTGGAGTATGGGAGCACCTTCTCGCCGAAGAGTCGGATCTGGTCGTGGCGGCGGTCACCCCAGAGCTCGAGCATGACGTGCGTGCAACCAGCGTCTCGGTACTCCTCGATGGCGGCGATACAGTCCTCCGGCGTCCCGGCGATCGGCTTGCAGCGGTCGAGTAGCGAGTCCGTCACCTCGGCCTTCGCCGCAAGTCGCCCGCCGCGCTCCATGGCTTCGGCCACCGGCCCGAGCTCGTCCATCTCGATCTCCGCGAGCTCGAGCAGCGTGTCAGCGGCGCCTCTGATGTTCTGGAACTTGTTCGCGAGATACATCCCCGCGATCTCGCGCGCGCCGTCGCGCCCGGCCTCGCGGTCGGACTCGTGGATCGAGGCGACGATCGTGCAGCCGATGTCGATGTCCGCCTTCACGTTCTCGCGCGTGTAGCGGACGAATGCCGGCGTCGTGATCGACGGTGTCAGGCAGCCGTCGGCGATCTCGCCCGCGAGCGCCTGCATCTTCGGTGCCGTGGCGGCGACGTACACGGGAGGCACGTCGCGCGGCGCGTGGGCGTCCGCACGCAACCCCGGGACGGACGCGCTCCACGTGTCGCCCTCGTACTCGAACGGCTCGCCCCCCAGGACGCCCCGCACGATGGTCACCGCATCTCGCATCGGGCCGAGAGTCCGGTTCGTCTGCGCACGGATGTTGTTCAGGAAGATCTTCGAGGTCCCGAAGCCGAGCAGGAACCGCCCCGCCCCGGCAGCCTCCTGGACGACTCTTGCATCCATCGCAACTTGCACCGGGTGGCGCGTGAACGGCGAGATGATCCCCCAGCCGATCGTCAGGCCTTCCGTCTCGCGCGCCATCAGTGCGGAGACGACGGTCGACGAGCGCGCCTCCATGCCGTGCTTGCGCCACCACGGGTAGGCCTCGGCCAGCCAGATCGTGTCCATCCCGGCCTCGTCCATGACCCGCGCCGACTCGAGCATCTGCTCGAGCGGTTCCATGGTCAGCTGCATGACGCCGATGCGGAACGGCACCGTCACGGCGGATCCGCGCTATGCGGAGGAAGTGGCGTTGACGCGCTCCTCGAGCGCGGCGAGCACCTGCGAGACCTGCTGGTTCACGATGGGCTGCAGCACCCGCTGCCCCATGGCGCCGACCGGCCCCGCGATCTTGACGTCGGCCTCCCAGGCCATCGACGTACCGCTGTCGATCTCGGAGAGCGTGAACGAGGTGGTCATGTCCATCAAGGCGCCCACCCCCTGCCCCTTCGCCCGCATCGAGGCGAACTCCGGCTCGCGCTCCTCGAGCTTCTCGAAGTTCATCGTCATCTTGAGTCCGCCGAGCCCGAGCGGCACCTTGACCTTCGCGGTCCAGTGCTTCTCGTCCTGAACCTCGAAGCTCTCCACGCCGGGCATGAGCTTCGCCATCTCGGCGGGCTCGTTGATGATCCCCCAGACCGTCTCGCGCGGCGCGGTGAGCTCCTTCGTACCCGAGACGATCACTTCGACGTCACCGACACGTTCGCGCGGGTCGCTTCCGGGTCCTGGAGCATGGACCACACCCTATGCGCCGGATTGCAGCTGTCGTAGACGATGGCGCCCCCGGCTGCGTGCAATGCGTCCTGGATCGCGGCGCAGATGCAGTGGATCCCGCCGCCGCCGCCTTCGCCCATCCCCTTCGCGCCGAGCGGCGCAACCGGCGACGGCGACTCCATCGCGCCCGTCTTCAGAGGCGGCATGTCCATCGCGTGCGGTACGTGGTAGTCGTAGAAGTTGGCGGTCAGCAGCGTCCCCTCCTCGTCGTAGACGAAGTCCTCGTGGAGAGCAGCGCCGATCGCGTGCGCAGTCGCGCCGTGCACCTGGCCCTCGACGATCTGCGGGTTGATCCGAACGCCGCAGTCGTCCACGGCCGCGTAGTCGACGAGGTCGACCTCTCCCGTCTCGGGATCGATCTCGACGACTGCGGCGTGGATCTGCGTCGCGTACGTCAGGGTGAGCTGGCCGGTCTTCTTCTCCTTGTCGACCATCCCGAAGTCCGGGCGGCACACGTACCGGTGGTTCAGTGTGGGATTGAAGTCCGGCGGCAGGAACGCGTTGTTCGCGTTGACGATCGCGCCGAGCGCCATGAACGGCAGCGCGGCCTCTTCCGGCCCGTCCTTGATGCGCGCGAAGCCGTCGGCGAGCTCGATCGACTCGGGAGGCGCCTGCAGGACGGCCGCCGCGAGCTGGATCATCTCCTCGCGGACGAGCTCGGCTGCGCCTTTGACCGCGCCGAGCCCGGTGAACGCGAACTGGCTCGCATAGGTGCCCGAGAAGCCGGCGTGCGAGTTGAACCACGTGTCGTGGCCTCGGCGGACGTTCACCTGGTCGGGCGAGCAGCCGAGGATGTCGGCGACGACCTGGGCGGCCGTCGTCTCGTGGCCCTGCCCCTGCGGAACGGTGCCGAGCGTGACGACGACCTCGCCGAAGATGTCGAGCTTCACCGAGGCCGCCTCGTTGTTCCCGGAGAACTGGAGGTCCGGGTTCAGGAGCGTCGACTGGCCGAAGTTGTTCGTCCCCGAGTCGAGGGTCGAGCCGATTCCGACTCCGAGCAGCTTGCCACGCGCAGCCGCCTCCTTGCGCCGCTCCTCGATCGAGCCGTGGTCGACGAGCTCGAGCGCGATGTCGAGCGCAGCCGCGTAGTCCCCAGAGTCGTAGACGCAGCCGTTCGGCGTCTCGTACGGCATCTGCTCGGCCTTGACGTAGTTGCGCTTGCGAATCTCGACCGGGTCGAAGCCGAGCTGCGCGGCGACGATGTCGATGATCCGCTCGGTCAGCCACAGGTGCTGCATGCGCGAATAGCCCCGGTTCGGCGACACCGGCGACTTGTTCGTGCACACCTGCGTGAAGTCGACCTGGATGTTCCGCCACGCGTACATCCCCGGCGTCACCTGCGCCCAGATGATGCAGCCGAGCGGCTCGTAGCGCGGGAACGCGCCACAGTCGTCGAGCGCCCTCACCTTGAAGCCGGTCATCTCGCCGTCGGCCTTCACGGCTACCTCGATGTCGAGGAAGGTCCGCTCGTTGCCGTGCGCGTTCGCGGTGTGCTGGTCGGTGCGCCACTCCGTCCACTGGACCGGGCGGCCGAGCTTCCGGGCGAGCAGGCAGAGGACGACGTACTGCGGGTGCAGGCAGATCTTGTTCCCGAAGCCACCGCCGATGTCGTGGGTGACGAAGCGGAGCTTGTCGATGCCGACGCGGAGGGCCGGAGCCATCCAGATCGCCCCGACCCCCGGCATCTGGTGGTTGCACGTGAGCGTCCACTCACCCGTTCCCTTGTCGTACTCCACGAGCGCGCCCGCGCACTCGAGCGGCGTCGACGAGAAGCGGTGGAAGTGGAGCCGGTCGATCTTCACGACGTGGTCCGCCTCCGCGAGCGCCTGGTCGACGTCTCCCCAGTTGAAGACCCCCGACCAGACGACGTTCGAGCCCGCATCGTCGTGGAGCACGACCTCGTCCTCCAGGGCCTCCTCCGCGTCGACGAGCACGGGTAGCGGGTCGTACTCGACGTCGACCAGCTCGGCGGCGTCGCGCGCGAGCTCGCGCGTCGCTGCGCAAACGGCCGCGACGGACTCGCCCATGTGCCGCACGCGGCCCACGGCGAGCGCGTAGTCCTTGATGTTGCCGCCCGGCTCCACCGACATCTCGAAGAACGGATCGGTGTGGATGGCGACCTCGTCGCCCGTGATCGTCCCGTAGACGCCTTCGAGCTCGAGCGCCTTCGAGACGTCGATCGAGACGATCTTCGCGTGGCCGTACGGCGAGCGGACGAAATGGACGTAGCCCATCCCGTGGCGCCGCACGTCGTCGAAGAACGTCCCCTGGCCCTGGACCAGTCGCTTGTCCTCTTTGCGCGGGATCGACTGTCCTATGAAACCCTTCTCGAGGGTCTTCGCAGGCTCCGTCTCGACTGCCGTGGCGCGTTGGCCTTGTGACACGGTGTCGATTGGGCTCATTGGCGCCCTCCGGCGGCGCCCGCGGCCACGACGGCCTCGACGATGTTCACGTACCCCGTGCAGCGGCAAATGTTTCCCTGCAGTGCATACCGCACGTCCTCCTCCGAGGGGCGGGGATTGCGTGCGAGCAGCGCGGTCGCGCTCATCAGCATTCCCGGCGTGCAGTAGCCGCACTGAAGGGCGTGGTGCTCGTGGAACGCCTGCTGGAGCGCCGTCAGCTCGCCGTCCGCGGCGAGCCCCTCGACGGTCGCGATCTTGGTCCCGTCGGCCTGCACCGCTAGCATCATGCAGCTCTTCACCGCCTCGCCGTTCACGTGCACCGTGCATGCACCGCAGTTGCCCGTGTCGCAGCCGATGTGCGTCCCCGTCAGGCCGAGGTCGTCGCGGAGGAAGTGGACGAGCAGGCGGCGCGTCGGAACCTCGAGCTCGATCTGCTCGCGGTTCACTTCCACGGAGACGGACCGGCTCGTGACGGGCTGCGCCACTACGGCTTCCTCCTGCCGGCCGCCTGGAGGACAGCCCTGACCGCCGAGACCTCGGCGACGTGCCGGCGGAAGTCGGCGGATCCGTGCACGTCCGACGGCGGATCGAGCGAGGCGCCCAGCCCTTCAGCGGCCGCGCGCACCGAGTCCTCCGAGAAGTCGCCGCCGGCGAGGCGCTCCTCCATCGCAGTCGCACGGACCGGCGAAGCGGCGACGCACCCGAGCGCGATGTGCGCCGAGTCGCCCGAGACCGACGCGGCCGCGTTGACGATGTACGTCCCGTGCTTGCCGATGGTGAGACCGGCGAAGCCGTCGCCCGCGTCGTTCGAGGGAGGCACGTTCACCTTCGTGAGCAGCTCGCCCTCGCCCACCGCCGTCAGGTACACGCCGACGAAGAACTCCTCCGCGGACACGGTTCGCTCGCCGTCCTGACCGCGAATCGTGAAGGTCGCGTCGAGCGCGACGAGCAGCGGGGGCAGGTGATTCGTCGGGTCACTCACGCAGACGTTGCCGCCTACCGTGCCGCGGTTGCGCACCTGGACGTCGCCTATGGTGGCGGCGACCCCGGAGAGGATCGGCCGCGCGACGTCGACCTCGGACGAGGCGATCAGCTGCGCGTACGTGACCATCGCGCCGATCTCTAGCATCCCGTCGGAGGAGAAGCCGATCGCACGCAGCTCGTCGAGGTCGCCGAGATCGACGAGCACGTCCGGCGCCGCGGCCCGGGCCTTCATGACGTTGACGAGCGTCTGTCCACCTGCGAGCGGCCGCGCGCCGTCGTGCGTCGCGAGCACCGAGATCGCCTCCTCGACCGTGGCCGGGCGTGCGTACTCGATCTCGCGCAGGAGCATGGCGAGATTCAGTCACACGCCGCTGTGACATGTCAAGCGACTACCGATTTGGTTACGGTCCGGGGCCGTGGCGGGTTTCGATGCGGTCTTCGTCGGCTCGGGGATCAACGCCCTCGCCGGGGCGGCGCTTCTGTCGAAGGCGGGCTGGAACGTCTGCGTGCTCGAACGCAGCGACGAGCTCGGGGGCTGCATACGCACCTCGTCCGACCTCACCGTGCCGGGATTCACCCACGAGATCCTGGCGTCGTGGCATCCGCTCTTCACCGCCTCACCGGCCTACGCCGAGCTGAAGCACGATCTCGACCGCCGCGGCGTCGTGTACCTGAACACGGAGCTGGCGACCGGCTCGGCGTATCCGGACGGCACGAGCGCGTTCCTCACGACGTCGCTCGAGGACAACATCGCCGAACTCGCGCGCCACGCTCCCGCCGACGGGCCGGCCTGGGAGGCGATGTTCAACGCGTTCATGGCCAATGCGGACCTGTCGTTCGGCGTCCTCGGAACGGAGCTCTGGTCGCCGGCGGGCCTCGGTCTCGGACGGCAGGCGCTGCGCCGCTTCGGCCGCCGCGGACTGCTCGAGTACGTCGGCGGCGTGCTCACGAGCTGCCGGGACTGGCTCGGCGACACTTTCGAGTCGGAGGCGGCGCACGGGCTGCTCGCCCCGTGGGTCCTCCACACGGGGCTCGGCCCGGACCAGGCGACGTCGGGCTTCATGACGCAGGTGATCGCGTGCGCCCTCCAGCTCGGGGGGATGCCGGTGCCGAAGGGCGGTGGCGTGGTACTGGTCGACGCGCTCGCCGGGATCGTGCGCGACGCCGGCGGCGAGGTGCGGACCGGTGTCGAGGTCGAGCGCGTCCTCGTGTCGCAGGGCAAGGCGATCGCCGTGCGGCTGTCGGGCGGTGAGACGATCCGTGCCGAGCGCGCGATCGTCGCGGGCGTGACTCCGACGCAGCTCTACACCGGGCTCCTCGGCGCCGGCGACGTGCCGGCCGGCGTGAGACGAGCAGCCGAGCGGTACCGGTACGGCCGCGGCGAGATGCAGGTTCACATAGCGCTCGGCGAGCCCCCCGACTG
Source organism: Gaiellaceae bacterium (assembly GCA_048594925.1). GTDB lineage: Bacteria > Actinomycetota > Thermoleophilia > Gaiellales > Gaiellaceae > GMQP-bins7. Next base: position 69,197 of record JBMDXR010000009.1, read on the forward strand.
GTACGGCGACGAGCGCCTGGGGCGAACGGCGATCGTGCACGTGACGCCCGGAATCGACGGCGTCTCGCGGGCGGTGAACGAGGCCGAGCGCGGCCTCCTGCCCGCGGAGGGCACGATCGTGTGCGGCCAGCCGCTGGCGGTCGACCCGTCCCGAGCGCCCGAGGGCTCGGGGATCATCTGGATCCAGCTCCAGGAGCTCCCGGCCGGCCGGATCAAGGGCGACGCGGCGGCCGAGATCGACACCGGCGACGGTGCCTGGACCGAGGAGATACGCGAGGCGTACGCAGACCGGATCGTCGCCCGGCTCGGACGGCACATCCAGAACCTCGAGCGGGCGTCGCTGAAGCGGGTCGTCCTATCCCCGGCCGACATCGCAGCCCTGAACGTGAACCTCGTGGACGGGGACATCTACGGCGGCTCGTGTGCCCTCGACCAGAACTTCCTCTTCCGCCCGCTTCCGCAGGCGCCGGGGCACCGGACCACCGTCGACAACCTCTGGCACATCGGCGCCTCGACGCACCCGGGCCCGGGCCTCGGAGCAGGCTCGGGCTACCTCGTCTACAAGGAGCTGACGAAGCCGCCCTTGCAGCGCCGGCTTCTCTCGAAGGTGCCCGTCCTCAACCGATGAAGCTCTCGCTGAGCGAGATCTCGACCGTGAACGCCACGTTCGCAGAGGACGTGGCTGCGTATGCGGCGGCCGGCTTCGGCGGCATCGGGATCTGGGAGATGAAGCTCCCGGCCGACGACGCAGGAAACGTCGAGCTCGTGCGATCCGCAGGGCTCGGCGTCGCGACCTGCGTGCCGACCGTACCGTCAATCCTTCCGCTCCGCATCCCGGGCATGGAGGGCCCGCCCGACCCGCGTGAGCGCATCGAAGCGCTGTGCGCGAGCATGCGCCGCCTCGTCGCCTACGAGCCCGAGTGCGTGCTCGTTCTGACGGGTCCCGCGATCGATGCAGGGTCGCGAGACGTCGTCGTGCAGGGTCTGCGCGAGATTGCCGCTGCTGCGGAGGCGGCAGGCGTCCGCTTCGGTCTCGAGCCGTCTCACCCCGGCCAGCACGAGTCGGTGTCGTTCGTGAACTCGGTGGCGGACGCGCTCGCTCTGCTCGACGATGCCGGGCTCGACGACGTCGGGATCATGGCCGACACGTACAACCTCTGGCACGAGCCGCCCGAAGCGCTCGCCGTCGTCGCCTCACGCGTAACCGGCCTCCACGTCGCCGACGAGCCCCTGGAGGCCGGACGAACCGACCGCGTTCTGCCGGGCGAGGGCGGCACACGTTCGGCAGAGCACGTCGCCGCGCTCCGAGCCGCAGGCTGGGACGGCTACCTCGACGTCGAGATCTTCTCGACCCACGACGGCTTCTGGGGCCTCCCGGTGGACGAGGCGGCGCGTCGCGCCTATGCCGCAGCCGCTCGACTCGATCACACCGAGCCGTAGAGCGCGAGCACGATCCGGACGAACGCCTTCGTGTCCTCGTAGAGACCACGCTCGCGCACCGCTCGCGCACCCTGGTACCAGCCGGCCAGCGCGAGGCGCCGATCGCCGCCGAACTCGTCCAGCTGCCAACGCAGGTAGCGGACACCCGCGCGGACGTTCCCGCGGTAGTTGCGCGGTGTGCGTACGCCGAGCAGGACGAGGTCGACGAACTCCCACGTCTCGGGGAGGAGCTGCATGACGCCGATCGCGCCCACGCTCGACACCACGTCCTGCTGGAAGCCGGACTCCATCCACGCCAACGCACGCGCGAGCGCCGGATCGACGCTGTACACCCGCGACCAGTAGTCGATCGCGCCGCGAACCGAGTCGCGGCTTGCCGGCGGCCCTGCCGCGGGCGGCGGCGTGAGCCGCGCGCCACGCGGGAGCGCGAGGCGCTGACCCGGAACGATCACCGTCATCAGCGAGAGACGGTTGCGCTGCGCGAGCCGCCACGGGCTGACGTGGTACCGCGCGGCAATCGCGAAGAAGCTCTCTCCGGAGCCGACGACATGCCAGCGCGTCGGTGGCGACGACCGTCCCGCGAGCGCGCGATACGTGTTCGGTCCTGCGATCCCGTCGGCATCGAGGCCAAGGCGCTTCTGGTAACGGCGGAGCGCAGCCGCAGTTCGTCGCGTGAACCTGCCGTCCACCGCACGGGCGGGGAGCCCGTAACGTCGGAGCCTGAACTCGAGGACGGCGACGTCCCAGCCCACGGCTCCGATCCCGAGCTCACGCTGGCCGAGAAGTGGGCGTCCCCGCCGTCCGAGAGCGCGCCGCGTGGCCTTCCCAACGCGCCCCGTCGCGCGGACACCCCGGGCCGTCTGGAACGACGTGAGCGCCCTCGTGGTGAGCGGCCCGCGCACGCCGTCGACCGGGCCGGGGTCGAAGCCGTGGGCACGCAGGCCGATCTGGAGCGCGGCGATGCGCGCATTGGCAGCGATGCCACTGGGAGCGAATGCGAGGGCGCCAACGGACACGGCGACGCCCACGACGGCGAAGCGACGCATGCGGCCGTGTTCGGCGCTCGCAGGGTCTGTCCTTCCCGACGAGGCCGGCGAGAGCCCCGGCTACAATCTCGCGGCTGCCTTCCCCGGTAGCTCAATTGGCAGAGCATCCGGCTGTTAACCGGAGGGTTGTCAGTTCGAATCTGACCCGGGGAGCTGCGGAAGTACCTGCAAAGGGGTACAAACGACGAGGGTACCCAATGCGGCGCCCTCTTTCGTACCGAATTTCGTTTCGACTCAGTCCAGCGGCCGCTTGAGCAGCACAACCGGCCAAGCGATGAAGTCGCCGTACTTCAGCGACAGACCAACGGCCTCCCAGCCCTCCCCGCCGAGCTCGTTCAGCTGCTCGGGGGCGAAGACGTCTTCTTCCTTCCTGACGTTCTTCGCCTCCTTGAGCGGCACGACCAGGTACTCGAACCGAGTGGCTGGAGTCGTCGGGGCGTCAATCGTCGGCGCGGTCGCCATAGCGTGACACCTCCTTCCTTGGCCAAGCTCTCACTCCGCCGCCGACTCCGCATCAGGGAAGACACGTATGGGCCGACGCGCTCAGCCGTGCCTTGCGTCGCTCACCCTGACTCGATCGCTCACCCGCGACTTGCCGAACGACCGAGCGCGGCTAAGACTGGCGATATGGACGCGCCGGATGTCCGATACACGCCGAGCGGGGACGCCGCCATCGCCTACTACGTCCTCGGAGACGGTCCCCGAGACCTCGTGTTTGCGCCTTTCATGCTCAGCACCGTGTTCGGCTGGGAGCTACTACCCGTGTTCCGTGACTTCTGCCTCCGACTGGCCTCCTTCTCGCGACTGATTCTCTTCGACAGACGGGGTCTCGGGGCATCGGACCGGCCCAGAACGCGCCCGACGCTCGAGTCGCACATGGAGGACGTTCGCGCCGTCCTCGATGTGGTCGATTCAGAGCAAGCGGTGCTCTTCGGCGCGGGCCACGGCGGACAGATGTGCGCGCTCTTCGCGGCGACGTATCCCGAGCGCACGAGCGCGCTCGTTCTGAAGGGACGCGCGAGCGGGCTCCTGGCACGGACGAAGAGCATCGAGCGGAGCCACGGCGCGCCAGCAGAACCTTCGGTCTCAACGAGTCATTCGAGAGCGAGGGCTATCCCGGCTATCCGTCGCTGGCTCACGATGAGGAGTTCCGTCGCGCGATGAGATCCGCTGTGCGTGCAAGTGCCAGCCCAAGCGCGGCGGTCGACTTTCTTCGGACGTACTTCGAGACGGACATCAGCGATGTCCTCTCTCATTCGCGTACCGACGCTCGTGCTCTACCGGCCTGAGGTTTCGCCACAGGGAGGTCCAAGAAGCACGCCCGCGGACGAGGTGGATGCTCGCAGGCTGGCGGAGGCGATCCCCGATGCCCGCGTCGTTTCCATACCGGGACCCGACATCTCACCGTTCGTCGGCTCGGACGTCACAAGCGAGGTCCAGCGCTTCCTCGCTTCTCCGCACGCACCCTTGGTACCCGATCGCGTTCTCGCGACCGTACTCTTTACCGATCTCGTCGCTTCCACCGAGCGCGTCGCCTCAATGGGAGACCGGGCGTGGCGCCAACTGCTGGAGGAGCACCATCGGGCTGTTCGTCGGGAGCTCGCGCTCCACGGAGGAGTCGAGATCGATACGGCGGGCGATGGATTTGTCTGCCGCTTCGACGGTCCCGCGCGCGCTATCGCTTGCGCGCAGCGCATCGTCGACGACGCTCGGGAACTGGAGCTCGCGGTCCGTGCAGGGGTGCATACGGGCGAATGCGAGATCGTCGGAGCAAAGATCGCCGGGATCGCTGTCGTGACCGGAGCACGGATCTCTGCGCTTGCTGAGCCCGAGGAGGTGCTCGTCTCGCGCACCGTCCGAGATCTCGTCGCGGGGTCAGGCATCGAATTCGTAGACCGACGCGAGCACGCACTTAAGGGCGTGCCCGGGATGTGGCAGCTGTTCGCGGTCGAGGGCCTCGGAGCAATCCTCTAGCCCTTCCGGGAGTACACTGCCGATCCGGCTCTCGACCCCTGCTCGCCAGACGGGCGGAAGCTCAGCCGCCGCTTCGCTCCCGCCCCGTCTGGAATCTCACGTCTCCCAGCTCTGGCCCCCTCGGATAGGGAGATGCGGCATACGCCGAAAACTTGCGTGTTGGCGTCTCGGCTCGGTCAGGCAGGCATTCCGGCTTCGACCCAACGGCGGAAGAGCGCAACTTGCTCGTCCGGCCACGACTGGTCGCACGGCATCGATCCGTCCTCGAGCCGCCCGAGTATCTCCTCGGAGCGGTCGGCGACGTCGTCGCGCTTCCAGAGGTCGAACTTCGCCACGCTCAGCATCGCTCCGCGGTCGCGTTCCCTGAAGAGCGGCTTCACGTCGCGCTCGAAGCTGAGCTCCGCCTGGTCCCCGATCGACTCCACGTGCGTCGAATACCCACGCGGCCAGGCGTCAAACTCGAACGAGGGTGGCGACGCTCCCGCCCTGCGACAATCGCGGTCGTGCCGGGGCTCCTCGAGTCGACCGCGAACCAGCTGCGCGTAGCCAAGCGGCTCGCGCCGCGCCGAGGTGCGACGCTCGCCGAGCGGTTCGGTCGGCTTGACGACCGGTTCGTCTTCGTCGTCGGCTCGCCACGCTCGGGCACGACCTTCCTCGCAGGAGCGATCGGGTCGCTCCCGGGGTTCGTCGACCTCGGCGAGGTCGCCCCGGTCAAGGCCGTGGTGCCCGACCTCGCGGCCCGACCGCACGCTGAGGCTGCCGCGCGGCTCAGGCGCATCCTCGCGGTCTCGCGCCGAGTCGGGCTCGTCGGGGCCGTCCGCCCCGTCGAGCAGACGCCCGAGCTGGCACATCTCGTGGACGTGCTTCGCCTCGCCTATCCGAATGCAAGCATCGTGCACATCGTGCGAGACGGGCGCGACGTCGTCTGCTCGCTGCTCGCGAAACCGTGGCTCCGGAAGGAACAGGTGAGTTCGGACGACGCAGGCCTGCCGTACGGGTCGTACGCCCGCTTCTGGGTCGAGCACGATCGACGGGACGAGTTCGAGGCTGCGAGCGACGCGCGGCGAGCGGCGTGGGTGTGGCGGAGCTACGTGACAGCCGCGCGGTCGGCGCAGACGCGGTTGATCGAGCCCCGGTACGAAGAGCTGGCGGCCGACCCGGGGTCGGTCGCCGCCGAGCTCGCCGGCGCTCTCGACGCGCCCCAAGCCGCGCTGGAAGCGGCCCTCATTCGAGCGCACGGGGCGTCCGTGGGGCGGTATCGCACTGACCTCACCGCAGCGCAGCTCGCTGACGTCGAGGCCGAGGCAGGCGAGCTCCTCCGCGAGCTCGGCTACGTCACGTCCTAGGTCAGGTGAGCTCCGCGAGCGCCTGGCGCACCTTCGCCAGGTGGGCCTGGAGCTCGGTCGTCCGAGCCAGGTCGGCGCCGGCGAGCTCGCGCTTCAGCTTCCGTTCCCGGAGCCGCAGGAGCAGCTCCGTCCCCGTCCGCTCGTCGATCGCCTCCTGGGCTGCGCGAGCATCGAGCTCGGCGCGGAGGGCGAGGAGCTCCGGGTCGTCTCTGCCGGTGACGAGGGAGTCGCGGAACCTTCGGTTCATGTCCGAGTCGAAGTGATCCGGCGAGAGCTCGGCGAGACCGCGCAAGAGCGACGCGTGCGCGACACAGGCTGCGAGCACGTCGCGCTCGAGCCGAGCGCCTGCGTCGAGCAGGCGCGGCGCCTCCGTCCGTTCACTCTGCCCTCCCCCACGCGCCGGTGCGAGGCCCGCGAGCGCCTCCCGCGGTAGATCGAGGCGATCGGCGAGCAGACGGAGTGCCTCCTGGCGCTCGGGCGAGTCCTCGGCCTTCGCGAGAACCTCACGCGCCCGCACGAAACCCTCCTGCCGGTCCGCCGAGCGCTCGATCTCCAGCCGCACTCGGTACACGAGGTAGCTCTCGGCCGCGCGAAGCCGGTCCGCGAAGCCGTGCGGCGCGTCTGCCGGATCCTGTCCTGGCGGCAGCGTCACCACCTTGACGTCGAAGCGCTGCGCCGCCGCCAGCTCCATTCCGCGCAGCGTCGCCTCTTGCCCGGCCGCGTCCGCGTCGAAGCAGAGATAGAGCTTCGTCGTCATCCGGCCGAGCTCGCGCAGTTGCCGGTCTGTGAGCGCAGTCCCCATCGACGCCACGACCGGCTCGAAGCCGGCCTGTCTCAGCGCGATCACGTCGGTGTTGCCCTCGACGACCGCCGCGAAGTCCTGCTTCGAGATCGCCGGCTTCGCGAGATGGAGGCCGTACAGGACCGAGCTCTTGTGGAAGAGATCGCCCTCGGGCGAGTTCACGTACTTCCCCCGTAGCGGGTCGTCTTCGCGAAGCTTGCGCGCCTGGAACCCGAGCACCCGGCCACGCGCGTCGGCGAGCGGAAACATCAGCCGCCGCGGAAAGTAGTCGGTGCCCCGGGTGGTGACGAGCCCCGCCGACTTCAGCTCGTCGAGCGTGAAGCCGCGGTCGCGGGCCTTGTCGACGAGTCCCTTTCCGGGTGAGAGGCCCAACCGGAACTCCTTCGCGATCTCCTCTCCGAGCCCGCGTCCGGCCAAGTACTCGCGGACCGCCGCCCCGGCGTCGCCCTCCCAGAGGAGACGCTCGAAGTAGGTCGCGGTCTGATCGAGCACCGCGTACAGACGTTCCCTGCGCCTGCGCTCGGCCTCGACTCGCGGCGACGCTTCCTCCACCTCGATCGGGACACGAAAGCGCTCGGCGAGCCACTCGACGGCAGCCGTGAAGTCGAGGCCTTCGGTGTCCTCCACGAACGAGATGACATCGCCGCCCTTTCCGCAGCCAAAGCAGTAGTAGAGCTTGTCGACCGGGTTCACCGAAAAGGACGGGGTCCTCTCCTCGTGGAACGGACAACGCCCCGTGTAGCGGGTCCCGGACGCACGGCGGAGCGGGGTGCGCGCGGAGACGACCTCTACCATGTCGGCAGCTGCCTTGACATCCCGTACCGAGGAGTCCTTGATGCGCGCCATCGCGTGAGACTACTCGGCGCCCACGTCGAACTCTCTTACCGGTGGGCGCTCAGAGCGAGTCTGCGTAGCTGAGCGCGAAGCGGTCGGTCATACCTGCGATGTAGTCGACGATCTCGTCGACGTCGTCGCCGCACTCGACCAGGTGCTCGAAGATCACGCGCACGACCTCGTGCGCTCTGGCGTGCTCCGGGGCCACGTGCGGTCCGAGATAGACGTGCTCGAACATGAAGGCCCGGAGGGAGAGCATCGCCTCCGCTACCTCGTCGGACTGCCGGATGTCGTCGACGCCCTCCGACTCCTCGACGATGTCGTGCACGATCCGGTCGATCCGCGCCGATCCCGTCGCCCCGAGGATCGCGATCTCCGCGCCCGGCAGATCGTTCTCCTCGAGCAGGCCGTACCGCACCGCGTCGTCGATGTCGTGGTTGATGTACGCCACCCGGTCGACCAGCCGCACGATCTTGCCCTCGAGCGCCTCTGGCTCGCGCTCGCCCGTATGCGTGAGGATGCCGTTGCAGACCTCGTGTGTGAGGTTGAGCGAGCGCGCGATGCGAAGCGACTGCTCGTTGTGGCGAAAGCGGTGCCCGAAGCGCTCCTGCAGTACGGCATCGAGCGCATCCTCGCCTGCGTGCCCGAACGGCGTGTGCCCCGTGTCGTGACCGAGCCCGATCGCCTCGACGAGGTCCTCGTTGAGCCGCAGCGCACGGGCGACGACGCGCGAGATCGCCGTCGTCTCGAGGGTCTGGGTCATCCGCGTGCGGTAGTGGTCACCTTCCGGGTCGATGAAGACCTGGGTCTTCCCCTTGAGCCTCCGGAAGGGCTTCGAGTGAACGATGCGGTCTCGATCTCTCTGGAACGACGTCCGCACGCCGCACTCCTCCTCCGGAATCGCGCGCCCGCGCGTCTCGAGCGAGCGGACGGCAAACGGAGAGAGGCTCTCTTCGAGGGCACGAATGCGCTCCTCGAACGCCGCTCGCGCTGATCCGGCGACTTCCACGCCGTCAGGGTAGAGGCGTGGCCGGAACCTCGACCGCCGTCGCCGGGAGGAGGTGCGGAATCGCAGCGCCGACGAAGAGTGCGGCGAGGGCGACCCCAAGCAGCCCGTATCCTCCGGCGGAGAGCGCGATCCCGCCCACCGCCGCGCCGACGAAGTATCCGGACTGGAGCGCAGCGGTCCTTACGCCCGTGACACCGAGCCGCAACTCGGGCGCGAGACCGAGCCCTCTCGCGCTTCCCGCAAGCGTGCGCCCGCCTGCGATGAAGCTGAGGCAGCAGAACACCGCTTCGCTGAACCAGAACGACGGCCGCACGGCACCGAGCACGGCCACCGTCACGGCTGCGGACAGCGCCAGTCCGACGAGCAGGCGTCGATCGTGCGTGTCGACCCAGCGCCGGAACAGGAGGTTCCCGGGAACGTAGACGAGTGCGCCGAAGCCGAGCGCCAGCCCCGTGGCAGCGATCGAGAGTTCGTACGACTCCACGAGCAGCGCCCCGACGTAGACCAGAGCCCCGGCCCAGGCGGAGAACGCGAGGAGCTCGCCCGTCGACCAGCGGGCAACGCCCGGATACGCCAGGACGGAGCGCAGGCTTGCGCGCGCAGCGGCGGGTTGCGTCGAGGGTCGCGAAAGCAGAAGGACGGTCGCCACGGCTGTCATCGAGACGGGGACCACGAGCCAGGCGAGTCGCCAGCTGACCTCGCCGACGAAGCCGACGAGCGGCATCCCGACGATCCAGGCGAGCGGAGGTCCGAGAAGCGCGAGCGCGAGAACGCGCGAACGATCGGCAGGAACGGTCCAGTCGGCGGCCGCCGCGATCGCCGCCGAGTAGGAGACGCCGATGCCGATCCCGACAAGGACCTGCGCCATGGCGAGCACGCCCAAGCCCGGCGCGCCAGCACTCAGGATCGAGCCGACGGCGAGGACTGCAACTCCACCCAGGAGCAGCTCACGGAGGCCGACACGCGCGGCAAGCAGGCCGGTCGCCAGTGCTGCGGCGCCGGCCGCGAGGCCCGAGACGGTCCGCAGCTGCCCGGCGGTCGCGATCGACACGTCCAGCGCGTCGGCGACGTCGGGAAGCAAGGGGTTGAGGACGACGAGTGCCGCCTGTGAAGCCGCCAGCGCCGCCAGCAGAGTGACACCGACGGCTCGGGGACCGTCACGCATCAGACGATTATCGGAACCGTGCCGCCGTCGGCACTCCACGCAGCGCCCGTGACGTACGACGCGCGCTCCGAGCAGAGAAAGACGATGACCGCTGCGATCTCCGACGGCCGCGCGAGACGACCGAGCGGGCGCCCCGCCCCGACCTTCGCCAGTACCTCGTCGCGGTCGCCCTGCTGGTCGGCGAGGCCGCCCTCGCCGAGCCAGGCATCCGTCTCGGTCGGCCCGGGCGTGACAGCGTTGCACCGGATTCCGCTGCCCGCGTACACGTCGGCGATCAGCCGCGACAGCGAGAGAACGGCAGCCTTCGTAACCGAGTAGTGCGGCATGCCCGTCGAAGGCCGCTTGCCCGCAGTGGACGCGACGTTCACGATCGCCCCGCCGTGGCGAAGCTCCGGGAGCGCCGCGCGAATGGCGCGGACGGAGCTCATGACGTTGAGCTGCCAGTACTCGTCCCACTCGGCATCAGGCACGTCCTCGAAGCGTGCGATGCGCGCGACCCCCACGTTGTTGACGAGGACGTCGAGGCCGCCGAGCACGTCGACCGCCTCGCGCACCACCCGCTCGGGCTCATCTGCCCGTAAGAGGTCAGCCACGACATGCGCATTCTCGCCCGCGTCCGGAGCGTCGCTCCGACCGCACGAGACGACGGCCGCACCTTCCGCGACGAGCTGCCGTACCACCTCGAGTCCGATTCCACGTGTCGAGCCCGTGACGAGGCACCGCTTGCCGCTCAACCCGAGGTCCATGCGCGGGCAAGGGTATCCCGCCCGACACGCGGTCCTCGGTGGGAAACCCGAGGAGAACATTCACGCCCCCGGGGAGGACGACACGAACTAGTTGTATGTCCCAGGGAGGTTGTTGACGCGCTGCAGCGGCGCGAGGCCTCCAAGAGCGCGGTGGGGGCGGAAGCGATTGTAGAAGTCGAGGGCTGGAGCTAACGCCGCCAGACGTTCCGACTCGTGCGCGTAGGAGTAGGCGTAGGCCCAGCGTTCGAGCAAGGTGCGGATGAAGCGCTCGAATCTCCTATGTCAAGTGTTGAGCGCTGGAGTGGCCTCCGCCCAGGTGGAGAGACGGCGGTAGATGACGTTGGCGAGGTCTCGTTTCAGTGCACGACGAGCTTCCCGCGGCGTCTTGCCTTCGGCGATCTTGCGGGCGAGGT
>JBMDXR010000090.1:0-1523 GCA_048594925.1 Gaiellaceae bacterium
GCGCTCCGCAGAACCGGATGATCGTTCTGCTTTGCGGCGACCTCAAGGACTGCGGTGATGTCGTCGGCCTCGAGATACGGATAGTCCGCAACACGGATGCGCAGGCCCCGAATGCGCGGCCGGCCGCCACAGACTTCCGGATTCACTGTGATTCGTTCGATCGCGCTCATAGAAGCATTGTAGTCCCGCTCAGCCGCCGGCGTGGAGGGCACTATGGATTTTGATCCTCGGGACTGCGACCCTCGCGACGAGGAGCGGTTCACGGCTACACGAGACGGCGACGACCGCGGCACCTTCGATCGTGATAACGAACGAGACGACGACTGGAGCCGATCGACCGCGCTCTCGCGTGACCGCCATCACGATGCGCCCGGCCTCGGCCGAGGACCCGGCGATTCCCGCGAATCGGATTCAAGCGATCTGGCTCGTAACGCCCGCAATGACGCCCGCTGGCCGGACCGTGAGCGCGAGAACCGCACGCGCGACTCCGATCCACGCGACGTGTTCACGCGCCATCTAGACCTGCCGCGCGGACCCGACCGCGAGATCGTGCGCGACCGCGATCGCGAGTACACGCTGCGCGGCTCGGAAACGCGCACGCTCGCGACGGTTGGCGCGTTTCGAGTGGTCTCCAGTCCCGATCTCCATGACCAGCAGGGCCGCCCGCTCGATCCACGTTCCAGCGATCTGCGGCACCTCCGGGAGCAGGGACTCGTCGAGACGGTTCGGGTGCCCGGCTCCCGTGAGCACGCGGTCGCCCTAACGAGGCAGGGGTGGAGCCTGCTCGAACGCCACCGCGACCGCGGCCAGCATGGGCGTCAGACGTTCTGGCATGGCCTCAAACGCAAACGGGAGCGCGAACACGACCTCCAGGTCTATCGTGCCTACGGACGCACTGCGGAGCGTCTGGCGGAGCGTGGCGCGCGGGTCGCTGCTGCTGTACCTCGCCACGAAGCCGTGGCCAGACGAACTCCGGACGTTTCTCGTCGGCCACCTGGCGCTGCTCAGCGTGACCCCCACATTGACGCTCCGGCTCGTGTTCCCCCCTCCGCTGCGGCGGGTGCTCGCCACCTACCAGACGGCCGTCTACGAGGAACTGGAGAGTCGCCTCGAGGCAGGCACGATCCGCGAGCTCCGGCACTACTTCTTTCACCGGCGCAGACGTACGGATCTCACCACGCTGCCGGAGACGCTCCGAGCCATCCTCAGCCGATACGCGGAAGTGTACGGCGGACCGCGTTTCACTCACCTCTACAGACGGTGGCTGACTGACGAACAGGCAGCATTGGCGCCCGTCTCACCAGCCATTCAGGCAGGGCTCGCGGCACGTCGCGCGGCGATTGAATGCGTGATCCTGCCGCACTCGTACGACCATCTCTCCCCTAGTACTACTTTGTCAGATTCACGAATTCGCCCGGCAATCTGCGAGTGATCACTTTTGAGGTCATTGTACTTTTTTCAGGGTTCTGTTACGTTGCATCGCGGTGCTCGATCGCTCGGCGACAGCGTGGCTGCGACGATTG
>JBMDXR010000091.1:0-3344 GCA_048594925.1 Gaiellaceae bacterium
ATCCTCGGTGCGACGAGGAACCGCCCCGTCGGCCGGATCGCGCCGCTCGCGAAGCCGAAGATCGACGCCGCACAGGCGCGGCAGCTCCGGAAGGCGTTGCGAGGCATGCGCGCGAAGCGTGGACTCAAGCTCTCGGGGTCGCACCGAGACGCCGAGCCGCTTGCCGGCCTGCAGTGGGACATGCAGATGATGCACGCGACGCCCACCGGCTCCTATCAGGTCGAGCGAGGTGACAAGAAGGTGCTCGTCGGCATCCTCGACACGGGCGTCGACGGCACGCACCCCGACATCGTCGCGAACTTCTCGAACGCCCTGAGCAGGAACTTCACGACGGACGTCCCACTCGTGGACGGCCCCTGCGCCGACGAGCCCGACGAATCGTGCTCCGATCCGGCGAACGTCGACGAGAACTCGCACGGGACCCACGTCGCGAGCACGATCGCCTCGCCGATCAACGGGCTCGGGATGGCCGGTGTCGCCCCGCAGGTGACGATCGTGAACGTCCGGGCCGGTCAGGACTCCGGCTACTTCTTCCTCCAGCCGTCGGTGGACGCTCTGACGTACGCGGGCGACATCGGAATCGACGTCGCGAACATGAGCTACTTCATCGACCCCTGGTGGATGAACTGCGCGGCCAATCCGGCCGACTCGCCGACCCAGCAGCTCGAACAGCGGACGATCATCGCGGCCACGCAGCGGGCGCTGGACTACGCGCACGCCCATGGCGTCACGCTGATCGCGGCCGAGGGGAACGAGCACGCCGACCTCGGAAAGCCGACGACGGACACGCTCAGCCCGGACTTCCCGCCGGGAGCCGCGTACACCCGCACCGTCGACAACAGCTGCCTCGTCCTCCCGACCGAGGGCAACAACGTGATGAGCATCTCGTCGATCGGGCCGTCTAAGCGCAAGGCCGACTACTCGAACTACGGCCTCGAGCAGACGACGGTCGCGGCCCCGGGCGGCTTCTTCCGTGACGACCCGCTCTGGAAGGCGTCGGATCCGCCCGCGGTGCGGAACCTCGCCGGGATCCCGAACCAGATCCTCGCCGCCTACCCGGAGAACGTGGCCCGCGACTCGGGCGAGCTCAACCCGGACGGGACGCCCAACACGCCGTTCGTCGTCCGCGACTGCAGCAAGGGGACGTGCGCGTACTACCAGTGGATCCAGGGCACGTCGATGGCGTCACCGCACGCCGTCGGGGTCGCCTCGCTGATCGTCTCCAAGTACGGCGACAAGCGCGGCGGCGGAATCACGATGGATCCGCACGCGGTGCAGGACATCCTTCAGGACACGGCTACGGACACGCCCTGCCCGGATCCCCCGCTCCACAGCTACGCAGACAAGCTGCGGCCGGCGAGCTTCAACGCCCTCTGTGAGGGCACACCGGAGTTCAACGGCTTCTACGGCCACGGAATCGTCGACGCGCTCGCGGCCGTCGCGACTCCACGCGGCCAGGGCAAGTAGGAAGCAGCGAAACGCGAATCACGCGGAGGGGGCCGGACGGCCCCCTCCGCACGTCAGCGTTGGACGGGGGTCGAGTACCCGCGGATCCCGTCGACCAGGATCGCGTAGAAGCGGTCGGCGAGCTCGTCCGTGTCGGCGCCCGCAGGGAGCCACGTGTACGCCCAGTTGGCCGCGGACAGGACGAGCAGCGTGGCCGCCTGGTCGTCGACGTCGGTCCGGAGCTCCCCGAGCTCGCGTCCTTCCCGGAAGAGCGCCCGGAAGCGCTCCTCGTACCGCCGGCGCTCCGCGAGGAACTCCGCCGCCCGATCGCCCTCGAGGTAGCGCCACTCCCGGATGAAGACCGTGGCCACGTCGAGCTGCTCCGCGACGACGCGCAGGTGCGCCCGCAGCGCGAGCCTGATCCGATCGGTCGCCGGCTGGTCGTCCGGGATCGCGTCGAGCGCGGCGTGGAATGCGCGGGCGCCCTCGCTCATCGCCTCGTAGAGCAGGTCTTGCTTCGAGTCGATGTGCGCGTAGAGGGAGCCCTTCTGGACGCCGAGCGCCTTGGCGAGGTCGCCGATCGACGTGCCGTGATAGCCGCGCTCGGCGAAGAGCCTCGCGGCCTCGCGGGTTAGCTCCGTCCTGCGGGTGGACACGATACGATCAGACCCTAACGATCGTTCGGAAGGATGGCGAATGACCGAGCAGGAGCTCCTCGACTACGTCCAGTCCGGCGGCCAGGTCGAGACCGACGACCCGATGCCCGACGACTACCGGGCCAAGCTGGTCAAGTTCATCGAGATGCACGGAAACTCCGAGCTCATGGGCGTGCTGCCCGAGCGGGAGTGGATCCTCCGCGCGCCAACGCTCCAGCGCAAGCTCGCGCTCACGGCGAAGGTGCAGGACGAGGTCGGCCACGCGCAGCTGATCTACCGCGTCGTCGAGGACCTCGGCAAGCCGCGCGAGCAGTGCCTCGCCGACCTGATCTCGGGCAAGTCGAAGTTCCACAACGTCTTCCACTACCCCACGAAGACGTGGGGCGACGTCGGCGTGATCGCGTGGCTCGTGGACGCCGCGGCCATCATCAGTCAGAAGGCACTCCTCAAGTGCTCGTACGCCCCGTACGCCCGGATCATGAAGAAGATCTGCTGGGAGGAGTCGTTCCACATCCTCCACGGCCGCGACGTGATCCTCACGATGATGAACGGCACCGACGAGCAGCGCGAGCTCGTCCAGGAGGCGCTGAACCGTTGGTGGGGTCCGCTGATGCAGTTCCACGGGAACCCGATCCCGAAGGACGAGGATCCGATGTACCTCTGGCGGATCAAGAGCCAGGGCAACGAGGAGGCGCGCCAGCAGTTCCTCGACGGTTACGTCCCGCAGATCTGGGAGCTCGGGCTCACCGTTCCCGACCCGAAACTGCGGAGGCGCGACGACGGCGTCTGGGAATTCACCGAGCCCGACTGGGACGAGCTCAAACACGTGGTCACCGGACACGGCCCGATGACGCGGGAGCGGCTGGGGCTGCGTGAGACGACGCGCGCGGAGACCGAGTGGGTCCGGCGCACCGTCCTCGCCGAAGCGGCGTGACCGCCGTCTGGGAAGTGTTCCGCCAGGAGCGGAAGGGTCAGGCGTTCCAGCACGCCGGCTCGATCGTCGCTCCCGACGAGCACTTCGCCGAGGCGTACGCGCGCGAGCAGTACGGGCGCCGCGGGGAGTCGGTCGCGCTCTGGGTAGTCCCGCGCGACTCGGTGCTGCACGTCGAGGAGTTCGTCGACGAGCTGCAGCGCAACTACCACCGGGTCGACGGCTACCCGCTGAAGGAGAAGCTGAAGGAGGCGCGTGAGCGAGCGGGAACGGCTGCTCCTGCCGATCGCTGACGACGAGCTCGTCCTCGG
>JBMDXR010000092.1:0-24188 GCA_048594925.1 Gaiellaceae bacterium
GCAACCATCGAGGACGTCCGCGAGATGGCGCCGTACGTGCTCCGCCACCGGCTCGTCGTGAACGAGGGCACGAACCCGGATCACGTTTTGATGGACGCCATGGCGGGTGTTCCGACAGCCGTGCCACCGCCCGTCACGCCGATCAACTAGGCCTGCCCTAGCGCAGATCGGAATTCGCTGTGGCGCGAATCCGATCGCGCGGGGATCCCTAAAGGCGACCGCTTCGCGGTCGCTGTGCGAGCGTGTCCCCGACGCCTCCCTCGGACTAGGGATTGACTCCCCCGGACGGGGGACTGATAGTGCGTGCACGGCACGGCCGGGAAAACGGATTGGGACACTCCGCCGACCGCGCTAAGCTTGCGGCCGATCAACGTGACGACTGGGGAGGGAACATCCGTGGCATTGCTGGTGGAGGCGCCGTACGAGAGCCTCGTCGACCTGCGCGAGAGGGCGAAGGTCGAGATCTCGAAAGTCGTGATCGGCCAGGACCGCGCGGTCGAGCTCTTGCTCGTCGCCGCGCTCGCGCGAGGGCACGTGCTCCTCGAGGGCCCGCCCGGCAGCGCGAAGACCCTGCTCGCGCGCGCGACGGCGCACATGCTCGGCGCGAAGTTCAAGCGAATCCAGTTCACGCCGGACACGACTCCAGCGGAGCTGATGGGCGCCAACGTGATCAAGATGGGAGAGCAGGTCTTCTTCCCGGGCGCGGTCTTCACGAATGTCCTCCTCGCCGACGAGATCAACCGCACGCCCCCGCGCACGCAGGCCGCGCTGCTCGAGGCCATGCAGGAGCGGCAGGTGACGGTCGAGGGGAAGGCACACAAGCTCCCCGACCCGTTCCTCGTCATCGCCACGCAGAACCCGTACGAGCACCGTGACGTGTTCGAGCTCCCCGAGTCACAGCTGGACCGCTTCCTCTTCAAGCTCCAGCTCGAATACGCGGACGCTGAGAGCGAGTTCGAGATGCTGGATCTCCCGCACAGAGGAGTGGCGCCGGACATGCTCGGCGAGGTTCGTCCCTTGCTCGGGGTCGTCGGCCTCGACCGTGCGCGGGACGAGCTCGACGCGACCGACCTCCCCGAGGAGGTCGGCCGGTACATGGTGGCCGTCGCTCGCAAGACGCGCGACGTCCCCGGTGTCGACCTCGGCGTGAGCTCCCGCGGCGTCATCCACCTGGCCAGCGCAGCGCGAGCGAATGCGCGGCTCAGTGGACGCAACGCGGTGACGGTGCAGGACGTGCGCGAGATGGCGCCGTACGTCCTCCGCCACCGGCTCATCCTCGAGGAGGCTCTGAACCCGGACGACGTGCTCCAGGCCGTGCTCGATGCGGTGCCGGTGCCCCAACACACGTACTCGCTTCGGTAGCTGAAGCATCAGCCGAGGCCGCTCCGCGACGGAGCGGCCTCGGCATTCGCCTGCCTAGCGTGCTGCCTGCTCCAGGGCACGCCGTGTGAGGACACGTGCGAGGTGTCGACGGAAGTCGGAGCTCGCAGCGTGATCCGACGGCGGCTCCGTGGCTTCCGCCGCAAGTGCTGCGGCGTCTTCGATCGAGGCTCCGTTGACGAGGGCGTGCTCGGACTCCGTAGCGGGCAGCGGCGTCGCGCCCATGTTCGTGAGCGCGATCGAGGCTCTTTCGATCGCGCCGTTCCGGTGGACGACTGCGGCCACTGCAACCGTCGCCCAGTCCTGGGCGCGGCGGCCCATCTTCGTGTACGACCAACCCGCCGAGCCCAGCTTCGGCACGCGGATCTCCACGAGCATCTCGTCGGCTGCCAGGGCCGTCTGGAAGACGCCGGTGAAGAACTCACGTGCCGGAATCGCCCGGTCGCCCTCCGGCCCGCGAGCGACGAGCTCGGCGCCCAGCGCCAGGATCACGGCTGGGAGGTCCGAGGCGGGATCGCCGTGTGCGAGCGAGCCGCCGATGGTGCCGCGATGCCTCACCTGTGGGTCGCCGACCTGGCCGGCCGTGAACGACACGATCGGACAATGCTCCCTCAGGGCCGTCGCCGACGCGACGTCCTTGTGGCGGGTCAACGCACCGATGGCGATCGTGTCGCCCTCCTCCTGCACGTACGAGAGGGCCGCGATCCGGCCCACGTCGACGAGGAGCGCGGGGCGCGCGAGACGAAGCTTCATCGCGGGTAGCAGCGAGTGCCCGCCCGCGAGGAGCCTGGCGTCGTCCCGCCTTCCCAGCAGCTCGATCGCGTGGTCGGGATGCTCGGCGACGACGTAGTCGAACGCGGCGGGAATCACGATCTCACCTCCTCGATCGCCTTCCACACTCGCTCGGGCGTGGCCGGAAGCGGGACGTCGGTGACGCCGAGATGCGAGAGAGCGTCCACGACGGCATTGATCACCGCCGGAGCCGACGCGATCGTCCCCGTCTCACCCACGCCCTTGACCCCGAGTGGGTTGTCCGCCCTCGTCTCCGTTCGGTCGGTTTCGTAGGACGGCACCTCCGCCGCCGAGGGGACGAGGTACGTCGTCATCGTCGTCGTGAGCAGGTTGCCTTCCTCGTCGTAGGCGCCCTCCTCGTAGAGGGCGGCTGCGACGCCCTGCGTCACTCCTCCGTGAACCTGGCCGTCGATGATCTGCGGGTTGACCGGATTGCCGACGTCGTCGACGGCGACGTAGCGCACGAGGCGCGTGTCGCCCGTCTCCGTGTCGACCTCGACGACCGCCGCGTGGGCTCCACCGGGCCACGAGAAGTTGCCCGGGTCGTAGGTTGCCGTCTCCTCGAGACCCGGCTCCATGCCGTCGGGGAGATCGTGCGCCGCATGGGCCGCGAACGCTGCGGCCTGGATCGTCATGTTCCGGTCGGGCGAGCCCTTCACGCTGAAGGTTCCGTCCGCGAACTCGAGGTCGTCCTCGGCGACCTCGAGCTGGTGCGCGACGATCCGGCGCGCCTTGTCGACCACCTTCCGGCTCGCGTGGTAGAGAGCGATGCCACCTACGGCCAGCGAGCGACTGCCATACGTGTCCATGCCAAGCTGCGACACGGCGGTGTCACCATGCAGCACCTCGACGTCGTCGACGTTCACGCCGAGCTGGTCGGCGACGACCTGGGCGAACGTCGTCTCGTGACTCTGGCCGTGCGGAGACGTCCCCGTGATGACCTGCACGGAGCCGAGCGGATGGAAGCGGACGGTCGCCGCATCCCACCCTCCCACGGCATAGCGGATCGCCCCGAGAATGCGCGAGGGAGCAAGCCCGCACATCTCGTTGTAGGTCGAGAAGCCCACGCCGATCTGCTTCACGTCTCCCCTGGCCCGCCGGTCGGCCTGATCGGCGCGGATCGCGTCGAGGTCGAGGAGGTCGAGGAGTCGCTCGAGCGACGCGTGGTAGTCGCCCGAGTCGATGGTGAGCCCCGACGCCATCGTGTGCGGGAACTCGGAGACGAAGTTGCGCCGCCGCAGCTCGAGCCGATCCATGTCGAGCTCCCGCGCGAGCGCGTCCATCGTCCGCTCGAGGACGTACGTCGCCTCGGGCCGGCCGGCGCCACGGTACGCATCGGTCGGCGTCGTGTGCGTGAAGACGCCGGTGAAGGTGACGCTGTAGTTCGGGATCTCGTACGGACCCGAGTACAGCCACGCGCCGAGGAGCGGGATGCCCGGCGTGACGAGCTCGAGGTACGCGCCCATCGAGCACCAGGCCTCCGACTTCACGGCCCTTATGTCGCCGTCCTTCGTCGCCGCGAACGTGAGCTCGTGGACGACGTCGCGGCCGTGGATCGTGCCGACGTAGTTCTCGGCGCGCTCCTCCGTCCATTTGACGGGGCGTCCGAGACGACGCGAGACGGCGATCGCGATCGGACCCTCGCCATAGAGCTGGATCTTCGAGCCGAAGCCGCCACCGACGTCGGGCGCGATCACTCGGATCTTCGACTCCGGGATTCCGAGCACCAGCTGCAGAGCGAAGCGGATGATGTGCGGGGTCTGCGTCGCCGACCAGAGCGTGACGTCGCCCGTGGGCCCGACCTGCGCAAGCACTCCCCTGGGCTCGATCGCGCTCGGGATCAGGCGTGGCTGGTAGTAGCGGCGCGTGACGACGACGTCGGCAGCGTCGATCGCTGCTTGCGCGTCGCCGGCATCCAGCTTCCAGACGTAGCACTCGTTCGTCCCGAGGTCGGAGTGCACGAGCGGCGCTCCGTCCGCGAGCGCCTTCTCGACGTCGAAGATCGAGGGCAGTGGCTCGTACTCGACGTCGACGAGCTCCGCCGCGTCCTTCGCGAGTGTCCGGCTCTCGGCGACCACGACCGCTACCGGGTCGCCCTGGTACCGCGCCTCGTCGGTGGCGAGCGGGTAGTGCGGGGGCATCTTGATGTCCTCGGTGACAGGCCATGCGCATGGCATGCCACCCGCCCAGTCGCCGACAAGGTCTGCGCCGGAGAAGACGCCGACAACGCCTTCGGCTGCCCGCGCCTGGTCGAGGTTAAAGCTCGCGATGCGGGCGTGCGGGTACGGGCTGCGTACGAGCGCCATGTAGACCGTGCCGGGAAGCGTGAGGTTGTCCACGAACGTGCCCCGTCCGCGGAGGAGCGACCCATCCTCCCTGCGCTTGACCGAGGTTCCGACGAATCCCGGTGCTGTGTCGACAGCAGTCATGACGCCACCCCCGCAGCCGCCTCGACCGCGCGGACGATGTTGTGGTAGCCGGTGCAGCGGCACAGGTTGCCTTCGAGGCCGAGGCGGATCGACTCCTCGTCTCGTGCCTCGCCGCTCTCGATCAGGCTCACGGCCGCGAGCACCATGCCGGGCGTGCAGTAGCCGCACTGGAGCGCGTGATGGTCGTGGAACGCCTGCTGAACCGGATGGAGCTCGCCGTTTCGCGCGAGGCCCTCGATGGTCGTGATCTCCATCCCGTCGGCCTGGACGCCGAGCATCGTGCAGGACTTCACGGACTCGCCGGTCACGAGCACCGTGCAGGATCCGCACGAGGAGGTGTCGCAGCCCACGTTCGTTCCCGTGAGACCGAGACGCTCGCGAAGGACGAAGACCAGGAGCTCGCGCGGCTCGATCTCGAGCTCGTGGCGTAAGCCGTTGACGGTCAGCGCCACTCGTCGCATCGGCTCTCCTTTCCCCTCGAAGTTCTTCGAGCGTAATACGGCGGCGGACGTTCCGCTACTCGAACCCGGTAGCCGCCACTAGGCAACGCCGCCCGGATGCTCTAGCGTGGAGCCGTCGAGAGAGGGGGTGCGAGATGCGCATCGAGTCATCAGTCACGGCGATTTCGTGGATCCCGTCGGACGCGATCGAGGGGATGCCGAAGCTTCCGTTCGAACTCGGGGTCGCGCGCTACGACGCGCCGCCCCCTGATCGCCTGGAGGAAGGCGACCTGGAGCGCCTGCGGGCCGAGGATCGCTTTCGCGAGGCAAACCGCCTCGCCGCGTGGATCGAGGTGGAGGACGGGAGGATCGTCGGCCGCGAGTACGAGGGGACGGGACTCGTCGGCTCGACGACGTTCAGCCTCGGTTTCACTGACATCACGATTCCCGGCGTCGCCTTCGAGGTCCTGCGGCAGGAGCCCGAGGTTCGCGAGAACGCCGTCCGCTTCGTGCAGACGGTCGGGGGCCGCGCCGGGTTCCCGGCTCCGCGCAGGGTGACCGGCAGGCCGTTCGTCCGTATCCACTCGGCGACGGCCTGGACGACCCTCGCGCTCACGATCCGGGCGGACGGCTCCTCGGAGCACGAGCTCGTGGGAGCGAGCACGTTCCCCAGGCACTGGGTGTACGACCACGACGGAAACCTCGCCGCGAAGTCCGGGACGATCGACTTCAAGGCCTGGTACCGGGGCGCGCACGGCGAGCGAACGCCATGGGGCGACGAAGAGTCCGACGCGTTCGTCACGGCCGCAGAGAGCGCGCTGGAGCGGGAGATCTCGCGCGAGCTCATGGCCGGCAAGATGATCCCGGAACGGCGTACGCTCGAGCCCGACGAGACGCTCGTCGAGCAGGGCGCACCCGGCGACGAGCTCTACCTCGTCCTCGACGGCGTGCTCGCCGTGGAGATCGACGGCGAGGACGTTGCCGAGATCGGGCCGGGCGCGATCCTCGGCGAGAAGGCGTTGCTCGAGGGCGGGACCCGAACGGCCACGCTCAGGGCGCAAACGCGCTGCCGCGTCGCGGTGATACCCGGAGATCTGATCGACCGGCAGGAGCTCGAAGACCTCGCGGCGACGCGGCGGGCGTAGAGCCGGGCGCTACCGGGACGGGACGTGACCCGATTGCCTAGCGGCGGCGCTTCAGGGCGCGCTCGATCTCGCGCTGCATGTCACGCTCGGCGACCACGCGACGCTTGTCGGCACGCTCACGGCCGCGAGCCAGCGCGATCTCGACCTTCACGCGGCCGTCCTTGAAGTACATGCGTGTGGGGACGAGGGTGAGGCCCTTCTCCCGCACCTTCCCGTACAGGGAGTCGATCTCGCCACGATGGAGGAGGAGCTTGCGGTCGCGGTCGGGTTGGTGTCCGAGCGGCCCACCCTGGGCGTACTCAGGGATGGACGCACCGATCAGCCACGCCTCGCCGTCGCGGATATCCGCGTACGCCTGTCCGATCTGGACATGACCGTCGCGCGCGGACTTCACTTCGGTTCCCGTCAGGACCAGACCCGCCTCGACGCGCTCGATCAGCTCGTAGTCGCGCCTGGCGCGGCGATTTTCGGCGATGAGTTTCGTTCCGGTCGGCTTGGCCACCGCCGGAGTGTAGGGATGACTAGTCCTCCGGAAGCGCCGAGGCGAACCGCCGGGCGATCTCTTTCAGCATCTTGAGCGCGACCGGCAGCTCGGACTCGATGAGGGCGATCGCGTCGTCGCGCGGGATCGCGAGACACCGCATCGCTGTCGCTGCGCGGACGCGAGCGATACGCGTCCCTCCCGGAGCGAGCAGGGTGAGCTCGCCGAAGAACTCACCGCTGCCGAGGTCGACCGTCCCGCCACGCCACTCCACCCGCGCGGTCCCGTCGAGGATCACGAACATCCCGGAGCCCGGATCGCCTTCGAGCGCGACGACCTGACCCGCCTCGCACGTCAACTCCCCGGCCGCGGCAGCGATCCTCTCCAGAGCCGCGTCGCTGGCGCCGGCGAACAGTGGAATCGAACGAAGCTCCTCGGCGGTCACGGGCAAGTTCATATCAGGACCGTGCGGCGATCCCCGCGCAACGGTCGCAGAGCGGGAACCAGGGAGCGCACGAGCGGCCGCAAGAGCGGCAGCGGCCGATCGTCGGCGACTCGACCTCGACGCGGAGTCGCGCAACGACACGCTTCGCAGCTGCCTCCTCCAACGCCGCAGCCCGCTCGATCGTCACGCCTCCGACACCCGGGTACTGGAGCGCGAACCAGCGGAGAATGCTCGCCTCCCGTCCCGTCTGCTCGGCATCCTCCAGGGAGGCGCCGCGCAGGCGGGCGGTGTCGAGGAGGAACGTCAGCTGCGGGCGGGCGATGCGATCTCCGGTGATCGCGAGCGCGAGCGTCGCGAGCAGCTCGAGGCCGTCCTCGTCCACGGGGGAGTTGACGAGCTTCCACGTGTCCTCCAGGGACAGGCGCCGGCCGCGCTCCACGAGGCGTCGCTGAACCGCCTGCAGCCGCAGCCGCAGCGGCTGCAGCGACTCGACCGCGAGCCAGCTCTCGTACGCCCACTCGCGAAGCGCCACGCGGTGCCAGGCCACGAGGGCGGCATCGAGATGAACGGGATCCTCCACGCCGAGGTCGGAGAGCTGCGGCCGGATGCGCGCCTCGTCGACGACGCGGTATCCGCGGTAGCCGCCCGGAAGCGGGACGTGCGGCTCGAGCGCCGACTCGACAAGGCTCGGATCGGCCGTCCCCCACCCCAGTCCGGTGAGCACGCCGACGTGCCCTCGCTCGACCAGACCGAACCGGCCCGCGCGCCCCGCGATCTGCGCGATCTCCCAGGGCAGGAGATCGCGGCGCTCCTCGCCGTCGAACTTGTTCGTTTCCGCGAACAGGAGCGTTTCGCAAGGGAGATTGACGCCGTGCCCGAGGACATCCGTCGCAACGCAGACGTCTGCCGCGCCGGAGAGGAAGCGCTCGATCTCCTCGCGCCGCGACGACAGCGGCATGGCTCCGTACAGGACGGCGACCCGTCCCGGGTGCGTCCGGTTCACCTCGCCGGCCAGCGCGAGCACCGCACGCCGGCTGAACGCGACGACGACGGTTCCGGTCGTCAGCGAGCGAAGCGTCCGCTCGCCGATCCACTCGAGCGGGAGCTTGCGCTCGAAGACCTTCAGCTCGTGCTCGGGGAACGCCCGCTCGACGAGCGGGAGTGCGTCGAGCGCGCCCAGGAGGAGGATTTCCCGGTAGTCGCCGGCGAGCAGGAGGCGTGTCCACGCCGAGCCGCGCTCCGTGTCGTCGGCCCACTGCACCTCGTCTAGCACGAGGAGCTCTCCGGCGTGCGGAGCCATCTCGACCGTGGAGCAGATGACCGGTGCTCGCTCGTTGACCCGCTCCTCGCCGGTGACGAGACCGACGTGCTCGGCGCCGATCCACTCGCCGAGGCGACGGTGCGCCTCCTGCGCGAGCATCCGCAGCGGCCCCGCGTATACACCGGACCGCTTCTCCGCGAGCTCCTGCAGCGCGGCATGCGTCTTCCCGGAGTTCGTCGGGCCGAGGTGCGCGACGACGCGGTCGGGCTCGACCCGTCGCGATGGAAGCGAGACCGTGATCCGCCGCTCGGCCTGCCGCACGGCCTGAGCCGGACGCCTGCGTGCACGCTCGGAACGGCTCGGCCGCTTCTGACGCCCTCGTGGTTGCCTGCGCTGACGCATCGATGCACGGTACCGGCGACCTCTGCAGTCGGCGTTAGCCGCGGGCAGCACCCATGATGCGCGCCGCGCGGTGCACTGCCAGGCCCACGTAGCGGTCGTCCGCACGCACCGGCTCGCCGGTGTGAAGACCGATCCGCACTCGCACTACAGCTGCTCCGGGAAACGCGTGATGGGCATGCGAGCGCTGAATCGCCGCTGACGCCTTCAGCGCGTCACGGGCTGTTGGGAATACGCAGAAGAACGAGTCTCCCTGCGTGTCCACTTCGGACCCGCCGTGCGATCGCACCGCCTCGAGCATCAGCCCTCGATGCGCTGAGAGCAACTCCGCGTACCGACCTGGGCCGAGCTTGCTCAGCAGCTCGGTGGATCCCTCGATGTCCGAGAAGAGCAGCGTCAGCGTGACGCTGGAAAGTTCCACCATGTCACCCGAGCAGAAGCGTAGTACCTGCTCGTCCGAGCGAGCTGTCCGCCCTCGGTAGACGCTGTGCGCCCATCGGCGCACGGTAGCGGCCGATGCCATGATGAGCCCATGGCCCGGGTGGTCGATCCGGAGGGCGTCGAGATCGCGGCACTGAGGCGCCTGGCTCCGATGAAGGGACTCCGAGTGCTCGAGCTCGGCTGCGGGGACGGTCGTCTGACGTTTCGCTACGCACGCGAGGCTAGATCCGTCTTGGCCGTCGACCCGGACGAGGAGCGGATCGCGAGCGCGATTGTTGCGCGGCCGGCCGATCTCGCCGAGTCCGTGACGTTCGCCGCTGCCGACGCAGCCGAGCTCGACGTCCCGCGCAGACGGTTCGACCTCGCGCTCTTCTCCTGGTCGTTGTGATGAATCGAGGGTGAGGGCGTCGTGCACGCCCTACGCCACGTTCACGAGTTGCTTGTCCCGGGCGGGACGATGCTCGATCTGCATCCGGTGACGGAGCAGCAGGTCGAGGCCAAAGGACGAGTCGTCGGAGTGATCCGGGAGCCCGAGTTCGTCGATCGTGACCTGCCGAACGCGGAGGCGGGAATCGAGCAGGTGATCGCCGAGGGTCTGTACGCGCTCGAGGCAGAGGTCGACTTCGATGTCCTCCAACACTTCGACACGGCGCAAGACCTACTGGAGAAGGAGGCAGAGCACCTAGCGAGTCAGCCCGAACTCGGGCGCAGGATCCGAGCGACGACCCCGCCTCTCGTCCTGCGTGAGCATATCGTCCTGAGGCGTCTGTGCGCGCTGCCCGGCGCGGACTGACGCCGCGCTCTGATCTCGCGTATCGACGCTGCCGACACGACCGTTCCAGACGAGGAGGCTTCGCTCGATGCCTCGGCGGCGCCGCGCGGCTCTCATCTCGCCGCCTCGGCGACCGGCATGCCGACCGGCACGGGCTGCTTCTCGGCTCTCGAGACGATGTGCTGTGCGACGCGCTTTCCGTCGCGCGCCGCGCCGAGGATCAGCATGGACGCGAACGAGTGCAGGAACGGTAGCCCGACGAAGTAGAGGCCCGGCGCGGACGACACCGCCCCGTGGCGCTGCTCCGGGTATCCATCGTCCTCCTTCGGGAGCGGGAAGCTGATCCACGAGTAGTCGTTTCGGAACCCCGTGCACCAGATCACGTTCTCGACGTCGAGCACACGGCCGTCGGCGAGCACGGGCCTGCCGGCTTCCGCTCCCACTGTCCTCTCGAAGACGCGCTCCACTCCGGCTGCCTCGAGGTCGGCACGCTTGATCCTGATCAGAGGTCCTCCGTGAGTACGGATCTCCGATTTGGCCTTGCGGCCTAGCGGGGTGGAGACCGTCAGCACGCGAGTCCACGCGAACTTGAGCAGCGCGAATACGACCGGAGCAAGGCGGCTCTCGATGTCGACCGGAATCTGCCCCGTGTCGCGACCCGAGAGGATCGTGCGGAAGCCGGCCCGAGCGACCTCGTAGGCGATATCTCCACCCGAATGAGCAGCGCCGACCACGAGCACCCGCCCCGGCCGCAGTTGCTCCGGGCTTCGGTACTGGGCGGAGTGCAGCTGCGAGATGCCGGGATCGAGCTCGCGGGCGAAGTCTGGGATCATCGGCCCCTGGAATACGCCGGTCGCGATGACGACGTTGTCTGCCCCGAGCTGCAGCTCCCCGGCGCTGACGACGTAGCCGGCGCCGTTTCTCTCGACGGCGCTCACCATGGTCCCGCTCTGGACAGGGAGCTCGAAACGCGCCGCGTACGCCTCGAGGTAATCGGCCATCTCCAAGCCGCTCGGGAATGAATGCCGTGGAGCCGGAAAGGCCATGCCCGGGAGCCCGTCCACGGTCGCAGGCGAGTAGAGACGCAGCGACGGCCAGCGCTTGCGCCAGGAGTCGCCGACGCGCTCCTGGGCGTCCAAGATGACGAACGGCCGCCCTTTGCTCTTGAGGTGGTAGCCGACCGCCAAACCCGCCTGCCCTCCACCGATGATCACCGTCTCGACATGCTCGTCCGTCGTCATCGTCCTCTCCTTTCGTGCTCGATACGACGACGGTAGGACGACGAGGCAGCGACGACTTCGCTGGAAGCAACCAACTTCGGCAACGCCGTCGTGGTCATTTCTGACCACGACGCGAGTGGTCAGACGAGCTCGTGCTCGAAGGCGAACGACACGGCGGCCGTGCGTGACGAGACGTCGAGCTTGGCGAAGATGTTCTGGACGTGCCGCGCGACCGTGTGCTCGCTGATGACGAGCTCCGCAGCGATCTCGCGGTTCGACCGCCCGGACGCAACGAGTCGAAGCACCTCGAGCTCGCGCGGTGTGAGCCCGTGCAGCCTCGCGATCCGCGAGCCGAGTCGCGCTGCGTCGGAGGCGGCGCCCAGCTGCTCGTACGCCTCGCGTGCCGCTTCCAGCTCGAGGGTCGCAGCTTCCTCGTCACCGAGAGCGCGGCAGGCGACGCCGATCAGCTCACGCGTTCGCGCTACCTCGTACGGTGCCTCCAAGCGCTGCCAGACATCCGCACCGCGACGTAGGACTCCGAGCGCTCCCGTGGCATTCCCCTCTGCGAGATGCACGGCGCCCCGTGCGTAGGCAGCCATCGCGCCGAGCATGGCGCTCTCGAATCGCTTCACGAGTCCTTCGAGCTCGAGGCACGCGCGACCGGCCGCTTCGACGTCACCCGACGCGAGCGCGATCTCGACGTACGCAGGAAGCAGTACGGCTCGCGTGAGCGGCTCCGTGCTCTCGTCGAGCGCGCGCTGGATCGCGGACATCGCGGCGTCGACTCGACCCTGCGCGACGCGAAGCTGAGCGAGTCCAGGCTGTGGATCCCAGCCGTTCCGGCTCGCCTCTCGATACGCCTGCTCGGCTGCTCCGAACTCCCCGAGCAGCCGCCGAAGTTCTGCCTCCCGATATAGGGCGAGCCCGACGCGACCGAGATTCTCGGCTTCGATGAAACGTTGCCTGGCTCTCTCGGCCTCCTGGAGCGCCTCTCCCCACGCACCGTTCAGTTGGAGAATCTCTGCCCGATGGACGAGACACCTTCCGGTGAAGGCGACGAGATCGGACTGGCCCTCGCACCATCGCGTCAGAGCGGCCGTCCACTCCTTGGCGCGGCGGACGTCGTATACCTCCTGGCAGGCCAGGATCACGCCGCAGTAGACGATGCCCGCCGCGATCGGCGAGAGCTCGCCTGTTGTCACCGCGAGCATCGACTCGTCGAGCACGGCGAGACCTTCGGCCACACGGCCAGCCTTGATCAGCATGTGCCCGTGTGCGTGCCTCGCGAGCGAGAGTCCGTCGGAGTCTCCGAAGCGTTCTGCGATCGTGGCGGCTTCAGCCGCGATCGCGGCTGCTTCCTCGAAATCCCCCGCAGCCTCGTGCTTGAAGACGAGCGGCATGAGGAGGTAGCCACGCTCCACCGCGTCGGAGCCCTCCCGCTCGAACAGACGTTGCGCTCGAGCAATCCATGCGCCGCCGGGCCCCAGCTCGCCTCGCGTGGCGAGGATCAGGCCGCACCAAACAGCGCAGCGGACCGCTCGCAACGGCTGTCCTTCCTCGAGGTAAGCGTGGTGAGCTCGCTCGAGAACGCTCACGTACTCGTGATCGCGGCCGAGCATGTACGCAGCCGTCGCGAGCAGCTCGAGATCCTCCGGCGACAGTCGGGAGGCCCGGTCGGCCGAAAGTAGGTGCTTGTGAGCGTCCTTCCACGCCCTCTCTCGATAGGCCTCGCGCCCCCGCTCGAGGTCGGCGGCTGCCACGCGAGAACCCTAACGCGGGCGGTGAGAGCGAACTAAACGCGCAAGAAGCGGCGGAGCGTCAGACCGGAGCCGAGCGCCCCGATTGCGAGGCCGCCCAGCACGAGCACCGCCGCCGTCCACGTGAACGCGAGCGCGCGGACGTCCGGATCGTCCTGGATGTGACCGAGGATCTGCGGGATCGCCACCTCGCGCCCGAGGAACAGCAACAGCACGGCTGCGAGGGAGCCGGCGAGACCGGTCAGCACCCCTTCGAGCATGAACGGGCCGCGGACGTACCAGTTCGTCGCGCCGACGAGCTTCATCACCTCGATCTCGCGCCTGCGCGCGAAGATCGAGAGCCGGATCGTGTTCGCGATGAGAATCGTCGACGCGACAAGGAGCACGATCACCGCGATGAGGAAGACGACCTGGATCGCTCGCGCGATCGCGAGGATGCGCTGCGAGACCTCCTTCCCGTACCGCACCTGGTCGACCGCGGCGAGCTTCGACTTCTGGACCGAGAGCGCGATCCCCTCCGTGTCCTCGCCGCGCTTCGGGACGACGTCGAACGACGCCGGGAGCGGGTTCGATGCGAGGTTCTCGGTCAGCTCCGGGTTGCGCTTGCGCATGATCTCGAGCGCCTTCGCCTTCGAGATGAAGGTGATGCCGCCGAGCTTGACCCGCTGGTCGGACTCGAGGTGGATGCGGAGCGCGTTGATCTCCTTCTGCTTGGCCGAGTCGGCGATGAAGACGTGCACTGCGAGCTCGCGCTTCTTGTCGTCCGACCACGAGACGAGCCACGTGCCGAGCCCGATGAAGACGCCGACGAGGAACATCCCGATCAGCACGGAGAGCGCGGACGCCACCGTCGTCGAGACGTTGGCGCCGATCGACCGGAGCGCCTCGGCGAAGAGCGTGCGGATGCGGGTCATTCCTCGGCGTATCCCCCACGCCGCTCGTCACGCACGAGCTTGCCCATCTCGAGCGCGATGACACGCTTGCGCATCTTGTCGACCATCTCGCGGTCGTGGGTGACCATGAGGATGGTCGTGCCCGTGCGGTTGATGCGGTAGAGGAGCTGCATGATCCCGACCGACGTGTCGGGATCGAGGTTCCCGGTCGGCTCGTCGCAGACGAGGAGCGGCGGATGGTTGACCATCGCCCGGGCGATCGAGACGCGCTGCTGCTCGCCGCCCGAGAGCTCCTCGGGACGCGAGTTCATCTTGTGCGCGAGGCCGACGAGGTTCATGACCTCGGGGACCTTCTTCCGGATCTGCGAGTTCGACTCGCCCTGGACGCGCAGCGCGTAGCCGATGTTCTCGGCAGCGGTGCGGTTCGGGAGGAGCTTGAAGTCCTGGAAGACACAGCCGAGGTTCCGGCGCAGGAGCGGGATCTTCGACCCCTTGAGCCGACCGAGGTCGCGCCCGCCGACGATGATCCTGCCGTCGGTCGGCTCGACCTCCTTCAGCAAGAGGCGGATGAGCGTGGACTTACCCGAACCCGAGGCGCCGACCACGAACACAAACTCGCCCTTCTCGATGACGAAGGAGACACCGTCGAGCGCCGTCACGTGGTTCGTCTCGTAGACCTTCCTGACGTCCTCGAACACGATCATCGACGAGCCGCTCGACCCGTCGCGCGTCGGCTGCTGCTGTACGTTCGTATCGGGTTCGGCGAGAGCCGTCACGTGATCTGTCGTCGAGGCGTCATCCGGTAGCGGGGAAAGGGGCAACACAGCCCACCCACGTGCTGCTCCGGTGTTTCGGCGCACCAGTGTAGCCGACAATTCCGCTGCATCTAGAGCACCTGGCCCGCGGCTTTCGCGAGCAGATAGGCGTGGACGAAGCCGTCGAGTCCGCCGTCGAGCACTGACTGCGCGTTTCCTACCTCGTGATCGGTCCGGTGATCCTTCACCAGCTGGTACGGGTGCAGCACGTACGAGCGGATTTGACTCCCGAAGCCGATGTCCTGCGCCGCACCGCGCTCGCGCGCGAGCTCCGCTTCGCGCTTCTCCTCCTCGAGCTCCGCCAGCCGCGAGCGGAGGATGCGGAGTGCCGTCGCCTTGTTCGAGGTCTGAGAGCGCTCGTTCTGACACTGGACGACGATGCCCGTGGGGATGTGGGTGATCCTCACCGCCGAGTCGGTCTTGTTCACATGCTGCCCGCCGGCGCCGCTCGAGCGGTACGTGTCGATGCGCACATCCGCTTCGTCGATCTCGATCTCGTCATCCTCCGGGAGGAGCGGCGCAACCACGACCTGCGCGAAGGCCGTATGGCGCCGGTGCGCCGAGTCGAACGGCGACAGGCGCACGAGTCGATGGCCGCCCCGCTCCGCCTTGAGCGTCCCGTACGCGTTCTCGCCTTTGACCACGACGGTTGCCGACTTGAGGCCCGCCTCCTCACCCGGGCTCGCCTCGATCACCTCCGCGTCGAACCCGCGGTCGGACATCCACCGCAGGTACATGCGCAGGAGCATGTCGGCCCAGTCCTGGGCGTCCGTCCCGCCCGTGCCCGCATGGATCTCGAGCACCGCATCGCCCGCGTCGTACTGCCCGGTGAAGAGCGCATCCTCTTGGACTCGCTCGAGCTCGCGCTCGAGCGAGCTCGCGATCTCGGCGATCGCAGACTCGTCCTCGCCGAGCTCCAGGAGCTCTCGGGCGTCGTCGTACTCGGACTGGAGAGCCTCGTAGCGCTCGAGCTTGCGCGTCAGGCGCGAGTGCTCGGTGGAGATCCGCGCCGCGCCGGCCTGGTCGTCCCAGAAACCCGGAGCCGCCATCGCGTCCTCGAGCTCCTCGCGACGGCGCGCTAGGGCGTCGGGGTCAAAGGTAATCACGGACCCAGGCGAGCTGGGCCCCGATCTCCTCGAGCCGCTCGTCGAGCGGCTTGGTATCGACCTCGGCCACGCGGCGATGGTACCGAGGTCGTCAGAGGACGGCCTCGGTACGCCAGTCGCCGAGCCCTACGGCGCTCCGAAGTACGTGCAGAGCTCGTCGACGTCGCCGGTGAACTGCTGGTGTGGCCCCGCGAGATGGACGATCGTCGGTGGGTTGCTCGACTCGTCGATTGCGATGTTCCCGGCGTCGAGGAGAACGTTCCCTGCGCCGGGAATCTGGATGTTGTAGACGGTTCCGGCGACCCTGACGACCGGTTGATTCAGGTCGAGGAAGATCATCGCGCTGAAGTTGCTCGTCAGGGTCTTGTCGTTTGCCTCGAGCGTCGCGAGGCCGTGACGTTGGATGTGCAGGACGCCGTTCGCGAACTCGATGATCGTGTCTCGCTCGACGTTCGACTGGACGATGGTCGTACCAGCGCACGTCCATGTGTCCTCGAACGTGAATTCGGAGACGAATGTGTCTTTCTCGGCCGGCGCTGCGACCGCGATCGAGACTGCGATGCCCGCGATGAGCAGTGCTGTCGTCGCGATGGTCAAGTATGTGCGCATGTCATCTCCTTCGTGGTGGCACGGCTAGCGAGGGCCCCAGTCGACGGAGCTCTCCCAGAGCGTCGTCGTCGTGATCTGCCGGACGTTCGAGCCGTCAGCGTTCATGACGATGAGATCCGCTGCTGCGTCTCCAGACGCGAGCCGTCGCGCTGAGACGATTTGTCTGCCGTCAGGCGAGAAGCTGGAAGAGAGATAGTGGTACTTGCGAGGTTGCTGCTTGGCGAGGTTGGTCAGGCCGGTGCCGTCCGGATGCACCTTGTGAGCGAGCTCCAGGCCACTTCGTGCCCGCACGGTAAGCACGATCCATCTCCCGTCCGGCGACCAGTCCGGATCCCCACCCGCGTGCAACGCCCACGGCGTGACCTGGGAGACGTCGCCGGATCCGACGTCGACGATGAATGCAGCATCCTGTTTGCGCGCGAGGTCAACCCGGGTGAAGACGATCTTCATTCCGTCAGGGGACCACTGAGGACCCGCGTCCCATGAGGTTCCGGGTGTCAGCTGCGTCAGCTGTCGCCGATTTCGTCCATCCGTATCGACGATCCATATCGCCCGCTGAAGGTTGAAGCTGCCGGTGTAGTCGCGGTTCACGAGGCTGTACGTGAACGCGATCTTCGCGCCGTCCGGAGACCAAGCGGGAGTGTGAACGCCGACGCAGGAATCGGGATACGGCTTGCTGGCATCGAAGCTGCAAGGCACGAGCTGCTTGAGGCCCTGTCCGTCGGGACGAACGGTGTACACGCGATCGCACGTGCCGTCGAGACCGTTGTTCGGCCCATCCGGCGCGCACGGGACCATCCGGTGGAAGGCGATCGTCCGCCCGTCGGGCGACCAGTCCGGGAACTGGTCGATGACGCCACGCCGAGGCCGCGTGACCTGTCTCACACGACTCCCGTCGGGACGGATCGTGAAGATCGCTCCGGTCCTCCGTCCGGGGTCCAGGTATCGCCTGAACACGATGTCGCCGTTCTTGCCAGGCGGGGTCGCCCAGCTCGCCGTCGCCGCGGTTCCGAGCACCGCGAACACAGCTAATAGACCGAGCAGCTTGTTCATGTTCCTCCTTTCCACCCGCGCGCTACGCCCCCGGCACCGCGGCGAGGAGCACGCATGCCACTCCTGCAGCGGCGCACGCCCGGACGACGTACCTTCGGACGCGAGTTCGGTTGGTCATGGCCGAGACGGTGCCGCGCACGCCTCACAGCGGCCTCTCAAACTGCTCTCGACGGTCTTCAAAGCCGGTGCTAGCGTCGTCCGCAACAAAGCCGAAGGAGACCTATGGAGTTCCGGTTGCTCGGGCCTGTCGAAGCCCGCCGGGACGATCGCCCGATCGCGCTCGGCGGCGCAAAACCGCGTGCGCTCCGCGCTTCTCCTCCTGCACGCGAACGAGGTTGTCTCGCGTGACCGGTTGATCGACGCGCTCTGGCCTGACCGGGCTCCGGGTACCGCCGGACACAGCCTCGATGTGCAGGTCTCGCGCCTCCGCAAGGTGTTCGAGCCCGAGGAGCTCCTTGTGACGAGGAGTGGCGGGTACGTCCTCGAGCTCGAGCCCGAACAGATCGACGTCCACCGGTTCCGGCGGCTGCTCGCGGAAGGGCGGGCGGCCAACGCCGCGGGAAACCCGCACGCCGCGCTTCAGGCCCTTGAGGATGCACTAGCCCTCTGGAAGGGACCCGCCCTCGCCGACCTGCAGTACGAATCGTTCGCCCGACCGGAGATCGACCGCCTCGAGGAGCTCCGTCTCGTCACAACCGAGGAGCGGATCGACGCCGAGCTCGTACTCGGCCGCCACGAAACGCTCATAGCCGAGCTCGAGGCGCTGACGGCGAAGCACCCACTCCGCGAGCGGCTCCGCGGCCACCTCATGCTCGCCCTCTATCGGTCCGGGAGGCAGGCGGAGGCACTACGCGTCTACAGCGATCTCCGAAGGCAATTCGTAGAGGAGCTGGGGATCGAGCCGGGCACGGGACTGCGTGACCTGGAGCAGGCGATCCTCCGCCAGGATCCGTCGCTTGTTCTCCCTCGGCCGGCGGCTTTGACGAGGCGGCGCCGCGCGCTCGCTGGGGTCGGCGCGCTCGGGCTCGCCGGTGCGGCGGTTGCTCTCGTCGTGGGGCTCGCCCAAGGCGGCGCGGAGAGTGCGCAGGCCCTCGCGGAGCCCGACTCCAATGCCGTCGTGTCGACCCGCACCGGTGCGCTACTTCGAGAAGCGGACGCGCGGAATTCGGTAGGGGTGCGCTTCGGCGGAGACTCGCTCTGGAGCGTGTCCTCCGAGGGTCAGCTCACCCGCATCGAACCCGAGACCGGTGAGATCGTCGCGACGATCGGGCTCGGGATCCGGAAGCCGGGAGGGATCGCCTTCGGTGAGGGCTCCGTCTGGATCACGGATCGCTACGAGCCCACACTCCTCCGTATCGATCCTGCGGTCAACGACGTCGTCGACCGGTTCGCCCTCCCCCGCGAGGGTCTCGGAACGGTCTTCACGCACGACGTCGCCGTCGGGGCCGGCTCCGTCTGGGTCGGGCACGGGGCCTATAATCCCGGCGCGTTCGTCGAGCGCCTCGACGTCGAGACCGGGCGCATGCAGCATCGGTTCCCAGTGCTGGGCGGCGACGCGGATCACCTCGCGTTCGCCGACGGCGTCCTCTGGGTCGGGAGCGAGGCGTCCGGGCACCTGCGCCGGATCGACGCCCGCACGAACGCGTCGACGAAGGTCGCTGAGCTCCAGGGCAACATCTGCTGTATCGCCGCGGGCGGCGGCTACGCCTGGGTCGCGGTGAGCCCCGACAACCTCGTCTGGAAGGTCACGCCGCTCGGAACCCTCGTGCAGAGCTTCAAGCTGCCGTCCGCGATCAAGGGTGTCACGTACGCTGAGGGAGCGCTGTGGGCCGCCGCCGGCGAGGCGGGGGCCGTCGTCAGGATCGACGCTACGACGAACGCGGCCCGGACGTACGAAGTCGGCCACAGCGTGAGGGACGTCGACGTCGAGCACGGCCTGCTCGCAGCGGCCGTCCAGGAGAGCGCGGACGACGTCACCGCGGATCTCGACGGCGACGTCGTCTGGGTCGCGCGGAAGGCGCCGACGCTCTTCGACAGCGGCGCGACCACCGACCCGGCGTTCTCCGGCCCGAACTGGGATGCACCACAGATCCAGTTCCATCAGGCAACGTGCGCGAGGCTCCTGAACTACCCGGACGCCGAGGGCGAGCAGGGGCGCCAGCTCGTGGCAGAGGTCGCGGAGGACCTCCCACAGGTCTCCGACGGAGGTCGCACGTTCACGTTCAGGATCCGCAAGGGCTTCCGGTTCTCGCCTCCGTCGGGCGAGGAGGTGACGGCCGAGTCGTTCCGCCGCGCAATCGAGCGAGCCCTGTCGCCGCAGATCGACCCGTTCGGGTCGATCCCGCCTCTGCTCGCGAATATCGTCGGAGCCGAGGCGTACCACGCAGGCAAGACCTTGCACGTCGCGGGTGTCACCGCTCGAGCCGACGAGCTCGTGATCCGACTTCTGAAGCCCGCCCCCGAGCTGCCCTGGCTCGCGGCGCTGAGCTGCGCCGTACCCGTCGACACTCCGGTCGTTCCCTGGGGACTCGAGACGCCCGTCGCATCGGCGGGGCCGTACTACCTGGCCGCACATACGGACTCGGTCGCGGTTCTCAGGCCCAATCCGAACTACGGCGGAACACGCGAGCAGCATCTGGACGCGATCGTCTTCCGTCTCGACGTCTCGCCCGCAGACGCGGTCACCGGCATCGAAGCAGGCACCGTCGACTACTTCCTCGAGTCGCAGAGACCGACACTGACCGCGGAGACCGACGCCGCACGCGCCGCCGGAAGCCGCTACCGCATGACGCCGGACGGCTCCGCCGCGACGCGGTATCTGTGGTTCAACCGGAATCGGCCGCTGTTCGCAGCCATCCGAATGCGCCGTGCGGTCCAATATGCGCTCGACCGCACTGCGCTCGCGGCGACCGAGGGCGGCACGCCGGCCACGCGCATCTATTCACCGAAGTCGCCGGGGTTCGACGGCACGCCGCTCTATCCGGTAAGTCCGGACCTTCGCGCGGCTCGCAGGATCAGCGGCGGCAGGAGAGGGCATGCGGTCCTCCTTGCGTTCGACCCCAGGGCGGATCCCTACGCGGCCGCCTGGGTCCGCTCCGTGCGAGCCCAACTCGCCGCGATCGGCATCTCCGTGCGCGTGCTCCCGCTGACGAACGACGACTTCTCGAGCAACGGTGCCGGCGTCCGGGCGAAAGCGGCTCGCGCGGACATCGGCTGGGGCGGCGCGAACGCCGAGACCGCGGACCCGGTCGACTACCTGCGGCGGTTCTTCCTCCCACGTAAGGAGGGGGTTGAGATCAACCGGATCGCCAGCCTCTCGTCGCCGGAGCGGGAACGCGCTGCGTCGGCGCTCGCCAAACGCATCGAGGCGAAGTCGCTGTTCGCCGTGTACGCCTACAGCGCGGTTCCGGAGCTCGTGTCGCGTCGCCTGGGATGCGTCGTGCACCAGCCGCAATTCCCCGGCGTCGACTTGGCCGCGCTCTGCCTGAAGGACTCAGACGACTGACGACCGACGGCGGGCACGAACACCGTCGCGCGCCAGCAAGCAGGCCGCGAGCCAGGCGAGCCCGAAGCACCAGCCCGCGACGACGTCCGTCACATAGTGGACGTTCAGCGCCACGCGGCTCAGGCCAATCGTGAGCCCTCCGAGAACGACCCCGACCCAGAGCCACATTCGGCCACGCGCAGATGCGATCCGTTCCGATACGAGGATCGCGACGGCACCGAGACTGGCGGCTCCCCCTGCGGCGTGGCCACTCGGAAACGCCCACGACTCCGGAAGGGGAACGGCGGAGGCGACGGCAGGGCGCGGACGCTCGAAGCCGTCCTTCAACACGGCGACGGCGAGCTGGGATCCGACGAACGCCGTAAGGAAGAACGCGAGGTCGAGCCACGCGCGCTCGCGGACGAGCAGCACACCGGCCATGACGCCGAGCGCCGTCAGCCCGATCCAGCCACCGATCCACGACGGCGGGCGCGCGAGCCACTCCACGAAGGGAGGAAGACTTGCCGCGACCCAGTCCGCGACGTCGCTGTCGAGAGTCGAGAGCGGGTCGTGCGTGTGCGCGACCCCGAGCGCGGCGAACGTCGCCGCCCCTCCGACGACCAGCCCCCACACGACGTTCGACCTCCTCATTGCTCTTCGTGTACCACGACGGTTGCCGCCGCGTGAGAAAGACGGAATGTGGTGGTATCCCCAGTGCATGGTCAGGGCGGTGCGACGGTGCTATTCGGTCGAGTCCGAGCTGCTCGTCGTCGCCGCCGTGCTCGTCGCCTGGCACGCCGTTCGCATCCCGCTGGAGGGCAACGTCGGCACGGCTCTCGCGCATGCAGACGATGTTCTTCGGGTCGAGCGCGCGCTCTCGCTCGACGTCGAGGGCTCGCTGATCGAGCTGACGTCCGCATGGAACGCGTCCGCGTCGTTGGAGTGGCTGTACGCAAACGTCCATCTCCCCGTACTGTTCGGCTTCATCGCTGCGGCGCGGCTGCTCGCGCCCGACCGCTATCCGGCCGTTCGTACGACGTTTGTCCTGTCATTCGTACCCGCAGCGCTCGTGATCGGACTGTTCCCGCTCGCGCCGCCGCACTGGCTCCCGGAGTTCGGGCTCGGCGTGGCTCCGACCGATGGCGAGCTCGCGAACACGACGGGAGCGCTGTTTCACAACGTCACCGCGGCCGCCGCCAGCCAGCACTTCGGATTCGCCGTCTTCCTGGCGGCGGCTGCAGTCTGGCTCTTCCCCCGCTCGTGGCTGGCATGGACGACCCTCGCCTATCCGCTGCTCGTCTTCGTCGTGATCGTCGGGACCGGGAACCACTACGTCGTCGACTGCCTCGTCGGCACGCTGACGTTCGTCCTCGCGGCGCTCGTCGCCTGGCTCGTTCACCGCCCGGTGAGGAGCGAGATCGTCCGAACGCAGCCGAGCGCAATCGTGAGCGCGACCGTCGGCTACGCGCTCATCGCGTGGGGCTTCGTCTCTTTCGAGCTGACGATGCCGAGTGGCTGGCACTCCCTCCCGGACCTGCTTGCGCTTGGAGCAGGAGCCGTCCTCGCCGTGGTGCCGCGGCTCGGAGCGAGGGGCGCTCTGGCCGAGACGAGTTGAGCTTGGGCCGTGCGGCTACGCGCCGTGGCAGCGCTTGAACTTCTTGCCGCTCCCGCACCAGCACGGGTCGTTGCGGCCGATGTCCTTGTGCTCGTTCACGGCCGGCGCCTGCGCGAACGAGCCTGACGAAGACGGCGGTGGTGCAGCGAGCGCGGTCGCAGCGCCGCTGGCACCGGCTGCAGCGATCGCTTCCGCTCCGGCCGCCGTCTCGTGCTCGTACTGAAGTGGGCTCTCGCGCGCCTGCATCGGCTCGAGCGCCGGCTCCTGCGGCTCGACGGTCACGTGGAAGAGCGTGAACACGACCTCCTGGCGAATCGTCTGGCCGAGCTCCTCGAACATCGCGTGCCCCTCGCCGCGGTACTCGACGAGCGGGTCCTTCTGCGCGAAAGCGCGAAGGTGTACGCCCTCGCGCAGGTAGTCCATCGCCTCGAGATGCTCGCGCCAGCGCAGGTCGACGGTCTGGAGAATGATGTAGCGCTCGATCTCGCGGGCGAGCTCGGAGCCGAAGGTCTGCGCGCGCTCGCCGTACGTTTCGAGCGCGTCGTCCACGAACTCCTCGAGGAGCGCCTCGCGATCCTTGACGTCGACCTCGTCGCGCAACTCTTCGACGGTGATGTCCGTGTCGTAGAGCGACTGCATCGCAGTCACGAGACCTTCGAGGTCCCATTCCTCGGCGTACTCGGCGTCGGTGAACTGCGCGACGGTGGCCTCGATTGTCTCTCGGATCCACTCGCGCACCTCGTCGGAGAGATCCTCGCCTTCGAGGACGCGGCGGCGCTGCTCGTAGATGACGACGCGCTGCGCGTTCATCACATCGTCGTACTTCAGGACGTTCTTGCGCGCGACGAAGTTCTGCTCCTCGACCTTCTTCTGCGCGTTCTCGATCTGGTTCGAGAGGATCTTCGCCTCCATGGGTTGGTCGTCCGGGATCTTGAAGCGGTTCATGATGTTGTAGATCCGGTCGCCGGCGAACAGCCGCACGAGGTCGTCCTGCCCGGAGAGGTAGAAGCGCGACTCGCCGGGATCGCCCTGACGCCCGGAGCGGCCGCGAAGCTGGTTGTCGATCCGCCGCGCCTCGTGGCGCTCGGTGCCGAGCACGTAGAGACCGCCGAGTTCGCGAACGCCTTCGCCGAGCTTGATGTCCACGCCGCGGCCGGCCATGTTCGTCGCGATCGTGACGGCGCCTCTCTGGCCGGCGTCCTTGATGATCTCGCCCTCGCGCTCGTGCTCCTTCGCGTTCAGAACGTTGTGCGGGACGCCGCGACGCTTGAGCAGCTGCGACAGGAACTCCGACGTCTCGACCGCGATCGTGCCGACGAGGACGGGCTGCCCTTCCTCGTGGCGCTCGACGATGTCCTCGAGCACGGCGGCGAACTTCGCCTCCGGCGTCTTGAAGATGAAGTCGTTCTCGTCCATGCGCGCGACGGGCTCGTTCGTCGGGATCTCGACGACGTGCAGGTCGTAGATCTCGACGAACTCCTTCTCCTCGGTCTTCGCGGTGCCGGTCATCCCGGCGAGCTTCTCGTACAGGCGGAAGTAGTTCTGGAGCGTGATCGTCGCGAGCGTGACGTTCTCCTCGCGGATGCGCACGCCCTCCTTCGCCTCGATCGCCTGATGGAGGCCCTCGCTCCACCGGCGCCCCTCCATGATC
>JBMDXR010000093.1:0-8752 GCA_048594925.1 Gaiellaceae bacterium
TCCGCGACCATCTGCGCGGAGATCGGCGAGGCCCAGGTCCCGTACGGCGCGACGGTCTTCTGAGTGATCTGGGGGTCCAACGGCGGCGGCTATGGTACTGCGCCATGCGGCCGACCCGTGAGCAAGCGTGGGACACCCTCATGCGCTACACGACGAGCGAGGCGCTCATCCGGCACGCGCTCGCCGTCGAAGCGTCCGTGAGCTTCTACGCACGTCTCTACGGCGAGGACGAGGAGCTCTGGCGAGCAACCGCACTCCTGCACGACTTCGACTACGAGATCCATCCGACGCTCGACAAGCATCCGCAGGACGGCGCTCCGATCCTGCGCGAGGAGGGGTATCCGGAGGAGCTGATCGAGGCGGTCCTCTCCCACGCCGAGCACCTCGCGATGCCACGCGACACCCAGCTCAAGAAGGTGCTCTTCGCCTGCGACGAGCTCTCGGGGTTCGTGCACGCGTGTGGGCTCGTCAGGCCCACGGGTCTCGACGGCCTCGAGCCGAAATCGGTGAAGAAGAAGCTCAAGCAGCCGTCGTTCGCGGCCGGTGTGCATCGCGACGAGGTCTACGCGGGCGCCGAGCTCCTCGAGCTCACGCTGGACGAGCACATCGCGAACGTCGTTGCGGCGCTGCAGCCGATCGCGGGCGCGCTCGGGCTCAGGACCGCCGCGGGCGCTGCTCAGGAGTAGCGCTCGAGGAACGCGAGCACGCGGTTCCAGGCGTCCTCGGAGTCGGCAGCGAACTCCTCGTACTTGCGGTCGAAGAAGCTGTGAGGTGCGCCCGGGTAGATCACGACCCCGTGCTCGACGCCAGCGGTATCGAGGGCCTCGTCGAAGGCCAGCGAGTCCTCTACCGGAATGCCCGGGTCGTCACCTCCCTGGAGCGCGAGGATCGGGGCGGCGAACTCGCCGGCACGCTGGATCGGCCCGGGTGAGCCGTCCGCTCCCGGACCCGGCCGGCCGTAGAAGCCGATCGCGCCCGCCAGACCGTGGCCGGACGCAGCTGCAAACCACGAGTTCCGGCCGCCGAAGCAGAAGCCCACGGTGAAGATCGCCTTGCACCCGGCGCCGCGGAGGTGTGCGACGCATGCACCGACGTCCGCCTGGAGGCCGTCACTCGTGGTCTGCTGGACGTGCGGCATGTACTCGAAGTCGTCCCCACGCTTCTCGACGCCGGCCGTCCGACCGAAGTAGTCGAACGCGATCGCCGCGTACCCGCGCTCTGCGAAGCGCAGCGCGAGCTCCTCGTAGAACCGGTAGAGGCCGCGGACGTCGGGCAGGATCACGACGCCGACACGGGCGGGCTGCTCGGGTGTCGCGTCGAAGGCCGCGAACCGATTGCCGTCTGCGGACTCGAGGACGAGATCGTCATGCGAGACCGCGGCACCTGAGATCTCGGGAATCGGTGGAGCGGAGTCGAGATCGAAGCACATGCCTGAAACGTACGCTCTACGCCGAGCGCTCGCTGGTCGTCTCGACGTCGCCGCGAGATACGGCGACGAACAGACACGGCTCAGACGTATCGCGCGGCCACCGGAAGCCGCGAAACGGCGTATGGGCAGGAATGACGATCGCGTCTCCGGCCGCGAGAACGACCTCGCCCTCGCCCTTGAGCTGCAGCTTGAGCGAACCCTGTACGACACACAGAAAGTCGTCACGCGAGTTGATCTTCCACTCGGGATCGACGTCCTCGTCTTCCTTCCAGATCCACCACGCTTTGAGGTCCACGCTCGCGTGCAGGACGCCGACGGACCCGTATGGGGTCTCCGTGATCTCCTGGGCTTCTCGTCGCGTCACGGCAAACGGGTGCGTATTCATCGGCGCCTCCCTTTCTCCATACCGCGAGCCCCCGCGACGAGCCGCTCGAGGTCGTCGTCGCTCGTCCACCAACCGACCGATGCGCGCACGAGGCCGCGGCCCGGGAGGTCACGGACGATGACGCCTACCTCCGCGAGCGTGGACACGATCTCGGAAGACTCGTCGACGGGAGCCTTCCACGAGACGAGCGTCGCGCGCTTGTCGGGAACGACCACGTCCCCGCCGGCGTCGGTCAGCCGTGACCGGAGCCGCTCGGCCATCTCCGCCGCTCGCACGTACGCCCACTCGGGGATGGACCGCACGGCGGCAAGGAGGCCCGCTGTCGCGCCGGTCGGAAGCAGGTTCGGGTCGAATCGCGCCGCACCCTCCTTCGCCTCGAAGGCGCCGTCAGGGCCGTAGCTCTGCTGCGACAGGAAGCTCGGCCGCGCGACGCGCAGAGAGTCGGGGTCGGCCACGACCAGAGCACCTGTTCCCTCCGGGCCGCAGAGCCACTTCTGTCCCGAGACGGTGTAGAAGTCCAAGCCCGCTGCGTCGACCGGCATCGCCCCGACGGACTGCGCGCCGTCCACGAGGATCGGGAGTCCGGTAGCTCCGCGCAGCTCGTCCACCGGAAGGACGGCGCCGGTCGTCCACAGGACGTGGGAGAGCGCGAGGAGTCGCGTGCGAGGCGTAACGGCCGCGACGATCCGCTCCGGATCCGGCTCGACGACGACGACCTTCGCGCGCGACGCGTGAAGCGGCCCGAGCAGCCCGAAGTGCTCGTCGGTCGTCGTGATGACCTCGTCGCCCTCGCGGAGATCGAGCCCCGCCAGCACGATGTTGCAGCCGTCGGTGGTCGAGGCAGTAAGCGCGACTCGCTCGGAGGCGACGCCGACGAGGCAGGCGACGTCCGAGCGCAGCTCCTCCCGTAGCTCGAGGAGCCGGTCGAACTGCGCGCGGCTCCCACGTCCCTCGTCCAGTCCTCGTTCCTCCTCCGCCTGCATGGCGGCGATCGTCGTCCGGGCGAGCGGTCCGACGCTCCCTGCCTGGAGGTACGCGAACCGCTCGAGCACGGGGAACCGGCCGCGGGCCTCCTCGAAGGTCACGGGCGGGAACCTTAAGGTTCGGAGGCAATGCGCGTCGTCATCGCCGACCCGCCCGCGTATACGCCTCCGTACGACCGATCGCTGGCTGCGGCGCTCGCGCAGGCAGGCGCCGACGTCGAGCTCGTCACCTCGCGGTTCCGGTTCGGATCCATCGCGGCACCCAACGGCTACCAGGCGAGCGAGTGGTTCTATCCGCTGTCGTCGCGGATGGGGGGAACGCGCCTGCGACTCGCCGTGAAAGCACTCGAGCATCCGCTCGGCATGGCGCGGTTCGCAGCGGCGAAGCCGGACGTGCTCCACGTCCAGTGGCTCGGTGCACCCGAGCTGGATCGCTGGCTCTTTCGGCCGAGGAGCCCGGCCGTCTTCACGGCTCACGACATCATCCCGCGGCGCACGGCGTCGAAAACCGCGCTCTGGCGGACGCTGTTCGAGCGCTTCGAGCGCATCCTCGTCCACTCGCAGCGAGGCCGGTCTCAGCTCGCGGACTTCGGGGTGCCGGGGTCGAAGCTCCGCGTGATCGATCACCCCGTGTTTCGCTCCGCGGTGGAGCGCGCCGACGACGGGAGAACGGCCCTCTGCCTCGGGCTCATCCGGCCGTACAAGGGAACCGAGGACGCAGTCGAGGCGGTGCTGGCGGTCGACGGCGCTCGGCTTCTCGTCGTCGGCGACCCGCGCGTCCCCCTCCGCGGCTTGAAGCACACCGCAGGCGAGCGCGCCGAGTGGCGCCTCGGCTACCTGCCGGATGCCGAGCTTCGCCGAGCGCTGTCCGAGGCCACCGTCGGACTCTTTCCGTACCGCGCGGAGATCGACGTCTCCGGCGCGCTCTTGCAGGTGCTCGGAGCGGGCGTCCCGGCGATCGTCTACGACATCGGCGGGCTCGGCGAGGTCGTCGGGCGCTTCGGCGCCGGCGCCGTCGTGCCGCCGGGCGACGCCGACGCGATGGCCGCGGCTCTGCGCCGCCTCCTCGGCGACCCGGACACTCTCGCCGCGGCCCGGCGCGGAGCGGAGCTGGCCCGGGGGGAGCTGACGTGGGACGCGGCTGCCGCGGCGCATCTCGACCTCTACCGCGAGATCGCGTGATGTTCCGGCGTGGCCGCTTCC
Organism: Gaiellaceae bacterium; assembly: GCA_048594925.1. Taxonomy (GTDB): domain Bacteria; phylum Actinomycetota; class Thermoleophilia; order Gaiellales; family Gaiellaceae; genus GMQP-bins7. The sequence continues at coordinate 4,001 of JBMDXR010000093.1, forward strand.
ACGATCTCATCGAACGCCAGCTCGCGTTCTTCGAGGCCGACGAGGCGGTCTTGCTGCGCGAGGCGGGCGACGCCGAGGCCGCCTGGACGAACGCCGACGCCGCCGAGACCGAGGAGCTGTACGGGGACTACCAGCTGCTCGTCGACGCGATCGGCGAGCGGCTCCACGACATCCGCGAGACCTACGCGTCGTCGCTCGACGACGCCGCGGCCGAGGCGTACCGCGCCGCGTTCGACCGGGCCGCGCTCAAGCGCTTCGGGCGCTACGCGTCGTTCCTCGAGGAGGGCTGATGGCACGCATCGAGGACTACGGCCTCATCGGGGACCTCGAAACGGCGGCACTCGTGAGCCGCGACGGATCGATCGACTGGCTGTGCCTTCCGCGCTTCGACTCGGGGGCGCTGTTCGCTGCGCTGCTCGGTCACGCTGACAACGGGCACTGGACGATTCAGCCCGCGGGCGAGTTCCGCTCGTCCGGGCGCTCGTACCATGGCGACACGCTTGTGCTCGAGACGGAGCTGGAGACAGCGGACGGCGCGGTCCGCCTGATCGACTTCATGCCGCCGCGTGACACATTGCCCGATCTCGTTCGCATCGTGGAAGGCGTCCGCGGGCGGGTAGAGATGCGGATGGAGCTCGTCATCCGCTTCGATTACGGGAGCATCGTGCCGTGGGTGCGCACGGTCGAGGGAACACTGATCGCCATCGCAGGGCCCGATGCCGTGTCGCTCCGAACACCCGTCGAGCACGAGGGTCGCGACCTGCGGACCGTCGCGTCGTTCGTGGTGGGCGAGGGCGACCGCGTCCCGTTCGTCCTCCGGTGGTTCCCCTCGAGCGAGGTCCCTCCCGATCCGATCGAGCCCGAGGACGCGCTCGAGCGTACGGTCGCCTTCTGGGAGGAGTGGGCCGAGCGCTGCACGTACGTTGGCCGCTGGCACGACGCCGTCCACCGCTCGCTGCTCACGCTGAAGGCGCTCACCTATGCGCCCACGGGAGGTATCGTCGCCGCACCGACGACGTCGCTGCCCGAGTGGATCGGCGGCGTGCGCAACTGGGACTACCGCTTTTGCTGGCTCCGCGACGCGACGCTCACGCTGCTCGCGCTCATCCGCGCCGGCTACGTCGAGGAGGCGGGGGAATGGCGGGACTGGCTCCTGCGAGCGATCGCCGGCTCGCCGGAGGACCTCCAGATCATGTACGGCGTCGCCGGGGAGCGACGGCTCACGGAGCTCGAGCTCCCGTGGCTGCGCGGCTACGAGGCGTCCCGGCCGGTCCGCGTCGGGAACGACGCGTCCAATCAGCTCCAGCTCGACGTGTACGGCGAGGTCGTCGACGCCCTCTATCAGGGTCGTCGCCAGGGTCTCGAACCGTCGGACGACGCCTGGCGGATCACGGGAAAGATCTTCGAGTGGCTCGAGTCCGGGTGGCGCGAGCCGGACGAGGGCATCTGGGAGGTACGCGGGCCCCGCCGTCACTTCACACATTCGAAGGTGATGGCCTGGGTCGCATTCGACCGGGCAGTGAAGACCATCGAACGATTTGGTCGCGAAGGGCCCCTCGATCGGTGGAAGGCCGCACGGAAGGCGATTCGGGACGAAGTCCTCAGCCAGGGCTACAACGCCGGGCGTGGCGCCTTCGTCCAGTTTTTCGGGTCGGACCGCCTCGACGCGAGCTGCCTCCTGATCCCGCTGGTCGGCTTCCTGCCTGCAACGGACGAGCGGGTCGTCGGGACCGTTCGCGCGATCGAGGAGGAGCTCGTTCGCGGGGGGTTCGTCGAGCGCTACCGCGCCGACGAGGAGAACGCCGACGTGGACGGTCTGCCCCCCGGCGAAGGCGCGTTCCTACCGTGCTCCTTCTGGCTCGCGGCGGTGCTTCATCAGCAGGAAAGGCACGCGGAGGCCGTAGACCTCTACGAGCGGCTACTCGGGCTGCGGAACGACCTCGGTCTCATCGCGGAGGAGTACGACCCCGAGCGCGAACGTCTCGTCGGCAACTTCCCGCAGGCGTTCACGCACATCGGGATCGTCGAGACGGCGTTCACGCTCACCCGCTAGCGAACGACGGCGAAGAGCCGCCACTCGCCCGGGATGCCCTTGAGTGCTCTGGCGCCGCGATCCTCGAACTCGAGACCGGACCCCGCGACGAGGTCCGTTACCGTGCCGGAGACGAGCACTTCGCCGCCCTCGGCCTGCGCCGCGACACGGGCGCCGATGTTGACCGCGATTCCCGCGACCTTCCCGTCGGCGAGCTCGACCTCTCCCGTATGGAGCCCGGCGCGGACTTCCAGCCCGAGTGGGCGGACCGCGTCGACGATCGCCTCGGCACACCGGATCGCCCTCGCCGGGCCGTCGAACGTCGCGAAGAAGCCGTCGCCGGCCGTGTCGACCTCTTGCCCGTCGAAGCGAGCGAGCTCCCGACGGACGGACGCGTGATGCTGCTCGAGGAGGTCGCTCCAGCGGCGATCTCCCAGCTCCGCCGCCCGTGCGGTGGAGCCGACCACATCGGTGAAGAGCACAGTCGCAAGCACCCGGTCGTGCGCCGCCGCCTCCCGGCGCCCCGTCAGGAACTCACGGATCTCGGCCAGCGTCCTCTCGGGATCGAACCACGGCACGTGATCGCCCCCGGGCAGTTCGACGTACTTCGCCCCTTGGATCGTGCGGGCGAGGAAGCGAGCGTTCTCGACGTGGCACACCTGGTCGTCGACCGCGTGGACGATCAACGTCGGGACGTTGATCGCCGGCGCGACGTGCCTGACGTCGATGTCGTGCGCCATGCGCGCGAACGCCTCCCAGGCGGCCGGTGTCGCAGCGTTTACCGCAAGCCGACCCATCCACGCGCGCCCCCACTCGACGTCGCCCACGCTGGGCACGAGGTGCTGGAAGGCGAGGCCCTTCCCCCAGCGTTCGGGAAGCCTGGCGTAGTACTCCTCCGCTTCCATGTCCGTCGACTCGCCCCACGGCCAGTCGTCGTCCTTTCGCTCGCGCACCTCCGCGCCCTGTAGAACCAGGCCGACCGTGCGCTCGGGATGTGCTGCGGCGAACAGCATCGCGAGCGGTCCGCCTTCGGACTCTCCCATGACGGCCGCCCGCTCACTCCCCACCGCGTCCATCACGGCACGGATGTCGTCCATGCGCTCTTCGAGCGTCGTCGCTCCAGGAACGCGGTCCGACATCCCCATGCCCCTCTTGTCGAAGACGATGAGCCGCGTGAACTCGGCGAGCCGCTCGCACCACCGGCGGTACTGCGGAAGCTCCCACGCGATCTCGAGGTGCGTGTACGCCCCTTCCACGTAGACGAGGTCGACGGGGCCCTCTCCGACGACGCGATACGCGATGTCGATGTCGCCGCTGCGCGCGAAGCGGACCTCGGTCACGCGAGAAGGTTAAGGTTCCCGCCGCGCCGCCAGTTCGTCAACTCGCCGGCGACCGAACGAACGGGCCCGCGGACGCGGACTACGTCATCCTTGCCGACCCGAGGGCAACCGCTTCTGCGTTGTGGACACCAGCCGCTGACCGGCGACCCGGCAGTCGAGCCTCAGCGGCGGCCGAAGGAGTGCGGGCGGGGTAGCGATTCCCAGACCGTGGCGTCCCTCGCGACCCGGCGCGCGAGCGGGCCCAGCGATTCGAGCGACGACACGAGCACGTTCCGGTTCTCCCCCACACGCTCGTAGCGGCCGCGGGCGAGGACCAGCGGCTCCGCCCTCACGGTCGCCCGATGCCGCTCGTAGACGGCCGATGGAACGATGAGGTTCACCTGACCGTGCTCGTCCTCGAGGAGCATGAAGACGATCCCGTTGGCGGTCGACGGCCGCTGTCGTGCGACCGTCATCCCTGCGAACGCGACCTGCCTCCCGTGGCGCTGCTCGTGGAGCTCCGCGCTCGACAGCGTGCCCTCCGGAAGGTGGGCGCGCAGGAGCGAGAGCGGGTGCGTCTCGATGGACATGCTCGTGTGGCGGTAGTCCGCGAGCATGCGCTCCCAGCGCGTGAGGTCGCGGAGTGCCGGCGTCTCGGTCGTCGGATCGAGCTCGAGCGGTAGCTGCTTCATCTCCCCCTCCGTCCCGGGCACCGTCTGCGCGCGAAAGACGAGCCCGAGTTCCCAGAGGAGCTCGCGCCGCGGACGCCAGAAACCGTCGCAGGCGCCTCCGTTCACGAGCGCCTCGAGGCCGTCGTAGGAGAGCTGCGACCGGCGCGCGAGGTCTGCGACGTCGGCGAACGGCCCGCCGACGTCGCGCTCCGCCACGAGCGCCTCCGCCTCAGCCTTCCCGATCGAGGAGATGTAGTTCAGGCCGATCCGACCGCGTGGTCTCGAGCCTTGTGACACAGTGTCACAAGGGTCGACGACGCATCTCGCCTGACTCAGATTGACGTCGATCGGAAGGATCTCCACCCCGTGTCGCTGCGCGTCGCGAACGAGCGTCGCCGGCGGGTAGAAGCCCATCGGCTGCTCGTTCAGGAGCGCGCACAGGAACTCTGCCGGATGGTAGTGGCGCAGCCACGTCGACTGGTACGCGAGGAGCCCGAACGCGGCTGCGTGCGCCTTCGGAAAGCCGAAGCCCGAGAAGCCGACGAGCTTGTCGAAGACCGTGTCCGCGACCTCCGCGGGAACCCCCTTCTCGGCGGCGCCCGTGACGAAGCGGCCACGGTAAGCCTCGAGCGCGTCGTGGCTGCGCTTCCGGCTCATCGCGCGGCGCAACCCCTCGGCCTCCCCGACCGTGAACCCGGCGAGCGCGATCGCGACCTCGAGCACCTGGTCC
>JBMDXR010000094.1:0-2461 GCA_048594925.1 Gaiellaceae bacterium
ACTGCGTGCTGGCCGGGCTGCGCGACGACCGAGAAGAGGTCGGCGATCTGCTCGGCCCGTCCGGCGAAGAGCTCACGACGGTCGATCGGCGCCGCCGGCCGAAACGCCTCGGCCACGCGACGTGTCCGATCCAGGAACTCAGCCTCGTCCATCTCTCCCGCCCGACCAATGTCGCATACCGGCTGCCCTCACCTATCACAACCACGACGAGCCGTACCAGAAGTCTCCTGCCTCCCGGCTGGTGCGCCGAAGCCGCGGGGCCGACACTCGGGCTGTGAATGCACCCACGTCACCCGATTTGGAGGTTCACCAGCACATGAGCGCACCGCTTGCACAGATCCGTTCGCCGCGCAGGCTCTGGGCCAGGTTGTACTTCGTCCGGCACGTCGTCGAGATGCTCGTCTCGATGCACGTCGGGATGATGTTCGGCGCGTTCCTCTTCGCGCTCGCCCTCGGCGTGAGCGCGGACGAGGCTCGGAGGCAGCACGCCCTTGCGTACCTCGTCGTCATGGCGTTCGCCATGACTGCGCCGATGGTCGCCTGGATGCTCTACCGCGGTCATTCGTGGCGCAGCGCGAGCGAGATGGCGGTGGTGATGATCGCGCCCGCGCTTCCTCTCGCAGCGCTCGATCTCGGCAACGTGATCACCGGCAGCCTGTCCGGGCCGTACATGAACGCCTCGATGCTCGCGATGATCGCGCTCCTCGTCTACCGGCGCAGCGAATATCGGACGACAGCGGCGGCCCACGCTTAGCGTGAACCGCCCGGGCCCGAGTTGCAGGGCGAGAGCGACCGGTGATCGGTAGGAACTACCGAGGAGATTCCGCGCGGCCACCGATGTGGGCTCCGCGGTCTCGTATCGAAGCTCACGATCATCCGGATCGGGAGCGAACGATGACGCGTGGTCGGACCGCTCTGGCGCTGCTTGCGCTGGTCACGGGCATCGCCGTGCTGATCGTGGTGGCGCGCGAGGGCAACGAGAGCATGCTCGACGCAGTTCTCGGCATCTCGATCGGGTGGTCGTTCGTGGCGAGCGGGCTCGTTGCGTGGTCACGCTGCGTCTCGCGCGCGGCGTGCCGATGGCCGGACAACTCGATCGGTCCAGTCATGGTCCTCGCCGGCTTCATGCGGCTGGGAGCCGAGTTCTGCACGGGATCCGACGAGCCGGTTCTCTTCGCGGTCGGGCATCTCCTGCACGACGGCTTCTGGATCGCCGTCGCGTACGTGCTGCTCGTTTTCCCGAGCGGACGCCTGGACAGCGCTCTCGGCCGATGGGTCCTGCTCGGAGCCCTGTTCGTGGTGCCCCTGGATCTCGCGTGGCTCGTCCTGGGTGGAGACGGCGACCCGATCGGCGGCGTGGCGCTCGCAGAGAGCTCGCAGGCGGCCCGTGCGGTCCAGCGTGTGCAGACCGCACTCATCCTTCTCCTCGTCCCACTGGTCATCGTGATCCTCGCGAGGCGCTGGGCGCGCGCGACCCCGCTGATGCGCACCGCGCTGGCGCCCGTACTCTGGTCGGGGGCGGCAGGGTTCGTCTTCCTCCTCCTGACGCTCGTGGAGGAGGCCGTCGGGAATCCGCTCGGCGACATCTCCATGGCGTTGCTCGATCTCACTCTCGTCGGCGTCGCCCTCGGCATTCTCGTCGGCCTGCTGCGCGCGCGGCTGGCCCGCTCGGCCGTGGCCGAGCTGGTTGTCGAGCTCGGCGAGACGACTGCCCCCGGCGACCTCCGAGATGCGCTCGCGCGCGCGCTGCGCGACCCCTCGCTGGCGCTGGCCTTTTGGCTCCCGGACGCAAGTCGCTACGTCGATGTCGACGGCCGGCCGTTCGAGCTGCCGGCCACGGGCGATTCGAGGGCGGTGTCGGTTGCCGAGCACGACGGTCGCAGGGTCGCCGCGCTCGTCCACGATCCCGCTCTCGTTCACGAGCCGGAGCTCGTGCAGTCGGTCTGTGCGGCAGCTGCGTTGGCGCTCGAGAACGCTCGGCTGCAAGCGGAGCTGAGGGCCAAGCTGGAGGACCTGCGAGAGTCGCGCGCTCGGCTCGTCGAGGCAGCCGACGTGGAGCGACGCCGGATCGAGCGAAACCTTCACGACGGCGCCCAGCAAAGGCTGGTCGCGATCGCGATGACTCTAGGCCTGGCGGAGACGAAGTTCCCGAGAGATCCGGTCGCTGCCGATGCGATCTTTCGCGAGGCCCGACAGGAGCTATTGGTCGCGCTCGAGGAGCTCCGTGAGCTCAGTCACGGGATTCATCCCGCGATTCTCAGCGAACGTGGGCTCTTCGCAGCAATCGACGAGCTGGCTCTGCGAACCACCGTTCCGGTGGATCTCGCCCTCGCCGGGGGCGATCACCTTCCCGAGCACGTCGAGGCAGCCGCCTACTACGTCGTCGCGGAAGCGCTCGCGAACGTCGCGAAGTACGCGCATGCGGCGAGCGCCCGAGTGCGCGTCCAGCCGGTGGACGGCA